>JAFSTC010000016.1 GCA_017450705.1 Lentisphaeria bacterium | reverse complement strand
GAAGTCCAGCCCTCTCCAGGTGACGGAGACGCCGTCATTTCCCTTTTTGACTTCGATCTTGCTCTGCGCGCAGGGTTTGCCGTAGACGGGGGACTTCTGGCGCTTTCTGTTCTGCTTGATGACGGGTTCACCCCAGGGGAAGTGGGTTCGGGAGAGCTCTTTGGCGTTGCCGGTCATGTTGCCCAATCCCGAGACGTACATATCGACCGTGTTTTCGGGAGAGGTGAGCTTGAATTTGTTTTCTTTGTTGACGACGCCGACGACCGCGGCGTCGCGCACGGTGAGCTCGATCCTTTTGCCGGAGACGGTGAAAGTCCCGCCATTCTGCGCGAAATCGAAGGCCCGCGCCTCGAAAAGAGCGAAAAAAATCAGGAGCGGAAGGCAAAATGCGTTTTTCTTCATGATCGGGAATTTTCCTTTTTTGTTATATATCGTTCCGCTTTTATGATACATCGTAAACGGGGCGGTGTCAATAGCCGTTCCGATTTTTTCGAAATTTTTTTCACCCGGGGAGCGGCGCGGACGATCGCGGAGAAACGCGGACGGCGGCCGGGCCGCGCCTTTCCCGGGAAACGGGTGTTGCGAAAAGAGGGTTTCGGTGCTATATTTGATTCGAACACAGTGCGGACAGTGAAAATTTTTTCGGGAAGGGAAGCAAAATGAGCCGATTCCGTTACAACCGCGTTCTTCTGAAGCTCAGCGGCGAAGCGCTGAAGGGAGATCTGGAGCACGGCTACAAGGCCGAGGCCATCGACGCCATCGTCGCGCGCATCCGCGGCGTCCTCAACGAGGGGATCGAGATCGCGCTGGTCGTGGGCGCGGGCAATCTGTGGCGCGGCCTGGCCGGGAGCAGCGGCGGCATGGACCGTGTGAGGGCCGACCACATGGGCATGCTGGCCACGATGATGAACGCGCTGGCGCTCCAGGAGCATTTCCGCATGGCCGGCGTGAGTTCGATCATCCAGAGCGCCTTCGGCGTGGAGGGCGTCATGCCCCGGTACGACTGCGAGACCGCCCGCAAGGCTCTGGCCGCGGGACAGCTGGTCATTTTCGCCGGCGGTACGGGCAATCCCTACTTCACCACCGACACCGCCGCCGCGCTGCGGGCCATCGAGATCGAATGCGACGCCGTGCTCAAGGCCACCAAGGTCGACGGCGTGTACTCCGCCGATCCCCGCAAGGATCCGAACGCAGTGAGGTTCGACAGCCTCTCCTTCGACAAGGCCCTGGAGCTGGATCTCAAGGTGATGGACGCGGCGGCCTTCTCGCTCTGCCGCGACAACGGACTGCCCATCATCGTCTTCAACTTCGCGGAACCCGGGGCGCTGGAGGGCGTTCTCGCGGGCGACACCTCCCGCGGGACGGTCGTCTCCTGAAAAAAGAAAAGCGGAGCAAGCCATGGCCATACATCCGACGGCAGTCGTTTCCCCCGGCGTCAAAATAGGCAAGGACGTCCACATCGGTCCCTACAGCATCGTCGAACCCGATTGCGTCATCGGCGACGGGTGCTGGATCGACGCCCACGTCAAAATAGGCCGCTGGACCACCATCGGAGCGCAGACCCGGATCTATTTCGGGGCTCTGGTGGGCGACGACCCCCAGGACCACCGCTTCGTTCCGGACACCCCGGCGCCCACGGTCATCGGCAGCCGGACGACGATCCGGGAATACGTGACGATCCACCGCTCCCCCTTCGAAGGGCGGCTCACCTCCGTGGGGGACGACACGCTCCTCATGGCTTTCGTCCACGTGGGCCACGACGCCCGCATCGGCAGCCGGGTCACGGCGGCGAACCAGACGGCCTTCTCCGGTCACGTGATCGTCGAGGACGGCGCGGTGATCTCCGGCTACGTGCTTGTCCACCAGTTCTGCCGCATCGGCGCTCTGGCCATGGTGGGCGGACGCACCATCATCCGGCAGGATATCCCCCCCTTCTGCATGCTGGCCGAAAACGAGTGCATCTGCGGTCCCAACGTCGTGGGGCTGCGCCGGGCGGGCTTCGACAACGCCAGACGCTTCGCCATCCGCAAAGCGGTGAAGACTTTTTTCTTCCGCGGACTGAATTCGGCCAACGCGCTGGAGGAGATCCTCGCGGAAAATCCGGGCAATCCGGACATCAGTCACTTCGCGGACTTCATCCGGGCCACCGAGCGGGGCATCATGCCGGGCGACCCCAAACTGAAAGCCATCGGCTCCGCGGCCGATGCGGAGGAGGAGGAAGAATGAAAAGATTTCTGAAAACATCCGCGGCGCTCTTCGGCGCGCTCGTCTGCGCGGCGGTGCTCCCCGGATGCGCCGAGGAGGAACTGCTTTGCAACAGCGAACGGCTGGACGGTCCCGTCATCGTCGGCGCCGTGCTGCCCCTCTCGGGAAAATTCCAGGCCCACGGTCAGCGCATGCTCAACGGCTTGAGATATGCCGAGGAGGAACTCAACCACCACCGGGGCATCAGCCGCCGCCAGGTCAAACTGCTGCCCTTCGACTCCGGCAGCACGGCCCGGGGCGCAGCCGACGCCTTCGAAGCGGCGGTGGCCGCCGGGGCCAACGGCATGATCGCCGGGTACGCCACCGAAGAGGCCGAGGCGATGGTCCCTCTGGCGGCGAAGCACCGCATCCCCGCCGTGGTCCCCATGGCCACGTCGGACGCCACGGCGGGAACCAGCCGTTTCATGCGGCGCAACGCCTTCACCGACAAGCAGCAGGGCGAGGCCTTGGCCGCCTATCTCTGGTACTGGCGGCAGCTGGTCCGCATCAGCGTGCTGATCGATACGACGCCCTCGGCGACCTATGAGAGGAACACCTCCGGCGCGACGGCGCAGGCCTTCCGCGATCTGGGCGGGACTGTCACGATCATGCCGGAGTACAAGGGCGACGACTATGCCGACGCCGTCAAGGCGGCCCTGATCACCGGTCCTCAGGCGATCGTCGTTTCGGCCCGGGGGGAACTGGCGGCGAAGATCGTCCGCACCCTGCGCGCCAGCGGATACACGGGGACCGTCTGCGGACTGGATTCATGGGATGAACCCGCGTTCTTCAGGGGACTTGCGGGGGCCTCCGACTTCGGCGACTGTCTCTACGTCTCCTTCTTCTCGCCGGAGAACCCCACCGAGGAGTTCAAGGATTTCCGCGCGGGCTTCAGGCAGAAATTCTTCCACGATCCCGGCAGCAGCGAGACCATGAGCTACGACGCCATGAAGCTCCTCGCCGTCGGTCTGAACAACGCGAGGACTCCGGAGGATTTCGAAAAGAACTGGCTGAGCATCCACAACTATTTCGGCGCGACGGCCACCTACACCATGCTGGCCGACGGTCAGGTGGACCGGACGATCTACATCAACGCCGTGGAGCCGGGCCGAGGAGGCGCGGATCCCGCCGGACGTCTGGTGCGCAGCTTCATGTACTCGAAGCTGGAGTCCTACCGCTACTGAGCCTTCGGCAGCCGCAGGCTGATGCGGTTGAAGATGTCGTGCCCGCTGTACGGAATGGGCACGGGCACGCGGTAGTCGTTGAGTATCGTGTCCCAGCGCAGCACCCCCACCCGGCAGCAGCCGTTCCGGTCCGTTCCCAGCAGGGAACGGGGGATCGACATCTCGAAGGCATATCCGTAGGGCGTCCCGGAGGTGACGGCTCTGATCTTGTCGCCGTCCCGGGAAAAAGCCAGCTGCTCCCGGCCGCCGTTGCCGCAGTAGACCCACGGAATGGCCGCGGCCAGCCCGTCCTTCGAGGGGGAGATGATGCACTCCATGTACCGCGCATTTTCTCCCGGCAGATCGAAGTAGACCAGCACGTGGTCGTCTTTGGTGAAACGCCGCTTGCCTGAAGCGTCCGGCGTCAGGGGGAAGTGGCCCGCCAGATAGAGGTTTTTATTGTCGTACTTGAAAAGCATCCGGGAGCCGTCGAAGTTGCGGCGGCGCCGTCCCGCCCGGCAGGAGCCGGTGATCTCCATGGTCCCCTTCCACTCGTCGCGGCCGATCCTGCCGTCGATGACGGGGGGCTGGGCCGCAAGGGAGGGATTGAGCTCCAGCGGCGGCACGTCCCACTTGCGGCCGAATTCGATGAGGTCCCGGAGCCGGGAGAGCTTTTCCGCAGCCTCCTCTCTCCGGCTCTTTTCGGGGGCCGAAAGGTCCCGGAGCAGCCGCTGCGTTTCCGGGGCAATGATGCGGTCGGTCATGTACTGCCGGGCCGTGTTGCGGCCCTCCCAGAAGGCGTCCCGTCCGAGGCTTGCGGCCAGTTTCTCTTCGGGCGACGCGCACCCGCAGAGTCCCGTCAGAAGAACGCAGACGGGCAGAGCCGCCGCGAGGAAACGGCCGAAGCGCGCCATGGTCCTCATGCCCGTTTTTCCTCTTTTTCGTCCCCGGCCGGGGCGTCGCTCTTCTCCGCGTCGGAGACGACCATGCCGTTGTCGGCGTCGTTGGAGCGGACGCTCTTCAGCGCCTTGAAAAGCCCCGCGACATCCTTGATGCCGCCGCAGAGGAACCACAGCGTGCACCCGAAGCCCAAAATAAGCGTGATGAAGACCTTGAAGTGCCACAGCATGAACCACTGGGAGACGTCCACGCCGAAGGTGAAGCGCTGGATCGTGAACCAGGCGAAGAAGAGGAACCACATCAGCGTCCAGGAGATGGTGGAGAAATAGATGAGCTTGTCGCCCAGCGTGAACTCGGCGGTGATGCCGAACTTGCGGGCGAACCAGCCGACGCCCTCGGTCTGCTGGTGCTTGTTCTCGATGTCGTACTTGCCGCGGTAGAGCAGTTTATCCATGTTGTAGTCCTTGCGGCCGAGAACGTAGTGCTCGTAGAGCGAGATCGTCACGTACAGCACGGCGCAGGTCAGGATGCAGATGAAGGAGACCCACTGGCCGTTGAGGGGGAACTTCTGCATGTTGTCGGCGACCCACTGCCAGTGGAAGGTGTCGTACAGATACCGGGCCAGTCCCGAGCCGTCCCGGAAACACCACACCTGCTGGAGGATGATCCCGGTGATGGCCAGACAGGAGCCGGTCAGATAACTGACCCAGGCGGCCAGAAGCCCGCCCCGTTTCCAGTAGAGCCCGCCCACGAGGGAGGCTCCCGCGCCGCTGACGATGGCTCCCGTGATGGCGAAGAACATGTAGATGTAATCCGTCTGCCGGAAGAAGTAGCTGAAACACCAGGCGAACACGCCGACGAAGATGATGGAGAAGCGCAGCGCCCAGATCTGCTGTTTCGGCGTGAAGGGTTTCCTGCGGAAGGGCATGATGACGTCCTGGATGAAGATGCTCCCCCAGCTGTGCATGTAGGTGTCGTCGGTGCTGAGCATGCCGGCGAACATCACCGCCACGAGAAGTCCCAGAAGTCCGGTGGGGATGATGAGGGAGAGGGCCGTGGCCACCCGGGCCTGCTTGTACATCTGGGGATCGTTCTTGTACTGATCCAGCACGGCGTTGATCTGGGCCGCCGTATCGGAGAAGTCCACGTGCTTGAGCAGAACGATGACCGCCAGCGGGAAGAGCATGATCATGAGCCCCTGGGCCATGCCGCGCCAGGTGCCGAGGATGCCGGCCATGCGGCGTTCGTGGGGATTCTTCGCCGCCGCGGCGTAGCCCATGGCCCCCTGCCACGAGCCCCGGCCGTAGAGGGAACTCACGATGCCGATGAGGAAGTACCAGATGCTGAAGTCGCCGATCCTGTTGGTGCTGAAGGGGTCGATCTGAGACTTGCCCGGGATGGTGCACAAGGACTCCTCCACCTGCTGCCAGGAGATCAGTCCGCCGGTAACGTCCCAGCTGCCGAGGCGGAAGATGAACAAAATGAAGATGAGGAACGCGATGTTGCAGAAGATCCCCTGCATGAAGTCGGTGACCATGATGGCGACCTGCCCGCCGCCGATGGCGAAGTAGATGGCGATGGAGATGGCGAAAGCCAGCAGCACGCCGTAGGTGTCCCACGAGATGCCGAGGAAGTCGAAGGTCTTGGGGAAGCGGCAGAAGTACATGAAAAAGCGCACCGAGACGGCGGGGAAGATGCCGTAGTTGACGATGCCCGAGATCCACGTGATGATGCCGGTCGCCACGCGGAATCTGCGGCTGTACCGCACCTCGAAGAACTGCGACAGCGTGAAACAGCGGGTCTCGCGGAAACGGTAGGTCACGTAACCGAGGAGCGAGAGGGTGAGGCCGATGGGGGCCGAGAGGAACGCCCACCACTGGCTGGTGAACCCGGCCTCGTAGAAGAGTTCGAAGGTCGCCACCGAACTGACCACGGCGAACCCGGCCACGCCCTCGGCGATGCTCAGCACGTAGCGTCCGGCGCAGCGGCTGGCGGCGAGAAAGTCCGCCGCGTTGCGCATGAAGCGGTTGCAGTAAATCAGAATGCCCACGAGAACGGTGATCATGCCGATGACGATGGCCCAGTCGAGGGGCATCATGCCGGGATTGATCCTGATCTTCGCGGCGGCGGCCAGAAGCGCAGTGTCCATTTTCTTTCGGATCCCCTTCGATATCTTTTACAGTCCCACGGCGGCACGGACTTTTTTCATCATTTTCGCGGCCTCGGTCCTTGCGCGTTCGCCGTTTTTGCGCAGGACCTCCTCGACATAGCCCGGATCGGCCTCCAGCTCCGCCCGGCGGCGGCGCATGGGCTCGAAGAAATGCCACATCTTGTCGAAGAGGGCCAGTTTCGCGTGGCCGTAGCCGTAGTTGCCGCCGAGATAGTTCCGGCGCATCTCCTCGATTTCCTCCGGCGTCGCGAAGAGTTTGTAGAGGGCAAAGACGTTGCAGGCGTCGGGATCCTTGGGTTCCTCCAGCCCCTTGCAGTCGGTGACGATGTTCATGACCGTCTTCTTTATTTCTTTCTCCTTGCCGAAGATGGGGATGGTGTTGCCGTAGCTCTTGGACATCTTCTGCCCGTCCAGTCCGGGGACCACCGCCACGGTCTCGGGGATGTACCCCTCGGGGATGGTGAACACTTCTCCGTACTGGTTGTTGAACTTGATGGCCAGGTCCCGGGTGATCTCCAGATGCTGTTTCTGATCCTTGCCCACGGGGACGAGGTTGGAGCCGTAGAGCAAAATGTCCGCGGCCATGAGGATGGGGTAGGTGAAGAGCCCGCAGTTGGGAGCGAAGCCCTTGGCGATCTTGTCCTTGTAGCTGTGGGCGCGCTCCATGAGGCCCACGGGGGAGACGTTGGCGAGCACCCAGGCCAGTTCGCAGACCTCGGGCACGGAGGACTGGCGGAAGAACACCGTCCGCTCCAGATCGATGCCGCAGGCGATGAAGTCGATGGCCAGATTGAGGATGTTCTTCCGGAGCGTCTCCGGATCGGGCGAAGTGGTCAGCGCGTGATAATCGGCGATGAAAAGAAAACTCTCGCCCCGGCTCTGCAGTTCGCAGACCTGCCGCATGGCGCCGAAATAATTCCCCAGATGGGGGATGCCCGAGGGCTGGATTCCCGTGAGGATCCGCATGATGTTGTTTCCTTTATATGCTCTTTTTCAGAAAGTAACGGTGTGTGCGCCTCCGCCGAGAGCGCAGATGATGGACTCCGCCGCGATCCCGGTGCGCATCTTGTAGGCTTCGGCCACTCTTTTTGCGTACTCTTCGGCCCGGGCGCGCTCGACCAGATGGATCGTGATGCCGCCGAAGCCGCCGCCGGAGAGCCGGGCCCCGAGACAGCCGGGGACGGATTTCGCAAGTTCCACCAGGTAATCCAGTTCGGGCGTGCTGTTTTCGAAGTTGACGCGACTGGACTCGTGGGACTCGAAGAGCAGGCGGCCGAAACCGGCCACGTCGCCCGCATCGAGGAGACGCGCCCCCTCGATGACCCGGGTGCACTCGCCCACCACGTGCAGCGCCCGGCGGAAGACCCGCTCGTGCATGCGGTCCCGGGCGCAATTGAGCTGCTCCCAGGAGATGTCCCGCAGGGTCTTCGCCTCGGGGACGATCTGGCACATGACCGAGGCGGCCTCCTCGCAGTCCCGCCGGCGGACGTTGTACTCGGAGTCCACCAGATTGTGTTTCTTCATGGAGTTGATGACGACGAAGACGTACTCCCCGGGGAGCGGGACCGTGCGGCGCACGGTGACGCTGCGGAAGTCGCTCAAAATCATCGCGTTTTCTCTGCCGAAAATGGAGCTGAACTGATCGAGGAGCCCCGTTTTGAGCCCCAGATAGCCGTTTTCCACGGCCTGACCGGCCCGGGCGAGCTCGGCGGGATCCAGTTCGGCATTCGCCAGTTTCAGCAGTCCCAGCCCCGCGGCCGTCTCCAGCGCGGCGGAGCTGGACATGCCCGCGGAGAGCGGCACGCTGCTCTCGATGGCGGCGTCGAATCCCGGGACGGCCGCGCCCCGGCGGATCAGTTCCAGCGCCATGCCCTTGATGTACCGGCCGCCGTCCTTCGGCGGAGCCGCATCGGCTTCGGCCAGGTCGAAGGTCATTTCGGAACCGTCCCTGAAATCGACGATGCGGCACACCGTTCCCTTCGCGGGGACCGCCGCGAAACAGGTGGTCTGAGCCACGGCGCAGGAGAGGACGACCCCCTCGTTGTAATCGGTGTGATTGCCCAGTATCTCCAGCCTTCCCGGCGCGCAGGCCGCCGCCGCGGGATCCGTCCCGTAACGGGCCCGGAATTTTTCGATGAATTTCTGCATTTTCTCTTTTTCGATCCTGAATGATTTGCCGGACGCTTCTGCGCGAGCGCCGATCCGAAAACATTTCCGGTAAAGTTAGCACGAAACCGTCCTTTTGTCAAGCGGAAAAGCCCTCCAGGCGACCAAAAACGGCCAAATTCCCGGCCGGACGGCACGGCCCCGGAAATCTTACAAAAAAGCAATGTTTGCCGGAGCCGCCGTCTTGACACCCTTTTTTTCCGGCGTTATATTAGGGGCGTCAACGCAAATTCCGACTTTTCGGGGAAAGGTTTTTTCGCAATGAGCATTCTCGACTGGATCATCACGCTGGTGCCCATGGCGTTCGTCGTCTGGGTCGGCTTCTATTCCCGCAGATACATCAAGGGCGTCTCCGACTATCTGGCCGCCGGGCGCGTCGCCGGACGTTACGTCCTGAGCGTGAGCAGCGTGGCCGAAGGCCTTGCCGTCATCACCCTCATCGGGTACACCGAGGCCCATTACAAGACGGGCTTCGCCATGGTCTTCTGGAACAACATCCTGGCCCCCCTGAGCATCTTCCTCGGCCTCACGGGCTTCGTCTCGTACCGCTTCCGCGAGACCAAGGTCATGAGCCTGGGCCAGTTCCTCGAAATGCGCTACAACCGGGCGCTGCGCTTCTACGCCTCGGCCCTGCGCTCCGTCGCGGAGCTGCTGGCCAACTGCATGTGCCCGGCGCTGGCCGCCCGGTTCATGATCTACTACATGGGTCTGCCCCACTCCTTCAAACTCCTGGGCGTCGAGATCCCCTCGTTCCTCGTCCTCACCCTCATCATGATCACCCTGTGCGTGCTCATCTGCTATCTGGGCGGCACCCTCTCCCTGCTGGTGACCGACACCATCCAGGGCTTCATCTGCTACCCGATGCTGGTCATCTTCACCATCTTCATCATCTGCAAGTTCTCGTGGAGCGACGTGGTGATCCCCGTCATGAGCGACCGGGTCCCCGGGCAGAGTTTCCTCAACCCCTACGACGTCTCCCATCTGCGGGACTTCAACATGTTCGCCCTCGTGGTGACCGTCTACTCGACAATAGTCAACCGGGCCAACTGGCTTGGCACCGGCTCCAACGTGGCCGCGCGTACGCCCCACGAACAGAAGATGTCCGGCATCATGGGCACGTGGCGCGGCATGTTTTCCAGCGTCCTCTACGTGCTGATGGTCGTCATGGTCATCAGCATGCTCAACCACCCCAGTCTCGCGGTCAACGCCAAGGAGATCCGCGACACCCTGAGCGAGCGCGTCCTGGGCGAAGTCCCCGTGGAATCGCCCCGGCTCAGGCAAAAACTCATTTCCGACGTGAAGAAACTCCCGCCCCGGGACCACATCATCGGCGGCAGACGGCCTCAGGACGCCCGCCTCTCCCACGATTCCAATCTGGATACGCCCCACCTCGAAGCCGTCCACAAGGGGCTCAAGGGCTCGAAGAACGCCGAAGCCAACTACCAGCAGTTCTTCACGCTCTACCACCAGATGATGCTGCCCGTGACCCTTCGCCACATCCTTCCGGCGGGCATGCTGGGGCTCTTCGCCCTCTTCGTACTGCTCATGATGCTCTCCACCGACGACTCCCGGCTGTTCTCCGCCGCCCAGACCATCGCGCAGGACTGCGTCGTGCCCTTCATGAAAAAGGGCTTCTCCACCGAGACCCACGTCTTCGTCATCCGCACGGTCACCATCGGCTGCGGCCTCTTCTGGTTCATCGGCTCCTTCTTCATGGCCCAGCTGGACTACGTCAACATGTTCGTCACCATCATGTGCACGCTGTGGATCGGCGCGGGCCCCATGATGATCTTCGGCCTTTACAGCCGCTTCGGCAACACCACCGGGGCCTTCAGCTCCCTGATCTCGGGCATGGTGCTTTCGCTCTTCTTCATCTTCTGCCAGCGGAACTGGGCCGATCTGGTCTACCCGTGGCTCGAGGCCAACCAGCTCCACATCCCCGTGGGCGAATTCCTCGCGACGTGCTCCGGCCCCTTCGAGCCGTGGATCGTCTGGCGCATGGCCGCCCACAAGTTCCCCATCAACTCGATGGAGATCAACTTCATCATCATGCTCAGCAGCCTCTTCTTCTACATCGCGGGCTCCCTCGTCACCTACAAGGGCCCCTTCAATCTCGACAGGATGCTCCACCGCGGCATCTACAACACCGACGACGACAAACAGGCCCCCTTCCACTGGAGTTTCCGCAACGCGTTCAAAAAGATCATCGGCATCACCCCCGAATACTCCACCGGCGACAAGGTGATCTCGTGGAGCGTCTTCATCTACTCCTTCATCTACAAATTCCTCATCACCTTCGTGCTCGTCGTCGTCTGGAACATCTTCTCGCCGTGGAAACTGGCCTGGTGGGGCCACTATTTCTTCATCGTCTATCTGGGCGTGCCCCTGGTCTCGGCCTTCGTGACCAGCATCTGGTTCTTCATCGGCGGCGTCATCGACATCAGGCGTCTTTTCCGCGATCTGGCGGCCCGGGTGGACAATCCCCTCGACAACGGTCAGGTGGAGGGCAACGTCGCCCTCTCCGACATCGCCGCCTTCTCCGGCTTGGAGAAGAAAGAGGAGAAGGCCGCCGAAAAATAATTTCACCTCATTACCCCGGAGACCGCTCATGACCAGAGAGATGCTAACGATTCCCCTGGACGGGATGTGGGAATTCTTTTACTCGCCCCAAAAATTCGATGAAAACGCCCCTCTGCCGGAACGGGAGCTCTTCACGGGACGGATGGTGACCCCCGGCTACTGGGACGATCATCTGGAGCTCTTCGACGAGGAGGATTTCTTCGGTCTTCGCGCCCGGGTCAACCCCGACTACCGCAAACCCCATTTCCCCATGGGGACGAGCCTGCTCCCCCACGCCAGCAGTTCATTCCTGATCGGCACCGGGTTCTACCGGAAACGGGTGCGTTTTTCCCCCGCCCCCGACGCCCGGATTTTCATGACCGTCGGTCCCGCCATGTGGGGATGCGCCGTCTTCTGCAACGGCTCCTTCGCGGGAAAGGTCACGGGCTACTCCGTCTCCTCGCAGTTCGACGTCACCGCTTTCGTCCGCGACGGGGAAAACGAGATCGTCCTCGTCGTCTGCAACGTCCACGATGACGGCGGCGCCTTCTGCCGCGTCGACGGGACCCACGACGGCATCCCCTTCGGCGCCCGTCCCGGACAGCACCGGGGACTGGCCGCCCAGGGGTATCAGTCCGAACGCGCGGGCGTCGGCGACCGCACCTTCCTCCGCATCACGGGCAAAAGCGCCGTATCCGATGCGTGGATCACCTTCGAGGAGGGCCGCCCCCACTGGCACGCCGAACTCGTGAACGGCGCGGGGACCCGCCTCGTCTGGTCTCTCCGCGACGGCGAAAAACTGCTGGACTCCGGCTCCCTCCTCTGCTCCGGAAACGCAGTCGACTTCTTTTCGGAGGGGAAGGACATCCCCCTCTGGTCCGACCGGGACCCGAAACTCTGCACGGCGAAACTGGAACTTTTTGCGGGCGAGGAACTCTCCGACGTCTGGACCCGTCCCTGGGGCGCGAGGACCCTCGCCTGTTGCGGCACCCGGATCGCGGTCAATAACGAGATCACCTTCTTCCGCGGCGTCACCGAGCACTGCTACTTCCCCGAAACGTGCAACCCCCACTTCGACAAGGAAAAATATCTGCACGACCTCGGCGTCCTCAAAGCGGCGGGCTTCAACTTCATCCGCTGCCACACCTGGTGCCCCCCGGAGCAGTTTTATGCGGCCTGCGACGAACTGGGTTTCTTCGTTCAGACCGAACTGCCCAGCGTCTACTCCATGGAGGAGGCCGCCGCGATCATCCGCCACATCCGCCGCCATCCCTGCGCCGTCATCTTCTGCGAGGGCAACGAAAAACGCATCGACGATCAGGTCCTCGCCCGCATGAAGAAGCTGGTTTCCATGCTCCGGACCATGGCCCCCGGCATGCTCTTCAACCCCCAGGAGGCCATGCGCATGGTGGAGTACGAATTCGACCCCTCCCGCCCCATCGCGAAAAAACCCGTCCGCCACGACGCCGCCCGCCTGGCCGACGTGGCCGCCTTCAGCGACGTCTACGGCTCCCTCGGCTTCGGCTACTTCAGCTACCATCACGACATGTTCCCCGGTCCCGAACAGGCCGACTACATGCACAGCCACTACAAAAAGCCCTGCCTGAGCCACGAGATCGGGATCCTCGGCGGCTACCTCGACTTCGACCTCGAACCCCGCTACAAGGGGACCTTCATCGGCACCGATCTCTTCGAGGCCGCCCGGGAATACATGACCAAACACGGCGTCTGGCAGAACCGCAAACGGTACTTTCTCAACAACTGCCGCTTCATCTCCTCGCTCCGCAAACAGCTGGTCGAAAATCTGCGCAGCTGCTCCAGCATCACCGGGTACGACTATCTGGGCGGCATCGACACCCACTGGCACCTCACCGGATACCCCTGCGGCATCTTCAACGAGTTCTACGAGGAAAAACCCGGCGAGACCATAGCGGACGTGAAACGCTACAACAACGAAAGCATCCTCCTCTCTTCAGCCCTCGCCCGCCGCAATTTCCAGGCCGGCGGCTCCTTCGACGAAAAACTCCTCATCAGCTACTTCGGCCGGGGTGAAGGAACTTTTTCCGGCGCCTGGCGCTTCGAGGACGCCGCGGGCAACGTTATCGCAAGCGGAAAAGTCTCCCGCTCCGGCATGGCCCCCGGCAGCATCTTCCCCCTCGGACGTGTCGCCTTCACTTTGCCCGCCCCCTCCCGGGGCGAACGCTATCTTCTTGCGGCCGAAGGGCTCCTCAACGGCGCCCCCCTCGAAAACTTCTGGCACTTCTGGGTGTTCCCCGAGGGAAGGACCACGCCCTCCGCCTTCTGCCGCGTTTTGGCGAGCCTCACCCCCGACGACGTGGATTTCATCTCCTCCGGCGGCACGGCCCTGCTGACGGGCAATTTCCCCGCCGAGACCCTCGAGGAAACCTTCCGCCCCCATACCTCCGGCCGCTCCCTCGGCCACGCGGGCGCTCTCCTGAACCCCCATCCCATTTGGAAAAATTTCCCCTCCGAAGAATTCATGGACTGGCAGTTCTTCCCCATGATGACGGGAAGCCATTCCCTCGTCTACGACGCCGCCATGCCCGAGTTCCGCCCCCTGATGGAATTGATCCCCTCCTTCAAACTCGTCCGACACAAATCCATGCTCTCGGAGTTTGCGGTCGGCTCCGGCCGCATCATCATGTCCGGCCTCAACTTCACCGAAAACGACCCCGCCGCCCAATACCTCAAATCCGAGATCCTCTCCTACCTCGCCGCCCGCGACTTCGCCCCCGCTCCCTCCTGGGCCCCCGGCGACCTCAAACAACGCCTCGCCCACATCCCCTTCTCCACCCGCCGCCCCGTCGCCGTCGACGCCGGCGGCCGCCCGCTGGATATGTAACAGCGGGGGGGGAAGGGAAGATTCCGGGGGGAGAAAAAAACTTCTTTTTTCCGTGAAAAAGAAGTTTTTTTCTCCCCCCGGCCCCCTCTTTTTTCAAGAAAAACGAGATATTTTGGGAAAGCCGTTTTCGAGAATGACGGGCCTGTTTTGAGCACAAATGACGGACATTTTGGGGAAATGACGGCCTGTTTTGTGCCTCTGACGGAAGGCCATCCGTCAGTTCGTTCTCCAGATTGCGTTATCCTCCGCCAGATTCGTATATTTGCCTTACATTCTCCGCCCTGCGCAAAAATCAGAGACTTGCGGAAAAATCGGGTTTGCTGCTTGTAAGTGAAAAGATCGGATGCTATAATAAGTTGAAGGTTTATCGCCCTATACGTTTTTCGTGATCGGAAGAACCGGCAAAACCGTTTGAATGAGATGTGACATTCTGACCGTATGAATTTCAACAGAGCAAACAACGGCCCAAAAACTGTTCGACGCCCCACCGTGTCCGCGGAAGAATGTCTTGCAAAAACCCGGACCGTTTGGCGGGACGACGTCAGGGTTTCGGAAAAAGGCTGCGACGTACTGACCCATCTGTGGACGACATGCCGGATACTGCAAATCCTGCGGCAGTTTTGGAGGGGGTATCCCCGGGGCGCCGCGATCACCGACGCGGCATTCTGGCTCGCCGCGGTCCATGACATCGGCAAAGTCACACCGGCTTTTTTGTCAAAAATACTTAACGCGCTCGAACTTCCACCGCCATGGCCGCCCGTCGAAGAGATGCCGGGAGGTCATGCCCGAAGTTCCGAGATCGCGCTTGAGGACCGTTTCGGTTCGGAATTCGCCCGCCTCGCCGGTTGTCACCACGGCGGAGCCACGTGGCGGCTCGGTCCGCAGGATTCCGTAGAAAACGCCGTGCTCGGCGGCGAAGCGTGGGAAAAACTGCGATCGGAACTGCTTGCCCGTCTGCAGGAAATGCTGAAACTGCCGAACTGCGACCTGAAACACTTGCCTGACAGGGAAAAGGACTTGATCCTCGGAGCAACGATCCTTGCGGACTGGCTCAGCTCGGGAATGGATCTGCCCTGGCGCTCTCCCCTGCCGTCGGACCGCCAGATGATCGAGGTGATCCGCAGTGCGGGTCTTGTGCCGCAGGAATGGAAACGAGGCCGCAGTTTCGATGATCTTTTCGGCTTTCCCATGAATCAGCTGCAGCGGGCCTGCGACGGCTTGGCGCAGCCCGGCAGCGTCATCGTCATCGAATCGGGAATGGGCAGCGGCAAGACCGAAGCGGCCCTTTCGCTCGCCTATCACCTGCTGGCGGAAAAACAGGCGAACGGAGTCTACTTCGCCATGCCGACAAAATTGACGTCGGAGAGGATCTTCGACCGGCTCAACGCTTTTTTGAAACAGGCGGCGGACGGCGATGTCCCGGAGGCACTGCTGATCCATGGCGACTCGTGGCTGGACTGGCCGTTGTCGGAGAGCGATGACAGCGGATTCCATTCCCGGAGCGGCGGCAGCTGGTTTCAGACGAAGAAACGGGCGCTGCTGGCCTCTTTTGCGGCGGGCACGGTGGATCAGGCGCTGCTGTCGGTCGTCAATGTCCGTCACCGGGCGCTGCGGGCGTTTGCGCTGGCGGGAAAGGTGGTTGTTCTGGATGAGGTCCACAGTTATGACAGCTACACGGGGTCCCTTGTCGCCGCGCTGGTGCGCCGCATCCGCGAATGGGGCGGTACGGCGATCGTGCTGAGCGCGACTCTGACAGCGGCGGCACGGGCGAGGCTGTTGGGCTGCGACCGTAACGTTTCAACCGCAGACCCTTATCCGCTTATTTCCGTCGCAGAGCCGGGAAAAAATGAGGTGCGGAAAATCGAAGTCCCCGCGGGAAATGATGTTACTGTGGATGTGCGCCGCGCTTCCGACGACGCGGAGCCGTTGCGGGAAGCGATCGAACGCGCAAACCGCGGGGAGCAGGTCCTCTGGATCGAAAATACCGTAACGGGAGCGCAGGAAATATTCCGACAAGTGCAGACGATCGTCGGCGGCACGGTGGAAACAGGGCTTATCCACTCCCGCTTCCCCGTGTGTCGGCGCCAGAGCGAAGAGGAGCGCTGGGTGCGGCTGCTGGGTAAAAACGGCGGCAAGGAGCGTTGCCGCCGCGGCAGAATTCTTGTGGCAACACAGGTTTTGGAGCAGTCGGTCGATGTGGATGCTGATTTTCTGATCACCCGGCTTGCGCCCGGCGATATGCTGTTTCAGCGGCTGGGGCGGTTGTGGCGTCATCCGTCTTTGAATGACGTGCGCCCGGCATGCGCCCGCCGGGAGGCGCTGATCCTGATCCCGCCGGCGTGTGAAAATCCGGCCGACGCGGAGAAGTTCCGTCGAGCATGTCTGCCCTACGACCCCTACTGGGTCCTGCGGACACTTCGCGTGTGGCGGGAACTTGCCTCGGTATCGCTGCCCTCGGATATCCGTCCGCTTCTGGAGCGGATCTACGCCGACGCCGATGAAGACGGAGCGGTGCTGAAACTGAAAAGACGGATGCTGGACGAGCGGGAAAAACTGGAACATCTCGCCGATATTTCGCAGGGGAGCGCCGATGCGCCATTGGATGACGATTCCGTCGGCACGCGGGTCAACGACCGTCCCGAGGTCCAGCTGCTGCTGATCCGCAAGGGAAACAAAGGATATCCTATGCGGGAACGGATCGCGGCGCAGTTTGCCGACGAACCGATCGAACTTCCGCCGCCGTCGGCATCGGCACGGGAACGCGTCGCCGCGGCGAGGGCGATTCTGCGCTGTATGCTCAAGGTGCCGGAGCATCTCGCGCCGGCCTATGCCGAATTTCCGACCGAAACTTTTCTCAGCGGTCTGCTGTGGACGGGCGACGGGGAGTCCCGCCCCGTGCGCGCGGCCTACGTCGACGGATCCGGGCGGCTGCTGGCGGAATCCTGCGCACCGACCCGGCTGGAATGTTTCTACCATGAAAAACTTGGTTACCGTACCGCTGAAAAAAAAGGAGAAAGGTAATGGCATTCAATTTATGCAGCGACCCGTGGATCCCGATCGCCGGTTCGCAGGAAAGGAAGAGTTTGATCGAATTTTTCACGGAACCGCCGTCCCGGCTGAGCGGCAATGCGGTCGACAAGATCGTGATTTTGCGTTTTCTGCTCGCCATCGTCCACGCCGCGAACCACATTCCCGATGCGGAGTCGTGGCGCGCGCTGACGCCCGAAACCATGGCGGGGAACGCCCGCGCCTATCTGGAACGGCACCGCGACTGCTTCGACCTTTACGGCGAGCGGCCCTTTCTGCAGTTCCCGCAATTGGCAAAACTTGGGGGAACCGCGGCGTCGCCCGGGTCGCTGATGGTATATATCGCAGAAGGAAACAAGGTGATGCTTTCCGACTGGAACCGTTATCGGGGGCTCTCCGAAGCGGAAAAAGCGATCCTGCTGTTGCGGAGTGCCTGTTTCGCCTGCGGCGGCAAAAAATTCGACAAGGATCTGTGCCTCTCGCCCGGAGTCGTCAAGGGAACCGGTACCAGCGGGACATTGCTTGGTTTCATGGGTTATCTGCACGCCTACATGCTTGGCGAAGACCTGTGGGAAACGCTCTACTTGAATCTGCTGAGCGAAACCGATCTGCGCGAGATCAACGCGTGGCCTGATGGCGTGGGCGTCCCGTTTTGGGAGGCGATGCCCTCCGGCGAGGCCGACGACCGCGCCGACGAGTATCGGAGGAGTTATCAGGGACAGCTCTTTCCTCTCGACAAGTTTCTGCTGTTGACAGATGAGGGGGTGATCAAAACATCCGGAATAAGTTATCCCAACCACAAGAACGGATTGGTCGATCCGGCGCTGACGATCACCAGCGATGGTAAAAATACCCGCGCCGAGTGGGCGAAAACCGATACGCGCCCGTGGCGGGAACTCACGGCGCTGCTGGCTTTTCTGCAAAGCAACAGCCGAATTCAGCCGTATTTCCTGTCGATGGGAATGACGAAACTCCGCATGCTCCGTGTGAAATCCTGCACGGTCTGGGTCGGCGGCGTTTCGGTCAGTTCCAATTCCGGCGAACAATATCTTTCCGGAATGAACGACTACGTGGAGTCGGAGTTTGCGTTTCCCGTCGAGTGTATGACAGAGGAATCTTACCAAACATTCTGCAAATTCATGGAGGAGGTCGAAAATTACGCAAAACGCCTTTACAACTGCGTCGTTGGCTATTACAAGGAAATGGGGGGCAAAGAGAATACAAAATCGCAAGGCGAACGGGCGAAGTCGCTCTTCTGGGAGCGCATGGAACCGCACGCGCAGGAGATCGTCGACCTTGCCTTTGCCGATTCCCCCGACCCGGCGGCGATCAAACGGGCGCGCGCTGATTGGTTCAAACGGCTCCTTCAAATCTATGAAGAATGTTGCCCCCGCGACACGCCGCGCCAGCTGGAGGCGTGGGTGGAGTGTCACCCCGGATTTCAGTCACCTGTGAGGAAAGGAGATAAGTAAAAATGGAGAATCCCCGAAGCGTCGACAATTACCGCGGTTTCGTCGAAACTGTAATACGCCGATCCAACAATCCGGCGGAGACCGCGTTTCAGGCGGTCATGCGCCGGGCGGACAACCCGAACCAGTGCAGCGCGGCGTGGGAGTTTCTGGTGCCGTTCTGCGACATCGCCGATGAGCGCCAGCGGCTGTGCTTCGCGCTGGTCGGGGCCGCGATCGCCCGCGAAAAACCCGATGCGGACGGCACCGGCAGCGTCGGTATGGCGCTGCGGAAGATCTGCGGTGCCGACAGCGAGGCGCAGGAGCGCGAGAAGCGGCGTCTGCGCCGGTTGATCGCCTGCGATACGACATGGGATTTGATCCCGGTCCTGCGGCCGATCCTGCGCTACATCCAGAGCAAGGGCGGTTCGGTGAACTACACCGAACTGCTCAGGGAACTGCTCTACTGGAACGAAAAGACCCGGGTCGCCTGGACGCGTGATTTCTTCCGCAAAAACATCGACGCCGCACCGGAAGAGGAGGCCGAGTGATGTCCTACCTGACGAAACTTTTCCTCGATCCCAAGGCGCTGCGCGAGGGCGAGATCCGCGACGACTACTCGATCCACCGGCTGGTCTACTCCTGCTTCCCGTTGTCCGCGGGAGGGAAACCGGCGCGCCCGCTCTACGCCGATCTCGGGGCGACGGTCCCCGGCAAACGCACGCTGCTCATCCTTTCGGAACGCGAACCGGAGCCGCCCGAGTACGTCGTCTCGTCGGCGACAGTGGTTTCGGAGGCGTTTCTCGGCTTCGACGAGTACCGCTTCGAGGTCGATCTGAACCCGACGCGGCGGGACAAAACAGACGGCAAACGCCGTGCGGTCACGGGGCAGTTCGATCTGCTCCAATGGTTCATAGCCCATGCGCCAAAGTGGGGCTTCGAGGCGGATCCGCGTTTTCTCGAGGTCCTCCCGCGCCAAACCAGGCGTTTTGAAAAGGCGGAGGGGGAATGTGTTTTCAACCATGCCTTCTACCGGGGGCGGCTGCGGGTCACGGACCGGGCGCTTTTCAAATGTTCTTTTCTCGCCGGGCTGGGGCACGGCAAGGCGTTCGGCTTCGGACTGCTGCGGCTGCGCCCCTGCCGTTCCGCCGCCGCCACGGCAACGGATAATCAACAGCAATAGTTCAACGGACAACAATACCAACAAAAACAAGGAGTTTCATCATGTCCGACAAGTTCAACGGCCTTCGCATCGAGTTCCACATTCTTCAATCCTTCCCCGTCTCTTGCCTCAACCGTGACGATCTCGGTTCGCCGAAGTCCGCGTTGATCGGCGGCGTTCCTCGCGCCCGCGTGAGTTCGCAGTGCTGGAAGCGGGCGGTGCGGCTCCAGCTGCACGAACTTGGAGTTCCCACTGCACGCCGCACGAAACATATCGTTCAGACCATTGCCGACCGATGCCTCGCCCTCGGTGCGTCCGATGAGCAGGCGCTGAAATGCGGTGAATGGACCGCCGCCGCTTTTGCGAAGTCCGTCAAGGACGGAATCAGCGACACGCTCTTTTTCATCTCCGACTCCGAAGCAGAGGGCATCGCCGCCGCCTTCGCCGAAAACGGATTCGCCGAAATCGCGGCGAAAGAACTGCAGAAGCTCAGCAAACGGGCGATAAATCCGGCACACGACGGCTTGGACATCGCGCTCTTCGGACGCATGGTCGCCAACGCCGTCGATATGAACATCGAGGCGGCGGCGTCCTTCGCCCACGCGATCTCGACCCACCGGGTCGATCCCGAGATCGATTTCTTCACCGCGGTCGACGATATGCGCGGGGAGGAAACTTCCGGATCGGCGCACATGGGGTCGCTGGAGTTCAACTCCGCCACCTACTACCGCTATGTTTCGCTCGACCTCGGGCAGCTGGCGCGCACATTGCACACCGACGATATCTTCCCGGCGGTGGAGAACTTCACCAAGGCGCTTATCCTTGCGGTCCCGTCGGCGCGTCAGGCGACGATGGCGGCGGTGACGCCGTGGGACTACGCCATCGTGACGCTGCGCCGCGGGCAGGGGATGCAATTGCCCTTCAATGCCGCAGTGCGTCCTTCGGGACGCGAACCCGACGTCGTCGCCGCCAGCACCCAAGCGTTGAAAGAGCGTTTCGAAGCTGTGGAAAAAATGTACGGTTCGCTCTTCGGACTTCGGGCGAAGTTCGAGATCGGTCTCAGCTGCGGTTCCGCGGACACCTTGATTTCCGGGCTGCGCGAGGCGGTGGCGGCGCTCTGACCGCAGGGGGATATATCCATGAAACATCTTTTTCTGTGGTTGGAGGGGCCATTGCAAAGTTGGGGGGCGGATTCGCGTTTCGACCTCCGGCAGACTCTGGAATACCCGACCAAGTCGGGAATCTTCGGCATGCTGCTGGCCTCCTCCGGCGACTCGGGCCCGCAGGAACAATTGCTCGGCCGAATGGCGGATGCGCCCTTCACGGTCGTCACCTTCGATGACTCCGGCGACAAGCTGGTAGATTATCACATGGTCGGCAACGGCTACGACGAGAAGGAGGCGTGGAGCACCCTTCACATCCCGCGAAAGAACGACGGGAGCAAGGCCGTAGGCGGCGGCGCCAAACGCACCTACCGTGAATATCTGCAAGAGCGCGTTTTCGCGGTCTTCGTCGGGTTGGACGACGACTTGGCCGAAAAGTTCGCGGCATCGCTCCGACAGCCGATTTTCGACCTTTATCTGGGACGCAAATGCTGCGTGCCGTCGGCGCCGGTCTTTCAGGGGCTTTGCGACAGCGAAGGCGAGGCATTGAAAGCGTTGAAGGGCTTCCTCGCAGCCGAGGCGGAGCGCCGGGGCGGCGACTCCCGAAAGCCGCGGCGGCCGAAGTGGATCATCAGCGAAGCCCCAGACGGCAATGCGCCGGAGTCGCGGCTCCTCAACGATGTGCCGCTGCGCTTCGGCGACAACCGGCTGTACCGGGACCGCTGGGTGGTCCGGAAAGAATTTCCGGCCGATCCGGTTGCGGAGTAGGATATGGCGGAGCGGATCATCCTCAAGGCGACGCTCGCGGATCTGCCGAAGATCCGCGAGCGTTACCCCTTTATCTATCTCGAGCACGGCAGACTTGAAGTCGACGACTCCAGCATCAAATGGATCTCGGCGGAAAGAGAGGTCATCCGGCTGCCGGCGGCGACGATCATGACCATTCTGCTCGGTCCCGGCACGACGGTGACGCACGAGGTGGTGAAGGTCCTCGCGACGCTCAACACCACCGTCTGTTGGGTCGGCGAAGACTCGCTGATGTTTTACGCAGTCGGGCAGACTCCCTCCGCCAACACACGGAATCTGAAGCGTCAGCTGGAGCTTGCCGCCGATCCGGTCTCCTCACTGCGGATCGCCCGGGAAATGTTCCTGAGGCGTTTTCCGGAGGCCAAGGTCCGCAACAAGGAGTTGAAGGAGCTGATGGTGATGGAGGGCGGCCGGATCCGCGAACTCTACGAACGGCTGGCGGAAAAATACTTCGTCGCATGGCGCGGGCGCTCGTATCAGCCGGGAAAGTTCGAACTCTCGGATCTGACCAATCAACTGATTACTTCCTGCAACGCGGCTTTATATGCGTTGATCTCATCGATTCTGCATGCACTCGGTCTGTCGCCGCGTATCGGCTTCATCCACTCCGGCTCACCGCTGCCGTTCGTATATGACATCGCCGACCTCTACAAGGCCGATTTGGTTTTTGACCTTGCTTTCTCCCTTACCGTTGAGATGGCCGGCATTTACAACCGTCTTCTGGTGCTTGAGCGATTCCGTGAGCGGGTTCTCGATTTCGATCTGATGACCAAGTGCCCCAATGACATTTTGGACTTACTGGGGTTGAAATAAAATGGTTGTGATTGTTGCGAATTCGTTACCGGATGCGCTTCGCGGCAAGATCAAATTGTGGTTCGTGGAACCCAAACCGAATGTCTTTGTCTCAGGGATCACTGACTCTTTGGCGGATCGGGTGGTAGATCTGTTGATGGAAAAAGCACCGATTTCATCGGGATTGGTGATCTTCAAGAGCATAAGCAAGGCGCCGCACTTTCGGATCTACGTTCGAGGCGCGACGGCCAAACAGCTGACCTGTATTTCCGGATTACAGTTGCTGGTAGAGAAATCCCTCGCCGGTGATAAAATCAAGGTTGATTGACAATTGAATAAAATCACGCTATATTAGGGATGATTTGAGGGTGCTGTCTTCCCCACGCCCGTGGGGGTGTTTCCGGGCGGCCCGGCTGCTGGAGTACGACACGAATGTCTTCCCCACGCCCGTGGGGGTGTTTCCGCGAAGTACGACATCCAGGCGCTGAAGATCGAGTCTTCCCCACGCCCGTGGGGGTGTTTCCGGGATCTGCGGCGCGATCTCAAGACTGGCGAGGTCGTCCCCACGCCCGTGGGGGTGTTTCCTCGACAACATCGCGGGCGCGCTGCTCGAAGATGTCTTCCCCACGCCCGTGGGGGTGTTTCCGTCAATGCAGTACTGCTTCTTGAAATCGCCCTGTCTTCCCCACGCCCGTGG
>JAFSTC010000002.1 GCA_017450705.1 Lentisphaeria bacterium | reverse complement strand
GCGGCCCGGCTCTCGACGGGGGTCGGCTTTTCCGGCAGGACGACGGTGATGTTCCCCGCCGGAACCGCCGCGCAGACGGCGGCAAACAGAAACGCAAACAACTTTTTCATAGGGTCCCTTTTCCTTCTCGAAAAAACTACTTGTTGGGCCGCACAAGATAACTTGTGCGGGGCGAAGCGAAGTTGTAATCAAGCTGTTCGAACTTCATCGAGGTGACATGCCCGTCGAGCATGCCCAGATTCGTCGAAGCGTTGTGGCGCAGCGCCAGCTCCTTGTAGCAGAGCCCCGGCAGGTTGGGGATCGTCGAACCGCCCTGCCCGACGTAATAATAATCCTTGCTGTTGGGGTGGCCCATGTACTGATCACCGATCATCATGGTCATGGTCGGCTTCTCGAAACGGGTGATCTTCATGAAGGGATACCAGGCGCTTCCGTAAAATCCGGCGTAGACGTTGTACACAAAATTGCGCACGGGATTGCCGTTGGGGTATTCCGTCTCCGACGGGCAGAGCAACTCCCTGTAAATGATATTGGTCTGATAACTGCTTCCCTGTTTCCATTCATAGAGAAGGCGGCACCAGTTGCGCTTGCCGTTGTAGCAGGGCAGCAGCCATCCGTCGAAGGCATCGGTGTAAAAGGCGTGATTGAGCATGAACGTCTTGAGATTGTTCTGACAGGTAGCGGTCTTGCCCCGTTCTCGGGCCTGCTGCAGCGCGGGCATCAGCATCGCCGCCAGTATGGCGATGATGGCGATGACGACAAGAAGTTCTATCAGCGTGAAGTGATTGCGGACTTTTGAAAAACGGCTCATGTTGACCTCCTTCGATGGTATGGCTGTCATTTTTTTCACGACGGAAAACCTTTCCTGTCAGAAATGAAAATTGAATTCGAAACACTCTTCGCCGACCGGGATCGCGTTGTGATACTTTTCGGGGCACTTCCCGTCGAGGAGCCACGGAACGAAGAGGTCCTCCATTCCCCGGATATTGACGCTCACGGTATCCGAAAAAACGGCATCAAGTTCCGGAGGGATGTTGTTTTTTTCATCGGCGAAATCGACGACGACCGCGTTTTCGCAGGGAAAGCCGTCGGCGGTCAGACGCCGCAGGAGCCTCATGCCCATGACGACGAAAAGAGTCGAAGCGGCGTCGCCGAGGGCTTGTTCCTCCGGAACGGGGGGAGCGCTCCAGATGTAGTCGTCGGGGAACGGCATGGCGCGGAAAAGGTATTTTCTCTCCGGCAGAGGAGAGGGCTGGACGGCGATGCACCGCGTCAGGCCCCGGCGGGAAGCCAATTCGAGACACCGGTCTCTCAATACGGGTTCGGCGCCGTACAGGCAATAGACGTCGGGCACGGGGGGATTTCCCAATATCAGGTAAGGCAGTTCGGCCCTTTTGAGGAAATCGCACACCGCGGAAGAGTCCTCCGTCACGACGGCGGTGACGACGCCGCCGATGATCCCCATGGAAACGAGGGAT
This sequence comes from Lentisphaeria bacterium, assembly GCA_017450705.1. Lineage (GTDB taxonomy): Bacteria > Verrucomicrobiota > Lentisphaeria > Victivallales > Victivallaceae > UBA1784. The sequence goes on along the minus strand of JAFSTC010000002.1, from coordinate 23,837 downwards.
TCCATCCGCGCAAGCTGACTGGCCGTGTCCTGAAACGGCACGAAGATCGTCTCGTACCCGTGGTCGTTGAGGACTTCGGCGGAGGCCGACAGGATATTGACCATGGAGCGGTTCATGATCCTTGCGCCCGGATTCTTCCTCAGGAAAACGCCCACCAGAGGTACGCTCTTCTTGCGGATCGAACGGGCGAGAACGTTCGGAACGTAATTGAGCTCCCGCGCCGCGGCGAGAACATTTTTCCGCGTCCTTTCCGAGCACGCGATGCTGCCCTCCCGGCGGTTCAGCACCGCCGACACCACAGCCGTGCTGACGCCGCAGCGTTCGGCGACGTCCCGCAGCGTGCATCGCGAAGGCTTCATGGCAATCTTCTGCTCCCGGAAAATTAATCGTTTAATTCAGGTTACAGGCATAATATAACGCCAAATGTCGATTTGTCAAGCTGATCCTCTCGCGGTCGTCTCTAGACGCGGCAGTCGAAGATCTTCGCTTCGTAGGGTGCGAAGGCGAGGTCGAGTTCCCGCGCGCCGATCGCTTGCCCGCTTGTGACCTCCCGGCAGGAGGCGAAGGCGGGGAGTTCGACGCGGCAGTCGAGTTTCCGGTCGGAGAAGTTGATGAGGAAACAAATTTTGCTGCTCGCCGGATCGTCGTTTCTGCACAGGACGCCCGTCTGCATCTGGAAGGCGTCGTCGCCCGCGATCTTCACATCGGGAACGACTCCCGCCTCGGCGCAGAACCGGCGGAAGAACTCCCGGATGACGGCCAGTTTCTCCGTGCTTTTCGCCGCGCGGAAGATCTGGAAGACGGGAAAGCCCCAGCAGCAGACTTTGCCCTTGCCGAACCCGTTGACGGCAAGCGCCGTTCCGCCGTGGGAATATTCCGCAAGGGACTCTGCGCCCGCGAGATTGAGGTGGGCGTGGAAAAGGTCCTTGAGGGGCACGGGCTCGAAGCCGTCGACGGCAAAGACTTCGTCGCTTTCCGCAAAGGTGAAGTCGTTGACGAAGCAACCGAAAGCTTTCTGCAGACCGTGACCCGGAACGGTCTGGAACTGCAGAGAGTCGTCCCGCTTCTGGGCAAACCGGTAGTCCGTGATCAGCGTTCCCCCCGCGGCGACGAAATCCGCGATCTCATGGGCGAACTTTTCGTTGAGGAAGATCGTCTCGGGGGCGATCAGCACCTTGTAGCGCTCCTTTTTCAGGCGGAACACGCGCTCGTCCACGATGTCGCACTCGATGTGCAGTTCGTTGAGGATGCGGAAGGCGCCGTGACAGGCGTCGACATACTCGGGGTAGCTCTTGTCGCAGATGCGGGCGAGCTCCGTGTCGGGCGCGAGCAGGACCGCCGCCCGGGCGTGGACGCAGGAACGGCCGAGGATGTCCCGCATGGAGAGGAAGGCTTTTCCCGATTTCGAGAGCTCTTGGGCCCGCTCGGTCACGCTGCCGTCGAAGCCGGTCAGGTTGTACTGGTCGGTCTGGGTGTCGGTGGCGCGGCCGCCGAATTTCCAGAACATCAGCATCCTCGCGCCGTTGGCCATCAGCTGGTAGTTGGCGGCGGTGCGCCAGCCCCGCTCGGCGCGGTCGTGACGGTCCGGCAGATAGGAGATCTGCCCGGCTTCGCCCTCCACCGCCCAGAATCCGGCGGCGGGATCTTTGCCGCCGGAGCGGCACCAGGCGTTGGCCGCCGCGGTGAGGTAGGGAGCCTCCTCCATCATCGCGAAGAACGTGTAGGCGGAGAATCCCGGGATATCCGCATAGGAATTCTGCTCCAGCATACCGGGGAAACTGTGCTGGGCGGCGGTCCGGTAGGCCGCCGTGACAACGACGTTGATCCCGATCGCCAGATGCCGGGGATTGTGCCGTTCGATGGCCTCCCGGACGACTTGCAGCCAGCCCGCCACCCGGGAGCGGTTGAATTTCAGGTAATCGACGCAGGGACCGTAGCCGCCGCCGGAAAAGGAGACGCAGACACCGGGCTCCGCCTCGTCGAAACTCAGGTAGTCCACGGGGAACTCCGTCCCCCATTTTTCGTTGAGTTTTGCGATGTCGTTGTCGTATTTTTCGCGCAGGAAATCGCGGAACTTGGCCATGGTCAGCGGGCAGAAGCAGCCGTCGCCGTGATAGAAGGGCTCGTTCCACAAACTCCAGGCCGCCAGCGCGGGGTGGCGGCAGTAGCGCTCGGCGCAGAGGTCGAGAAAGATCTTCGCCCGCTCGAAAAAGTACGGGTCGTCCATGCACAGACTGCGGACGGGCCCGAACTGGGGCGGGGCGTAAGGCGCGAGCTTCAGCTCCTGCACGCCCTTTTTGCGGACGATGTACCGGGGAGGATACATGGCCGCCCACGAGGTCAGCGTGCCGCCCAGATTGAGCAGTATCTTCATATCGTGCCGGGCGGCGAGGTCGAAAAGCAGATCCAGCTTGCCGAAGTCGTAGACCCCTTCCTCCCGTTCGATGCGGTCCCAGGCGACGAAGGGGCGGATGATGTTCATCCCCAGTTTCTTCATGGTGATGATGTCCCGTTCGAAGTATTCGGTCGGGATGTCGCCGCTCTTGGCATAGGGGCAGTAGGCGGCGCCGAAGTAAAGTTCTTTCGTTTCCGGCATCTTATTTTCCTCTGCAGATCTGAGACGCAAGTTTGAACCACCGGGGGTGGTCGGTGAAGAGTTTCCCGTATCCGGCCTTCATGCCGAGGAACACGGCGACGCTTCCCAGGCCCGCCCGGCGCTCGACCAGCATGGGTTTGCCCCCTGCGGTCAGCTTGACGGCCGCGTCTTTTTTGAGCTTGAGATCGTGGTAGTAAACGACGTCGAAGGGCTTTTCGGCGTCGATCCAGGCGTATTCCGGGCCGACGCTCCTGAGGGCGGCGGGTTTCGCGAACTTGCCCGTGGTGAATGGCGAACCCAGTTCCACCGGCAGGATCTCAGAGAGCGGCGTCTTCTGGAACTCCCCTTTTTCGAGGGTGAAGAAGCCGCCGAAGATCACCAGCCGCCCGCCGTTTCTGACGAAATCGGCCATGTCCTTCAAAACGAAATCGGGGAGGATGTTCCCGGGGCCCGCGGGGGCGTCGGCGAGGACGATCAGCTCGGCGTTCCTGAGTTTCTTCTCTCCGGGCATCCTGTCGTAAAGAAGCCGGTTGCTGATGATCATGGCGTGACTGGTGGACTCCATGGTGTAGCGGAAACACGCCTCCTTTTGGACCCCGTTCGCGGTCAGGGCCTCGAAGATTTTGAGCTCGTCGAAGGTCATCCCCTGAAAGATCAGCACGCCGCTGCGCCGGAGAGAGGTCTCCTGTTTCTCCGCAAGAGCCGTGAGTTTGAGATCCAGGAGACGCCAGGCGCGGATCTTGCCGCCTGCGAACCCCATGCTGCCGATGCGGATCTTCCCCCCCCTGTAGAAGTCGTGGCCGAAGATGGAGACGCCTCCCGCGATGGCCGCGGGATCCTCCATGTCGTCCTTGAAGAACTCCACCCGGTCCCGGTCGGCGTCGAAGACGATGCGGTAGTGCGAACGCCCCTTCGGCGCCACGGGGGCGATCTTGTGATGGCCCACGGGCTCGATGCCGAAGCCCGCGACCCGCTTGGACTCGGGTTCCGGGAAGTAGTACCGCCAGTCGCGGCAGGCGCTGTGAAAGAAGCTTCCGATGTTGTAGATGTCAACATAAAGCCCGATGCCGCCCGAATTGGCCGGGTCGGGGAACTCCATGTCGAACTCCAGCATGCCCCTTTTAACGAGGGGGATATCGCACTCGATATAGCTGTCGTTGAAGGGGTTGTGCTTCATGTTGAGGACGAGGCCCTTCCCGTCGGGCTCGAAGGTGCTCTTGCCCGGGGCGGTGACAAGACGCCAGCGCTTGGCGAACGCTTCCTTGTCCTTGAAATCGTCCGCGAGGATCACCTTGTCCTCCGCCTGCGCGCAGAGGACGAGGGCGAGGAGGAGAAGGCAAAAAAACGTTTTCCGTTCCATTTTGCGGCCTCACTTCGCGTAGCGGAGGACGACGATCATGGCATCGTCCAGTTCCGGCAGTTTGACCTCATTCCCGCTGACGGCGAGTTTGACCGGGGCCTCTTTCTGCGGCACGGCGGCAAAGGCTTCTGCGATTTTTTCGCCCTTGCGGGGCGTGACGGTCAGGGTCAGGTCTTTGCGGACCGGGACCCTTTCGTAGGTCCGGCTGATCTCATCCCCCGTTTCCGGCAGATTGACGAGGTGGAGCGTCTCCTCGCGGAAAGCGCCCTTTTCTCTCGAACAGGTGAAGGGCTCGAAGAAGACGTTGTACGCCGGAGCCAGGGCAAAGCGGTTTTTCCGCTCGGCTTCGGGGAGGCGCAGAAATTCGGGAGAGAAGTAGTACTCCGAGTAGCGGGTCATGAAATTATCCCGCACGTACTGGTCGCGGACGGGCACGACGGAGCCGCCGTGCTTCGCTCCCGCGGCGAAGGTGAGGTACTGGATGAGATTGCCCGAAACCGAGTCGCTGGGGAACAGCAGCGCGAAGGCCACCGTCGGCTGTCCGCCGTTGACCCGGGCCCGCTGAACGTCTTCGGCCAGCGCGGCGCTCCACGTTTTGAAGGTGTGCAGGGGCTTGCGGGTGAGGCCCAGCATGTATTCGTAGATGAGAAGCGCTTTGCGGGTGGCGGCCTTGAGGTAGCCGGGGTTGCGCTTCTGGCTCTTGGCGTTGGCGTGGATGTTGGTGGCGTAGATGAAGCCGGGGACGTTTTTTTCCATGATCGCCCGGTACTGTGTCAGGCGCTCGACGGCCGTTTTGTCGGGATCGGGATAATACTCCTTCCCCGTCTTGCCGTACATGTCGCGCCAGTCGGGACTGGGCGTGTTGAGATACAGCGGATCGTTGGGCGCGTCCGGGATGAAGTACCAGTCGAACCGGTAGCCCTGCCAGCCGAACATCTCGCAGGACTTGATCATATCCTTCGCCCAGGCGTCCACGAATTCTTTGGTGTAACCGTGGACCTTGAAAGTCGCGGCCCGCTCCTTGTTGCCGTAGATCAATCCGTTGTAGATGCTCGGCTGACCGTTCTCGCAATAGAGGATCTGCTCCGGCTCCTTCAGGGCTTCCTTGTAGTTGTAAAGCCCGGTGATGCTGGAGATGACGTTGACGCCCTTATCTTTGCAGCGTTTGACGAAGTTTTGGATGAACGTTTTGCTCATCACATGCCGATAATATACGGGCGACTCGGTCATGGGGCGCCAATTCTCCTCCTCCGGCGTGATGCCGCGGACCGTGGAACGCATCCAGAGATAGTACTCGATGATGCCTATTTTGTTGCGCTTGAGGAAATCGCTCCAGACTTCCTCGCTGCCCTTCTGGTGGCAGCTGCCCACGTTCACGAAGGCGAAACGGACGCTTTCGGGCGCGAAGTCGCTGACGGCGAACGCGGTGCTCCGGCTTGCGGTCTGCTTGCCGTTTTCGCTCAGCACGACCCGGACTGCCGCGCCGCCGCGCATGGATTCACAGGTTTCAAAACCGCATTCGAAGGGGACGGCTCCCCGGGCGGGGACCGCGACGTCCCCGTCGAAGACTTTTTTGACGTCGGCAAGTTTCGTCTCGACGAAAACTTCGACGCGAAGTTTTTTCTCCCGGTCCGAGGCGTTGGAGATCACCGTCGAGACCGCATTTTTCTCCCCGGGCTTCACCATGAGCTTGGCCGTTTCGACGAGAGTCAGACCGACTTCGGGGACCATCCCCGTTCCGTTGACGGCGGCAAAGACCTCCCGTTCGGCGAGGCTCCCCGCGATGATCGAAAACGTGCATTCGGCGGCGTTTTTCCCGGTCAGCCTGCGGAGCGGGGAGGGGATGACCCGCAGACAGGCGAGCGCGTTGAACCCTTCCTCTTCGCGGTTGAGATAATACTCCATCCCCTGACAGTTGTTTCCCGTGACGAGGCCGAGGCCGCCCTTGTTTCCGGGGGAATAGGCGAACTGCCAGCCGCTCCCCGGGGCGTAGTACGCCCAGTCGAAGGGCACGCCGGGGGAGGTTTTTCCGGGCAGCAGGAACACGCCTTTTTCCGCTGCAAAATTGATGAGCCGCAGGGTGTAGAACCAGTCCGAGGGGGCTTCGGTGAACTCGGCCTCCATGCGGCAGCGGATGACGGGCGTGTCGTCGAAGGTATAGACGAGACGGGACTTCGCAAAGGGTTTCGCGAGTTCGCAGGCGAGCTCGATCCTGTCTGCGGAACGGCTGACAACGGAGACTTTCTGCCGGGAGTTGTTGCCATTGTAAAGAGTCCCGACGGAGGCCGTCTGACCGGTGTAGGTCTTCTGCTCGCCGTTTTTACGGAACTCCTGGGAGCCGTAGATCAGATATTTTTTCCCGCCGAAGGAGAGGCTCTTCAGCGTACCTTTGGCGTTGTCGACGGTGAGCGTGTAGTATTTGTTGGAGATCGTCCGGTCCGCCTTTGACTCCTTCATCTCCACGGCAAGGAGCGACGCCGCGGCGGTCGCGGCGGAAGCGATGCAAAGCAGTTTCATGTGCGATCCTCTTCTTGTTTTTCAGTCTTTCCCGGACAGGGCTTTTTTCAGCAGCCGGGGGAAGTTTTTTTGTCTGTGGATCATCTCGCCCTTGTCGGCCTGCCGGCCGCCGGGGATGCCGCAGTAGACGGCAACGGCCCCCGCGCCGCGTTCGACAGCACTGAGGAGCGGGACGTCCTCAACCAGCAGCAGGGCTTTCGCCCCGTCGGCGAGGGGGCATTTGTGGCAGATCGCCACGGCTCCCGGCGCGCCTCGAACGGAGAAGTTTTCCCGGCGGTAGGCGATGTCCCAGGGCGACGCGATCCGGACGGGGAGCAGCTTGTTGAAGGCATCGTTCCCGAACTCTCCCTTGTTCAGGGTGAACATGCCGCCCAAAACGATGAGTTTCGCCCCGTCCCGGACCTCCGCCGCCAGCTCCGCGAGGTCGTCGCCCGTCAGCGTGCCGTTGAGGGGAAAGTCCGCCATGACGATGAGCGCGGGTTTCGTGCGGGAAAACAGCGGGCGCTTGGTGAGATAGAACTCGTTTTTCATGAGCAGTCCCGTCTTGACGGCGACGTCGCAGAAGACGGGCTTCTCCCCGACGCCGAACTCCCGGAGGATGCCGTCGATGTCGTAGGCGTCGAAGTCGATGCCCCGCAGGACCACCGCGCCGCTCCTGGGCTTTTCGGCGGCCGCTTCGGCTTTTTCCAGACGGACGTTGCGGATATGGTTGACGATCGTTCCCGAGGTCAGCCCATAGTTGCCGAGCTGGAATTTGATCTCTCCGGGGAGATCGACCTCCTTCTCGATGTAGACGGGGGTCTGCATGTCGTCGAAGAAGTAGGCGATCGTTCCGGCCTTGCGGTCGAATTCGATCTTGAAGGCAAGCCACTTCCCGGCGGGGACGGCTGCCAGACGGCGGTGGCCGCTTTTGGGGAAGTAATGGGTCCACCAGCCGGGCCGCAGAGAGACCAGACGGCCGTTGAAGCGGATGAGCAGCGACAGGTGATTGTAGGTCCGGGAGGGCGCGCCTCCGGCGTTGGGCAGGACTTCGAAGCGCAGCGCGCCCTTTTCGACGCGGGGCAGGGCCGTCTCGTAGACGCTTCCCGTGTTCACCTTTTTCCCCAGCGCCGAACAGGTCGCGGTCAGGATCCCGTCACCGGTGACGAAAGAGTCCGCCTCATTGGCGCGGATCTTCTTCCAGGCCAGCTCGCCCTTTCTGCCGAAGTCGGCTTCCCAGAGGACTTCCGATGCCGCAAGCTGGAGTCCCAGAACGGCAAAGAGCACCCGGAGAAATGACTTCATCTTTACTCGACCTTGCCCCACGGGAACTGGTCTTCACTGGTCCAGCCGATGCTGGAGGACTGCACGTTTTCGGCGTGGCTGTCGCAGAAAACGATGTTGGTCGACGTCCTGCCGCCGTGGGCCTCGGCCCACTCCTTGCCGTCGGTGGCGTCGATCTTGGTCCTGTAGCCGCTGACGGCATCCTTTTTGAGCCGGGTCGCGTCGGAGATCATCATCTTCTTGGAGAGCGGTCCTCTCAGCTGCACGACCTTGACGTACTTGTCCTGCGGGAAAATCGTGATGTTCATGGCGTAATTGTAGTAGCCCGCCACGTTTTTGGGCATTTCGTCGCAGGCCAGGCGTCTGTTCTTGTTCGTGAGCCAGTCATAGCTCGTGCCGCAGTAATCCTTGGGCAGCGCGCCGATGTTGCGCATGGGGAACCACCACTGCACTTTTGTGATCTTCGAGTCGTAGACGGGCGGCAGATAGTCGTCGGAGTTGTCGCGGTACATCACGGCGGCGGTGCCGATCTGTTTCAGATTGCTGAGACAGTTGGTGGTGCGGGCGCGGTCCCTCGCTCTCTGCAGCGCGGGCATGAGCATGCCGGCCAGGATCGCGATGATGGCGATGACGACGAGGAGCTCGATCAGGGTGAAACGTTTTTTCATGGTTTTTTCCTTTCTTTTAAGGGGTTGGTGTCCCTGTTTGGCATTGTCCGAAATATTTCGCCGCGCCGCAAAGGGCGGGGTCTTCGAGAGAGGGGAATTCCAGCGGAAGCGCCGCGAGCGCGGGGGTCATGAAGCGCTCTTTCGCCCGGCTCACGCCGCCGCCGACATAGATCTTTTCGAGGGTCAGTTTCTCCTGCCACGGCAGGAGAAGTTCCGCCAGCGCGTCGCCGAAATGCCGCCAGAGGCCGTCCGTGTCGGCGCGCTCGGCGATCTCCTTCACGCTTTTCGCGCCGGGACAGGCCGCGAGAAGCGCCGCGGCGGAGACGTGATCCTCGGCGATGCCGCCGCGGAAGGGCCGGTTCCAAAGGGGATGGAGCGGCATGTCTTTTTCGTTGTTGAGGAAGACGCCGTCGATCATGACGGCGGCTCCCAGGCCCGTCCCCAGGGTGATGCCGCCCAAGCGGCCCTTCCTGTCGCCGGAAACTCCGCTCAGAAAGGCGTTTGCGTCGTGGAGGAACACCGCGGGGAGCCCGGGGAAGAAGTCCCCGAGACGCCGCCTCTTCACTGCCCGGAATTTGTGGTCCATCAGGAACACCCCCTCCCGGTAATCGAAGGGGCCCGGGACCGACACGGCGACGCCGGCCAATGACGCGGGAGACTTTTCCCGGGCCTGCCGGTACACCTTTTCGAAGGCGCTGCCGATCTCCTCCGCCGTGCCGTCGGAACGGGCCGGGACCGGGGCGAGGCGCGCAAGGAGCCCGCCCGCCCGGAACAGGGCGGACTTGAAAAAAGTGCCTCCGGCGTCGACGGCAAGGATCACTTGAGCATCGTTTTTGTCACTTTGCACGGTGTTTTCCCGAGGTTGATGATGGTGTAGTCGCCGAGAGACGCCGGCAGGACCACCATATCCATGTATTTTGCGTGATAGGACAGGGACGGATCCTGTTTGGAGCAGACGAGGATCTCGTCGCCCTGAACGAGCACGAGAACGTGGAATTTCTTTCCCTCAGTGCTGTCCGAAACGGAGCGGTCGAAGGTGAAGCGCCTCAGACTGAAGTAGATGAGGTCGTGTTCGCCTACGATCTCCTCCTTCCAGCCTTCTCCCTCGCGGACGGTCACGGGCCGGGGCCGGAGCACGCCGTCCACCGCGGAACGGCGGCGGTCCGTCACCAGCACGTTCCTGCCGTGGATGGAGTGGATCGGGCGGGGATTGCCGTCCAGATCCTTCCGCAGGTAGTCGTAGAGCTTGAAGGTGTAGCTGCCGATGGTGTAGCTGCCGATCTCCAGAACCACCTGATTGCGTCCCGAGGCGTGGATGGTGCCGCCGGGCAGCAGGAACTGATCTCCCTCCTCGCTGGGGAAGGAGTTGACGTACTTGTCATGGTCGAAGGGCACATGATCCTTTTCCGCCCTGCCGACGCAGCGGTAGAACTCTTCCACGTCGCAGTCGTCCTGCAGGCCGAGGTAGGTTTTGCTCCCGGCGGTCTTGACGCAGTAGTAGCTTTCGTCCTGCTGGAAGGGTTCGCCGAAATGCTTTTGGTTGTAGGCCTGCGGCGGATGGACCTGGATGGACATGTTGCCGCTGCCGCCGTAGGTGTCGTCGTAGTTGAAGCGGATGGGGAAGACGTAACCGAAGCGCTCCACGCTCTCCTTGCCCATGAGCTTTTCTCCGCAGTGGCGGAAGAACGCGGAAAACGGGATGTTGAAGGTGCAGGGCCCGATCCTGACCTGCAGACTGACCTCGTTGGGGATCATGTCGAAGACCCAGGCGCAGTTGCGCATGTCGCAGGACAGGCGGCGGAGCTTCTTGACGAACTGGCCGCCCCAGACCCCCTCGATGTAGACGGGGGTGCAGCGGAAGGGCCGCCTGAGCATCTCGGCAAAAACCTTTTCCAGATCGGCAAAGGCGATGAGGCGCAGATCGTCGGGCAGATTGCCGTCGATGTAGAAGTCGATCGCCCCCGCATCCATCAGCTGCTTGCGGTGCAGCATCATGATCTCGTAGTCGAAGTAGTACATCCGGCGGAAGATGTAGGGCAGGGCGCGTTTTCCCTTGTCTCCCAGCGGCTTGGTCTTGCCCGCGCGGATGCGGATCGTCGCTGCAAGCGGCGTGACGTCGACGAAGGCGGTCTTTCCGGCGATCCGGCGGAGCGTTTCGCAGGATGCGCCGCAGCCGTAAACGACGGCGAGGGGGTGCTCTTTTGCCGCCGCCTGAAGTTTTCCGGCCAGCGCGGTGAGTTTCTTTTCGTCGAAAAGGGCGTCCAGCTCCCGGTGGATGCATTTGCCGAAGAGCAGGATCGGATCGATGACCCGGTCGCCGGGGAGACTTTCGGCCAGAAGCTGTTCCAGTTCTTCGGAGGACTTGTACGCCTCGGAGACGTCGAAGAAGACGGCATCGGGAGCGGCCTCGCCGATCCGCATGAGCAGTTCGGGGAAGGAGGCGCCGACGTAGCCGTCGAGGGCGAGGACGCCCCGGGTGCCGGCCAGCAGGGCGCCGATCTTGACGTTGCCGCGCACCACCGATTTTGTCACTTCCGCGTCCAGTTCCGGGAAATTGACCGCTTCGGGATCCACGTAGGGGTAGGGGTTGAACATGAAACTCATTTTTTCGATTCCTTGTCTTCGTTGAGAGCCGTATGTGTCTTTGCCAGATTCCTTTCGGTCCGGTCGATATCGTCCAGTGCCAGCATGACCGAGAGGATGTCGACGACCATGAGCTGGGAGAGGCGCGACGTCATGGCGCCGATGCGGAAATCGTCCTCGCCGGAGCTGGTCGCAAGGACGAGGTCGCTCAGCTTCGCCAGCGGGGAACCGGGGTAGTTCGTGACCGCGACGACGGGACAGCCGCCTTCGCGGGCCGCCTGCACGCAGCCGAGCACGTCGCCGTTTTCGCCGCGGAACGAGATGACGATCAGCAGGTCGTTTCTGCCCAGCAGGGACCCCGTCATTTTGTTCAGGATCGGCTTGTCGTGATAAAAGGCGGGGTACCCCATGTGGACGAGCTTCATCTGCAGATCTTCGCAGACGATGCCCGACGCGCCCTGGCCGCAGAGCATGATCCGGCGGGCCTTGCGGATCCTGCCGACGGCCTGCCGGACGGTCTTTTCGTCGCAGACCGAAAGCGTGTCATTGACCGTTTTGACGTAGTCCGCGCGGAAATCCTCCAGCAGACGCCCGAATCCGGCGTCGGTGCCGACGCTGGAGATGTCGATCCCCGTCTGCAGGGGGATCAGATCCCGGGAGATCGCCCGGCGCATGTCCGAAAACCCCTTGAACCCCAGCTTCTGGCAGAAGCGGATGATCTGGGCGTTGTCGCAGCCGCAGGCGGAGGCGATGTCCGAGAGTTTGTCCCTGATCAGCAGTTCCGGATTCCGCAGAAGCCGGTCGGCGATGCGCGCATAATTCCCGTGGAAGGAGGGGTAGGCCTCCCTGATCTTCAGCAAAGTTCTCGGCGTCGCCCCGGTCATGTGATCCTCTTTTTCCCGGCGGAAATATCGGCTGCTCCGGTATAAGATATCACTTTTTTTGACTTTTGCAACATGTGTCGTCACATTTTTTGATGATTTTCCTCCCGCCGCCAGGGGATGAGCCCCGACGCGGCGAGGACGATCTCGTGGACGAGGAGGTCGTGTTCGGCGGAGTAGGAGCTTTGCGCCCCGTTCCGGATCATCTCCGCCAGTTCCAGCATCTGCACGTCATAGCGGTTGGTCTGGGGCGGGAATGTCACGGTGTGCACCCCTTTGGAGAAATCTCCCGAATCCTCGGCGAGGTCAAGTTCGAGTTCGAGAGACTTTCCGTCGAACCGTTCCAGCGGGGAGAATTTGATCGTCCCTTTCGTCCCCGCGATCTTCATGGCCCGGCCGGCGGTGCCGCCCGCGTCCTTGCTGCAGGAGCGGATGACCGCCAGCGCATGGGGGTACGTCAGCACCGTCAGACAGTTGTTTTTGACCTCATCGGGGTAACCGGGGGCGGAGTTGAGAAAGGAGGTGACGTTTTCCGGCCGTCCCAGCGCGGCGGCGACGAAGTCGATCAGGTGACAGCTCAGATTGTACGCCAGGCCGCCCGGAAATTTGGCGATGTACTCCTGATAGAGTTCCCCGCCGTAACAGTGGTTCATGTCGGCCGTGATCTCGAAGACGTCGCCGATCAGCTTGTCCCGCACGGCGTCGAGGCAGAACTTGAAGGCCGGATTGCCGCGGAACATGTAGCCGATCTGGAAGGGGAGCTTTCTTTCGCGGCAGCCCTCCAGCAGTTTTCTGTAGCGTTCGAGATCGGGTCCGGCGGGCTTGTCCATGTGGATGGCCAGATTCCGCACCATGCACCGCGTGGCGATCTGGACGAGATCGTTGTTGGGGACCTCCACCGCGACGGCCTCCAGTCCCGGAAAGTTCAGCGCCTGCCCGATGGTGAGTTTGGGGATGTCCCGGTAAAATTCGGGCTTGTTGGGGTTGGGCAGACGGGGCGTGGTGCAGAACTCCCTCTCGTCCACATAGCCGACAAGCTCGAAAAGGTCGGTGCGGTTCTTCAGAACTTCTATTTTGCCGATGGCGTGCTCGTGGAACATGCCGATCTGGATGATTTTTATCCTTTTCATACTACAAATCTCTCCTGTTTTTCAGGTATTCGTCCATGCGGATATTGACGGCGAGCTGCATCGCGCCGTCGAAGGCGTCGCGGGGACACCGGGAGATCTCGTATTCCAGTCCGTCGTGAAGGGGCATCAGCTCCTCCTGGTTCAGGCCGGTCGCCGCGAGGACTTTTGCATTGTCGATGACGCGGTCGAAGAGGCGGTCGCAGACCAGCTGCCAGCTGCCGGTCAGGGGGAAGCGGTCGAAGCCGGTGACGGCGATCCTGAGGAAGTCGGTCTGATCGGTCCAAAGGGCTTTCAACCCGCAGATGTCCCGGTAGAAGTCCGCGATCTCCCCCCATGTGTGATGTTCCGCGGTCGAGACGGTGAAAGTCTCTCCCCGGGCCCGTTCATTGAAGAGCAGACGGGCGATCATTTCGGCAGCGTCCCCCGCCCAGCTCATGGTCGCCTGAACGTCCCTTGCCGTCTCCGGCAGGACGACGGTTTTGCCCAGCCGGGCCCGGGCGACGGTGGCCGCCGCCTCCAGCGTCACCAGCTGGAAACGCGTCCGGGAATAGGTCACGGCGGGGCGGACGATGGTCCAGTTTTTCCGTTCCCGGCTCCTCAAAATGTTTTCCCCGCGGGCCTTGAAGATGCTGTAGTCGTCGGAGTTTTTGAGCAGGACGTCCGGCGAATGGTCGATGAGCCGGGGCGAATCCTCCCGGATCGGGAGCTTTGTTCCGTCATAGACCCGGTACGACGAGAGGAAAATGTAGTGGTCCGTCGAATCCAGCAGTTCCGGAAGGTACGGCACAAGCTCGTTCGTGGGGTAGGTGAGAAAATCCACGATCCCGTCGTAACCGTTCTTCAGCAGCTCCGTGCGGAAGGAAAAATCCTTCGCCTGGGCCTTGATCGGCCGGACGCCCGGGCCGAAATCGAAATCCTCCAGCGCGACGGCGTCGACGGCGTATCCCCTGTCGCGGAGTTTCGGCACGAGATACCGTCCCATGGCCCCCGCGGCGCCGAGGACCAGCACTTTCTTTTGTTTCATACGTTCGTCTCCCTCCGCTTTACTGTATAGCGCCCCGGTGCGTTTGTCAAACCGCCGGAGGCATTTTTTACGGGAAACGCGAAGTACCTTTCCCGTTTGCAAAAATTTTCGGGCGGCGGTATATTATCACGTTCGGGCCGCTTGGATCGGCTGCCGGGATTTGAAACGAGGGAGGACTGAGATGCCGAGACGAATCTTTTTCTGTTTTGCCGCTTTGTTTTCGATCTGCTGTGCCGCGCAGGCGGTTGACGAAATCTCCGCCCGGACGGCGTGGCTGCGGGAGCTGGATAAGGCCAAAGACCCCCTGCCGATCCTGAGGAAGGGGCTGGCGTCGCAGGATCCCGAGATCCGCGCCAAGGCCGTCTACGAGTATTTCCTCCGCCGGGGCGATGCCGCTGTTCCGGAACTGGAAAAACGCATCCGGCAGGCCGGTCCTGCCGAAGGCATGAATCTCGTCGTCTGCGCCAAAATGGTCAAAGATCCCGCCCTCCGGACGGCGTTTCTCGAAAAGATCGCCCGGGAGACGACCGTTCCCGAGGTGGCCCGCGAGGCCAACCGGAACAATTTTCCCTTCTTCCGGCAGAACGTGCGCCTCAGCGAGCGCAAGGATTGGGATTTCGAGATCGTCAAACTCAAAAGTCTCCCCCTGGCCGGCGGCGACTGGCGCTTCCTGCCAGACAACGGCAACGTGGGACACCTGAGGGGCTTTTTCAAAACGGATTTCCCCGACGGCAAGTGGACCCGCCGCGGCCCCGGCTACTGGAAGGGGAACCGGACGGCGTGGTACCGCATCCGCTTCACGGCGCCCGAAAAACCGGACTGCAACGCCGCGGAACTCAACTTCACCGGTGTCGAGGAGGCCGCGTGGGTCTGGCTCAACGGCGTCTACATCGGCTGCCGCGACAAGGGTCCCTCGGCGTGGAACCAGCCCTTCCAGCTGGACGTGACCGGCGAGATCAAATGGGGGCAGGAGAACGTCATGGCCGTCCGGGTCATCAACACCGGCGACGAGGGCGGCATCTACAACCCCGTGTTTCTGGATATCCTCAAATAACACCGAACGGCAAGGGAGAAATCGATCATGTTCATCAAGCTGTCGGCACTGCTTTTCTGCGCGGTCTGTTTTTGCGCGTCGGGCTCGGAACCTCTCGTCTGGGATTTTTCCGGGGGGAAGAACACGCCCCGGGACGATCTGAAATTCCACCTCAGGGGCAAGTCCGTTTTTCAGGAGGGTTCTCTGTATTCGCCCGATGTGGCAAGGTCCAACCCCGGCGGATTTCTGGCGGAAAAGATCTACCCCGAACTCACCCCCTCCGGGGGATTCCGTTTCACCGCCGTCTTCACGCTGGACGAGCCCCGGTCCACTCAGGCTTATCTGCTGCTGTGGGACAACAAGTGCGACTTCCCCGACAAGAGGAACGGCAAGGTCAAGGACAACTCCGGCTTCACCGTCGGACTTTCGCGCAGCAAGGACGGCAGGCAATTCGTTCCCCGCGTGTGGCTGGGCTTCGGCAAGACCACGGCCAGCGTGGCCGGCGCGCCGGTCTCCTTCGAAAAGGGCGTGAAGTACAAGCTGGAATTCGACTACAACGGCAGCGGCAAGGCCGAGTTTTTCGTCAACGGCCGGCGGATCGCCGAGCGTGACGTCCTGCCCGGGGGAGCGCTGGCTCCGGCGCAGTTCCGCACCGTGATCGGCGACCGGATCCTGGGGCATTTCTTCCGCTTCGACGGCCGGATCCACCGGATCGAGCTGGCCCCCCGTCCGGCGGAGAGGATCAGGATCGCCCCCGTGGGACGCAAGGTCTTTCTCCGCAACGAGGAGAATGCGGCGCTGGAGCTCGTCGTCCAGAACGTCTCCCGGGAAGTCATTTCCGGTCTGGAGCCCGGGGCGGAGAAGAAAATGCGCGTTCCCGTTCCCGTCGATCTTTCGCCCGGGACGCACCGCGTGCCCTTCGAGTTCGGAGGCGTCCGCCGGGACCTGGAGTACCGGATCGGTCCCGTGGAGCACGACCGCATGACCGTCGTCATGTGGGGCTACGGCGACAGTTACAGATATCTGCAGGACTCCGGCTTCACCCACGGCCTCAAGTCCATCGCCGACAAGGTGTTCTTTTACCCGACCGACAAGAAGCGCCCCATCGAGATCTTCCAGGAGCTGGACGACATGCTGGCCACAGGGTTCCGCCGGATGGACTACTTCAACATCTGCCACTTCCCGTCGGTGACCAAACGCTTTCCCCGGCTCTCCCGCAAGGGGACGCCCATCGTGACCAACAAAAAGATGAACATCGACGCCAACGATCCCAAAGCCATCGCCTTTCTCTCGGAGATCGCAGAGAAGACGGCGAAGCTCTACGGCGTCCACCCCGCCCTCGTGATGCTGGATCTCAACTCCGAGATCCGGGACCGGACGGCACCCTCCTTCTCCCGGTTCGAGCCCGAGGCTTTCCGCAAGGCTTCCGGATTCGACATCCCCGAGCGGGTCGAAAAGAAAACGATCCTCTACTCCACCATCGACGGGTTCCCCGCCGGACGGATCATCTCCGAAAAGAACCCCTATTTCGTCTACTACCGCTGGTTCTGGAGCGACGGCGACGGGTGGAACCCCATGCACACCCGGATCTCGGAGATCTACCACAAGCATATCCGTCATCCCTTCCGCACCTATTTCGCCCCCGCCGCCCGGCAGCCGGCGATCCAGGCCGTCGGCGGCAAGGCCGACATGCTCGGGCAGTGGACCTACGCCTATCCCGACCCGCTCCGGCTGGCCGCCGCGGCCGATGAACTGCTGGCCGCCGCCAACGGCCGTCCGGTCCTTCAGGGAACGCAGCTCATCTGCTACCGCAGTCAGTGCGCCCCGAAAAACGTCAAGGTGGACCCCGTTCCCGAATGGGTGAAACAGCAGCCCGACGCCAACTACATCACCATTCCGCCCGACGCGCTGGTCGAAGCGGTCTGGGCGACGATCTCCCGGGGCGTGGACGGGCTGATCTTCCACGGCGACGGCTCGCTTTATCCGCCGCCGATCAAAGGGGCGTCCATCTACAAAATGACCAATGCCGCGACGGAACCCGTCTTCAAAAAACTGATGCACGAAGTGATCCATCCTCTGGGGCCGACGCTCAAACACCTTCCCGACACGGACCGCAGCGTGGCGATCCTCCACAGTTTCACCTCGGCGGTCCTGGCCGAGCGGGGCTCCTACGGCTGGGGCGGCTGGCTCATGGATCTGCATCTGGCCCTGCAGTGGGGCGGCTTGGATCCCCGGGTGATCTATGAGGAGGACATCCTGCGGGGCAAGCTCTCTCAGGTCAAGGTGCTGGTCCTCGCCCACTGCGACGTGCTGACCGAAAAGGTCTACCGCGAGATCGCGGCCTTCCAGCTGCGGGGCGGCATCGTCGTCGCCGACGACACCACGCCTCCCGCCGTTCTGCCGAACATCCGCATCGGGCAGGTCCTCCGCCGGGGCAAGTCGCCCCTCGAGGCCAAGGCGGCGCTGACCGCGCTGGGCGTGGAGCTCCGCAAGAAACTTGCCGGGCACTACACGCCCGCGACGGCCTCGTCCGCGCCCGACCTCGTCTCCCGGATGCGGGGCTCCTATCTCTTCGTCATCAACGACAGGCGCGCCTTTGGTGACTACTTCGGCCCGTGGAAGCTGATGGCCGAAAAGGCGCTTCCCGCAAGCGGCACCGTGACGGTCCGCCGCGATGCCGGGGCCGTCTACGACGTGGTCGCGGGGCGCAAAGCCGCCTTCAGGAAAAAGGACGGCGCGATCGAGATCCCGGTGGAGTTCTCCGGGGCGGGCGGGAAACTCTTTCTGCTCCTGCCCGGGGACTTTGCCGCGCCCCGGGTGGCGTATTCCTCAGACGGCACGATCATGGCCGATGCGGGCTGCTCCGAAACGGTCCCCGTCCGACTGGAAGTCAGGGACGGCAGGGGCAAGCTCACCGACGACACCCATTACGCCGCCGCCGTTGCGGGGAAATACCGGTACAAACTGGTCATCCCGGCCGACGCTTCTCCGGGGAAGTGGCAGATCACCTTCCGTGTGCTGCCCTCCGGCGCAGCGGCGACGGCGTCGCTGGACGTTCCCGCGAAGCGGTAGGGCGGTCAGGCTTCGACCCGGCGGCAGCCCGCCGGAGCCCTGACCTCGAGGACGCCGCGGCGCATTTCCGCTTCGATGGGGCCCTTCGGCGTCGGCTGCCTGAATTTCCAGTCGAGGGCCAGCGGGGCCGGATCGCACACGAATTTTTCGAAGCCCGGCGCGACGGGCCGGATGCCGCAGACGCACCGGGGGATGATGCACGCCGGGGCCGCGCCCCAGGCGTGGTTCCAGTCCTGATTGGGCTTGAAGGAATCGTCCCACGCCTCCATGGCCATGGTGGCGCCTTTTTCGAGCATATTGTTCCATGACCGCAGGTCTTTCGACTTGAGCAGAGCCAGTCCGTGGTCGGCCATGCCGTACCGGAAGCAGACCTCCAGCAGAAAGTGAGCCCCGTAGACGCTGCACGCCATGCCCCGGGAGCGGATCAGCGTCTCCAGCGCCTGCGAAAGCGGCATGACATCGGCCCACAGCGCGAACACGGCGGTGTGGAGCGCCGTGTGGGCGCTCTCGGGGTTGTCCACGGGCAGACCGTTTTTGACCATGATCTCCCGCAGCCGGGCGCGGACTTTTTCCGCGCGGGTCCGGAATTTTGTATCGCCCGTCAGGTCGGCCATGCTCTCCAGCGCCTGAACGAAACAGGCGTTGGGAACGAAATTGACCTTGCCCATTTCGTAATGATCCATTTCCGAGGGCGGCCAGTCCACGATGTCCCGGATGACTTTGCCGTCGCCGCTCAAGAGACCGTCGGCGCGGGTCAGCTCCGGCAGCAGACGGGAGGGAAGCCAGCGCAGCCATTTTTCCAGGGGCGCGCGGTCCCCGGTATAGAGCAGATAATCCCGCACCATGAGCGGCATCATCAGACGCCACTCCGTGGGCCAGGTGGGGAATTTCTCCAGCCAGTCGATGGTGTCGGCAGCGATCCTGCTCTTTGTGGAACTGCAGAACCAGCCCAGCTGGTTCCAGTAGCCGTCGCCCTCGTAGGGGACTCTTTCCCGTTCCCCGTCGATGAAAAGGCCGAAGGCGGAGGTGGCCTTCATGGTGTACTTGCCGAAGGACCAGAGGCCGTTCAGGTTTTCGTCGGAACTTTCGAAGAAGGATTCCTCGTCGTCGAAATCGTCGAAGAGCTCCCGCCGCGTCAGGAGGGCGCTTCCCCGGCCGCCCGTGATCTCGACGTAGCGGAAGGGGATGACTTCCGTCTCCGCCTCGGCCGGGAGTTTGACCGAGTTCGAGAAGGCGTAAGGCGACTTGTGCGGCGCGATCTCGAAGCGGAAAGTTTCCCGGCCCGGACCGCAGAGTTTTTTCATGCTCCGGAAGATGCGGAAACCGCCCGGTCTCCTGCGGAGGCGGTTTCTTTTTGCGTTGACGACTTCCCCTATGGCGATCTCAAGTTCCGTCTTTTCGGCCAGTTCCAGTTCGACGTCCAGATTGGCGAAGGCGTCGAGACCGAAGTCCAGCAGGACCGTTTTCCCGTCGAGTACCGTCTTTTTTGTTGTGCAGCGGATCATGATGAATGTTTTTCCTTTATACAGCGGGGGTCATCCCTATTTTTTTTGAAACGTCTCCGGAGCGCCCAAAAAGAACACCCGGCTTTCGTGCAGTTTCGCGTCGAAGGAGAACTTTTCCGCGTCCCGTGCGACGACCTCGCCCGAGAAGAGGTCCGTCACGGTCGATTTTTCGGGCAGCCGGATCGTCTTTTTCCCCGGCGTCGCCGCGTGGAAACTCACGAAATACCGGTTGGCGCGCAGGGGGTCGCAGCTGTCGCTGTAGACATGGATCCCGCAGCGGCGGAAAAAGGCGTTCCACACCGTGACGGGCACGTGATTTCCGCCGAAGAACCAGCTTTCGCTTTTCCCCTCCCGGCGCACGGCGGCGGCGCTTTCGCCGGTATCGTGATAGACGCCTTTGATCTGCGCATCGGGCGATTCAACGGTGAAGCGGGGAGATGCCTGTTCCGGGTATCCGCAAAGAAGCGGTTTTTGGCCGTCGGGGGACAGCTCCATCTGCAGGGAGCCGGCTCCGGGGAGCCTGCGGAACTTGAAGCCCGTCAGTCGCTCCATGGCGTCGGTGCTTTTTGTTCCGCCGCCGAGCCAGCCCGGCGCGTAGAACCACGCCAGCACGGCGGGGGAGGCGCGCAGTTTTTTCACAGCGGCCAGGAACTTCTCGTCATACGCAAAGGTGTCGAGGAACAGCCAGACCTTGTACCGCCCGATGTTTTTTTCCACATCGTCCGAAAGCAGACAGTCGAAGGGGACGCCGCTGCGCAGAAGCCGGCCCAGCTGGAGATTGACGAGCTGCCCCGTGAGGGGAACGGTGTAGGCGTTTGCGCTCCTGACCGTGCCGTCCGCCCGGTAGCTCTGGTGTTTCCCCGCGGGGACCACATGCCGGAGGAAGGAAAGATGATTGCAGACGTCCTCGTTCACGACGACGGCGACTTCGGCGTTGAGGGCGTCCCCTTTCTTCATCTGGAACTCCGAGGCGGCTTTGAATTTTTTCAGGTCAGAGACGATCTCGTCGGAATCGAACTCCCTTCCGCCCACCAGCGGCAGGAACCAGGCTCCCTCCGCCCGGCAGAGATAACTCCCCAGATTGCGCCGGATGACCGCGCGGGTCTGCTCCGGCGTCACGGTCTGATGACATCCCGCCGCGGGGATCAGGTGGGTCCGGGTGTCGTCGTCGATCATGGGCAGGACTCCCGCCTGACGGATGGAACTGTGAGCCTTCATGTCCGCTCCGGGCTGTCCCAGATTGCGCAGACTGTAGCTCGGGGGCGACAGCATGAAGTCCACGACGCCCGAATCCAGTATCTTCCGGACGGCGTTGTGGCCCGATATCTGCGCCCGCCACGGGATCGTGGCGTACTCGAAGTGGTAACCGTAGTAGATGCCGACGATTTTGGGAACGGTCATGGCCTTTTTGGCCGCCGCCGCAAGTTCGATGACGGTCTCGGCGATCATCTGCGAGTAAGCCCTGTTGGCGGCGATGAGTTTTTCGTCTTTTACGGGATCGAGCAAAGTCTCCCCCGTCGCGTCGAGGCGCTCCCGGGCGGCGGGCAGGTCATACCCGTGCCGTTCGCGGAAGCATTTCCGGAAGACCTCCGAATAATCCGGCAGGCGTTTTTTCGCAAACGCGCCGCGGCCGCCCCAGTACTGCCACTCGAGGGTCTCGCCGCTGCAGATGAGGTATCCGCCGACTTTGGCGGCGTAGGGGGCGCTTTCGCAGTGGCGCACCAGCGCCGTCAGGGCCTTTTTCGCCGTTTCCCGGAATTTGCGCGAGGCCATGGAGGCGCAGAGCACGGAGTCGTGGACCAGGGTCCCGTCGGAGAAGGCGGCGATCTCTCCCTGAAATTCGCCGGCCAGATGCCGCGGCATGGACATGTCCACGTAGAAGATGAGCTTCACGCCGGGATCGATCGCGAGCTTCGACTCGACGAAACGGTCCACGACGGCAAAGTCGTAATCGCCGTTGACGCTCCTGATCCAGCTGTTGCGGTCGGAGTTGGGCCGGATGTAGCACGTGCGGAAGTTGACCGGGACCTCGTGGAGACGGCTGTTCTCCTGATGCTCGCTGATGTGGACGTTGCCGCAGAGCATGAAGACCGGTTTACCGTCGATTTCCAGCTGCGGGCCCGCGGCGGTCTTCCTGACGGTGACGGGCGGATTTTTTTCCTTCACGGTAAGGGATTTGTAAAGAAATTCCCCGCCGATCTTCTTCTCGCCGGGGATCTCGATCTCGACGGCCATCTTCGTCCGGGCGTACCACCGGGGCAGTTTCACGGGGAGCGTCGGCGTTTTGCCCGTCCCCGCCGTGGAAACGGTCTGTTCCGAGAGCATGATCTTATGCGGGGAGGAGAGCAGCCTCACCCGGGCCCGCCGGGTCGGAACGGGGGCGCCGGACCAGGTGAGTTTCACGTCCAGCGTCTTCCCCGCCTCGCCCTCGGGGGGGATGTCCGCCGAGAGCAGTTTTACGGGCAGGGGTTTCTCCAGCGGCAGATAGGCGATGATCCGCGACCAGGGCGGCCACGGCGGCGGGGGAAGGACTTTCGCGGGTTTCCGCCACGGGGCATCGTCGAAGTCCGCTTCCCGCCAGGCCGCCGTTTCGGGAACGGGGGCGCATCTGACCCGCTCATCGGAGCCGATGAAACGCTTTTCCGCGTTCTTCGTCAGCAGACCCAGCTCGAAAAGAAGCCCCCCCGGGCCGGAGATGTTGCGGTAGGCGACGGCGATCGCATTGGCCTTGCCGGGAAGGAGATGCCGGGTGACGTCGTAGCAGAAGGGCTCCCCCCAGAAGTGATTGTGCATGCGGTCATCGATCTTTTTGCCGTTGATCCACAGCGTGTAGCGGTCGTCCGCCGTGATCTGGAGCTGGGCAAAGACCGTATCCGCCGGGACGGTGAAGCTGCGGCGGACGGCGAAGGTGCGGGGCGCTTTGCCGTCGTCACCGGGAGCGCAGACGAGTTTCGACCGCCAGTAGGGGTCGGGGAGCGCGATATTTTTTTTTTCGGGAAGATTCGTTTTGACCTCGGGCCAGAGGACCTGAGGCACTCCGGCGGTCTCCGGCTCTCTGTACAGACGGAAGAATTCGACCTCCATGACGGCTCCCGCGGCCAGTCCGGCGTCGAAGCGGAGGGCCGTGATCCATTTCCCCGCGGACCACGAGGGCGGCAGTTTGACCGTGTTGGTGTGCCACTTGCCGTCGGTCTTGAAGTTGTAGAGCGACACCCGCCGGGCCTCGGAGAAGTTTTTGTCCTCCGGACCGTGGAAGAAGAGACTGCCGTTGAGCGGCTTTGCCGCGCCGGTGATCCGGTAGCGGAAAGAGAATCTGTCATAGTCCGCAGCGGCGATCCGGAACAGGGTGTTGACCAGCCGCGGGCCGTCGGACTCCGCCGTGATCCGCAGGCATTTCCCGTCGAATCCGGCCGAACCGTTTTTGACGACGTCCCAGCCGGTGAAGCTGTTGGCGCCGTTCCAGCGGTCTGTTTTTCCCGTGGTCAGAAGCCGCGCCCCGTGGAGCTCGAAGACGCCCGCGGGCGCCTGATAAGGCAGATCCAGACGGATCTCGCCGATCTCCCCGTTCTTTTTCCAGCTGTCGGGGAGGGGGATGGAGACGAGGTGCCTTTTCCCGTCCCCGATGAAACGGAAGTTGCGGATGCGGCGGGATTCGTCGAGTTTCTGCGACGCGGCGCGGAAGTAGATGTTCCCTTCCGCGTTCGCGGCAAGCCCCTGTGCGGAACAGGCCAGCTCCAGCGTGTCGGCTTCAGCGGCGGGGATCGCTTTCCCCGTGTAATACAGCCGGGGCGCCTTGCCCGTGACCGTGAGACGCAGAACGCCGTTTCCCCGCGAGAGTTCCGCCCGGTCGGCCCGGCTCCACCCGTCCAGGGGCAGGACCGTATCGGCGGCGAGCAGGCCCGCTCCGCACAGCAGGGCGGTCAGAAGAGACCTTTTCATGGGGCGCGCCTCGTGTTTCCTACGGTGTGATCTGGCGGATGGCGCTCTCGATGACGGGCACGTCGCCCGCATAATAATTGAAGGTGGCCGCCTGTCCTTCGAACATCAGCTTGGCCGAGTTGCCATACTCCTGAAAATTCCTCGCCGCGGCGTGGCCGTCGACGAAGGAGAAGTTGGCCCGGTTGGCGTGACGCATGTGCGGCGCCGTTTTGGTCGTCGAGAAGAGGTGCATCGTCCCGTGCTGGCCGGGGGTCCCGTAACTCGTC
>JAFSTC010000015.1 GCA_017450705.1 Lentisphaeria bacterium | reverse complement strand
CCTCCTCCGTCGAGAAGGACAAGATCGTCTTCATTCTGAACGCCCACGGGCAGAAACTGCGCCAGAAGAACGCGTATTACAAGGAGTTCTTCAAATCCATCTGCTCCGGAAAATATACCTACGCCTTCGATCCCGAACAGAACAAAGATCCCGAAAACTGCTTCTTCAACGGCATGGTCATGCGCCTCCTGCGGACCCTGGAGTATCTCAAAAGTCTCCCAGAGTGGAACGGCAAAGATCTGACCGCCTCCGGCCGCAGTCAGGGCGGACTGCAGACCATGTGGGCCGCGGCCCTCGATCAGGACGTCACCGTCGCGAACCCCGCCGTCACCTGGTGCTGCGACATGGCCGGGACGGAGAAAGCCGGACGCATCCACGGTTCATGGCGCATCAAGTACGTCCCGGGTCTGGATTACTACGATCCGGTCTTCATGGCCAAGCGCATCAAAAAGGCCGAAGTCAACATCACCCTCGCCGGACTTGGCGACTACATCAGCCCGCCCTCGGGCGTGGCCGTCAGTTACAACAATCTGGCGACGCCCAAAAAGACCATCCGCTGGGTCCAGGGCAGCGACCACTACTTCATTCCCCAAAACTGCGAAGTCATCGTCTGGAGCACAGTCAAAAAGTAACCCCCGAAGGATGGACCGATGAATACATGGATGGCTCCGGCGGATCCCCCGGAGGAAACATACATCGCCGTTTTCCGCTGTCTTTTTTCCGCGGCGGAAGCGCTGGAGCTGAAGTTCGATTTCAGTGCGGACAACCGGGCCCAGCTCTACCTTGACGGCAGGCGTATCGCGGACGGTCCGGAACGGGGCGCGCCCGAACGCTGGTACGCAGCCTGCGTCTCGCAGAATGTCCCGGCGGGGGAACATGTGCTGACGGCGCGGGTCATGTGCCTCGACCCGGAGATCAGACGCCGCCGGTGCGCCTATGCCCAGATGACGGTGAGGCGCGGCTTTTTCATCGACGACGCCTCGGGACTGCTCTCGGACTGGATGTGCCAGATCGAAACGGGATGCCGCTTCGAAACGCCCTTCCCCGACTGGGGATCCTTTCCGCGGGTCCATGTGGAGTCAGGACACAATCACGGGATCCTCGAAGGAAGAGGCGGCGTCTGGGAGAAGCCGGTCTTCTTCACCGATCCACGGCCTCTGCACTTGCCCGATCTGCCCGCGATGCGGTATGAAAAAACCGTTCCGGTAAAAAAAACGGAAGAACTGTTTTATTTCCCGGAGTACGTCTGCGCCTGGCAGGTCATCCGTCTGTCCGGCCGGGGGACCGTCGAGATCCGCTGGGCGGAGACCCCCTACCTGACGCCGGAGATCGACCGGAAAAACCTGAAGGGCATGAAAGGAAAACGCGACGGAAAATATTTCATTGCCGAGCCCGACGTCTTCGAGGTGGACGGTTCTTTCACCTGGCACGATTACTGGTGGCATGCGGGACACTACGTTCAGATCAAAACCGAGGGGAACGTGCGCTGCGACATTGAATTCTTCCGCACGGGCTACCCCTACCCGGAGACCGCCCCCCGGTCGCAGCTGGAAAAAATGGCGCTCGAAACCCTGCGCGCCTGTTCCTTCGAGACCTACATGGATTGCCCCTATTACGAACAGCTCATGTACATCGGGGACTCCCGGCTGGAGGCGCGGTGCACTTATCTTCTCACCGGCGATCACCGGCTCCCGGCCAAGGCGCTGCGCATGCTCTCCCTTTCGCAGACGCCGGAGGGAGCGCTCAATGCCCAGTATCCCTCCTGTTCGGACCAGAAGATCCCTTCGTTCATGACGATCTGGCTGCTGATGCTGTCGGATTACTTCGCGCTCCACGGCAACGACGCTCTGGTCGAAGAACTGCGTCCCCGGGCGGAGAAACTGCTGGCCTATCTCGAAAAGCACACAACAGGCGGTCTTCCCGACGTTCCCGGATGGGGCTTCGTCGACTGGTGCGAAAACTGGGCGCACGGAACGCCTCCGGGAGGCACGATCAACAGCGTGATAAGCCTCTTTTATCTGCTGGCTCTGCAGAAGACGGCCGAAATGGATCTCGCCCCCGGCCTCGAAGAGAAGGCAAAGGCCCTCGCCCGGACAATCAGGTCAACTTTCTACGACAAAGAGAAACGGCTCTATGCCCTGGATCCCGGCAAACAGTACTTCTCGGAGCATCCGCAGGTCCTCGCGCTGCTGGCTCTGGGAGACACGTCGGTCATCCCCGGACTTGAAAGTGCCGATCTCACGCCGTGCAGCATTTATTTCTCAAGCTACTATCTGGAAGCGTGCCGGCTTTTCGGGCTGGACGATCTGCTGGAGAAGCGTCTCGACCGGTGGCGGGCCTTGGAGAACGAGGGGCTGACGACCTTTCCCGAGGAATTCCGCAATCCGCGCTCCGACTGTCACGCGTGGAGTTCGCACATTCTTTCCGTTCTTCCGGAGAAGCCGTAAACCTTCCGGCACCGGTACACAAGTTACAGGTCCAGCGCCATCTCGTCCTCGACGGGGCGGAAGCCGTAGCGCAGGTACACGGGTTTGCCCATGGCGGAGGCGTTGAGGCGCAGCGCGGCGCAGCCCTCCTGACGGGCCGTTTCGGCCAAACGGTCCAGAAGCAGGGCGGCAAGGCCACGTCTGCGCCACGCGGGACGGGTGTACATGTTGGTCACGTAACCGCTTTTCCCCCCCGGGTTGCCGTAGGTCGGCGGGTGGATCTCGAGCGAAAGCCCCGAACAGGCCGCCGCCTGATCCCCCTCGTAAGCGATGAAGGCGACGAAACGCCCCGCGGCGATCTGCGTTTGGAAAAACTCCAGATTGCGGCGGAAAAACTCTTCTTCGCTCAAAGAACAGACCGCCGTCTCCCGCTCGCGGCGCATCTCAAGACGCATCTCCGCCAGCAGAGGGGCGTCCTCTACGGAAGCCCTTTTCAGCACGAACACCATGACGGACGCCTCACTTTCCGGGGACGTATTGCGTTCCCTCGGGGGCTTCGACGTCGAGCCGGAGCCCCGCGTCCCTGCGCTCCCACGAGACCCGGATGGGGCCCCGGGGCGTGGGCACTTCGCCGGAGGCCCTGAGCAGATCGCCGCAGTAGGGCGTCACGGAAAAGGTTTTGAAACCCGGCTCCAGCGGCCGGACGCCGAGGATGTAACGCTTGTTGAAGTACACGGGCAGACTGCTCCAGCCGTGGCAGAGACTGGCCGCGTCGCCGCCGAGGCTGTCGTCCGCTGGATTTTCCCACAGCGTGGTGGCTCCCAGCAGGGTCAGACTGTCGAAGGCGCGGGAGACCCGGGAAGCGGCGTAATCCTGCACGTCCTTTCCGAAGCGCATCAGCGCGCGAATGAGGAAAGGCATGGAGCTGTAGGTGCACGGGATGAGTTCTCCGCCGCGGCGGATTGTTTCCAGAAGACGGGGGATCTTTTCCTCAGGCACCAGGCCGTTGAAAAGCATCAGCGCCTGAGTATGCTCGTGGAGGAATTTCGCGTCGTCACCCTCGAGGAACGAAGCGTAGCAGCCCTTTTCCGGCAGATAGAAGCGCTTTTCCACGGCCTTGCCCAGCTTTTCGGCAACGGCGGCGTAGTCGGGCGCGGAAATGCCGGTCGCGCGGAAGAGTTTGTCCGCCAGCAGGAGCGCTTCATAGAGATAAATGTTGAAAGGCGCCTGCTCCTCGACCTCGTTCCCGGAGAGCCCGGGGACCCATTCGGCGAAGTTCCACACCCGCTCGCCGCGGCCGGGGAAGTAGAGGCCGCTCGCCGTGGGCCGGCTGAGGAAGAAATCCAGCAGCTGGCGCACGACGGGCGCGTTGCGCTCGAAAAGCGCGGTGGACCCGGTGAAGAAACAATGCTCGTACACCTCGGCGATCCACGCCAGAGAAAAGATGGGGATCGCCAGCTGGTGGGCGCCGGGAGCCGTCAGCGCCAGATACCCGTCCGGCCGCCGGGACTGCCCGAGAAGATCGAAACTGGCCTCGGCGAAGCGGTAGTTGCCCCAGGTGTAGTACCCGTAGAGCGCCTGATTGCGGGAGTCGTAGGCGTAGAGCGACTGCTCCCGCCAGGGGCAGTCCTCGTAGTGCTCGTGCATGCAGTTTTTGAGGGTGTCCACGGCGACGGCGTGGGTCTTCATCCGGAGGGGATCCGGGCAGTCAAAGGGGGCCTCCTTCCCCAGCGGATAAAGCTGTTCGGCCACGCCCGCGAAAAAGACCTTCGGCGGCCGGGCGGCTTCGGCGAAATGCAGTTCGAGATAACGCCCGGCGCAGCGGCGGATGCGGAGCTGGAACACGTTCCGCCCCTCTTTGCAGATGAAGCGGTCCGAGAGGTTGCGCTCGGCGATGCTGGTCCGGACGCGGCCGCTGGAAAGATGTTCGCCCAGCGCGTAGTCGACGACGGTCCCCCCGGCGCAGTCGACGTCGAAGGTGATGAATCCCGTGGTCTCCCGTTCCAGATCGGCGATGACGTAGTACCCGTTGGCGTCGGGATCGCCGTCGCTTGTGCGGAACTTGAAGGGGAAGGAACCGGCGGGGTCGAGAACGAATTTTTTCTGATTCCCGACCACGATGTTGCCGCTCACGTAGAGGGCGAGGATGTCCTCGGAGACCGCGTTCCGCAGAAGGAGCTCCCGCAGGTAGTCGGAATACATCACCTGCGAGGGCGTCCCGCCGATGCCGGTGCGGCGGATGAATCCGTGCTGGACCAGCGTCGTCTCGCGGCAGGCGCAGTCGATCAGGACCGGCAGCGGCCGGGTTTTGAGCGTGCGCTGGAATTTTCCCGTCACGTCGACGGCCTCCGGCCAGGCGGGATCGTCGAAGTCAGTCTCCATCCACGTGCAGGCCCCCGGCTCCCGGGCGTCGAACACGGTGGAAAAACCCAGCTGGAGCGTGAATTTGACGCAGTCTCCCGACCGGAAGCCCGGCGCGCGGATGCCGCGCCACGCGGGGGAACTTGCGTCGATGACCTTTGCCCCGTCGTGGAGCACGGCCCACAGGCCGGGGAAGCCTTTGAGCTCACGCAGAAAATCCTCGCCGATGAAGTGGACCAGCACGGCGATGACGTTCTTCCCCGCGACGAGGCGGGAGGAGAGGTCGAAGGCCGTGTACGTTTTACGCTGGGGGTAATCCGAAAACTGGGTCCCGGGCACGACTTTGCCGTTGACGTACAGCGTGAAATCGGAATCGGCGGCCAGATCCAGCTCCGCCTTCGGGGGGACGGCGTCGAAAAATATTTCCCGGCGGAAGGCCGCGTAAGTGTCCGGCCCCGTTCCCGCATCCCGTGCCCAGATCCACGCGCCGTTCGAAACGATCTCTTTTTCGGTCATGATATTTTCTCCGGATTGTTTTTCAGGTCGAATTTGAAGGGAAACGCCGGCAGGCCGTTTTCGGAAACGAGCCCGGTGTTTTCGGGGTTTTCGCACCAGCCGCAGGCGACGGTCACGATCTCCTCACCGTCCGGCAGAAGGATCTCCACCTCGTCGGAGGAGACCGCCTTTCCGGCGAGGGCGGCGACGGAACCGTCTTTTTTCACCCCCGCTATGGCGACGGACGGCGATGTCCGAACGAGGGCACTGCCCCAGGTGTCGAATTTGAGCGTGATTTTGTTCTTGCCGGAGACGCGGTACCCCGTGAAGACGGCGCCCGAAGGAGGCGTCTGCCCCGCCGCCAGCGCCCGGTAGAAGGCGGAGGCCCGCAAGCCCGGGATGCGCTTCTCCGGCGGATGGATGTCGTCCACGTCGCCGCAGTCGCAGATGTTGACGGGCGGGTACCCCGTCTCTTCGAGGCTGGCCGCAAGCTGGCACGCCCGGACCGTCGCCCACGTGCTGGACGCCGTGTAAAGATGCGGCCTCTGGAACCCCGGCAGCAGAAAGGTGATGAAAGGCAGACGGGGCGACTGCCAGAGATCGCGGAAAGTCCGGATCACCCCCTTGAGCAGGGCGCCGTAGCGCTCCGGAAAAGTCTCCGTGTTGGCCTCTCCCTGATACCACAGGACGCCGCTCGCGGCATAGGGGGCCAGCGGCCGGAGAAGATTGTCGCAGAGCATGTGGTAGGATTTCGCTTCGCCGGTACCGGTGAAGACCATGTCCTCCATGGCGGCGCAGCCGAAATCGGCGGCCTCGGCGATGCGCCAGTCCCCGGCGAGGGAGATCTTTTCCTCCCCGCAGGCAATGAACATCTCCTTCTCCGGCCCCGTCATGCCGCCGAAGGTGCATATGGAGCAGCAGGCCGCGACTTCGATGGCGATGGTGAGCTCCCCGCCGCGATTCAGTTCGGCGGGAAGCGTGTAGCGGCGGACGGTGTTCCAGTGTTCCATGAGGTTGGCCTTGCCCGTGGATCCGATCAGGCGGCCGTTGACGAAACACCTGTCGGCCCGGTCGCAGATGCCGGGGGAGATCACCAGTTCCCGGCCCCGGAAGCGGGGGGGAAGCGCGACTCGTTTCCTGTAGAGGAAGACGCCCGCGTGGGGATGCCCCGCGGCGGCCCAGCTGTCGGGCAAGTTTTGCACCTGCCATGCGGAATCGTCGTATTCCGGCCGTTCCCAGCCCAGAAGGGAAGCGGGCATTTCCCACGAGGGATCGAAGGACTCGATGCGGCGCATCAGACGCTGGCTTTGCAGAACGGCGTCGCCCGACGGCTCGGGATTTCCGGCGGGGGAGTAGAGGAGCGACTCGTATTTTTCGAGCTCTTTCCCGTAGAAAGGATCCTCGGCCAGACGGTACTCCGAGACGAAGGTCTCCGCACCGACGCCGCCCCGGGAAACGGAGAGCAGCCCCACGGGGACATCCCACTTTTCGGCGATGTCGGCGGCGAAGAAGAACCCCACGGCGGAGACGCCGGTCCGCTCGGAGTAATCCACCCATTTCCCCTCAACGTCACGGGCCCATCCCGGGAAGGCGGAGGGCCGGGGCCGGAAACACCGCACGGGATGGGGCGGCACGGGCAGCGGCTCCTTCACGCGCACGAGATCGTACTCCATGTTGGACTGGCCGGAAACGAGGAACACCTCCCCCACCGCGACGTCGCGGAAAACGACGGTGTCCTTTCCGTCGGAGAGGCTCACTTCGATTTTGTCCGCGGCCGGGAGGGGCGGGAGTTTCAAAAAGAAGTGCCCGTCGTCCCCGGCGTAGGTCACGGCTTCGGCCGCGCCCGCCCGGCAGAAGATTTTGACCCGGGGCCGGGCGGTCCCCCACACGGGAACGGGCCGTCCCCGCTGAAGGATCATCCCGTTGCCGAAAACCCGCGCCGGGCGCAGAGCGCCCTCCCCGCGGGAACCGCTCCCTGCGCCGTTTTTATCCGCATCCGTCATCTGATCGGTCAGCATATCGTCCTTTCTCCGGCGCACACCGCCGGGATCTTTCTTCGGTTCCGGCATGTAATTTAGCACGCGGCGCCCGAAAAATCCACTTTTTTTGCCGCCGCCGGGACGGGCCGGC
This sequence comes from Lentisphaeria bacterium, assembly GCA_017450705.1. GTDB lineage: Bacteria > Verrucomicrobiota > Lentisphaeria > Victivallales > Victivallaceae > UBA1784. Next base: position 3,226 of record JAFSTC010000015.1, on the reverse strand, counting down.
AAAAAAACCGTTAAAAAGAACGAAATCCACTTGGAAATTGACGCAAGCCGGGCTATTTTATACGACAAGACGAAGTTTTCGTAGAAAAACGATTCGTTTTTCGGCAAGGCAATATTCATTTGGAGGGTAAGAAGTATGAAGCGCAGTATGTTGTTCATCGGAGTGACCATGTCGGCCCTGGTGTTTCTGGGCGCCGGATGCGGCAGTGACCGGGGTGCGGAGGATCTCACCGTTCCCGGAGCAGTCGAGGATCCCACCGGCAACGGCGCGGGCTACAACAACACTTCGCTCAACTCCGGCAGCGGGGAAAACTTCGGCAGCGGCAGCGGGTCCGGAGCCGCGGCGGGCCAGTGGGTCTCGCCCTCCGAACTGGGTACCGCCGACAAGGACGGCTGGAGAGAGGCCGATCCCTCCGGCAACCGCCTCGGCATGCCCGTCATCTACTTCAAGTACGATGAGGACGCCCTCGTTCCCAGCGAACGCGAGAAACTCGACCGCATCGCCGCTTACATGAGCGACAAGCCGACCCTCGGCCTCGTCATCGAAGGCCATTGCGACCAGCGCGGCACCGAAGAGTACAACCGGGCCCTGGGCGAACGCCGGGCCAACGCCATCCGCGCCTATCTGGTCACCAAGGGCGTGGCCGACGGCAAGATCAAAACCGTGAGCTACGGCGAGGACAAGCCCGCCGCCCAGGGCAGCGGCGAAGACGTCTGGAAGCAGAACCGCCGCGGCGTCCCCGTCCCCATGATCATTCCGCAGCGTTAACTCCGGAAGACAACAGCGAAAGAATCCATTATGAGCAAGATCCGCAGTGAGCACGTTTTCACCTCCGAATCCGTTTCGGAGGGCCATCCCGACAAAGTCTGCGACCAGATCTCCGACGCGATCCTCGACGCCTGCCTCGCGCAGGATCCCGACAGCCGCGTGGCGTGTGAAACGCTTGCCACCACGGATATGATCGTCATCTCCGGCGAGATCACCACGAAGGCCAAGGTCAACTGGCAGGAAGTCGCCCTCGAAGCCGTCCGCAGGATCGGCTACACCGAAGCGGGCATCGGCTTCTCCGCCGACAGCGCCAAGGTCATGGTCGCCATCCACAAGCAGTCCCCGGACATCTCCCAGGGCGTCACCGAAGGCATGGGCCGCTTCAAGGAGCAGGGCGCGGGCGATCAGGGCATGATGTTCGGCTACGCCAGCGACGAGACGCCGGAACTCATGCCGGCCACGATCCTCTACGCCCACAAGATCGTCGGCGAGCTGGCCCGTCTGCGCAAACAGGACCCCGCGAAATACCGTTATCTGCGGCCGGACTCCAAGAGTCAGGTCTCCATCCGCTACAAGGACGGCAAGCCCGTCGCGGTGGAAACCATCGTCGTCTCCCACCAGCACACCCCCGACATGCCTCAGGAGTGGCTGGAACAGCTGGTCCGTGACGTGGTGAAGACCGTCATCCCGGCGGATCTGCTCGGGAGCGACATCAAATACTACGTGAACCCCACCGGCCGCTTCGAAGTCGGCGGTCCCAGCGGCGACACCGGCCTCACCGGACGCAAGATCATCGTCGACACCTACGGCGGCGTGGGCTCCCACGGCGGCGGCGCCTTCTCGGGCAAGGATCCCTCCAAGGTGGACCGTTCCGCGGCCTACTACTGCCGCTATATCGCCAAGAACCTCGTGGCTGCGGGTCTCGCCCGCAAGTGCGAGATCCAGGTCGCCTACGCCATCGGCGTGGCCGATCCCCTGTCGGTCAACGTGGATACCTACAGCACGGGGATCCTCCCGGACGGCGAGATGGAAAAGATCGTCCGCAAGGTCTTCGACATGCGCCCGGCCGCCATCATCGAACAGTTGGACCTCAAGCACCCCGGCAAGGGCTGGTGCTATCAGGATTCCGCCGCCTACGGCCACTTCGGCAGAAGCCAGTTCCCGTGGGAGCGCACCGACCGGATCGCCGAACTGAAGGCGGCGGCGGGGAAATAACCGTCCCATGGCTTCGGCATTACTCGGCGTCGGTTCGCCGCTGCTGGACGTTCTGGCCCAGGTGGACGACGATTTTCTCTCGGCGCACGTCTCCGGCGCCAAGGGCGGCATGGAGATGATCTCGCCGCAGGAGCGCTCCGTCCTCATGGGATTCCTGGGGGAAAAGGTCTCCTGGGTCCCCGGCGGCTCGGCGGGCAACACGGTCTTCGCCCTGGCAAAACTGGGGATCGGCGTTTCCATGCTGGGCAAGACGGGAGCGGACCGGGAAGGCGCGTTCTACCGGGAAAAACTCCGCTCCCTCGGCGGGTCCGACCGGGAGTTCGCCGTGACGGCTGACGCCCCCACCGGGGTCTGCGTCTCGCTCATCACCCCCGACGCCGAACGGACCATGCGTTCGGATCTGGCCGCGGCACTTCTGCTCGGCGAAAACGACGTGAAACGGGTGGATTTCTCCCGCTACGGCATCGTCCTCATCGAGGGGTATATGCTCTTTTCGCCCACCTTCGACCTCGTCGTCGAGAAAACGAAGGAGGCCGGGTGTCTGCTGGCTTTCGATCTGGCAAGTTTCGAAGTCGTGAGGCTCTTCCGGGACCGCGTGGAGAAACTGCTGGAAAAGACGGACATCCTCTTTTCCAACGCCGACGAGGCCCGGGAGCTTCTGGGGAACGCCTCCCCCGAAAAACAGCTGGCCGAGCTGGCCGGAGAACACCGTCTCGCCGCCCTGAAACTGGGACCGGAGGGCGCCATGGTCCGCCGCGGCGCGGAGACGGTCCGCGTTCCGGCCCGGCTGGTGGAACGCCCCGTGGACACCACCGCTGCCGGCGACCTATGGGCCGCGGGATTCCTCTACGGCCTCATCAGGGGAAGATCCCTCGAAAAGTGCGCGCAGTACGGCGCACTGCTCTCCGGCGAAGTGGTGAAGGTCGTCGGCTCCCAGCTGCCGGAAGAGGTCTGGACGAAAATCAAACAGGAACTGTCGGAATAAAATCAATTTCAACGGACGGAAAAAATGGACTACCGCATCAAAGACATCGCCCTCGCCGATTTCGGGCGCAGGGAACTTGAGATCGCCCGGCACGAAATGCCCGGTCTGATGGCGACGAAGGAAAAGTACGGCAAAGATCAGCCCCTCAAGGGCGTCAAGATAACGGGCAGTCTCCACATGACGATCCAGACCGCCATGCTCATCGAAACGCTGGCCGCCCTGGGCGCGGACGTGCGCTGGGCCAGCTGCAATATCTTT
>JAFSTC010000014.1 GCA_017450705.1 Lentisphaeria bacterium | reverse complement strand
GACTTATAAGACTTATTGTCCCCGGGCCCCGCAAACGAAGCCCGCGAAGCGGGGGAGGCCCCTCAAACGGGGCCGACGGCAACTTTTTTGAAATCAAAACGACCTCTCGCGCAGTCATGAAACGCGGAGCGCCGCAAGGCGCGAGCATTGGAATGACGGAGCGGGGGCCCCCGAAAAGTACCCGAAGCCTCGGCGCAGCCGAGGTGAGCCGCCTCAAACGGCGGCGAAGGCAACTTTTTGGGGAATCGTGATCTGCCAGTCCCCGGGACCGTAAGTCCCGGCGGGCGTGACGGCGCGGCAGCCTTCGGGGACGAAGAGTTCGGCCTCGACGGCATTTCCCGCGATCTTCCACGACGCCCGGATCGCCCCGCGGGGCGTCATCACGGAGCCGTGAGCGAAGCGCAGGCCGCAGGGATCCGGCGCAAAGCGGAACGCGGCGAATCCCGGCTCCTCCGGCGTGACGCCCAAAATGACCGTCTGCAGAAAGTCCACGGGCGACGTACTGAAGCCGTGGCACAGACTGGCCGATCCGCCGAAACCGGCCTTGCCGGGCGTGTAGACCCCGTTTTCCCATAGCGTCGGCGTGCCGCTGTCGAGGACCGGGCCCCAGTATTTGCGGATATAGGCCAGCGCCTCGGCGTCGAAGCCGCACTTTTTCATGGCGAGCAAGATGAAGGACCCGTAAAAGAGTTCCGGCGGGAAGAGACCGTCGTCCAGCAGCGCCTTCTGAAGGGCCCCCGGATCGGGAATGGCCCGGTCGGCCTCGGCAAGAAGGCCCAGCGCCTGAGCCAGACGGCTGGAGCGGAAATCCGCGCCCTTCTCCAGATGCACCCCCAGCAGTTCCAGAGTCTCCTTGTCCATGATGCCGCCCTCGGCGTCCATGAGCACCTTTTTCTCCGGAAGGTAGAAGCGCCGGACGACGGTTTCGCGCATTTCGGCGATCTCTTTCGCGTAACCGTCATCAGGACACCCGGCGGCGTCCCTGAGCCGCTCCATCGCCATGAGGGCGATGATGTACATCGCGTTCATCAGGGAGTTCCCCGAGGAGGGCAGCTGTTTGCCGTTGAGTTCGAAGGACCAGTCGAAAAAGTCCGTCCGGTCGTTGTACTCGTTTTCGGTATCGAGGAGACCTTCGGCGGTTTTCCAGCTCCGGAAGGTGGCGATCATGCGGCGCAGGACGGGGTACCACTCGCGCACGGAATCCCCGTCGCCGGTCCAGAGCAGGTACTCCAGCACCGAGAGCGGCAGCGTGAGATTGCAGGAGAGGATCCAGCCCCACTTCTTCGGGAAGCCGTGATGGATGAACATGGCCCGGTGACTGGGGATGACGCAGGGGAAGATGCCCTTTTCGTCGGCCTCGTCGAAGATCATCCGGAAGGCGTGTTTCGCCAGCGCGGCGTCGCCCGTCAGCTGGAGCGCGCTCCGGTTTTCCACCACGAAGTCGTTGGTGAAGAACAGCCGTTCCCGCCACGGGCAGTCGGTGAAGACGTCCGTCGTGCAGGCCGAAATGGTCTCGAACGCCGTCTCCCACAGCCGGTTGAGCTGCCAGTCGCTGCAGAAAAAACGGCTGTGCATCGTCAGGGGATACCGCCGGTCGACGCCCCGCATCCGGTGCAGGATCACCGGACTTCCATAGTTGCGGAAGGTGAGCCGCACCATGCGGAACCCCCTGTCGAACATATAGTTGCCGACGGTCTGCCGGCCGTCGCGCAGGATGTAACGGTCGCTGAGGTTATAGGTGAAATTGGTGGCCGTGTGGTCGCTGCGCAGGCGGGTCTTTTGAAACAGCTCCTCCTCGTGGGCGATGTCGACCACGGTCCCCGCGGGGGCGGTGAGTTCCAGCTCCAGTCTCCCCGAGATCAGGCGGGCAAAGTTGAAGATCACGGTGAAGCCGCCGCCGTCGGGAGACGGAGGCAGTTCCACGGCGTGGTCCCCGCCGAAAATCAGGTTGTTGAGTTTCGCGAGGGTCCCTTCGGGGACGGGGGCGTGGGGCTCCCGGTCGCCCAGCACGGCGATCTTTTTGTCGGCCAGGTCCGCAGGCGGGACGAAGGCCGGATACAGGCACTCCGCGGGCAGATGGCTTTTCTCCTCCGCGGGGGGCGTGTCGTTGGGCAGAAATTTCCGCTTCAGCACGCCGGAATCCTCCCCCAGCAGGACCGTCGGGACCTTTTCCGCCGTGTCGGCGAAGCGCAGATCGCGCCACTCGCACAACCCCTGCTGCATGTTGTAGAAGGGGGCGTCCTCGGGGTACTCCCGGTCGGCAAAGCGGCACTCCCAGGACGCGTCGGTGCCGAGGATCTCCCCGACTTTGACCCACAGCGCGGGTTCTGCGGGCACGTTCCGGCCCGTGGGCACGTTCATGCAGTGGACTTCGACAGTGATGCGGTTGACGCCCGCGTGGACGCACGAAGCGATCTGGCGGCGGTCGTAATAGTAGGTGAAACTGGTTCCCCGGGCGGGACCTCTGCCCACGACGACGTCGTTGACTTTCAACAGGTAATAACTCTCGCAGGCGATATCGAGAAAGAGAGAATCCGGCTGCCGGTCGAGCTCGAAGGTCCGGCTCGCGACAAAGTGGCAGTTCCGGCGGGCCGACACGCCGGCCGGAGCGATCCAGCGGGGGGAAAGAATTTTCATGGCGCTTCAGGCCTCCTCGATTTCGGCAAAGACGAAAAAGTGGTCGCTGGGATAGACGTCACCGTCGTGGTCGTACACGATCCGGGCGTTGCGCCGGGGGGTGACGCCGCGGACATAGACGTAGTCCATGCGGCCCTTGCCGCAGATGCCCAGATCCCCCTGCCACGCGGTCCCGATGAACTCGTGGAACGTGGGGCGGAAGGTCTCGTCTTCGGGCATGGTGTCGACCCATCCCGCGGAGACGAGGGCCTTCATGGCGGTGTTCTCCGGGTCGCAGTTGAGGTCGCCCGTGAGGATCTGCACCAGCGCGGGATCCCAGGCGGCGGCATCTTCGTTGATCATCCGCGCGGCGTTGTCCCGGGCCAGCTGGGAAATGTGGTCGAAGTGGGTGTTCACCACGCGGACGAGCCCCCGGGGTCCCTGCAGCAGGACCCAGTTGACCATGCGGACGCACTCGGTCCCCCAGCTGGTGGAGCCGGGGATGTGGGGTGTCTCCGAGAGCTGCCACGCGCCCACGCCGCAATTCTCATACAGCCCGCGGCGGTAGAAAACGGCGTTCTCGGGGTACTGCACCGAGGCGAAGGAATTGCCGTGGACCCAGTCGAACCCGACGAAGCGGGCCTTGAAGTCCGCCAGCTGGTCGTTGTGGCACTCCTGAAGGCAGATCACGTCAGGATCGCATTTCTCGATGGCGGAAAAACAGCACTCTCTCCTGTTCTTCCAGAACCGGGGGCCGGTGTCGTGGCCCATGGAGGAAAAACGGATGTTGCACGTCATGATTTTCATAATGAGACTCTTTCCAGAAAAAATCACTTTTTCCCGATGAAACGGAAAACTTTGAGGTTGCACGGCCCCAGGGAGACCTTCCAGGTCTTTCCGACATCCTCCCAGCGGCAGACGCGGTTGACGGTCTCCATGTTGCCGACGAAGTAGGCGTTGGCCAGAAAGTCGGGCAATTCGATCTCCGCCACGACGCTCTTCGGGGACCAGTTGGCCACGGCGACGAGACAGTCGTCACTTCCGTCCTTCTTCTTCCAGTAGCTCACCTTGACGCAAGGCAGGGAGGTTTTGATGCCGTTCTCCCAGTAGCCGTGGAACTCGGCGCTGCTCATCTTGAAGGGGATCGTCACCTGGTTGTGGAAGAGTTCCCCGGTCTGCCAATGGGCGTAGGAGGGGTCGAAGAGCGTGTTGTTGACGAAGCACAGCGCCAGCAGCTCCCGTCCGCTCTGGGGCTTGCCCGAGATGGGACGGTTCAGCGCGTACTGCGACAGGTGGATCTGCGGCAGCCCCCAGATGTAGGGGCTGTAGGCAAGACGCCACAGGACGCCGGAGTAATCGACTTTCCCGTCCCGCGGCGGTCCGTGCATCCCGGGATTGCCGACCTGATGATCGACCATCATCATTTCGGCCAGTCCGTTGATCTTGCGGGGCTTGTACTCCTCGCCGTGGAGCGAGACGCCCCAGAAGGAGCTGGCCGTCGAGAGGATGGCGTAGCCATGGCCGAAGATGTAGGGCGCGTAATGTCCTTTGATCTCCCTGAAGGCGCAGTAGAGGCGCTTGAGCAGCGCCCGGGTGGCGAAGAGCTCCCGGGTCCCCTCGACCTTGCCGTCGAGCGTGGTGTATTTGTAACCCCGCTCCGGATCGAAGTTCTCACGGCTTGTGGTCAGGTCGTAGTAGAATCCGGCGAGATTGCACTCCTTCATGTATTTCGCCTGGGCCCAGACAGCGTAATCGCTCCACGACCCCGCGGGGGAGCAGGCGATCATCTCGGTGTGCCGCGCACCGTCGCCGGGGTAAGTGGAGAGAGGCCGGAAGGTCCAGTCCTCGCCGAACTCGATGAACTCCGCCGTCTGCGGACGGTCGCCGATCTTGTAGAAGTAACTGTCCGGCAGACGGTAGCGGGTGAAGGGCGCGTCGTCCTTGATGGCCCGCTCCCGGGAGATGAAGGTGGCGATGGTGTAGGGATAGAGTTTCTGGTTGTGGGCCTTGGCCAGTTCTCCCAGGCTCTTGCCCAGCTTCCAGTTCCGCGGCGCGAAGTCCGTGCTGCTGGCCGAGTGGCCGTGGGTGTGCAGACAGATGAAGTTGAAGGGATAGCCGAACCACTCCATCATGAAGGGCCGCTCGTCCTCCCACTTGTCGTACAGCGGCTTGATGGGGGTGGGATGCAGAGCGAAATGCCAGACGACGGGCTCTTTCATCTCGGCTTTGGTATTCCCGAGGTAGATCCGGTATTCGGCCTTTTCCCCCTCGCCCTTGCGGATGGAGAAGCGGGGTTTGGCGCTGTCGATGAGAAGACCCTTGTGATTTTCGAAAAGGGAATTGAGCCCGGCGTTGTCGCCGCCGAACCACAGGGCGGTCATGCGCATGAAGTCCCGGGTCACGAGGGGGCCCATCATCTGCGAGCAGTAGTCGTAGATCGTCATGTAGCAGGGCACATTGTCCAGTTCGAGGACAAGATAGATCTCGTCGAAGGTCTTCGCGCTTCCGGCGGTCTCGAGGCGGCAGTCCACCCGGTCCAGACCGTCGAATTCGATGGTGTGGCGGAATTCGGCCTTGAGCTTGTCGTCGGTGCCCGAAACGGTGACTTCCACCCGGCCCTTGCCCAGCTGTTTCACGGGCGACGCCGTCAGGGGGAGCGTAAAAGTTTCGTTCCCGATGCGGTAGCGCAGGGCCATGGGGGCGCGGAGAACGGTCCGCCCCTGGGAAACGATGGAGCGCAGCCCGCCCTCGCCGAACTCGTAGGTGCGGCCCCAGACGGCGACGCACTTGCCGTCGACGGTCACGGGCGTCCAGGGCTCCGGGACCCAGTCGGGTTTCAGCGCCTCGGTCGCCACGGGGTGGGTCAGCCACTCCGGCAGCGGTTTCTTGACGAATTTCCCGGAGGCGGCCATTTTCCCGTTGCGCAGGATCCGGACCTCATAGGGTCCTTCGGCCAGCTTCGACGTGTCGCAGACAAGAGCCAGCGCCGCATCGTGGACGGGGGAGGAAATGACCTCTTCGGCCTTCTGGCAGACCTGCCCGTCGCGGAGGAGCTCGAAGCTCACCCGATCGCCCCGGCGGAGTTTCTCGCCGACGAAATCCACCTCGGCCTTGAGGGTCTTCTTGACGGGATTGCTGCGCAGCTCCATATCCACCATGCCGCGGACCGAGAAGGGAATGGTCCTGCTGTAGATCGTGCCGGAGGCGTCCTTCGCCTCGGCGGCGATGAGGTGCAGACCCCGGTTTTTGAGGGTGCGTTCGATGGTCACGCCCTTTCCTTCGGCGGAAGCCAGCTGCTTTTCGGGGGAGAAACTGGTCTTTTCGCCGATGGTCTGATCGACAACGACCTCGTCGTAGGAGGTGACGGACCGGGCCGAGCTGAGCATGGCGCTCGTCTTGGCGGCGGTCTTGATCCTGAAGTCGATGACGCCCGCGGCGGGATTGGCCAGTTTCATTTCAAGGGGCGTGCGGACCACCCGGCCCATGAGGAAGCCGTCGGGGTGGTCGAACCAGTAAGTGTAGGGCCGAAGCAGATAGCCCGCGTTGTTGATGCGGAACCCGAAGGAAAAGAGAAATTCGTTCCCCACGGAGATTTTGCTGCGGGGGATGACCATTTCCACGGTCCAGCAGCCCTTGTCGAAGCGGCTGAAGGTGGTGACGCCGGAATCGAAGGTACTGTCCCGGCCGCAGCTGTTTTTGGCCCAGTCGATGTTCTCCATGGCGTCGTAGACGGTGTTGTTGGGGGCAACGGTGATGTATTCCCCGGTGAATCCCCGGGCGGCGCCCTCCAGATCGTTCCGCAAAAAGACCGCGGCCAGATCCCCCGAGGAGATCATGGCGGGATCGTCGCGCCGCACGGCGCTGGAGACGGGCAGATATCCGGGATCGCGGACGTCGATCTTCGCACCGAGGTAGAGGTTGTCGGCGTCGGCCGAGGCGTAGAACGTGCCGGGAGCGGCGGTCAGAAGCCCCGTGGTCTCGTGGAGAAAGCCGTCCTGGGAGAAGCCGTACTCGTCAAGAACGCCGTCCAGTTTCGGCGTCTTGACGGGCGCGGGAAAAGGGACGACGGGCAGAGATGCCGCTGAAGCGCCCGGTTTTTCCTCCTGTTTCCTTTTCAGCGTTTTCCGTGCGAGACTGTTCCGGATCAGGGCCAGCTCCTCGATGGTCACCTTGCCCTTGACGATGGCGAGATCGGTGAAGTAGCTGGTGCCGTCCACAACGCCGAACCCGGCCTTGCCGTTGCCGTTCATGAAGGTCATCACCGAGAGTTTCTCCGGCGGCGGGAAGTAGTAGGGCTCGCCGGAGCCGGCGATCTGCCCGTCGACGTACAGCGTGACCCGGCCGCCCTTCTTCCAGATGAAGGCGATCCATGTGGTCTTGCCCGGCTTGAAGCTGAACTTGCTGTCATCGCTGATGGCGCAGTAGGCGCGGTGGGCGTCCATCTTGCCGTCCTGGCCCTGGAGGATGAGCTGTTCCCGGGCCTTGGGATTGGTGCGGCGCATCTTGAGCAGCATGGTGGTATCGCCGGCCTTGAAGCCCATCTCTTTTTTGCCGTGGTTTTTGAGGAGGGTGTAGAAGAACATGATCTCCTTGTCGTGCCGTCCGCTCTCCCAGTCCACGGGAGTGACGCAGAAGCTGATGGCGCCGTCGGCGCCGTCCCACTTCTTGGGATCGATCCCCAGCACGGGGGCGGCGTGGCCGCGGCCGCAGAGGACGCCGTCCTCGGTCACGGCCAGACTCCGGCCGTTGAGGACCTCCCGACCCGTCTTGTAAAGGCTTTTATCCTTTCGGAAGCTCTCGGCGAACACGATGTTCTCTTCGAACGCCGCCGCGGAGAGGACGAAGAGAAGCGGCAGGACCGCTGTCAGGATTTTTTTCATCGGGAAATGCTCCTTTATCCTGAAAAAGTTATTTTCTCATGTAAAGCTGGCCGTCCGCCGCCCCGCAGACGGTCGGGTTGAAATGGGTGAAATCCGCGGTCGACGAAGCCAGCTCGTAGGGCTGTTTGCCGTCCACGTGGCCGTCCATGAAGGCCACGTTGCACTTGCCCGCGTGCCGCGCCGTCATGGGGTAGTAGGCGCCGGGGTTCCACTGGAAGAAGGTGACGTTGTTGGACATCCAGCCGTTGCCCTTGCCGTTGGACTCCAGCTTGGTGGCGACGTCCGAGAAGATCACGCACCGGGAGTTGTTGTTGAACCGCGTGATGGAGGCCTCCTTGAACCGGGGGACCGAGCCGCTGTCGTACCCGCCCACGGTCTGGTACCGGATGCCGATGCCGCAGTCGGGATAGCGGGAGTAGATCGGGTCGGACGCCGTGAACTGCGCCGAGGGACACCTGGGCGGCAGCGCTTCCGCGTTGGTCCGGATGTACTTGCAGTCGGCGAACTGGTGGAGCCAAGTGTTCTTCTTGGCGCAGTAGCTCTTGACCAGCCAGCCGTCATGGGCGTCGTAGTACATGGCGAACATGGTCATGTACTGCTTGATGTTGGCGCGGCAGTCGATCTCCTTGGCCCGCTCCCGGGCCTGCTGCAGCGCGGGCATCAGCATCGCTGCCAGGATGGCGATGATGGCGATGACCACCAGGAGCTCGATCAGCGTGAAACGGACGGGGCGGCGACTTACGGAACTTTTCATTTTATGAGACCTCCTTTTGTTCAGGGTTGGACCGGTATTTTTCCTTCCGCCTTGTCGGTCTTGCAGCCGATGAAGCGGAAAATTCTCAGATCGCAGGCGGGAAGCGTCAGCTGCCACTTTTCCCCGGGGTAGTGCCAGACGGGCATCCTGTTGGGATTTTCCATATCCAGCACGTAATCGGCCTTCACCAGAAAGGCCGGCAGCTCGACCTCGGCCGTGAAGGGACGTTTGGACCAGTTGGCGACGCAGAGCAGAACGTCCGTCGGATCCTTTTTGTGCTGCCAGTAGCTGACCTTGACGAAGGGCGCGTTGGTTTTGACCTCGTTCTCCCAGTAGCCGTGAAAGACGGTATCCCTCATATCGAAAGGAATGGTGACACGCATGTGGAGCTCCTCCCCCGTCCAGCAGTAGGCGTAGGAGGCGTCAAAGAGGATGTTGTTGGGGAAGCACAACGCGATCATCTCGCGGCCGGAGCGCCGGTCCCGGGCCAGCGGGCGGTTGAGGGCGTACTGCGAGACGTGCACCAGCGGCATGCCCCAGCGGTAGGGGCTGTACATGAGGCGCAGGAGTTCCCCCGAGTAGTCCGGCTGTTCCCCCTTGGCGATGTCGCGCATCAGCGGCTCGCCCTTCTGTTTTTTGAGCATGACCATGTCGGTCAGCGCGAACATGCGTTTGGGCTTGAACTGCTCGCCGTGGATCATCAGGCCCCAGAAGGAGGAGGAGCCGGAGAAATTGGGGTAGCCGTGGGCGAACATGTAGGGTTCGCGACCTCCCGTGAGTTTGCCGATGGCATAGTAGAGACGCTTGTAGAAATCCCGCGAAGCGAAGAGCTCCCGGGTGCCCTCGGTCTTGCCGTCCAGCGTGGTGTAGCGGTAGCCCCGGGCGGGATCGAGATTTTCCCGACTGGTGGTGAGGTCGAAGAGGAAGCCGCTCAGGCCGCAGCGCCGCACGTACTCGCTCATTTTGTGGACGGCGTAGTGGGACCAGCTGCCCGCGGGGGAACAGGCCACCATCTCGGTGTGCCGGGCGCCGTCGCCGGGGAAGGTGGAGACGGGGTCGAAGCTCCAGTCGGCGAAAAAGTCCTCGAGATCCTGATTGGCCGGGCGGTTGCCCACGGGGTAGAACCAGTCGTCCGCCACCCGGATCCGGCGGTAGCCCGGCTCCGGTCGGATGGCGATCTCTCTGCTGGCGAAAGTGGGGATCGTGTAGGGATAGAGTTTCTGCTTGTTGGTGCGGGCGAGATTCCCCAGCGCCTTTCCCAGCTCCCAGTTGCGGGGCGAAAGCGCCGTGCTGGCCGCCGTGTGGTGATGGGTATGCAGCGTGATGAGATTGAAGGGCGGTGCGAACCACTCCATGACGAAGATGCGCTCGTTCTCCCAGTCCTTGTAGAGGGGCCGCAGGGGCGTGGGATGCAGTCCGAAGCGGTAGTCGATCCGGCGGTCCAGAGAAGAGGGCGTGTTGACCAGCATGATTTTCAAAACCGCCCGGTCCCCCTCTTTTTTGACCAGATGGAACCGGGGCCTGCGGCTGTCGATTTTGAGCGTCTTGCTGTTTTCGAAGAAGGTGTTGACGCCCCGGTACTCGCCGCCCAGCCAGACGGCGTTCATGCGCATCAGGGGTTTGCTCTCCACGGGGCCCAGCTCCTGCGAAACGTAGTCGTAGAGCGTGTGGAAGTATTTCGCCCCGGCCGCCGCAAGTTCGAGGTACATCCCGTCGAAGACGAGATCCTTTTTCTTCGCGTCGACGGTGAAGGCCACGGTGTCGAGGCCGTCGAACTCGATGGTGTGGGTGAAGTGCGCCTCGAGATTTTCGTCGCTCCCCGAAACGGGGACTTCGACCCGGCCCCTGCCGATCCGGCGGATCTTCCCCGAAGTCAGCGGCAGCCTATGTTCTTTGCCCGCGGCCGTGTAGACCAGCGCAAGAGGCGCCTCCACCACAGTCTCCCCGAGGGAGGTGATCTTTTCGAGCCCCTGCGGACCGAAAGTGAACTCCCGCCCCCAGACGGAAATTTTGTTTCCCGCGACTTCCACGGGGGTCCAGGGCGCGGGGACCCAGTCGGGCTCCAGCGCCTCCATGGCCTCCGGGTGGGTCAGCCACCCGGGCAGCGGCTTTTTGACCCATTCCTTTTGGGCCGACACCCGGTTCGAGAGGTCGACCCGGACGGTGTATTTGCCGGGAGCCAGTTTCGCCGTGTCGGCGGCGACGGTGCATTCGCCCCGGACCGATGCATCCAGAACGACGGTCCGTCCGGCAACGGTCTTCCCCGAGGTGTCGAGGAGACTTAACTCGAGCTTCTCCCCGGGCTCGGGCGTGACGCCGAGAAACTCCGCGAGCACGCTCAACTGCTGTTTGACGGGGTTGTTGTTCAAAGAGATCTCCATGGGACTGCGGGCCAGGAAGGGCAGACTGCGGCGGTAGACCGTTCCCCGGCCCGGCTCCCGGGCCTCGACGGTCATCAGATGCAGTCCCCGGAGGGCCTCCGGCAGAGAGAACGGGCCGCCTTTCCAATCGCCCAGCTCCTTGACGGGGGTGTAGGCGGTGGATTCGCCGAAGACCTGATCCACCACCATCCCGGCGAAACTGGTGCGGCTTGTCGCGGTGAAAAGTTTGACCTGTGCCTCATCTGAGGTCGTCAGGTTTCCCTGAACCTTCCCTGCGGCGGGGGAGGCCAGCTCGAAGCGGACCGGCTCCTTCGTGAACCGCCCGAGGATGAAGGCGTCCACGTTGTCGAACCACAGGGTGTGGGGCTTGAGCAGATACCGCTTGTTGGCGATCTGAAGTCCGAAGGAAAAGAGGAAATCCTTTTTTTCCGACAGACCCAGGGCCTTGAGGGGCAGGACCGCCTCGAGGATCCAGCGTCCGCCGGAAAAAAGGGATCTCACACGGATCCCGGAAGCGTACTTCGTGTCGCGGCTCAGACCGCCCTTGCCCCAGTCGATGTGCTCGTAGCAGTCGTAGACCTTTCCGTTGGGGGCGATGGTGATGTAGGGCCCGTCGTAGCCCTTGAGCTCCGCGTCGGTGTCGGTGCGCGAAAACCAGACGGCCAGATCCCCCGTGGCCACGAGGGAGGAGGCGTCGTCGGAATTGGAGGAGGAGACGGGGACGTACTTCACGTCACGGGTGAAGAAATCGACGGCAAAATAAAGATTCTCCCCGTCGGAAGCGGTGTGGAAGGCGGCGGGATAATTGGCGATCTGGCCCGAGCCGTCATGAAGAAAACAACTTTGGCCGAATGGGTACTCCCCCTTTTCGATGCGGCCGTCCTGCTTCGGGGAGGCCGCCGCTTGGGGAAAGGGGATCACGGGCAGCACGGCGGAAGACCCGCCGCCCTGTTTCCCCGCGGCGGCCGACGGCGGCGCGGCGGGGGCCTTCTCGCCGGTCCGCATGAGCATGTCCAGTTCGGCGATGTCGGTCTTGCCCCGGATCATGTACACCTGACTGATGCGGCAGGTCCCGGCGAGGACGCCCCAGCCCTCTTTGGCGGCGCCCGCGAGAAGCTGCAGATAGGCCAGTTTCTCCGCCGTGGGGAAGACGAAGGGATTGCCCTTGCCGATCTCCTTGCCGTCGAGATAGAGCCGCACGTCGCCGCCGTTTTTCCAGATCAGGGCGAAACGGGTCGTTTTGCCCTGCTCGAACTTGTAATTCTTTTCGGCGACGTTGATGATGACGGCCCGGTGCTTGGTCATGGCGCCGTTCTGCCCCTGGAACGAAATGCTCTCCACGCCCGCCGCGTTGCGTTTGAGTTTGTTGATGCTCAGCACGTCCCCGGGATTGAAGCCCGCGGCGGTCTTGCCGTGATTTTTGAGGACGCTGTAAAGAAGCGTGAACTCCTTGTCATGCCCGGGGCTGGACCAGTCCGTCGGCGTGATGGCGAAGGCGATGGCCCCCTCCTTGCAGTCCCACACCTTGGGGTCGACCCGGATCACCGGGGAGACGTGTCCCCGGCCGCAGACGACGCCGTCCTCGGAGACGTCGAGGCTCTTGCGGTTCAGCACCCAGGGGTGGGTCTGATAGTGCATCTTGCCCTTGCAGAAGGAGTCGTAAAAGACGACCCTCTCCTCGATGGATCCCGCCCAGGCGGCGGACGCCGCGAAGATCACGAGCGGCAGAACAAACCGTTTTTTCATGTTTCCTCCCATTTTTCCGAAGTTCCCGAAAACTCCTTTCAATCGACGCTCTTGAGCCGTTCGGCGCCGTAGTACATGACGGGCTCCAGAACGACGTTCTCCATTTTCCGGTGTTCGCAGAGGGTGCCGTAAAGCATGGCCACGGCCTCGTGCCCCATCTGACAATGGGGCTCCCGCAAGTGGGTGACGGGGGGGTAGACGGTCCCCGCCGCCGCGCCCACGGTCCCGCCGAAAAGCTCCGCGGGGATCTGATTTTTGTTGAGCAGATAATTGAGCACCGGCAGCATCCGGCGGTTGAGACACCAGACGACCTTGCCCCGCAGTTCGTCCCAGGAGCCGAAGCGGGCGTCCAGCACGGCGTGGGCCTCCGCGTTGCAGGAAACGCTTTTGTCGATGAAGATCCTTTCGTGGACCGCCTTGAGCCGGGTGAAGACCAGTTCGATGACCGAAAGCATCTTCTCCGACAGCGGCACGTCCACGGGGTCCAGCTGCCAGTGGAGCAGAACGATCCTGCGTCCCCGGGCGCAGCGGACGATGTACTCCGCCATGGCGGCGATGCCGTCCAGGGGATCGATGCCGATGTAGGGATACACTTCCGGCACGACGCCGGGCTTCGGGGAGACCACCACCGCGGGCTTGCATTCGGCGGCGAAGCGCCGTTTGAGTTCCTGCATCCGGCAGCCGCAGAAGATCACGCCGTCGAAGCGGCGGAGATCCTCCAGCTGGGCGCGGAGCCGGGCCGGATCGTCGGTGTCCTCGCAGTGGAGCAGCGTCACCTGACACCCGGGGCGGAGCGCCGCCTCTTCGAACATGCCCCGCATGATCTCCATGATCTCGCTCCAGCCGGAGAGACCGATGCTCTCGGGATCCAGCTCCGCGTCGCCGTTGACGAAGGCCAAAGACACGCAGGGACAGCGCCGGTGCACGTCCTCCCGCACGAAGGTGCCGCGGACGGGGATCCGCTCCACGTAGCGCTCCTCCTGAAGCCGGGCCAGCACCCGGATCATGGAGGAGCGGCCGATGCCGTACTCCCGGGCCAGTTCCCGGTCGCCGGGCAGGCGTTCGCCGGGCTTGAACCGCTCGTTGAGGATATCCCCAAGGAGCCGCTGGAACGTGCTGTCGATCACCGAACGGGGATCGTGGCGGCCTTCGCTGACCATGAAGAACTCTCCCTCACTTCTCCGCGGGGAAGGTCACGACGTCGCTGCTGCCGCAGCAGTAGGATTTGAGATCGTCCTCGTCGTAGGCGGCAAGATAGCACTGCCAGACGCCGTCGGGCAGAGAGGCTTTGACCGTCCCGCCGGCCAGCTCCGCAGGGGCCGTCTCCCACTTGCGCTCCCAGCTCTTTTCCTTGCCGCGCTCACCCTGGGCCGTCCAGCAGAAGAGGACCTTGCGGATGCCCTTGCCGGGATCCAGCACGGGGGCGGAGATGGTCTTGCCCGAGACGACGGGTTTGCCCAGCTTCGGCAGTCCCGGCGCTCCCTTGAGGATCGCGTCGACGGTGCGGAACAGCCACTTGAAATGGAATCCGATGTGGCTGTGGGGGAGTTTCACCACCATGCTCTTGTTGCCCAGCATCTTCCCGCAGGCGTCGAAGGCGGCCTGCATGGAGTCGGGGTCGCCGTAGCGCTCGTTGGTGCTGACGATGTAGTACACGGGGCTCTTGGCCTCGTGGAGGAATCTCCCGTCGATCATGCGGCTGTCGGCGTATTTCATCTTATTGCCGAGATAGATCTCGACGATGCCCTTGAACCGGGGATCCACCGCCGCCACCATGGCGCCGAACCAGCTGCCCCACGACAGGCCCACGTAGACCGTCTTGTCCTTGTCGACCCGAGGCAGAGACAGCAGCAGGGAGTGGGCCAAAACCAGATTGGACACGTTGGTGACGGTGTGGTATTCGTAGGGCCGCTTGTGCGCCGCGAAGGGACGGTCCTTGTCGCGGCGCTTGCCCCAGTAAGCGTCGTTCCGGACGGGGCGTCGGCCGTACCAGTCGGGAGCGATCACCGCGTACCCCGCGGCCCGCCACATGTCCGCCGCCCAGGCGTAGGCCGTTCCGCCGCCGCCGTGGGCGAGCACGACCGCGGGGAAGCCCCCCTGCGGGACCGGCCCCTCGGGGAACCCGATGTAGGCGAAACACTTCGTCTGTTTGCCGTTCTCCATGACGCCGTCATAGACGACGGCGCGCAAGCTGGGCCAGGCGCACTCGGGGTCGGTGTCGTCCCGGTACGCGGGGGGATTCTTGAGCTTCTCGAAATCCCAGTATTTGGCCGCGGGCTCGTCCTTCACAGGCTGTTTCGGCGCCGGAGCCCCGTAGGCGCTCCAAACAACAAATCCCGCCGCCGCCGCAAAAAGAGTACGGCATCCGCCTTTCGAAAAAAACATTTTTCCATCCCCCCTTTTATGGTTTACACTGGTTTAAACCACTAAAATATAAGCGCGCCTTCCGCAAATGTCAAACGCCGGACCGAAAAAAAACGGTTTTTCTCAAGAACCGTGGACAAAACCCGGGAGGCCGTGTATATTAGGGACGGGCGGCAGGGGCCGCCGGAACATCTACGGGAGGAAAGACAAATGGCCGAAGGCGGAAAAAAGGTGTGGTATTTCGCGGACGGGTATCTGCCCGAGCCGAAAAAATCGGACAAAATGGAGTCCCACGAGGCGCTGATGATCTTCAACACGTCTCAGGAAGCTGTGGAGAGCGTCATCGACGTCTACTTCAGCGACCGGGAGCCGATCAAAAACATCAGAAAGACGATCCCGGCGGAGCGGATCCTCTCCTTCCGGCTGGACAAGCCCGAAGACATGGGCGGCGCGGTGATCCCCAAGCTCACCCAGTACGCGCTGCGGATCACCTCCTCGCGCCCCGTGGTGTGCCAATTCGGCCGCCTCGACACCACGCAGGAGGCCATGGCCTACTACGTGGGCGTCGGCTACGCCGAGTAAGGCGCAAGCGCAGTTTTCGATCGTTTTCCCCGGAAAAGGGAGGCCGGGATCATGGTTCGCCCCGCAGGTGATGCCAAAGTTTACGACACCCGTCTGGCGGCGGGCCTGTTCGCGGTGCTTCCCCTTGTGCCGATCGCGGCCATGATATGCGGGGACCTTCCCGGGTGGCCGAATTGGCTCTGGGCGGAACTTCCCGCACTGCTGCTGTACTGGCGTCTCCGCCTCGACGGGGAGTCGGGCGTCTTGCGCGTCTGCGGCGTGCCCGTGTCGTGCGTCGTCTGGCGTGAGGTCATGCGGTTCGAAGTTGTTTTGGGCAGCACCGTGCGCTTCGTCATGGTTTCCGGCCGACGGCGCGAATGGGTGCTCTCCGGTTTCACAGGCGGAGCCCGGCGGGAGATCATCGCGTTTCTGGAGGAGAAGATCCGGCCGGTCGGACAGGAAGCGCCCGTTTCGCCGGACGACTGGCTCCGGGAAATGCTCCGAAAAAGCCGGAAAATCGACAGGATCGCTATGGTGCTGTGGATCCTTCTGCTGGGCGGCGCGGGGGCGGCGTTTCTCGCCGACCCCCTGATCTGGGATATCCGCATCCACCGCTGGACGCAGGTCCCCGGCGTCATCGAGAGGAACGACCTGTGCAAAGACCGGTCAGGAGGGACCGTTTCCAAAATCGCCTACAGCTACCGCTTCCGGGGGCGGCAATATACGGGGGACCGCATTTTATATGACAACCAATACTTCCCCGACTGGATCAAACCCGGGACGCCGCGCAAGATCCTCGTGGATCCGGCCAACCCCGCCCGTTCGGCGGCGATGCTGTGGTACCGCGGTCACTGGGGACTGCTCCGCTACGCCGGACCCGCGGCGTGTTTCGGGGGTCTGGCGGCCGTGCTGGGCGTTTTCGCGTTTCTGATCCGGCGGAGGGACAGGCTTTTCATTCCGGAAAAACTGCGCGTTTATGCGGCGGCGCATCCCGCATCCCCGCCGCCGGAGCACCGGACCGCGGGCCGGGCGGGCGTCACGGGTCCGCCGGAATGGGTCGACGGGCGTTTCCTGCGGTTCCGCCAGCCCCGATTTTCAGCCGTCGTGAACCTTCTTCTGGGCGCAGGCTTCCTTGCGGCGGCGCTCTGGCTCCGGAACGGTCTGCTCTTTTTTTGGGCGCTCCTTCACGAGACCGTCTTTTTCCTCGGATTCCCGGGATCGCTTCTGCTGGATCTGCGGGAACTGCGGCTGACGGAAAAGCGCCCTCTGCGGCGGAAGCGGGAGATCTCCCTGGCGGGCGTCCGGATGCTCTGTCTCTCGGTGAAGAACAACGGACCGGCCGTCCTCAGCGCCGTCACCGGGGACGGGGCATATCTCCGGCTCTGCTGCGTGCGGCAGCAAGACTTGCAAAGCGTGCTCGATCTGCTGCCGGACATCGCCGAGCGCATGGGACAAATCCCCATCGCCTTCTTCGGCAAGTGACCGCCTCCGGCGGCCCGGGGTTCAGCGGTTTTTCAGGAGTTTCGCGACAGCGTTCCACGCCATTTTGGGACGGCGGTACTCGTCCATGAGGCCCTTGTTGTTGAAGCCCCGGGGACGGGCGGGGATGCGGTAGTCGTTGAAACTGCGGGTGTCGCAGAACATCCAGACCGCAACGCCGGTGCACCGCGCCGTCTCCAGCACGTGGCGGAAGACGGCGCAGGCCAGATCCGCCTGATACTCCTCGGTCCAGCGCACGTCGCCGTGCCAGCCGGGCAGCGCCGCGCCGCCGATCTCGCTGATGATGAAGGGCTTCTCTTTATACTCGGGCTTTTCTGCGATCGTCTCGTATTTCCGCAGAGCCTTTTCCAGCCCCTCGGCGTCGAACTGCTGGACGTCGCTCATCTGAGAGTTGACGTACCACCCGGGGTAGATGTTGAACGAGAGCACGTCGACCTCCGGCATGGAAATGTCTTCGAAGGGCATGTTGCAGGCGAAGGTGACGGGCCGCGAACCGTCCTCCTCCTTCAGGATCGCGGCCAGCTCCCGCACGAGGGTGCGGCCGCACTCGAGGTCGCTGCGGAGTTCGTTCATGAAGCCCTGCAGAATGACGCAGGGGTGGTTGACGCTCTTGCGGGCCATGCGCCGGGTCTGCTCGCGCTGACGGGCGCGGAAGAGCTCACTTGTGAGATCCTTCTCGCCGTTACCCCAGCCCATGGACTCCTCCCAGACGAAGATGCCGAGTTTGTCACACCAGTCCAGCACGGTCTCGCTCTGGGGATAGTGACAGCCCCGGATGAAGTTGCAGCCCTGAGCGCGGATCAATTCGAGATCGCGCCTGACGAGGGTCTCGGGCACGGCGTAGCCGAAATCGGGGTGGCAGTCGTGGCGGTTGTAGCCCAAAAGCTTGACGGGTTTCCCGTTGACGAAAAGCTGTCCCGCCCGGGCTTCGACGGTGCGCATGCCGAACGTGGTTTCGAAGACATGTTCCCCCGCCGAAACGGTCAGGCGGTGGAGATGGGGCGACTCGGGGCTCCAGAGCCGGCAGTCGGGGACGGTCAAAGTGAATGTCCCCTTCCCGCCGGAGAGCTTCCGGGAAACGGGCGGCTTGCCGTCGAAGGAAAAGGCGATCTCCGCTTCGGCGGGGAAAGCTCCCGCCAGTTCCACGGTGACGTCGGCGGTCCCGGCGGCGAGGTCGCGGGGAATGACTTTCACGTAAGAGATCTCCCAAGTGGGCGTGCGTTCGACGGCGACGGAGCGGTAGATGCCGCCGTGGCGGTAGAAGTCGTAGAAGCCGGGGAAGAGGGAGTCGTGGGAGTCGTCGGCCCGGTTGTCCACGGCGATGAGAAGCGTGTGCTCCTTTTCCTCCCCCGCGTCGAAGCGGTACTCCGCCCGCGAGAAGGGCAAGTCATATTCCCCGACCCGCTGGCCGTCCCACAGGATCTCCGCCTTGGGCCCGAGGCCCTCCAGACGGAGCGTGACGGGCCCGCCGATGGCGACGCGCGTGCGGTAGACGCCCACGCCCCGCCGGAGTTTGAACCCCGGCTCCAAGTCGAAACACCCCGGCACGGGGAGCGTCGTCGTGAAGCGCACCGCCGATGCGCCCTTGTATTGTTCCAGTTCGCCGACGAAACCGAAATCCCAGAAACCGTCGAGAGAGATCATGTTGCTTTTCCCCGTCCTTTACAAGTTCAAACTTCGAAATTGAGGCACAGCCTGGTCTGCACGAAGGGGCGCACCTTGCTGCTGGCCGCGGCCTTGTGGGCCGGATGCACGGCGTAGGCCGCAAGCGCGGCCTCGTCGGTGAAGGTCGAATCCAGCATGGCGTCGGCGGTGGAGCCGGCGAGACCGGCAATTTTGACCTTGATCTCCACCAGTCCCGGGATGACGCCCGCCAGCCCCTCCAGACCGGACTTGATCCCGGCCCGGATCATCGTCTTCTCGGCCTCGGTGAATTCGTCCTTGATCTTCCACAGAATGATATGTCGAACCATGATGTTCCTCCCTTGTCGACGGTACTGTCCTTGTCGTCCCCTTACTGTACCCCCGGAGGAAGGATTTTGCAACGTCCCGCCGCGAAATTCGCTTGACTTTTGCGGAAGACGGGAGTAGATTATACCGGAAATAAAAAACCAATGGTTTATTAAGCTCCGCATCGGGAGGCAAAAAAATGAGTGAACTGGCTCTGCTGGGAGGACCGAAAGCGGTCCCGGCGTACGACGAGGAGATGTTCCACTGGCCCCGGGTGACGCCGGAGATGGAGGAAGCGGTCCTTGCCGTGCTCCGCTCGGGCGACATGTCGGGGATCGGCATCACCCGCGAGTTCGAAAAGAAATTCGCCGCGTGGATGGGCGTCAAGTACGCGCTGGCCTCGCCCAACGGCACCGGCGCGCTTCAGGAGGCGATGTTCGCCGTCGGCGTCGGCATGAACTGCGAACTCATCTGCCCCAGTCTGACCTACTGGGCCAGCTGTCTGCCCGCGGTCGGTCTGGGCGCCCGGGTGGTCTTCGCGGACGTGGAGCCGGACACCCTGTGCCTCGACCCCGCAAGTTTCGAAGCGCACATCACGCCCCGGACGAAGGCGGTGGTAGTGGTCCACTATCTGGGCCACCCGGCGGACATGGATCCCATCATGGAGATCGCCAAAAGGCACGGCATCAAGGTGATCGAAGACGTCTCCCACGCGCAGGGCGGCTGGTACAAGGGCCGCCGTCTGGGGACCATGGGAGACGTGGGCGCCTGCTCCATGATGAGCGGCAAATCCTTCTCCATCGGCGAAGGCGGCATGCTTTACACGAATTCCAAGGCCGTCTACGAAAAGGCCCTGACCTTCGGCCACTACGAGCGGATCGGCGAGATCAAGGATTTGAAACTCCCGGAGGGCGCGGGGAAACTCCCCTGGGGCGGATGCAAGCACAGGATCAATCAGATCGCCTCGGCCATGGGCCTCTGCCAGCTTGGAAAATACGAGCGCGAGATCGCCGAGATCGACCGGGCCATGAAATACTTCTGGAACGGCATCAGAGACATCGAGGGTCTGCGCATGCACTACCCGGAGAAGTGGGAAAACTCCACCAAGGCCGGGTGGTACGAAGCCAAGCTCTTTTACGACGCGCAGGCCTTCGGAGGCCTCTCCCTCACGCGTTTCGCCGAGGCGCTCCGGGCGGAGGGCGTCCGGGACATCGCCTGCGGCTGCAACACGCCCCTCCATCACTCGACGCTCTTCAGCCGGATCGACATCTACGGCGGACTGGGGCGGCCCACGGCCAATCTTTTCGACCCCTCCGACGCGGCGGTCCCTCCGGGCGCCCTGCCCGCGGCCGAGGCGGCCAACGACCGCCTGCTCGGGGTGCCCTCGTTCCGCCGGTTCCGCCCGGAGGAGCTTGATCTTTACATCGCCGCCTACCGCAAAGTCGCCGCGCATTACGGGGATCTGCTGACCGGCGACCGGAAAGAGAAGGCGGAAGGCATTTTCTATCACTTCTAAAAAAACACAAGGAGATTTTTCCCATGTTTCTCGACATCCACGCCCACTGTTACCGGAAGAGATTTTTCCAGCTGAAGAACGCCGTCCCGTGGCCGACGCCGGAGACGCTTCTGGCGAGCTACGACCGGATCGGCATCGACAGGGGCTGTCTGCTGCCCCTGATCGGTCCCGAGATCAACTACCCCTGTTCCAACGAGGACGTGCTGGAGATCGCGTCACAGCACCCGGACCGCTTCATCCCCTTCTGCAATCTGCATCCCCGGTATCTGAGGAACAGTCCCAAATCTCCCCTTGCGGACATTTTCAAACAGTACCGGGACGCGGGAGCGAAAGGCGTGGGCGAAGTCGCCTGCAACATGCCCTTTTACGACCCCTTCATGCAGAACTTCTTTGCCGCCGTGGAAGAGGCCGGTCTGCCCGTGACGATCCATCTGGCTCCGCGGAAGAACGATTACTACGGGCTCGTCGACGAGCCGGGACTGCCCGGGCTGGAGGAGACGCTCCAAAACTATCCCAAACTCAAAATACTGGGGCACTCCCACGGGTTCTGGTCCGAGATCTCGGTGCTGGAGACCCCCTTCGAGCGGGCGCTGACCCGTCCGAGGAAGATCGTGCAGGAGGGGGTGCTGCCCAAACTTTTCCGCCGGTATCCCAATCTGTACGGCGATCTCTCGGCCGCCTCCGGCGCCATGGCGCTGACCCGGGATCCGGAATACGCGGTGAAGTTCCTGACGGAATTCCAGGACCGTCTGCTCTACGGTCTGGACATCTGTTCCGCGGTGGAACAGCCCCGGGCCTACGAGCTCAAGGCGTTCCTCGAAAAACTGCGGACCGAGGGGAAGATCCCGCAGGAGATCTTCGACAAGGTCACGCACCTCAACGCGGTGCGGCTGCTGGGGCTGTGACGCTCCCGCGGCCGATCAGTTCGGTGCGGATCTTCCGGGAGACGGGCGGGACGCCGGTTTCGTTCCAGTCCCGCAGCATCTCCACGGCGGCCCGGGTCATGCCCTCGATGTCCTCGCAAAAGGTGGTGAGATCCTTCTCCTTCGCGCCGGGCCAGGTGATGTCGTCGTAACTTGCGACGGAAAGATCCTCCGGCACACGGAGCCCCAGCTCCCGGGCCGACCGGAAGACCGATGCGGCCCGGCCGTCGCGCATGGCGAAGACCGCCGTGGGCCGGTCCGGCGCGGCGAGCATGGCTCTCACTGCGGGCGACTCCTCGTCCTGAAGTCCCGCGCCGACGATCCAACGGGGGGGAAGCGCAATGCCCCGGAGCGAAAGCGCGTCGCGGAACCCCCGCAGCATCTCCGAAAAGATCAGTGTATCGAGGTCCCCCGTCACCGTGCCGAGACGGGTGTGCCCCGCGTCCGCAAGGAGAGAGCCCCCGCGATACCCGATGTCGTAAAAATCCATGCCGCACGAGGGAACGCCGCCCGTCTCGTGCTCTTGATTGACAACGACGCAGGGGATCCCGGCCTGGGCGAGGCGGGCAAACGCCGCTTCGTCGGCGATCCGTTCAAGAAAGACAACGCCCTGAAGTTCTCCCCGTTCCGCCTGAAAAATCAGTTTTTCCGCATTTTCCCCGGGGTCGAGGAAGGAAAACACGGCCTCCGTGAAAAACGCCG
Organism: Lentisphaeria bacterium; assembly: GCA_017450705.1. Classification (GTDB taxonomy): domain Bacteria; phylum Verrucomicrobiota; class Lentisphaeria; order Victivallales; family Victivallaceae; genus UBA1784. The sequence goes on along the minus strand of JAFSTC010000014.1, from coordinate 100,972 downwards.
AGGCGTGGCGGCAGAGGGAGGCAAGGATCGCCTGCTGTTCCCAGGCCTTTTCCCGGAGCAGGCCGGGAACGGAGACGAGGATCCGTTCCAGCCGGGTCTCGCCCCGGGAGACGATGCTCCACCCCCGGGCGGGGACGAGCTTCACGATCCCCCGTTCCTCCAGCTCGAAAAGACAGCTTCTTATGACGCTGCGCCCGGTGCCGAACCGCTCCGCCAGCACCCGTTCGGGCGGCAGAAGTCCGTTGCGGCTGTCCCGCCCCGAGCGGATCAGCTGTTCCAGTTTGCGGCACACGGCCATGTTGCGGGGACGCGCCATAAGATTTTTCCCCTCTCCCGAAGTTTTTTCAAATATACCACGCGGACGGGCGTTTTTCAACGCGTTTGACAAAACGCGCCCGGGGGTGTATGTTACTTGACAGCTCTTTGTCGTGGAGGACAGAAATTTTGAGCAGACTTTTTTCATCGGGCTTTTCGGGCGCGAAACTCCGGGACCGGGTGTCCCTGGGGATGGCCCTGTGGCTGCTCGCGTGTCTCGTCTGCCACCCGCTGATGCACGCGGAGTTTTCTTCCGAAACCTCCGGTCCGGAGCAGATACGCTTCCGCGTCCCGCAGGAAACGGCGGCGGAGACAGTTCTCCACGAGGAATCCGTGCCCTGCCCCCTCTGCTCGGGCGTCGACGGCTTCTGCGCTCCGGCGGAACGGCCCGCCGCGCCGAACGGAGAGGACCTTCCCGACGGGAAATGTCCTCCCGCCGATCCGCCCCGGCTCTCGCTGCCGGAACTTCCCTCGCCCCGGGCCCCTCCCGCCGCCTGAAAAAAACGCCGTTCCCGGAATGTCCTTGCGGCAAAAAACGCATTCCGGCGCCGCCGCCTCCGGGAACGGGACCCTCATGCAGACCGATGCGGAGAGAGATTTGTTTTCTCTTCTCCCCGCCGTCGGCCGCCGCCATGCATCAAAAAGTTTTTTCAGGAACAAAAGAATGAGAGATTTTCATACGGAACGAACTGATTCTGCCCGTTTCACTTTGATAGAACTCCTGGTCGTGATCGCCATCATCGCCATTCTGGCGGGGATGCTGCTGCCCGCGCTGAACAACGCCCGTGAGCGGGGCAAGGCCGCCCAGTGCGTCAACAACCTGAAGCAGAGCGGACTTGCCCTCAACTTCTACGGCAACGACTTCCGGGGGATGTACCCCGTGGTCCACACGGGGACCTTCGGACACCCCGAGGAACTGCCCGGGGAGCCCCAGTGGTTCACGCCCCTCGTCAAGGGGTACGGCTTCAAGCTGAGCTACCTCGAGTGTCCCGGCGACCGCAAATACGACGGCAGGGAGATCCAGAGCTACATGGTCAACGCGATGTTCACCTTCGGATTCCCCGTATCGCGGCTCAAGAGCAGCGCTTACATCACGCTGTCGGAACGGGGGGAGAACACCGACGGGACGCCCATCGAACACCAGTGCTACCCCGGCATGCAGGAGCCTGACGACTGGAAGAGCCAGATCGCCTCGACCCGTCACAACGGCCGGGCCAACTATCTCTTCGTCGACGGACGTGCGGAGAGCCGCTCCTGGCAGGAGACCGTCGGCGACGGCACGGAAAAGCAGAACAAGCACTTCGTCCGCGAGTACCTCGATCACTACGTCGAGCCCGAAGGTCACGGTCACAGCCACTAGGGGGAACATCGCCGCGGCGCATTTCGTGAGGAGAGATCTTTCAGTACGCGCCGCGGCCGCCGATCACCGCGCCGAAAGTCCGGAGCAGGATCAGCAGATCCAGCTTCCACGAGCGGTGCCGGACGTAGTAGAGATTGATGGCGTTCCGCCGCCGGTAGGGAACGAGGTTTCGCCCGGAGACCTGCCAGAGACCGGTGATCCCCGGCTTCACGGTGTGGATGCGGAGACTGTGCCGCCCGCAGAGGACCTCTTCCTCCGGAACGATGGGCCGGGGGCCGACCAGGTTCATCTCCCCCCGGATGACGTTCAACAGCTGAGGCAGTTCGTCGAGGCTCGAGCGGCGCAGCCAGTGTCCCCACCGGGTCACCCGGTCGTCGAAGCGCAGTTTGGCATAAAGATGCCACTCCTCCCGCTGTTCCGGACCGAGAAACGGCGGCGCACAGTTCTCCATCGTGCGGAACTTGTACAGAACGAACATCCTTCTCCCCAGCCCCAGCCGCCGGCTGCGGTAAATGACGGGCCGGCCGGAGCAGATCAGGGAAAAAAGACAAAGCGCCGACAGAAGCGGCAGCGCCGCGAGGAAGAGAAAAAAGGCGATGATCCTCTGCACCGTGTCGTTCATGGCCTCGTCCCCTCGCGCCGGCTGATATAAACGAAACCGGGACCGGCCGTAAGATGGACCGGGGGCAAGTAACCCTTTTCCCGGATCGGTACGGCGCTTACGATGTAGTCGGGCGGGATCCTGCGGCCGCGCAGGAATTCGGGGTAATTCTGGCCGCCGCAGAGATATCCCGTGCGGATCAGATCGCTTTTCACCAGGGGACGGCGGCCCGACTGGTACCGGTCGCATTTCATTTCGGTGACGGCGGGAGTCCCGGCGCGCGTTTTCCAGTCCCGCCGGATCCATTCGGCCGCCGCCAGGGTCGCGAGACGACGGTCCCTTTTCTTCCCCGGCAGGTACTCCCGGAGAACGGGGGTGTAGAAGCTCACCGCGGCCCAGACGGCCAGCGCCGCGAGGAGGAGTCCGAATGCGATCCGGCCCGCGAGGCTTTTTTTCAGACGGTCCCGGAGATCGGCGATGCCGCAGGCGGCCAGCGGCAGGTACAGCGGGATCCCGATCCACAGGTAGCGGCGGCTGGTCTGGAAGATGCCGTAGAACAGCCTCACCTGAAAGGAGGCCAGAAACGCGAAGACGAGAAAAGCCCCCGCCAGCAGGGTGTCGAAACGGCTCCACCGGCGGGCCCGGATCCGCACCGCCGCGCCCCAGACGAGGAAAAAGAGAAAGGGCGGGTACAGCCCTTTGAGGATGCTGACGAGAAAATCACTCATTTTCCCCCTCCCCCGTGCGGAACGGGAGTCTGCCGCGGCGGCGACAGAAAGACGGCGATCTCTTTTTCCTCAAATTGCGGCCTCGGATTCCTCAGGTGATACAGGACAGGGGCCCTGCGGCACACCGCCAGGAACACCGGAACGTGGCGGATCTCCGGGACCGGGTATCCGATCATGCGGTAGTTGTAAACGAGGACCGGCGACACCAGAAGCAAAATTGCGATCCCCGCCCCCAGACTGCGCAGACAACGGCGATGGACGATCCAGTCGTACACGAACAGAGCAGCAAAGGCGGCCAGGGCAAAGGCGGCCAGATCGCCCCGGCTCAGCAGCAATATCGCTTCGGCCGCGGCGAAAACGGCATATCCCCGGCTCCTTTCCGGCCGCGTTTTCAATTCGGCCGCGGCGTACATGAGCAGGATCACGCCGAAGACCCCGCAGGATTCACGGGTCCCGTAATAGCCGAGGCGGAAAAGCCCGGCGCACCCGGCGTACAGCAGCACGGTCCAGAGGGCGGCGGTCCGGCCGTAGATCTTCCGGCAGGCGGACCAGAGGGGGAAGACGCCGCAGGTGAAGAAAAGCGCCCCCGCCAGCTGACACGCCGCTGCGCCGCCGCAGCCCAGGAGCCGCACGATCGCTCCGGCCAGCACCGGCAGCAGCGGCGGCACCCGGGGATGGAAGGCGAAACGCCACGCGCCGGCGGCAAAGGACTTCGCCATGGGCGCGTAACGGTCGGCCACGTCCCGCAGGGGAAAATCGTACAGCAGGAGCGCCGGGATCAGCAGAAGCCACAGGAGGAAAAAGACGGTCCACGGCACGGCCGCGTCTCCGATGCGCCCCGCGGCCCAGCCGAGCGTTTTGACCGAAAACGCCAGCGGGGCCGCCGAGACGTCCCGGAGCGAGAGAGGCGTCCCGCCCCGCCCGAAGAGCCGCCGCAGTTCGGGGTGCTCCCGGTGAAACCTGCCCACGGCAAGCCCCCGCAGGAACAGGGCGCGGAGCGTCTCCGGATGCTCGTGGATGGCTTCGGCCTCAGCGCAGTACCCCACCGCGCCGCCGGACGCGATCACCCGGGCGGCCAGAAGCATGTCCTCGCCGAACATGGTCCGGGGGAAGCCCCCCAGCCGGACCACCTCGGCGGTCTTCCACGCGGAGAAGGCATTGGAGAAGAAGGGGGTCATCGTTTTGAGCTCCGGCGCGTCGGCCAGAGTTTTGACCCGGGAAACGGCGGGGTAGAAACACGCCCGCTGACGGGCGTCGAAGCCGCCCTTCCGCCCCGTCTGCCGCCCGTAACATCCCGCGACGGGATGGGCGTGCAGGAATTCCGCCAGAAATCCCAGCGACCGGGGAGAAGCCAGCACGACGTCCTGCGACAAAAAGATCACCGTATCGAAACCGTGCCGGTACAGGAAGCGGACGACCCGGCTGCGGGTCAGGCCGTGATCGAAGTTCCTCCGGCGGACGGGAACGACCCGCCACCCCCGGGCAGAAGCCGCCTCCGCCGTCCCGTCCGCGGAACCGCTGTCGATGACGATCCGCGCGTCGGGCCGAAAATCCTGATGCGAGACGGCGTCGAGCGCCTCGTTCCAGACGCCTCGGGAAACGGCGTCGCAGGCCAGTATGACGACCGCGCTTTTCATATCGCCCACCACATCCCGACGTTCCGCAGCAGGGTGTTCTTGCGGAATCCGAACTTCCGGCAGACGGTGAGACGGCGGATCTTCGAAAGCTCTCCCAGATCCGCCCAGGCCCCGGCCGCCGCCCGGTCGGCGGGATTGAGCACATCGCCGTACTGCCGCAGGAACGCTCCGGCCTGACGCCGGGTGAGCTGCAGACGTTCGCTCAGAAAACCGCGCCCTCCCCGGGACGGGAGCAAGGCGTGGAAAATGTTTTTTCTCCGCGCGCCGAAGACGTTGCCGCCGTGATCCCGGTAGTCCGTCAGGATCCGGCGGGTGAAAAGGATCTTCCCCGCCGCGGACGCCAGCAGCGCCAGATACCAGTCGTGACAGACGGCCTCATCCGGCAGAGGCTGACGGACCCGGGCGCGGAGAGCCCCGTTGACCATCATGGCGCACCCCGTGACGCAGTTCTGCACCAGAAGATCGGCGAAGGCGCATCGGCCGGGCGAAAGGTGCATGCGGCGGACGAAGGACCTGTCCTTCGGCGCGCCCTCCGCGTCGATCACCCGGAGATCGGAGTGCAGCAGAAGAGGCGTTTCTTTTCCGAAACGGGCCTCGGCCAGACGCATCAGACGCAGCATCGTCTCCACCTTGTCCCGATGCCAGATGTCGTCCTGGTCCGCGAACAGGACATAAGGGGCGGAGCTGGCGGCGAGAAGTTCGCCGAAACTCTTCACCACGCCGAGATGCCGTCCCGACGACGCCAGGAACTCCGGGACCAGTCCGCAGGTCTCGGCGGCGGCGCGCAGAGCGGCGACGGTGCCGTCCGGGGAACCGTCGTCCCGGACAAGGAACCGGAAAGCGCGGCAGGTCTGATCCCCCAGGGAGAGGACGAAGTCGCGAATGAAACGCTCTCCGCCCCAAGTCGAACACAGGATGTCGATCCCGGAACTCTCTCCTGAAACGGACTTGTCCCGCGGGCGCGGGGGGGGGATCTCTGACTCCGGGACCGGCATCGTCATTCACTCCAAGGGGGGAAGTTCTTCCTGTTTGGGGATCACGGGAGAGGCGGCCCAGCCGGCGGCTCCGGCGCGGCGGACATGATCGAAAAGCGCATCCATCTGCGCCTCCACCTTGCCCGGATCGTACTTTTCCTTCAGGAACTCGAGGCCGCCGTCGGAGATCTTTTTCCACAGGGCCCCGTCGGTGCACAAGGCGCGGATCGCTTCGGCAAACGCCTCCGGCGTGCGGGCAAGAAGGATGTTCTCGCCGTGGACCATCCCCGTTCCCTCCACGCCGAAATCGCTGCTGACGCAGGGAACGCCGAAAGACATGCTGCTGGCGACTTTCCCCTTCGTTCCGGCCCCGTAGCGCAGAGGGGCCACGGTGAGCTGCGCCTTGTCAAGCTCGTCCCCCAGGTCCCGGACGAATCCCGCGAAGCGGAACTGCGGGCACTTGAGAAGATCCCGGTACTCGGGCAGTCTGCTCATGACGTCCCGCAGGGCCTCGCCGATGATCGTGAGCCGGAAGTCCCGCGGCAGAAGCGGCAGGATCTCGTCGTGGAAATAGCGCAGACCGTCCATGTTCGGCGGATGGGCGCTGCCGATGAAGACCGCGCCCCGGCGGTCGACGTTCTCTTTGCGTCCGGCGACGGAACGGGCCTGCGGGATGTGCCAGACGTTGGCGAGACCGTATCCCTCTTCCAGGAGCTTCTTTTCATCGCTGCTGATGACGATCGTCGCGTCGGCGTTCCGGGCGACGGCCAACTCGAACGCCTTCGTCCGGGCGGCCTGCTTCCGGAGACAGGAGTCGCCGTGCAGATCGGCCTCCAGCTGCTCCCGGACGAAATGCAGATCCACGGTGTCGAAGATGTAGCGCGCCTGCGGACAGTACTCCTTGAGCAGACGGTCGAAACACTGGGCCTGATAGATCCGCGAGATGAAGAGCCACGAAAAAGTCCCGCCGCAGGACGCCAGGTATTCCCATATCCTGCGGTGGGGAAGATAGACGCACTCCACCCCCATGCGGAGCAAAATCTCCGTGTACTTGGGGACGATCCCGGGGGTGTACTCGCCGTGGAAGACCACGTCGAAGCCGCGCTTGACGAAGTAATTCATGAAGAAGACCGCGTCCATGCCGCCCGAACCCCGGTCGGCCATGGGGACTTCGGCGTCGATGTACAGCAGCCGCTCCCGCCGGAATTTGCGGCAGGCGACAAAATCCTGCGGCGTGTCGTAGAGGGCGTGCTCCGCCAGGTAATTTTTCCAGCGGTCGAAGAAAAATCTGCGGTTCCGTTCGCAGCGGCTGTCGAGGGCGTTGCCGTAGGAGGCCATTTCCATGTGCATGACCCGCGACAGGGGCATCACGTAATTGTGATACCCGGCCTTCTGCAGCCGCAGTCCCAGATCCGGGTCCTCGTAATAAGCGGGGGCGTAGCTCGTATCGAACCCGCCCATCTCCTCGAAGACGCGCTTGCGCAGGATGATGCTCGCCGCCGAGACGAAATCCACCTCGCGGAAGAAAGAAAACTCGGGGTGATCAGGCTCGGCGCCCCGGCCCAGCGGCAGCATCTCGCCGTTTTTGCAGATGAGATCGCCGCTCTCCTGAAGCGTTCCCGTCCGCATGTGGATGAGCTGAGAACCGATCATTCCCGCTTCGGGATGGTGATAGAGCGCCGTCGCCAGCTCGTCAAGCCACCCCGGCAGGACCTCGGTGTCGTTGTTCAGGATGAGTATGTACTCGCCCGAAGCCTCCCGGGCCCCCCGGTTGACCGTGAGCAGGAATCCCGAATTGCGCTCGTTGCGGATGAGCTTGACTTGGGGATACTCCCGCTTCAGCACCGAATAATCCTCGGTCGAGCAGTCGTCGACCACGATCACCTCGAAGGGGGCCCTGCTTTTGATCGCGTAGATCGAGTGCAGGCAGGGGAGCGTATACACAAGATTGTTGTAGACGGGGATGATGATCGAAGTCATGGGCAGATCGGGCGGCAGGTCCAGGCCCGCGCCGGGCGTGAGCCCCGGGGGAGGAAGACTGCCGTTCCGCTGCAGCCAGTCGTTGTAGCCGCGCACCGATTTCAGGCAGAAGCCGAAACGGCTGTAGATGAGGTCTTTGAGTTTCATCCGGGTCTCGTACCTGACGGCCAGGCCGTTGAGCGCGCTTTTTCCGCAGCGGCAGACGAATCGGCCCGCGCCCTGAAGGACACGGTCGGCTTTGCGGCGCAGGGCGAAGCGGCCGAAGATCCGCAGCGACCAGGCCTTTTTGAGATTTTGGTATTCGCCCCACAGGTACTGGGACTTGGCGCATTCCTCGCCGAGTTTCCGCTCCAGTTCGGCGATCCGGGCGGAATCGGATGCGCGCACGGCCGCCAGTTCCTCCCGGAGCGAAGCCGCTTCCGTTTCGGACGCCGCAAGAAGAGTCCGGGTCCCGTCAAGGCCACTCCGCGCCGCCGCAAGGTCGTTTTGCGCCGCGCCCAGTTCCTTCCGAAGCTCCGACGCGTCCGCCCGGAGGCGGCCGAGTTCCTCATCGAGCCGGGCGTTATCCTCCCGCAGGGTGCGGCAGGACGAACGGACTTCCTCGACCCGCCCGTTGGCAAGCCCCAGCTCCCTCTGCAGGGAGGACGCTTCGGCCCGCGCGTTTTCAAGCTCTTTCCCGAGAACGCCCCGCGTTCTGATCTCCTCCTCGAGCCGCCCGTTGGCAAGCCCCAGCTCTCTCTGCAGGGAGGACGCTTCGGCCCGCGCGTTTTCAAGTTCATTCCGGCAAACGCTCTGCGTTTTGATTTCCTCTTCGAGCCTGGCGTTGGCCGCACCCAGTTCGCGCTGAAGGCCCAGCGCGGCCTCGTGTTCAGTTTCAAGTTTTTCCTCGAGCCGGGCGCGTTCCGCCGCCATGATCTGACCGGCGGTCTTTTCCTTTTCCAGCTCGCCGCGAAGTGAGGAAACTTCCCTGCCGGCCTGTTCGAGGGCCGCCCGTCCCGCTTCGAGCTCTCCAGAGAGCGTCCTCTCCCGCAGGCGGAGCTGTTCGGCTTCTCCGCTCAGACCTTCCAGCCGTCCGCGTTCTTCGGCCAGTTGCGCGCAGGTCCGCTCGAACTCGCCGCGCAGTCCGAACTGGTTGACGACGGCCTCGTCGTCCGGCTGGTAGCCGAACCGGTCGTCGAAAACGGCGTCGATATAGGAGCTGGGCGGAAGAGTCGGAAGCTTTCCGGCGCCGCACAGGACGATGGAGTACTGCGCCCGGCGCAGAGAATCCTGCGCGATGATGTTCCCGCCGTCTTTTTTCACGAAGTAACGCATGGCGGAATCGCCGCCGATCTGGGACCCGAAGAAAGAATCCTGCGGATACACGGCGAAGCGGGGAAAATATTTTTTCACCATCGCAGTGAGTTCGTCGCACTCCATCTCGTGTTTGTGGTAGATGTTTCCGCCGTTTTCGCAATGATTCCTGCGGTCGAAAGCCGCCTTGTTCGGAGAGGAGAGGATGACGAATCCCGTCGGGACCAGCACGCGGCGGAGCTCGGCGAGGAAACGTTCGGGCTCGTAAAGGTGCTCGATCGTCTCGAAGGAGACGGCGCAGTCGAACGCTCCATCCGGGAAGGGCATGGCGCACACGTCGCCGCGCACGAACGTGAGGTTGGACGCGGTATACTTGCCTCTCGCCTGTTCCACGGCTTCGGCGCAGATGTCCAGTCCGGTCACCTCGCCGGCCGAGGCGGCCAGGATATCGGAACCGTACCCTTCCCCCGAGGCCGCGTCCAGGACCTTTTTGCCGCGGCACAGGACCGCCGCCGCCAGGTAGCGGTGAAAACTCTCCATCTCCGTGATCCGGCTGGTGCCGGGAATAAACCGTTCGTCCACGTCCATCTCAACTGTCCTGCAGGGGGTCCGGATCGCCGGGGACCTTGCGCAGCTCGATGCGGCGCATCGGGATCCCCACCATCACACCGGTTTTCCCGTTGTAAAAACTTCTTATCGTCAAGGCATTGTGAAACCACTGGTGCTGCACGTGCTCATCCTGCGTTCCGTCGGCGACTGCGGCGTGCAGCGTGTACTCCCCCGGGTGCAGCCGGGGCATCTCGAACTCGAAGACCGCTTCCAGCACCTCCCCCGGGGCCATGGCGCAGGGACGGTCGCGGTAGAGCTCGAAACTGTTGTCTCCGAAAATATTTTCTCCGCGGCTGTTCCTGAAGGCGAAGCCGACGATGGGCGACTTCATCTCCTCCAGGACGTCGATCCTCAGGACGAGACGCACCTGTTCGCCGCCGAGACACTCGTCAAGGCGCCGCCCCTCCCGGTCGGAGAGGGAGATATCCCGGATCCGGGCGCCGCCCCTGCCGAAACTCGGCGCGTTTTCGTCAAAGGCGAAAAAGGCGTATTTCGGAACCGCCTCGGGGTGGTCCTTCCAGATCTCCCCGCGGACGTCGGAAGAGACCTTCTCCTCCGCTTCCGGAGCAGCCGCAGGTTCGATCCGCGAAGCGCCCTGCCGCTCCTCGTAACAGAAGGCCAGATAATCGTCGGTGACCTTCGCGGGAAGCCCCGACTCCATCACGCGCCCCTCGTTGAGCCAGATGACCCGGTCGCAGAGGTCGCGCACCGCGGCGACGTCGTGGGTCACCAGGATCACCGTGTGGTCCCTGATGAATTCGCGCAGAAACGCGTAGCACTTCTGGACGAAGACGACGTCGCCCACCGCCAACGCCTCGTCGATGATCAGGATGTCGGCGTCGATGTGGGCGACCACCGAAAAGGCGAGGCGCATCGCCATGCCCGAAGAATAGGTTTTCACGGGCTGATCGACCGCGTCGCCGATGCCGGAAAAATCGATGATCGACTGACAGCGTTCGCGGATCTTCTCCGGGGAGAGGCCGAGGATCGCGCCGTACATGAAGATGTTTTCCCGGCCGGTGAATTCGGGATTGAATCCGCTGCCCAGCTCCAGCAGGGCGGCGATCCGGCCGCGGATCGAGAGCGTTCCCGAGGTGGGCGAAATGGTCCCGGCCAGAAGCTGGAGGACCGTGCTTTTGCCCGCTCCGTTGCGGCCGATGATGCCCAGACACTCCCCGCGCCGGACCTCGAAGGAACAGCCGCGGACGGCCTGGACTTCGCGGAAAAGCCGGAACCGGCCCCCCGACAGACACTGGAGCAGCCGGTGGTACGGCTGGCGGTAGATCCGGTAGTATTTGCAGAGCCCCTGCGCGGAAACGATCACTTCAGAGGACATCGGCGAACCCCTTTTTCGTCCAGTTGAACCAAAGCCAGCCCAGAAGGAACGCCCCCCCCCCCAGCAGGAAGCACATCAAATACTCTCCGGCCGCGGGCAGACGGGAATACTCGGGCATCAGCCGGTAGAACAGGACCTGACGGTTGAGCTCCATGAACCACACCAGCGGATTGAAGCGCAGGATCCTCCGGTACTCATCGGGCAGACTGCCCAGCCGGTAGAAGACCGGGGAGAGGAAAAAGAGCATCTGCAGAAAAACGCCGACCAGGTACTGCAGATCGCGGAAATACACCCCCAGTGAAGCCGTGAAGAAAGCGACCCCGGCGGAGAACAGCACCAGCGGCAGCAGTGTGAAGGGCAGCAGCAGCCAGCTCCAGCACAGACCGCGGAAGACCAGCGCCGTGCACACCAGCAGCAGAAGAAGCCACGACAGCGACAGCAAAAACGTGCTCAGCGTCTGCGACAGCGGCAGAAGCTCCAGCTGGAATCGCACCTTTTTGACGTAATTCACGCTGCCGGAAATGCACGTGGTCGAAACGGCGACGCTTTCGCTGAAGATGTTGTAGAGGGTGATCCCCGAAAAGAGCGCCGTGGCGAAGACCATTTTGTTTTCGCCGATATCCGTCCCCCAGCGGGATTTGAAGAAACCGCCGAAAACCACCGTGTAGACGGTCAGCATCAGGAGGGGCATGAGAAAACTCCAGAGCCACCCGAGGACATTGCCGCGGAACCGGCTCTGGATATTCCGTCTGACCATCTGATCAAGCAGAAAAAAGTTGTTCATGCTCCTTTTTGCCCTCTCCGGGATCCCGTTTCCCGTCCGTATCCGCCCTAGGCGCTGCTTTCACGGTTTCCGAAAAAACGGAATATTTTTTCGCGGATCTGACCGTAAAAGATAATCTGTCAAGCACTAAAATGCAAGCTTTTTTCGCGTTTTTCAACGTTTTTCATCTGCAAAACGTCCGTCCCGGGAACGGGACGGCGGGCGAGGTCTTCCCGCGGCGGTCCGAAATGCCGCCGCGGGGAAGAAAAATACCCTTTACGGCAGCTCTTCGACCTTGAAGTCGCGGAACTCCAGCACGGAGTCCTCTTTACCGCCGGAGGTCAGGATGACCATGCGCACCTTGGCGGTGGCCGGCCAGAACTGCTTGTCGGACCGGACGTTCCTGGTCATGCCCGTGACGGTTCCCGAATATTTCCGCCAGTCGGCGCTGAATTTGCCGTACATCGAGACGGCGTAGATGTAGGTCCCGCCGTAGAGATGCTGACGGACGGGCGTCCCGGCGGCATAGGCCTTCGCCAGAGGCTTGACCAGTTCGATCTCCCAGGCGTCGCCGTTCTTTTTGACCGATCCCTTCTTCGTCGCGGCGAAAGTGTAGTTCGGGATGTCGGAAAAGTCCTCCTTCGCGTCGAAGACCACGGCGCAGACCGGCAGTTTGTTGTTCCATTTTGCCGCATCGGCGACCTTGATCACGGTGTCCCCGGCTTTGGCCTCGGCCGCGAGGACGGTCCCGGTCTCCGGGACGGCGTGGATCCCCGCCGAGGGGATCGCCCGGCCCTTTTCCGTCATGGGCATGAACCCGACGCTGAAAGACTTGGGAAGGGTCCCCAGAAACCGGAACTCGCCCGAGATCACGTACTTTTTCGCGGGATCCACGGCGAGGACCTTCTTCGAATTGACCCAGACCCGGGCTCCGGGCGCGCGGAAAACGCCGTCCTTGAACTGGAAACTCTTCGGCGGATACAGATCGGAGGTCTCCGCCTTGTAGACCTCTCCCGCGAAAACCGCGCAGCTGAAAAGCGCAGTCGCGAACAGCATTGTCTTTTTCATCATTTCGTCTTTTCCTTTTTTTCGTGTTTTACGGTCGCCCGATGCGGTCACTCGATCTCTTCAACCTTGAGACCGCGGAACTCCACGGCGGAGTCGTCCGCGCCGCCCATGGTCAGGACGATGACGCGGGCCTTGGCCGTCCCCGGCCAGAATTTGGTGTCGGACCGGGTGTTTTCGGTCATGCCCGTGACCGTCCCGGAGAACTTCTGCCACTCGCCGGAAAGGTCCTTTTTGAACTTGGCGATGCTGTAGATGAAAGTCCCGCCGAAGAGATGCTGACGGACCCGCGTCCCGGCGGCATAGGCCTTCGGCAGAGGCTTTCCCAGCCTGATCTCCCAATCGTCGCCGTTCTTGTTGACCGATCCCGTCTTCATCCCGATGCAGCTGAAGTTCGGGAGGTCGGCACGGTTGTCCTTCACGTTGAAGGCCACGCCGCAGGACGGACGCTTGTTGTTCCACCTCAGCGCGTCGGCGACCTTGAGGACCGTGTCACCGGCCTCGGCCGGGGCCGCGAGGACGGTCTCGGTCCCGGCGACGGCGTCGATGCACACCGAAGAGATCGGCATGTTTTTTTCCGTCATCGGCATGAGGCCCGCGTTGAAGGACCGGGGAAGCGTCCCGAGGAAACGGAATTCCCCCGAGATCACGTACTTTTTCGCGGGATCCACGGCAAACGGCGTCTTCGCATGGAGAAAAAGCGTCTTCCCCGCCGCGCGGAGGACGCCGCCTTCGAGTTGTTCGACTGCTTTTACGGGAAGCAGATCCCCGGCCTTCGCCTTGTAGATCTCCCCGGCAAAAACCGCGGAACTGAAAACCGCGGCGGAAAGCAGCATCATTTTTTTCATCATTTTGTCTTTCCCCTTTTCCGAGTTCTGCGCCGCCCGCGGCGGTCACTCGGCTTCTTCGACCTTGAGATCACGGAACTCCATCGCGGTGTCATCCGCACCGCCCGTCGTCAGGACGATCACGTACGCTTTCGCGGTGCCGGGCCAGAATTCGTTGTCGGAGCGGGTGTTCTTCGTCAGGCCCGTGATGGTGCCGGAGAACTTCTGCCAGTCGCCGGAGAGGTCCTTTTTGTTCCGGATCGTGCTGTAGATGAAAGTTCCTCCGCAGAGGTGCTGGCGGACCCGCGTCCCGGCGGCATAGGCCGTTTTCAGCGGCTTCTCAAGTTCGATCTCCCAGACATCGCCGTTCTTTTTGACCGAACCCTTCTTCATGCCGGCGGTGGTGGCGTTGGGGAGATCGGCATAGTCGTCCTTCACGTTGAAGGCCACGGCGCAGGCAAAACGTTTGTTGTCCCATTTCTCACCGTCGGCGATCTTGACCGATGTGTCGCCGACGGCCGCCGGCGCGGCGAGGGTCGTTTCGGTGCCGGGGATGACGTGGATGTTCTCGGGCCCGATCGGCAGCAGTTTCGCGTTCAGGGGCATGAGGCCGAGATAGAACCTGTTGGGCGTCGTGCCGGGGAATCGGAACTCCCCCGAGACCGCGTACTTTTTGGCCGGATCAACGGCAAACGACGTCTTCGAGCGAAGGAAGATCGTCTTCCCCGCCGCGCGAAAGACGCCGTCCTTGAGCTCGGCCCGCTTCGGGGGGACCAGATCGGCGATCTCCGCCTTGTAGATTTCCCCCGCAAAGACGGCGCCTGTCAGGAGCGCGGTCGCGAACAGCATTGTTTTTTTCGTCATTTTTTCATGTCCTTTCCTTTTTTTTATGCTCGACCGATGCGGTTCCGCAAACGGCATTGTCCTCACTTTTTCCGCACCGCCGCGGGACAGAAGGACAGCATTTCCTCCGTCACCTCGTTTTCGAGGGGTTCGCCCGCGAGCAGACGTTTGAAGTCGCCTATCACGAAGTCGGCCATCCGCCGCACCTCGCCGCCGATCGACCCCGCGATATGGGGCGTCAGGAACACATTGGGCAGCGTGTAGAGAGGAGAATCCTTTTCGGGCGGCTCGGGCCACGTCACGTCCAGAAGCGCGGTGAGATCGGGGCGCGCCTTCATGGCCTCGATGAAGCCCGGCTCGTCCAGCTGCTGCCCGCGCCCGGTGTTGATGAAGACGGCCCCGGGGCGCATCGAGAGGAAATGCTCCTTTTTGAGACACTTCTGATTGTTTTCGCCGTTGAAAAGGTGGTTGCTCACCACGAAAGCCCGCCGGAAAGCCTCCTCGATGGAGACGGTCCTCCTTTCGGGAAGGGAGTCCACGGTCAGGACTTCCAGCGTGTAGCTGCCCAGCAGCTTCTTCACCAGCGCGGAGATGCTTCCGGATCCGATGAGGGCCACGGTCTCGCCGAAGACCCCGGGGGCGAAGCGGGGCTTCCGCCACGCCTCGGGCTGCGTCGTCTCGCGGAGACAGCGGAAATATCCCTTGAGCGCCAGCACGATCTGGGAAACGGTGAACTCCGCAACGGGTACGGCGTTGGCGCGCCACGCGCTCACGACCTTGATCCCGCGTTCCAGAAAGGGTCCGGCGAACTTGTCCGTGGCCCCCGCCGCGTAGAACACCGCCCGGAGCCGGGGAAGCCGGACAAACATCTCCTCCGTGAAGGGGAACATGCCCCAGGTGGAAAAGATGTACTCCGTCTCCGACAGGTCGTGTCCGAAAAAATCCTCTTCGGTGACGACCCCGTCCCCGAAGGCCGCCAGCCGCTTCAGGTCGGCGATCCGTTCCGCGCCGTAGACGCGGTCGAAACTCGCCTGTCCGCCGTTGCCGGCGAAAACCGCTTTTGCCATATCCTCTTCCTTTTTTCACCCTTCGCCCGTCAGCAGAAACGCCTGATCATCCCCGCCGCCCAGACGGCGAAGATGATGACGGGCAGGATCCATTTCAAATAAAACGCAGCCCACCGGGGAAACTTCACACCCTGCCCAGCATTGAGCTCCCCGTAGAAATTTTCGATACCCCAGCCGTACCGGCTGGTGCAGAAGACCGCGAGGAACAGCGCCCCCAGCGGCAGCAGATTGTCGCTGACGATGAAATCCTCCAGATCGAGGATGCAGCTGTCCTTCCCCAGCGGCCGGATGTGCTTCCACACGTTGAACCCCAGGATGCACGGCAGCGAAAGGACCGCCAGAACCGCGCCGAAGACGAAGCAGGACTTTTTCCGGCTCCACTTCAATTCGTCCATGCCGAAGGCGGCCAGGTTCTCGAAGACCGCGACGAGTGTGGAGAAGGCCGCCACCGCCAGAAAGATGAAAAAGGCCGTTCCCCACACCGCCCCCGCGGGCATGTTCTGGAAGACCCGGGGCAGCGTGATGAAGATCAGCGAGGGACCGGCGTCGGGCGAGATCCCGTAGGCGCGGCAGGCCGGGAAGATGACGAGCCCGGAACACAGCGCCACCAGCGTGTCGCAGAAGATGATCCACAATCCCTCCCCCGGCAGGGAGCGCTCCCTGCCGAAGTAACTGCCGCAGACCATGATGCTCCCGATGCCGAGGCTCAAGGTGAAAAACGCCTGCGCCATGGCCGCGTGGACCGTTTCCAGCAGGTGCCCTCCCGCGAAGCCCTTCAGGGAGGGCCAGAGGAAAAAGGTGATCCCCTCCGCCGCGCCGGGCAGACACAGCGACCGGAGCGTCAGGGCCGACAGGAGCAGAAAAAGCCCGCCCATCATGACTTTGATGCTCTTTTCGATGGCGTTGCGCACACCTCCGAGGCAGATCAGGACCGTGAGGGAGAGCATGACCAGCGTGCAGAGGGTCTGCTCCCCCGGGCGGTTCGTGAAGTCGGCGAGGAACTGCGGCGTGAGCTTGTCCCGGCCGCCCGAAAGCATCCGCAGGGCGTAGGCCAGCAGCCAGCCCGAGATCACCGTGTAGTACATGAGGAGGATGAGGTTCCCGGAAAAGAACACGTAGCCGGGGATGTGCCATTTGAAGCGGCCGCGGCCCGCGCCGAGGGTCCTCAGGGCGCCGGGGAGCGTGCTGCGGGCGGCCCGTCCCGCCGCCAGTTCCATCACCATGACGGGGAAACCCAGGACCGCCAGAAAGAAGAGGTAGAGCGCGACGAAGAGCCCGCCGCCGTAAGCGCCGGCGACGTAGGGGAAACGCCAGACGTTCCCCAGTCCGATGGCGCACCCCGCCGTCATCAGAATGAATCCCAGACGGGAGGCGAACTGCTCTCGGTTCTGCGTCATAAGAAAATCCCCTTTCCCCCGGTTGGCTTCACAGCAGTTCGTCGTCTCTCACCACGGTGGGCACGGTGATGTCCCCGGCCTCGGGGAAACTGAGTTTCCACCGGCTCACCACCAGCCGCACCAGACTGGGAACGGGCAGCGTGGTCACGATGGAGAGAACGATGATCGCATTGAAAAACGTGTCGTTGAGAATGCCGGACTCCTTGCCGATGGCGGCGGCGGCCAGCGTGGCCGAAAGCTGGGGCACGGTCATGAGCCCGGCGGCGAGACCGGCGGGACGGCTGAAGCCCGTGAGCCGCATGGCGGCGTAGCCGGAAGAAATTTTGCTGACGACCAGCAGGATCACCGTCAGGCCCGCGATGCTCCACCCCCGGCTCCCGGAGAAGGCCGAGAAATCCGTCTTCATGCCGATGGAGACGAAGAGGAAGGGGATCAGAAACCCGTAGCCGATGCTCTCGAACCGCCTGAATATCAGCATATCCTTCTGCCGGACCACCCGGGAGAGGCCCAATCCCGCGATGAAGGCGCCGACCACGAGGTTGATCCCGAAGAGCTCGCCTGCGACCACGATGGCCAGGATGATGAACAGGATGAGGGTGATGAGGATGTCCTCGCCCGGGGTGAAGATCTCCAGGAGCTTCCGGCCGACCCGGTCCACGAAGAGGATGCTCAGGATGAGGTACAGCAGCACGATGAGCAGGAACACGGGCATGAAGCTGTTGCCCAGGAGGGAACTGTCCATATGGTCGAAGATCGAGAGGGTGTTGCGGCCGATCATGTGGGAGATGTTCCGGCTGGTGCGGAAGATCTGCAGACTCACGGCCAGCAGGACGATGCTGGCGATGTCGGTGATGACCGTCGAGATCAGCACCGCCGCGCCGAACTTCGTACGGGACATCTTCATCTCGCGGATCACCGGGAAGACGATGCCCACCGAGTGGGAGGCGAAGAGCGACGCGTAGAGGAGCTTCCCGGCCAGTTCGTCGGGGCAGTAGTGCCCGTACAGCAGATACCCCGCCGTCGCCGGGATGAGAAAGGTGAGGACGCTCAGGGATATCACCGACTTCCTCACCGAGTTGATGAGTTTGAAATCCGCCTCCATGCCCGCCAGCGCCATGAGGAACATGAGCCCCAGGGAGCCGAGGGAATCCACAAGAACGGAGAAGTGACTGGCCGTGACCGAGGCGTAGACCTCCTTGTCGATCGACGGGTCCCGGAGAAAACTCAGGGCTCTGGAGAGCAGTTCCACCAGGTCGATGCCGATCCCCGTCGGTCCGATGAGCATGCCCACGATCAGCAGGGAGATCACCGAGGGGATCCCCACCCGCCGCAGCAGAAAGGGGATCAGCCCCATGAACGCGATGAACGCGATGAAAAGTATCAGAAATGAACTGTTGCTCATAAAAAGGCTCCTGACGGCGCCGGAGACGCC
Source organism: Lentisphaeria bacterium (assembly GCA_017450705.1). Lineage (GTDB taxonomy): Bacteria > Verrucomicrobiota > Lentisphaeria > Victivallales > Victivallaceae > UBA1784. Next base: position 82,745 of record JAFSTC010000014.1, on the reverse strand, counting down.
TCCCGGTGCCGTTATTGATAATATATAACGGCCCGTTCCCGTTGTCAACTTGAAAAAAGGCCGCGGCGGCAGTATCTTATCTTTTCGGAAACGGAGACTTGAAAATGAAGTGTGCGAAGTGTTCCCACGATATCCCCGACGGCGCTCCGGAGTGTCCGTGGTGCGCCGCCTTCGGTCCGGACCGGACCCCGGCCCCCGACCGTGACCGCGCCCGCTGTCCCGTGTGCGGATCGACGGACGTCGAAGCCGTGAGACACGATTACAGTCCCGGCTGCGGCTGTCTGGGGCTCCTGCTCTTCGGCTGGATCGGACTTCTGCTGGGTCTGCTGGGCGCCGGCCAGGTCGATCTCGTCTGCCGCAACTGCGGAACGGTCCGCGCGACCCGGCGTCCGGGCTGCGGGTGTCTCCCCGTACTGCTGCTCTTCCTCGCCGCGGTCATCACCCTCGCCGCCGCCGGAACCAACTGAGAAAAGGGAGACCCGTCAAATGGCTCTTTTTCAAATCAACTTTTATTCGGCGGTCCTGGGACGGAACACGGCCTTCAACGCAGTGATCCCCGACCGGGGCGCGGAAAAACGCGAAAAATACCCCGTGGTCTATCTGCTCCACGGGCTCTCCGACGACTTCACCTCGTGGCTGCGGAGAAGTTCCGTCGAGCGCTACGCCGAAAAATACGACGTCTGCATCATCATGCCCGACGGCGGACGCAGTTTCTACACCGACACGAAGACCGGGGAAAAGTATTTCGAGGCCCTCTCCCGGGAGCTGCCGGAGTTCGTCGAAAGGATGCTGCCCGTGAGCGCCCGCAGGGAGGACACCTTTGCCGCCGGACTCTCCATGGGCGGCTACGGCGCGCTGAAGCTGGCGCTGCGCTTCCCCGGCCGCTTTGCCGCGGCCGGGATCATGTCGGCGGTGACGGACATCCCGGGCAAATTCGCATCGAAAACATTCGACATGCAGTTGTGGCGCAACATCTTCGGAAGTCCCGAAGAGGCGGTGCGTGACGGGAACGACCTCTTCACCCTCGCCGGGAAATTCCCCGCTGATGCCCCCAAACCCCGCATCGTCCAGTTCTGCGGCACCGGCGACTTTCTGCTGGAGGACAACCGCAATCTCGCTTCCCTGCTCCGCGGCCTCCGCTGGCCCGGCTATGTTTACAAAGAGGCCCCCGGCGCCCATTCGTGGGAGTTCTGGGATACGCATATACAGGACATTTTGAAATTCTTTTTTGACAACGGAGAAGAAAAAAATGGATAAAAACTGGAAAATCGAAACCATCGCCGTCCAGGGAGATTATCAGCCCCGCAACGGAGACCCCCGGATCGTGCCCATCGCCCAGAGCACGACCTTCAAGTACGACGACGCCCAGAGCGTCGCCGATCTCTTCGATCTCAAGGCCCCCGGCTTCTTCTACACCCGGCTGGCCAATCCCACCGTGGACGTCTTCGAACGCAAGGTGGCCGCCCTCGAAAAGGGCGTGGCCGCCGTGGCCCTCTCCAGCGGTCAGGCCGCCAACGCCTATTCTCTTCTGAACATCGCAAGATGCGGCGACCACGTCCTCGCCGGCAGCGCCCTCTACGGCGGGACCGTTTCGCTCTTCACCAACACCCTCAAAAAGGCGGGCGTCACCGTCACCACCGTGCTGCCCTCCGCCGACGAGGAGGAGATCGAGAGGAACATGAGACCCAACACCAAGGCCGTCTTCCTCGAATCTCTGGCCAATCCCGCGCTGAACGTGGCGGACTTCGAACTTTACGCAAAAGTCGCCCACCGTCACGGCGTGCCGCTGGTGGTGGACAACACCTTCCCCACACCGGTGCTGTGCAACCCCTTCGACTTCGGCGCCGACATCGTCACCCACTCCACGACCAAATACATGGACGGCCACGCCACCAGCGTCGGCGGCGTCGTGGTGGAAAAGGGCGGTTTCGACTGGGCCAACGGCAACTTCCCGGAGTTCACCGAGCCGGATGAAAGCTATCACGGTCTGATCTACACGAAGAACTTTGCCGCCTCGCCCTTCTCGGTCAAACTGCGGGTGCAGATGGTCCGCGACTACGGCATCCCCATGATGCCCTTCAACGCCTTCCTCACCAACCTGGGGCTGGAAACGCTGCATCTGCGCATGGAGCGGCACTGTTCCAACGCGCTGGCCATGGCGGAGTTCCTGCGCAATCACCCCAAGGTGGGCTGGGTCAACTACCCCGGACTGCCCGACAATCCCCAGTATCCGCTGGTCAAAAAATACATGCGGGGCGCCTCGGGCGTGCTCTGTTTCGGCGTCAAGGGCGGCTCCGCCGCGGGCGAACGGGTGATGAACGCGCTCAAGCTCGCCGCCATCGTGGTGCACGTGGCGGATGTGCGCACCTGTGTGCTGCATCCGGCCAGCATGACCCACCGGCAGCTCTCCGAGGCGGAACTCGTCGCGGCGGGGGTCTCGCCGGACCTCATCCGCCTCTCGGTGGGCATCGAGAACATCGACGACCTGATCGCCGACTTCGACCAGGCCCTGAGCAAAGCATAGGATCACCGCATGGACGACCTTCCGGAGATCTGGAAAGCGTATCTGGCCGGATACATCGACGGGGCGAAACTCGTCTCCACGCTCGCCTGGGTGGGATCCCGCCGGGCGGTCCGCACGGTGTATCCGCCTGCAGGAAGCGTCTTCCGGGCCTTCGAACTCGTCCCGCCGGAAAGAGTCCGGGCGGTCATCCTGGGGCAGGACCCCTACCACGAACCGGGACAGGCCCAGGGGCTGGCCTTCTCCGTTCCCGCCGGGACGCCCCTCCCCCCCAGTCTGAAAAACATCTTCAAGGAATACTGCGACGATACGAAAAACCCCCTGCCCGCGTCGGGAGACCTGAGCGGCTGGGCCCGCACCGGGGTCCTGCTGCTCAACACCGTGCTCACGGTGGACGCGGGGAGCGCCGGTTCCCACGCCCGGCGCGCCGGGTGGGAGGCCTTTTCGGACGGCGTCGTCAGGGCATTGAACGAAAAGGGGGAGAAAATCGCCTTCCTCCTCTGGGGCAACCACGCCGCGGCAAAGCGGCCGCTGATCGACGAAACGAAGCATCTGGCGGTGGTCTCGGCCCATCCGTCGCCGCTTTCGGCCCGCCGGGGATTTTTCGGCAGCCGTCCCTTTTCACGCGTCACCGCCTTCAACGGCATGAACTGGATCGGAGAGGCATGATGGGACCGAAAAAAGAGTATTATTCTCCTCTCTTCCCCCGGAGCGGGAGCCGCGTCCACACCATGCTGGTCAACTGCGGGCACGAGTGCGTGACGAGTCCCTCCTACAGCTGGGACGGCATGAAGCGCGGCTCCAGCGATCTGGTCATCTGGCAGTACACCCTTTCGGGCCGGGGGGCCCTGGACTTCGGCGGCAGGACGATCCCCCTCGAACCGGGCAAGGGCTTCCTTCTGCTGGTCCCGGAGTCCCACCGCTACTATCTGCCGGAAGATTCTCCCGGCTGGGAATTCCTCTTCGCAAGTTTCAACGGCTCGGAATCCGTCCGCATCGCGGGGGAGTGCCGCAGGCACACGGGGCCGGTCTTTCCCTTTGCCCCCGACAGTCCCGTGGTCCGGGCGGCGCGGGAGATCCTCGCGATGTGCCGGGAAAACCGTCTTCAGGGCCCCTATGCGGCCAGCGCCGCCGCCTACGGTTTTCTCATGCGGCTCCTCGAAGCCTCCGAAAAAAACCGGACTTCCTGCGACGACGATCTGGTAGGTCTGGTGCACGACTACTGTCTGCGCCACATCTCCCGGCCCGTGTCGGTGGAGGACGTTTCCGGTTTCGCGGGCCTCAGCCGCTGGCACTTTTCGCGGCGTTTCAAAAAAGCCTGCGGCCGTTCCCCCCACGATTTCATCACCGATCTCAAGATGCGCGTGGCGGTGCGGCGTCTCCAGTCCAGCCGCGATTCCGTCAAGGAGATCTCGGCCTTCTGCGGTTTCGAGGATCCGGCGTACTTCTGTAAAGTTTTCAAACACATCCACGGCGCGACGCCGGCGGAATTCCGCTCCGGCGCGGCGGCCGCCGCACTGAAAAAGCGGCGGGGAAAGGAGTAGCGATATGTCCGGTTTTTTCAAGGTCTTCAAAAACGAATCGTTCTTCTGCGGTGTCTCCGGAAGCGGGACCGACTTTTCCGCCGAGGCCGGTCAGCTGATCGACGAGGCTCTGTCGAAAGCCCCGGCGGGCCACAAGCCCGTCTGGTTCCGCTTTCACCTGAGCGACATCGCCAATCAGGAGGCGGCTCTGCGCAACTGCCTGGCCCGGAGGGGGCTTTCCGGGGCGACGGCCTGCGTCGGGCAAGCCCCCGCCTGCGGCGCCCGCGCGGGACTTGAGGCGTATTTCGTCTCCCGCGCCCGGGTGACGCACCCCCGGGAGGACGCAAGCTGCGTCGAAACTTCCGCGGGAAGGGTCCTTTTCTTCAACACACCCGTCCTCGGCTCCCGGGGCAGCGGCCCCCAAATGACCGAAGAGTTCGCCGAAGCCGAAAAAGTCATCGCCTCCTTCGGCGGGCGGGTCGCGGACAATCTCCAGCGCACCTGGATCTACTGCCGGGACATCGACAACAACTACGCGGGACTGGTGGCGGCCCGCAGGGAATTCTTCGCCGAGCGCGGTCTTGTGCCCGAAACCCACTTCATCGCCAGCACGGGCATCGAGGGGTCGTCCCACCCCCACGACCGTCTGGTCCGCATGGACAGTCTCGCCCTCTTCGGCCACAGGCCGGAGCAGATCCGTTATCTCCACGCGCCGGAACATCTCTCGCCGACCCATGTGTACGGCGTCACCTTCGAACGGGGCACGCGGATCGTCTTCGGCGACCGCTCCCACCTCTACATCTCCGGCACCGCCAGCATCGACAGGGAGGGGCGGATCCTCTACGAGCGGGACGTCGTCCGGCAGACCCGCCGCCTGCTGGAAAACGTGGAGGCCCTGCTGCAGGCCGGGGAGTCCTCCCTCGACGACATCTGTCAGGCCGTCATCTATCTCCGCGATCCGGCGGACTATCCCGCCGTCCGGGCGATCATCGACGAGGCCCTGCCGGAACAGGCGGCCCGGCTGATCGTTCGGGGCTCCGTCTGCCGTCCGGCGTGGCTGGTCGAGATGGACGCCATCGCCGTCTCTCCCCGGGGGGAGAGCGCCTTTGCCCCCTTCACCGCCCCGGAAGAAGAAGCATCCGGGGAGTAAGGTCCTTTTATGAGCAGGATTTTCTTTCCGGAGGGGAGCCGGCTGGGACCGTTCGTCACGGGAACGACGCTTTCCTGCGACGAAACCTGCTGCGTCTGCCTGGCCGAGGACGCCGACGGAAAGAAATTCACGCTCACGGTGTTCAACTCGGACATCGATCCCGGAACGGAAAAGGACATGGCCCTCTGGTCTTCTCCGCAATACCACAACTTCGTCGCGGAGATCCGGGTCTTCCACGCGCCCGTGCCCATGATCGCCGTGCCCTTCGTCGCCGGTCTTTCGATCCCGGAGTTCCTGAGCACGGGGAGGCGTTTTTCAGAGGAGGAGGCCCTTTCCCTGCTCCGGCTGGCCGCCGATTCCTCGGATCTGCTGAGGACCCGGGGATGCCGCAACAGCCTCATCGGCGGCGGCAACATGATCGTCTCGGAGGACGGGACTGTCAAGCTCGTTCCCGATACGACGGCATCGGACTCGGCGGACCCGGCGGAGGCCCTGCGCCGCCTCGCGGAAGACATTCTGCAGAATATCACCGACCCGGGGGAGGAAACGCTCCGGCTGCGCCGGGAACTTGCCGATCTCCCTCCCGAGGCCTCCTGCGCCCGGATCGCCGCGGTCCTCACGGCTCCCGCGAAAGAAAGCGGGGCAGACGCCCCCCCCGCCGGGGGAAAGCGTCCCCGGATCGGCCTCTTCGCCGGGACCGCCGCCCTCATCGCGGGCGCGGCAGCCGCGGGCGCGCTCGTCTTCACCGCACCGTGGAGGAAGTCCGCGGAGGACCTCTCCGAAAAAACGGTGCGCTTTTTCGCCGGGCACCGGATCTCCGGCCCCCAGGTGTACGCCTCTGCCGCCGCACAGGAGGGACCCGCCGTCCCTCCCGGGGAGTCCGCGGCGGAACCGCCGCCCCTCCGGCCGGCCCCGGCGGCCCCGCGGGCGGCGGCACGGAAACCGCGTTCCTCCGTCCGGAAGCGGTCCGGGAGCCCCCGGACCGCCCGCTCGTCCCGTCCCGCCGCCGTCTCCTCGCCCGTGGCGGAGGCGGCCCGGCGGGGGAATCTCATGGATCTGCGGGCGGCCATTTCCGCCAAAGCGCCCGTCGACCAGCCCGACGCCAGCGGCCGGACCGCGCTGGAATACGCTTCCTCGGCCCGGTGGAAAAGCATGATCAAAATCCTGGTGGACGCCGGTGCGAAGATCACGCCCGCGGCCCTCGCCGCCGCGGGGGACGCTCCGACACGCGCCTGGCTTCTGGCGCTGAAAAACCCCCGTCCCGCGCCGCCGTCCGCCCCCAAAAAACTCCCGCAGAAGATCGCCGTCCCCAACACCTCGGGCTGGAAGACGCCCGAGAGAAAGATGTGGCACATCACGCTGGAGTCGGCGATCCTCAGGGCCCGTCCCCAGAAAAAGGCGATCCTCGTCTTCTTCACGTCGCCGGACCGAAACGCCGACAAAAACATGGAGAAAACGGTGTTCTTCTCGCTGGAATTCAGGCGTCTCGCCAAAGACATGGAGCTCGTCTACGTCAACCTCTCCGACGGCATGAAGCTGCCGAAGGTCCAGCAGGAGTACAACAGGAAACTGCATGAAAAACTGGGCCGCCACCTCACGCCGCCGTCGTCGGTCATCCTCGGATCCGACGGAAAAAAAGTCAGGGGGACCATCGTCGGCCACAGATCGAAAAACGCGTTCCTCTCCGAATTGAAGACGATCCTCCGCTGACCGGGGCGCTTTTCAGCCCCGGCAGCCGCCCCCGCGGAGCGGATCCCGCCGGAAAAGAAAGAAGCAAATCATCATGTTCATCTCAAAAGACATCCCCGCGGGAAGCGGATCCCCGGCGCCCCCTCATGAAGGATCGGCGAGCGCCGCCCGGCTGCGCAGGAAAAAACTGATCATCCTGCTGCTGGCCGTGGTCGTGAACTTTTTCACCAGCATGAGCAAGATGCTGGTCCCGGGACCGATCTACGATCAGCTGCAGCTGGAACTGCTGTTCACGCCCGCGGTCATCGCCGCCGTGGGGTCGGTCTACATGTATTCCTATGCGGCCAGTCAATTGCTCATGGGGGTCTGGTCCGACCGTTACGGCGGCGTGCGGATCCTCGCCGTCGGCGGCAGTCTCTTCACCCTCGGGACGCTGGGATTCCCCTTCTGTTCCGATCCCCTGCTCATGGGCCTCTGCCGCGCCGTCACCGGCTTCGGCGCCGGGACCGTCTTTCTCGGCGAAGCCAAGCTGATCAGCGACCTCTTCCCCCGGAAATTCGGTCTCATGCTCGGCGTCGCCCTGCTGATCGGTTATTTCGGTCCCGTCACGGGGACCGTTCCCATGGTGGGGCTCATCTCCGCCATCGGCTGGCGGAAAGCCTATTTCCTGCCGGGCGCGATCTGCTTTCTGGCCATGGCGGGGATCCTGCTCCTGATGCGCGGCACCATCAAAAAAGTCGTGCCCGGACAGACCGCGGGGCCGCTTGTGGCGATGCTCAAAAACCGCCCGATGCTGATGCTGTGCGTTTCTTCTTCCCTGATCTACGGCATCTATTACGTATTGCTCACTCAGGTTGGGCAGAAGTGCATCGAGGACTTCTACCGGCTCGGCAAATATCAGGCCTCGCTCTGCATCACGCTGCTCTCGGTCGTCGTGGCGCTGAACAACGTGGGGGTGAATCTGCTGCTGAAACTCTTCCGGGGGCGGCGGCGCGCGGTCTACATCGGCGGCACGGTACTGGTCCTGGCCGGCGCCATGACGGGGTTCGCGGCGTTCTATTGTCATCTCTCCGTCGGGGTCCTGATCGCCGCCTTCTTTCTGCTGGCGTTCCCCGCCGGATTCTTCTCGTTTTACAGCGTCATCGCCAAGGAGCTCAATCCGCCGGAGGTCACGGGTCTGGCCGTGGCGGTGCTGAATTTTTCGGCCTTCGTCTTCATCGCCCTCTTCGGCAACATCTCCGGCGTCATTCTGGGTTTCTGGAAAAACGCCGTCGGCCCCGACGGGGTCTTCCCGGGAACGGCCTACACGGCGTTGTTCGCCTTTCTGACCTTTTCCGGCCTGCTTTCGGTCCTGATCGGTCTCTTCGTCCCCGAGACCCGCCGCCGGAACGCCGCCTGACGGCAGCCGCGGAAGGGGTCTTCAGTTCCGTCCGCCGCTGCCGCGGAACTCCTCGGGCGTACAGCCCATTTTCTGCCGGAACAGCCTCGAAAAGTAATTGGCATACGTGAAACCGCAGGCGGAAGAGATCCTCTTCACGGGCAGCCGGGTGCCGGTCAGCAGCTTCACGGCTTCCCGGAGACGGCACCGGTCCAGATACTCCTTGGGCGTACAGCCGAAGGCGCTGCGGATCATCCGGTAGAGCGTGACGCGGGAGACCTCCAGCTGTTCCGCCAGCATTTCCACGGTGCAGGAGGGCGAGGCGTACTGGCTCTCCACCAGTTGGCAGAACTCCGAGACGGGTTCCCGTTCGGGGACAAGGTCCTTTTTCGAGAGGGCCGCGTGCAGGATCTCCAGCGCCGTGCAGGAGGCCTGGTACTGCATGGTGCTGGAGAGGTGGGGCAGTTCGCCGATCAGCCGCATGAAAAGCTCCTCCGGCGGCTCTCCGGCGAAAAAGGGATCCCGGGGCAGACGGTACATGGAAACGATCTCGTCGGCATGGCCGTCGAAGGTCACCCAGCTGTACCTGGCCTCGGAACTGCACACCGTCTGGCAATGGCAGTCGCCGGGGAACAGAAAGAGCACCTGCCGGGGCTGGAGGAGCACCGTCCGGTCCTCCCGGACGAGGGGAAAGCGGACCGTTCCGGAGGAGCACCAGAAAAGTTCCAGATAATCGGCCTCCTTCTCCGGCTGCCGCCAGCCGTTCTCCAGGTGGAATATCCCGGCGGAGCGCGCACCTGCGAACAGGGGGACGGAGGGGGCCGCACTCAGGCGGAAACCGATTTTTCTGTCGATGAAACCCTTCAGCGCATCCATGAAACAAAGTTATCCTTATCCGGCTTTTTTTATCATTGTCAAAAATCGTTTTTCAAGTATAATATACACAGGAATGGTAAAATCCGCAACCGGCTTCCGGATTTTTAACTTTTCCATCTTGCATAAAACACTTAACAAAACATCAGGAGACAGGGAAATATGAGCCGAAGGGAAAAAATTTTCCTGACAAGCCTCCTGCTTCTGCTTTCCGCGGTCTTTGCGGCCGCGGCGGAAGAGTTTTTCCCGGTGGTGACCGACGGAAAGGCCGCGGCCGCCCTGTGTCCGGTCCCGGGGGACCGGGCGTGCCTCGAGAGCGCCGCGCTCATCGAAAAGTATCTCTTCCTGAGCACGGGCGCCCGGATGGACCGTTCCTCTGCCGGTCCGCGGATCGAACTGGAGATCCGCAAGGGGGAGCTGGACATCGAGGGGTTCCGCGTGAGTTTCCCCGAAAAAACCGTCATGCGGATCACAGGCGGCGGCCCCCTCGGGCTGAAATTCGGAGCGCTGGAATTCTGCGAACGCTTCATCGGCGTCCGCTTCCTCTTCCCGGGAAAACTCGGAGAATACGTCCCGAAACACAAGACGATCCGGGTTCCGGCGAAGGAGTTCTCCGACGCGCCGAAGTTTTATACGCGGATGCTTTCGAGTTTTCCCCATCCCTCCCGGATGCTCTACAACAACTGGCTGCCGCTGCTCCGGGGCGCGCCGCCCTACCGTCTGGCCTTCGGGCACAATCTGAACAAAATGTTTTCCCCCGCGAAATACGGCAAGACCCATCCGGAATACTATCCCCTCATCTCGGGCAAGCGGTACATCCCCAAACCGCCCCTGCTGGGCGTCCACTGGCAGCCGTGCCTGACAAATCCGGGCGTCGTCGCCGAGTCCGTCCGGATGATCTGCGACGCCTTTGCAAAGAATCCCGACTTGCGGACGTGGAGTCTCGGGCAGACCGACGGGAACGGCTGGTGCGAGTGTCCCGCCTGCGCCGCCTTTTATCCCAAGGACGACAAGCCCAACCGGTTCGGGGCGAAAGACCGGTCGCTCTACTATCTCACCTACTGCAACAAAGTGGCGGAAGGCGTCGCGAAAAAGTATCCCGAGGCCAAACTCGGCATTTTCGCCTACAATCACACGTCCATCGCGCCCCGGAACTTCGAACTGCACCCGTCTCTCGTTCCCGTCATCACCTACGACCGGCTGAACTGGATCGATCCGGAACGCAAGCGGCTCGACCTCGAACGGCAGAACTCCTGGTCCGCCATCGCCAAAGAGATCTGCTGGTGGGATTATTTCTTCGCCAACCGCTACATCCTGCCCCGGGTGGTCTGCCACCATCTGGCAAAACAGCTGCGCGAGGGATACGCTTCGGGCGTCCGCCACGTGTACGCCGAATACATCCCCCTGGGCATCTTGCAGGGGTGCGGCGACGAACGAAGCTGGGGCGACGGTCCCTTCGCCTATCTCGCCTACAAACTGCTGTGGGATCCGGATCAGGACGAAAACGTCATTCTGGACGACTGGTGCCGTGCTGCCGTGGGAGAAAAAGCGGCGCCGCACCTGCGGGAGTATTTCGAACTCATCGAAAAGTTCTGGACGCAAAAAGTGCCCAAGACGGCCTGGTTCGCCCGGTACTGCCGGACCTATCTCGTGTGGACGGTCCATGACTATCTCCTTGCGCTGGAACCGGATTTTCTCGACCGCTGCGCAAAGACCCTCGACCGGGCCTGCGAACTGGCTCCGCCCGGGGAGTTCCGCGACCGGGCCGAATATTTCCGGCAGGGCTTCCTCATCCGCCGGGACCGGATCGCGTATTATCTGGGCAACCGCGCGGCGCGGAACCTCCCGAGAAGAGCCTTTTCGGAGGCGTTTTTCAAAGATGATTTCGGCAAGGGCGTCGACGGCTGGACGCCTCGGCAGAGTTCGGGCCGGAAGGAACCTTTCGTTTTCCCCTCGCCGGACGGCGGGATCGACGGCACGGGCGCGCTGGAGATCCGGTATGCACCCAACACGTCGGACAGGGCCGCGAAGAAACTTTTCCGTATCGACAGGCCGGGTGCCTTTTACATCGAGGTATTTTACCGCTGCAAGGATACGGATCCCGGGGCCATCCCCTATCTCTCCGCCGAATGGTGCGATGAAAAAGGCAACTGCCTGCACCCGGCCTTCTACTGCGACGTCCACGGCAAACCCTCGGAGACATGGGGTAAAATGCTTTTGAAATGCACGACGCCCGCGCGTTTTCCCGCACACCTGTCCATCGGCTTGAACATCTCCCGGAGCCGGAGGGGAAGCATCCTCTTCGACGATATCTCGATCTTCAGGGTCCCGGAGACCGCGAAATGACCATCACCCGTTTCAAAACGAAAGGAAAGAATATGAGAAACTCCCCAAAAACAACCGTCCGCCCCCGCCTCTTCACCCTGATCGAACTGCTGGTCGTGATCGCGATCATCGCGATCCTCGCCTCCATGCTCATGCCGGCCCTCCAGCAGGCCCGGGAGGCGGGACGCTCCTCGAACTGCAAAAACAATTTGAAACAAATCGGCATGGGCTTCGCCTTCTACGCCGACGCCTACGACAAGTGGGTCATCCGCCACAGCAAAAACTCCGGCAAGGACAAAAACGGCAACGCCGCCCTCAGCCGCTGGAACGGATTTTTCCTTCAGCAGGGTTGGGCCGTCAAAAACAACTTTCTGTGTCCCAGCCTGACCAACGCCGGTTCACACCCCCAGGACGAGCAATACGACGACTACGGGATGGCTTACAGCGGATACGGATTAAGCGGCATGCTGTCGGGAGCCTACCGCCGGGGCGCGGCGACCGGACTCTCATCGGACTGGAGCAATCTGAGCTTCAGCGACATCAAACAAGCCTCGATCATGTATTTCGTCATGGATTCCGAACGCATCGTCGACGGCGGCTATCAGGGGAACGACCGCGTGGGCTTGTTCTACAATGCCAATGCCTCGCTGGGCAATCCCTCCAATCGTCGGCACGGCTCCGTCAACATTCTTTTCGCCGACGGCCATGTAGAAGCAAAAAAATGCGAAGAACCCAACGCCTACGTGACCCTCGGTCAGAAATGGAACAATCAGAACTGGACCCTCCGCCAGTGGAACGGCTGGGGAGACATCTGATGAAAAACGGCGCGCTCTGGCCGGACGACAACGGCGTTCACATCAACGCCCACGGCGGCTCGATCCTCGAATTCGACGGCGTCCGGTACTGGTACGGCGAACACAAGACCGCAGGCTGGGACGGGCGTCTCGCCTGGGTGGGCGTCCACGTCTACAGTTCGGCCGACCTCGAACACTGGACCGACCGGGGCATCGCCCTCGCCGTCTCCGACGATCCGGCAAGTCCCATCTGCCGGGGCCAGCGTATCGAGCGCCCCAAAGTGATCTTCTGCCGCAAAACGGGCAAGTTCGTCATGTACTTCCACAGCGCTGACGACAGTCACGCCCGGGCGGACATGGGGGTCGCCGTCTCGGACACGCCGACGGGACCCTTCCGGTTCCTCTACGCCGAGCGGGCGGAAAAAGGGGTCTGGCCTCTGGACGCCGCCCCGCAGGACAAGGATCCCCGGATCATCGGGCGCACTCCCGCGTGGCAGGACAAACACGACGCCGAGTGGCGTTTTTTCCTTGAGAAACACGGAACGCTGGGACGAGATCTCCCCGACGGACAGTCCGTCCGCGACCAGACGCTCTTCGTCGACGACGACGGAAAAGCCTACCATATCTACGCCTCCGAGGACAACAGCGCCATGCACATCGCCCTGCTGACGGATGATTATCTCCGGCACAGCGGAAAATACGTCCGCGTCTTCCGGGGCAGATGGCAGGAAGCGCCGATCCTTTTCAAGCGCGACGGCGTCTATTACATGATGAATTCCGGCTGCTACGGCTGGCTTCCCTGCCCCGCCCACGGCGCGCGGGCGGAAAACATCTGGGGGCCGTGGTTCGAGTTCGAGAACCCCTGCCGGGGGGAAGACCCCGTCTCCGGGACCGGGCCGGAAACGACCTTCGGCTGTCAGGGGGCCTGCGCCTTCTCCGCAGGCGGCAGGCAGTACGTCATGCTGGACCGCTGGAACATGGCGGATTTCATCGACAGCCGTTATGTCTGGCTCCCGGTGGCATTTCACAGCGACGGCACCTTTTCCGTGACATGGACCGCGGAGTGCCGTCCCGAACTCTGAGGCAGTCTCGTGGAGTTTTCATGGCATGACATTTCGCCCGCCCGGCTCTTCGGCCGGGGATGGTCCGATACGACTCCGCCCTTCGGCAGGCTTCCCGCCCGCGCGGAAAAGTTCCTGCCGGAAAAGATCTGGCGCATGGGCAGGAATTCCTCCGGCATGTACGCCCAATTCGAGACGGATTCCGACCGCCTCGCCGTCCACTGGGAACTCGAGGACGACACATTGAGAGAGCCCCTTTTCAACGTCTGCGCCCACAGCGGTCTGGATCTTTACCGCCGGGAGTGGGGGAGATGGCTGTTCACCGCCACCTTGTGCCCCTTTTCCCGGCACAATGAGGAGATCATTCTGAGGGATCTCCCGCCCGCGAGGAGGCGTTTCCGGCTCTACTTCCCCTTCCGCAACTGCGTTTCGGGCGTCGCCGCGGGCGTCTCGCCGCAAAGTTTTCTCCGTTGGGACGCGCCGGAGCCGGGCCGGGAGATCGTCTATTACGGCAGCAGCATCGTCCACGGCTCCTACGCCTCCCGGGCGGGCATGGGGAGCGCCAATATCCTCGGGCGGCTCCTCGACCGTCCCGTCGTCAACCTCGGATTCTCCGGCGAAGGGAAACTGGAACCGGGCATGGCCGGACTTCTTGCCGAACTCTCGCCCGCGGCCTTTCTCATCGATCCGCTTCCCAACATGGACGCAACTCTCATCGAGGAACGGCTGGGAAAATTCCTGCGCGAACTCTGTTCCGCCCGCCGGGACACCCCCGTCGTCCTCGTCACGAACGTCATCCGGGCCTGGGCCCGGCTGTATCCCGCAGAAGCGGAAAAATTCCGGAATAAACGCGACACCGCGGCGCGGATCGTCCGCGGACTTGCCGGAGAATTTCCTAAACTCTGTTTCCTCAATGGCGAACGATCCATGGGCGGCGACTGCGAAGGGACCGTCGACGGTCTGCATCCCAACGATCTGGGGAGCGCCCGCTTCGCCCTCTTTCTCCGCCGCTTCCTCAAGCCCCGCCTCGGGTGACGAAGGTCCGTCACTGGAAAGGTCCCCCCCCGGCGTCATCAAAACGTCTGCGTCACAATATCGCTCCAGACGCATTGGGAATTCAGAGCAAAACCGGGGAATTCATTTCCGCGTTTTTTTTGCGGCTCTCTCTTGCGCAGAATAGTTTTTCAGGTGCTCAAGCCAGGAAACCGAAACTTTCCTTTTTCCGCACCATTGAATCCAGTAATCGGCTTTTTTCGGGTCGAATGTTTCCGGCGGATTGGGCGAAAATACCTCCGCGGCAAGAGGAGAATCCAGACATCCGGAATAAAATCTGGCCAACAGAATTCCGGCACTGACATTTTGCTGTTCTTCCGCAGCACGTTCCAAATACCGGACGCCCTCATCGAGACGACGGCCCGGATAATCGCAAAAACCCAGCAATAATTTTCCCAGTGCATAAAAACCCGCTGTCTCACCGGCACTGACTGTCCGCCGAAGAAAATCCTCATGTTTCCTCAATAAGGCCAATTCCTGTGAATTGAGAGGTCTGCGGCTGATCTTGCCGTTGGCGTACCGCCCGATCCAATGATTGACATAGATGCCTATCAATCCGGGAGCCAATTCACAAATCCGCGGATGCTCCGGATGAACTCGCCCCGGGGTAACATCAAAACGGCGGCGAAGAGTATCGCGCAGCTGTAAAACATTTACTGTCTCCGGTGCGTTTTTCAGGATTTCAAGACCGCGGTCACAGTATTTTTTCATCTTGTCACGTTCCAAAATCGCCAAAGCTTTACAGGCGCTTGCACGAAAATACGGATCGTGTCCTTTTTTCAGAATTTCTTTCCATCTTTGGATGGACTGTTCCTTTTGAGGCCGATACGGAATACCAAGTTGAATTGCCCGTTCAGACATTTTTTTTCGATCCGCTTCGGAGAATTCAAACGAGCAACGAAGTGACCAAATAGCCCAAGGGTTGTCCTCGCCGGCAAGTTTTTCAAGCTGCCGCTTCGCCTCGGAATAACGACCTTGATAGCTCAGCGCGTCTGTTTTTTCATATTTCAGAAAATCGCTTTCCAGTTTCCAGCCGGAAGAATCGCCGCATGACAGCAGCAGAAACAAGCAGCAGACGGCAATAAAAAATTTTCCCCGTTCAAAAAACAGTCGAAACATGTTACTCTCCTGCATAAACAGAAATACCGATTTTTATCGAATGCACGATGTCGCCACCGTCCGGTAAAAATGCCGGACTCGACCGATAATGTCGGCTTCCGCGTTATGTTAAAGTTGCCTAACATCCTTAAAATGAATTCAGAAGAATCGACAACACCTTACTATAGCATCTTTCGGCAGCTTTTCAAGTTCATTCCCCGATATCGTTTCGCCCCTGTAAGCAGTTAGCTACCCATGTGGGGAACAGAGCCTTTAATAAAGGTTTTGAATTGATACCGGAAGCAGAAAAGACTTTTGGGAATTGGAAGCAAAATGTTGACAATATAATCAATCAACTCAAGAAAGTGCTTCCCGTATTTGAATAAAACGTTTGAAAAAACGCTTCCGGTGCAGTATTGTAAACGGCAGGAGAGTCAAAAATGTCCTTCGTTCTGTGTTTGTGCGCGGCCGTGCTGTTTTTTTCTCTGGCGGTCTGCTTTCTGATTTCGACGCTGTACTGGAGTTACAGATCCCGGACGTGGCGCGGGATCCTCGCTTCTCTGGGCCTTGTCGTGCTTTTCCCGGCAAGTCTCGGTGTTTTTCTGCTGGGCACACTGCTTCTGACTTGTCTGGATCATTTTTTCTCCGACACTGAATCGAAGCTGCTGTACGGGCTCCTGTGTTCGGCCAATCTCGTTCTCCCGGGCATCATTGCCGCGAGAGGCATCCGCACGAACGACGGATTTCGGAGATCGGCGGGCGTCTGCGCCCTGATCACGGTCATCCTGCTGATGGCGGCGGTCAGTTTCTTCATGCTGTTCGCAAGAGCCTGCACGTGAACGGCAGGAGGTCGGGAAACGATTCGATGAGAACCTGTTTCGACACAAGCCATCCAGCCGGGAGAGGGACAACCGCTGCGCGGTTTTCCCTCCCCGGACCCCTCCTTTTGTTCCTTCCCGCGGCAAGCGCGGATCTCGGGGTAGTTTCCTTCTGAAGTTGCGCGCCTGCGTTCGGCCGGGCTCTGCCCGGCTTCACTCGCGGCTGACTGCTCGACCTCCGTTCATCTGCGCTCAAATACTTGAGCGCATCCGGCAATCAGGTGATTGCCGATTCATTCACATTCGGTCTGCGCGCTCGCGGGCGACCCGCTCGCATCCCGCGGGCAAAGTGTGCCGTTGAGACATTCTTGTCTCGCCGCTGATGCTTCTCGCCTGCATCACGCGGTATGTCTGAAAACGCCCCCCCTCAAAATACGCCGCTTTTCTTGAAAAAAGATGGGGGCCCGGGGGAAGAAAAAAACTTCTTTTCACGTGGAAAAGAAGTTTTTTTCTTCCCCCGGAAACACCCGCCCCGCTCACGCTTCGGCGGGGGCGCAGGGGAGGAGGAGTTCGGCGGGGTGGTCCTTGTCGTGGAAGATCGTGTGGCGCGAGGGATAGAGCACCTTGTCTTTCAGCAGGGGGCCGCCGGAGTTGGCGTTGCGCTCGTAGGCGGGGAAGTACTGGCCGCAGAGTTCCAGGCGGAGGGCGTAGCCCGGCATGACGCGCACGGCGATGTGGCCGAGGCTGACGGCGAAGTCATAAATTTTCCCCGGTTCGAGAAGTTCCTCACGATCGATGTTCCGGAAGCGGGCGCGGACCATGCCCGAGGTGAGATACATGGCCCGTCCGTCGGGCGTGACGCAGCTCAATATGGCGAAAAAGTCCGTATCGGGCGTGGAGACGGCGGCGGAAAAGCGGAGCCGGACCTCGCCGGTGACGGTCAGGGGGGCCGTCTGGATTTTCCCGGTGTAGACGAGGACGTCGGCGCGCTGCTGGGAGTCGATCCGGTCATAGCACCCGAGGGCCTCGTGTCTCCCGCGGTTGCTCAACACGGGCGTGCGGGGGTCGCTCACGTAAGCGTCGCAGGGTTCGTTCTGGGGCTTGCGTTCCGAAATTTCGCCGTCGCCGAGGAGGGTGTTGGCGCGGCCGCCGCTGTGGAGATAAAAGCGTTTCTCCTTCGTTCCGGCGGGGGGCCAGGTCTCGGCGGTGTGCCACTTGTTTTCGCAGAGCATGTAGTAGCGCACCGGGGGCTCGCCCGGCAGGGGATCGCTGTGGGGACGGCGGAGCAGATTGAAAAGGAAGCGTTCCCGGGTCGGATCCAGATGCCGGTAGTCGCATTTCTTGCCGAAAAGATCGGGGTTGGCCAGCCCGCCGTGGATCCAGGGACCGATGACGAGCCGGGTGAAGGCCGCGCAATCGGGCCGGGCGGCCGCGCCGTTTTTCATGGCGATGAAACTTGCGACCGTCTCCTCCTTGAGGGTGTCGAACCAGCCGCCGGAGATGTACGCGGGGGCGGCAAAGTCCCGGAAATCCGCGAAACCTTTGCGGAGGCACTTGCCCGGAGCCAGCGCGGTGGAGAGGAACTTGCGGAAAGAGGGGACCTCGGGGTAGCCCGCGAATTTATCCGCGTCGATGACGGGAAGGCTCCCGAAGACGCCCAGCTTCTCGAAGTCGGGCACGCTTTCGTAACCGTACTTGCACCGGTGGTACATGGAGAGCATCCAGGAGTCCGTGAAGCTCAGGCGCGCGCCGCCGCCGGGACAGGCGCTGCCGCAGCAGCTGTAGAACGGGGCCACGTGGGGTCCGACCCCCACCAGCCCCGGATACCCGGTCTTGAGGGCACACCACTGGGTCCAGCCGGGATAGCTCGCCCCCAGCATGACGCAGCGGCCGTTGTACCAGCTCTGCGTTTCCAGCCACGCGAAAGTATCGGAAGCGTCATTCTTTTCGTACTCCCGCTCGGCGGGGTCGAAGACGCCTTCGCTCCAGCCCGTGCCGCGGCAGGCCTGAAGGACGGCGACGATGCCCCGCTTCAACGCTTCGGCGTAGGGGTAGACCAGTTCCGTCCGGCGGGTGTAGGGCGTGCGGATGAGCAAGACCCCCGCCCTGCCCCGGAAGCCCGGCGGGAAGCCGATGACCGTCTGGAGTTTCACGCCGTCCCGCATGGGCAGCATGACGATCCGCATATCGTAAGCCTCAGCGGCAGCGGCAACGCTGGCCGCCGTGACGTTGAAACGGTCTTTCTTTTCGCTCATAAGTTTTTCTCCTTCCCGGCCGCGCGGCCGTGTTCCTTGAGGTAAAGTTTCCTTGCGGCGCGGTCGACGCTCTCCCAAAAACCGCGGTCTCTCCGGCAGGAAGGCATGAAACGGCAGTAGGCGGCGACGAAACGCAGTCTGTCGCGGCGGGAAAGCCCCGCGTCCATGCTGGAAAAGTCAAGTCCCGCCACATCCTTCACGTGAAAATGCCGGGGCACCTTCTTTCTCTTCCGGGCCCGGTGCAGATCGATGACGTACACGGGGGTCTCCGCCGTGACCTCCCCGACGGGGATCAGGTAGTGGCAGATGTAGCAGTCGCAGTGGTTGATCCCCGCGCGGTGCATCCTGCCCGCGCTCTCGGCGACCTTTTTTATCAGCAGACGCCGGGTCTCGGGCGGGACGGCCTGCCGGGCGACGTCCTCGAGGCTCACGGTGTTTTCGAGTTCCCGGGTGATGAGAAAGGAGAACTGCCGGGCGGGGTTTCTCCCGCGGCGTCCGAAGGCGGCGGGCGTCATGGTGGCGACGCCGGCCTCCCGCAGGGCGCCGAGGGCGTAAAATTCGTTGGCGGCGCCGAGGACGGGCTGTTTCAGCTGCAGGAAGTTTTTGAAAATCTCCCGCCAGCCGACGCCCCGGTGGACCTTGGCGAAGTAACCTTTTCCGCCGGTCTCGAAGCGGAAGGTCCGGCGGTTCTTGACGTTGCGGAAGATCTCCCCCTCCAGCTTTTCCACTTCGGCAAAGGGATCGTGTCCGCGCCACAGGGCGGAAAAGGTCTCATCCAGTTCGACGGTCTCCCTGGAGCAGCACATCATCGGCCCTTTCCCGTAATGATGTCGGCGGCGACTTCGAACCGCCGCTTGAGGTCGAAACTCCCCGCGGCGGAGACGGCCTCCCGGGCCATCTCCTCCAGTTTCTGGGGCGTCGAAAGAAGCATCCGCAGCGTCCGGTTGAGTTCCACCTGATGGAAGGGTGCGGGCAGCAGGACGCTGTCGGCCCGCACGATCTCCCGGGCCCAGCCGCCGGAAGAAGTCGCCAGCACGGGGAGCCCGGCGCAGAGGGCCTGCAGGGGAGCGGTCCCGGCGGCCTCGCCCCGGGCGGGGTGCAGCAGGAGATCGCCGGCCAGAAGGAGATCGTTCAGCTCTTCGTCCACGGCCGTGAAGCGGACTCTGTCGGCGACGGCCAAATGCCGCGCCAGACGGCGCATGGCGGAGACGCTGCCGGAACCGGCGACGATGAGCTGACAGCGCTCCTGGAACTTGTCCGGCAGGGAGGCCAGAGCGCCGACGGCCCGGTCGGCTCCGGCGATCCTGAAATTGCCGACGGTCAGCAGCAGGATGTCGTCTTCGCGCAGTCCCAGTTCCTCCCGGAGGCGGGCTCGGCGGAGAGAAGCGTCGGCGGGCCGTCCGCAGCGGGCGGGGATATCCGGCGGCAGCTTGAAGAAGCGGTCGTCGCCCGTTCCGTAGGCCCGCTGGTACTCCTTTTTCTGCAGATCCGAGACGTGGAGGATCCTCGTTCCGGACTTCGCCCGGAAGATGCGCTTCTCGAGCGCCAGATTGAACCGGTACCGGGGCAGCAGCTTTTTGAACCACGAAAAGCCCGAGAGCGGCGTTGCGGCGATGCACCGGGTGGTGGCGTAGTAGAAGTCCGCGCCGGGGATGCGGTTGAAGGCCACCAGCACGTCGGGACGGTCCTGCCGGAGGGCCTCCCGCAACCCGCGGATGAACTTCGCGGCGCGGCGGGCGTTGCCCCACGACGCGCCCTTGAGATGCCGGACGGTGAGAAAGGCCGGGACGGAACTCCCCGAGGCGATGACGCGGCAGTAAAGCGACACCTGATGCCCCCGCCGGTGGAGCTCCTCCGCCAGACGGATGAGATCCTGCGGGTAGGCCGCGGCGGAACTGTACTTGAAACAGGCCAGAGCGATCTTCATGCGTCCCTCTCCTTCAGAGATCCAGATCGTCCGCGGCGAGGATGTCCGCAAAGAAGCTTATTCTGCCGTCGATGCGGTCCCGGGCGCTTGCCCGGCCCGTCTTGCGGTCCCCGGGCGCGGGATTGAGGATCATGGTCGCGTGATTGAGGTGACTGATATATTTCCCCAGTTCGTCAGAGGGGAGGAAAACCATTTTGAATCCGGCGGCAACGAGCTTGAGATGCGCGGCTTTTCCGGCGGACTCCCCGTCGTAAAAGCCCTTCGTGTACCGCCGCAGGAGTTCCGTCCGGTACACGGCGCAGTGACTGCGCAGGTACCGGACCTCCGTCCCGACCTTTCTGCCGATGAGGCGGCGGAGCATCTCCTCCGCACGGTGGGCCGCCCGCAGGAACAGCGGACGGGGCTTTTCCAGCTTCCAGCTGCCGACCCCGGCCACGTCGTCGGCGTCGAAACGGTCCAGCAGGCAGTCCGCCCAGCCGTCCCGCAGGACGAAGGTGTCGGTGTGCATGACCATGACGAAAGGGGTGTCCACCCGGGCGAGAGCTTCGTCCAGGGCTTTCGCGTGCATGTCGGGACCGCTCTCGCCGGAGGGGACTTTCCGTTCGATCAGGGTGATCCAGGGGAGTTTCCGCAGATAGGCAAGGGAATCGTCGCCGGAGTCGTTGTCCACGGCGATGATCCGCACCTTGCCGAAATCGGTGTGCTTGCGGAGCAGACGCAGACAGATCTTCGTCAGCTCCGGGGTTTTCCGGTTGGGAACGATGACCGTGAGGAGCGGACTCCCCGCCGGAAAATCGGCCGACCCCTCCTCGGGCGAAACGCCCGGAGACGGATCGGAACTTCTGGCGGGTCCCTCCGGTGCTGTCATGGCCTTTCCCGCGGTGTTAGGGCTCGCATCCGGCGAGCATGCGGCAGGCGTCGAAATACTTCTGCGCGGTCTTTTCCGCGACGTCCGCCGGCAGCTCGGGACCGGGAGCGGTTTTGTCCCAGTCGAGGGTCTCGAGGTAATCGCGGACGAACTGCTTGTCCAGACTGGCGGGGCTGGTCCCCTCCCGGTAGAGATCCGCCAGCCAGAAACGGCTGGAGTCGGGGGTCAGCACTTCGTCGGCGAGGATGATCTCTCCGTCGGCTTCGCCGAACTCGAACTTGGTGTCGGCGATGATGATGCCCTTCGTCCGGGCATAATCCCGGGCCCGGGTGTAGATGTCCAGCGCAAGATCGCGGATCTTCGACGCCTTGTCCTTGCCGATGAGCCCGCAGACGCCGTCGAAATCGATGGCTTCGTCGTGCTCCCCGGCCGCGGCCTTGGTGGAGGGGGTGAAGAGCGGTTCGTCCAGCTTCGACGCCTGTTTGTAACCGGCGCGGAGCGTGATGCCCGAAACGCGCCCGGTCTTCTGATAGTCCTTCCAGCCGCTGCCGACGAGATAACCGCGGACGATGCACTCCACGGGGAAGATGCGCACCTTGCGCACGATCATGGAGCGCCCGGCCAGGTCCTTCGCGTAAGGCGCCAGCTCGGGCCGCGTCGTCACGTCATCGGTGATGAAGTGATTCCTGACGTCCTTGAAATAGTCGAACCAGAATCTGGAGATCCTCGTCAGCACCACGCCCTTGCGGGGAATGCCCGTGGGCAGGACCACATCGAACGCGCTGAGCCGGTCGGTGGCGACGAAAAGCAGAGCGTCCCCCAGATCATAGACGTCGCGGACCTTTCCGCGGTTGACCAGAGGGATCCCCGGCAGTTCCGTCCCGACCAGAGCGCCATGGGCGTCGTAACGCATGGCGTGTCTCAGCCCTTGATCTCGCCGATCTCGACCCGGGTCATGTTCTGACGGTGACCGTGGGTGCGGCGATAGCCCTTGCGGCGCTTCATCTTGAAGGCGATGACCTTCTTGGCGCGGAACTGGTCCAGCACCTTGCCCTTGACCTCGGCGCCCGCGACGAAGGGAGCGCCCGTGGTCAGTTTGCCGTCGTCGCCGCCGATGGCGAGAACTTCGCCGAAGACGGTTTCCTGCCCGGCCTCGACGGCCAGTTTTTCGACTTCGATGATGTCACCGGTCTTGACGGTGAACTGCTTTCCGCCGGTTTGAATGATCGCGTACATTTCAGACATTCTCCTGTTGCATGCTTAAAAAAGATAAAGTCGTTCAGCAATCGAATAATATAGCACGCCGTCCGCTATTTTGCAAGTGCGATGCGGGGAAGATTCTTCACAAGTTTGAGAAGATACACGAAAAAGGCGGCCGCGGGATTCTGACCGTAGCGGATCTTCACCTTCAGCTCGTCGGCGAGACACCGGGCGATCCGCCGGTCGGAAAGACCGCCTTCGCGGTAGAACGCGATGAGCTCCGGCAAATAGAGGACCCCCACCTTGGCGACGTTGACGGCCCGATACATGAAATCGTAATCGCCCAGGAGACGAAAACTGTCGTCGTAAAGCCCGATCTCGTCGTACACGGCCCGGGGGACGAACATGGAGGGATGCGGGGCGAAGGCCCCCCGGTACCGGTTCTTTTCGCGGAATCCCCGCACCCGGCCCAGATGCTCGTACTGGACGTCGCCCCAGAAGATCCGCCGGCCGGGCGTCTCTCCGAAAGCGGCGGCGACTTTGGCCAGCGCGCCGGGGAAATACCTGTCCCCGGAGTTGATCATGCCGATGATGTCCCCCGTCGCCCGACGGATCCCCTTGTTCATGGCGTCGTAGATGCCCTTGTCGGGCTCGCTGACGAAGAGGGCCAGCCGGTCGCGGAAGCGCCCGACGATCTCCGCCGTGCCGTCGGTGGAGGCCCCGTCGATCACGATGTACTCCAGATCGGGCCAGTCCTGTCCCAGAACGGAACGCAGCGTCTCCTCGATATGGGAGGCGTCGTTGCGGACGACGGTGATGACGGAGATCTTCACGATTTTCACCTGCCGACGAGTTCGGACATCTTCACGGGCGTGAAGCTTTTTTTGAGTTCATCCCGCAGAGCGGTATCCACCGAGAGGTATTTCCAGCGGGCGAAACCGAAGTCGTGGGGCCTGAAATTCTCGAGCCACGCGTGGTTGAGCTGGTAGGAGACGGGGAACCCTTCGCAGATCCATACGCAGCGCCGGGCGATGTAGTCCGCCATCTTCCGGTATTTCGCGGTCCGCTCCGGAGAATCGGGCATGGGCAGGATCTCCTCGAACATCCGGTCGAAAACGGGGTCGGAAAACCCCGTCCGGTTGCAGCCGCCGATGTTGCCCGAATAGAAGAGCTGCAGAAAGTTCTCCGCGTCGGGATAGTCCCCGATCCACGAGAGGCGGAAGAGCTCCATCTTGCCGCCCCGGAGCTTCTCGTAGAAACGGGGATTGTTGTTGAGCACCGGGACGAGCTCGATCCCGAGCTCCGCAAATTCCGCCGCGGTGATCTCGCCGAACTGGCGGTGGGACGAGGTGTGTCCCGTCTGGTCGAAGGTGAATTTGAGACGTTTCCCCGTCGCCGGATCGACGCCGCCCGGAAATCCCGCCTCGGCCAGCAGTTTTTTCGCCTTCTCCACGTCGTGCTCCATCCAGGGATTCGCGAGCCTTTCATCGTATCCGGCCACGCCGGGGGGAATTGGACCGCAGGCGGCCAGCAGCTGATTCCCCGAGTGTTCGATCCGTCGCCGGGCGCTGAAGGCCAGGCTCAGCGCCTGCCGGAGCTTGTCGTTCCCCGCGAAACGGGGATCGGCAAAGTTGAAGCCGATGTAGCGGATCTCGAACTCCGGGACCCGCTGGAGACGGATCCGGCGCGCCTTGAGCACGGGGGGCAGATCGCCGCCGCCGGCCAGGTCGGCGTTGTCCTTGTCGAGGGTCTGGCAGTCGAGATTGCCCTGCAGGAAGAGCATCCACGCCGTCATGGACTGCCGGACGAGCAGAATGACGATGCGGTCCGCCAGCGGCAGGGGGCGGACGCGGTCCGCTTTTGAGGCCGCGCCTGGGTAAAACTCCTTGCGGCAGTTATGGTTGCGTTCGAGTACGATCCGGCAGTCGCTGATCCACTCCCGGAGCAGGAAGGGGCCGGAGCCCACGGGATGCCGGGCAAAGGACTCCCCGTAATGGTCCACCGCCTCCCGGGGGACCACCGCGCTGTTGGGCATGGCCAGCGCGTAGAGAAAGCGGGGATCCGGCGACGCAAGATCGATGACGAACTCGGTGTCGGAGAGGATCCTGAACCCCTCCACGCCCGCGTCATAGAGACGCATGTCCCCCTTTTTGACGTCGGCGCTCCGGGCGTGGAAGGCGTCGAGCCCGACGATCCGCCCCCGGAAAAGCCAGTAGAGCGGACTGTGGTTCCGGGCGTCCGCCAGACGGAGGATGGAGAAAAGCACGTCCCGGGAGGTCACTTTGCGCTTCTTTCCCCGGAAAACGGGGTCGTCCGCGAAATAAAGGTCGTCCCGCAGCTCGAAGTGATAGCTCCTGAAACCGTTCTCCCCCTCGGGCATGCGCTTGAGCATAGCGGGCTTGAGCCGGTAGGGCCGGGCGTCGTAGTCGTACTCGAGGAGCGTGTCGTAGACGGCGCAGACGAGATTGCGGCTGGCCAGATCGTCGGCGAAGGCCGGGTCCAGCGTGCGGATCCGCCCCCCGGCCGACGTGCGGATCTCCCGCAGGGGCGCGGCGGAAGCCGCCGCCGTCAGCAGAAGCCCGCCGAGAAGAAGTGCCGCAAGGGACCGAATCATCACTTGCCGGCGATCTTCACGAAGGCGAGCGCCGCCTGACGGAAGACCTTGGAGGAAGCCGCATCGGGCGTGTAGGTCACAAGATCGAAGGAATTCCGCACGGTCTCGCGGGCGGCGGCGAGATCGGCGATCTCCCCGGCCGCGACGGCCTGCGCCAAGATGTTGCCCGTGGCCGTCGCCTCGACGGGACCGGCCACCACCGGGATGCCCGCCGCATCGGCGATGAGCTGCATGAGGAAGCCGTCCTTGGTGCCGCCGCCCACCACGTTGAAGGCGGTGTAGCGGACGCCCAGCAGTTTCTCCAGCCCCACCAGCTTGCCGGCGGTGTAGAGAGCGAGGGAGTCGTAGATCGCCCGGACGACCTGAGCGTCGGAGAGGTTCTCCCCCTGCCCGGACTTGCGGCAGAAGTCGCGGATCCGCTGGGGCATGTCGCCGGGGGTGAAGAACTCCTGATCGTTGGGGTTGACGAAGAACCGGCAGGGCGCGGCGGTCTTG
The DNA here is from genome assembly GCA_017450705.1 of Lentisphaeria bacterium. GTDB lineage: Bacteria > Verrucomicrobiota > Lentisphaeria > Victivallales > Victivallaceae > UBA1784. Next base: position 57,103 of record JAFSTC010000014.1, on the reverse strand, counting down.
GCCATCTCCTCCATGTCGGAGAAGCCGAGACCCCGCCCGGCCTCGTTCCAGACCCGCCGGGTCTCCTGGAAGAGCCAGCTGCCCATGATGTTGGTCAGGAAACGGATCTTCCCGTCGAGGCCGCCCTCATTGGTGAAGCCGGCCGCCTCGGAGAATTTGCTGATAAAGGGTTTGTCCAGCTCCGCGCCCAGCAGGGCCCAGGTGCCGGCGCTGAGATAGGCCCACTGGCCGGAGACCGGCGCGGGGACCGCGGCCACGGCGCTGGCCGTGTCGTGGGATCCCACCTTCAAGATGGGGATGGGACCGCAGTTGAATTTTTTCTGAAGTTCGACCTTGAGCACGCCGCCTGGGGTGCAGGGAGCCGTGATCGGGGGGAAGATCGAGCGGGGCAGTCCCAGCCGGTCGATGAGGCTCCAGTGCCAGTCCCGCGTGGCGGGATCCAGCAGATTCGAGGTGGAGGCGTGGGTGTATTCGGCGGTGAAGTCGCCGCCCAAAGAAAAGGCCAGGGCGTCCGGGATGGGCAGGAACACCGCGTTTTCCAGATCCTGAGGATGCTCGTCCCGGTGGGCGCAGAGCTGGTAGATGGTGTTGAGCGTCATCTTCTGGATGCCGGTCATGGCGTAGATCTCGGAGGCGGGGATCTTCTCCCAGACCTTGGCGCTGGAGCGGTTGGTGCGCTCGTCGCGGTAGTTGTAGGGCAGACGGCGGATCTCCTTGGAATCCCGGTCGAAGAGGACGTAGTCCACGCCCCAGGTGTCGATGCCGATGCCGGCAATGCCGCCGTCGAAGGCCAGAGCCTTGCCCAGTCCGCTGACGAGTTCCTCGCAGAGCCGGGGGTAGTCCCAGGTGAGGGAACCGTCCTTTTCCACGGGGGCGTTGGGGAACCGGTGGACTTCGGTCAGGGCAAGTCTGCCGTTTTCGATTTTACCGACGATGGCGCGTCCGCTGGACGCTCCGAGATCGAATGCGAGAAAGCTGCTCATCTGTTTCACCCCTTGTGTTTTTTGTGCAACATCATCGTGCGCCGGCCGGATCCGTCAGTTCCCGCCCGCGCCGCTTTTTTTCACGACTTCCCAGGTTTTCATGACCAGTTCCTCGGTCTCCTCCCAGCCGATGCAGCCATCGGTGATGGAGACCTCGGGATCGGGCTCCCGGCCCGGCTCCAGTTTCTGGCAGCCGGGTTTGAGGTTGCTCTCGAGCATGATGCCGCGGATGGTCTTTTCGCCGGAGGCAACCTGCTGCAGCACGCCGTCGAGGGCGACCCGCTGGCGGCGGAAGTCCTTGCCGGAGTTGGCGTGGCTGCAGTCGATGATGACGCCCGTGGGCAGTTTTGCGCGTTCCAGCACCACCCGCAGATAGGCGACGTATTCTGGACCGTAGTTGGGATGGGCGCTGCCCCCCCGCATGACGATATGGGCGTAGGGATTGCCCTTGGTGCGGAACACCCCCACGGAGCCGTCGTCGAGGACGCCGATGAAACTGTGGCGGCTCCGGGCGGCGAGGACCGCGTCGATGGCGATCTGGGTGCTGCCGTCGGTGGCGTTCTTGAATCCCACGGGCATGGAGAGCCCGCTGGCCAGCTGGCGGTGGGTCTGGGCCTCGGTGGTCCGCGCGCCGATGGCCGTCCAGGTGATGCAGTCGGCGATGTACTGGGCCAGGACGGGGTCGAGGATCTCCGTGGCGGCGGGCAGTCCCAGCTCCACGACCTTGGTCAGGATCTCGCGGGAGAGCCGGATGCCGTAAGCGATGTCGCAGGAGTCGTCGAGCCTGGGGTCAGTGAGAAGTCCCTTCCAGCCCACGGTGGTGCGGGGCTTCTCGAAATAGCAGCGCATCAGGATCATCAGCCGGTCGGAGACCCGGTCCGAGAGGGCCTTGAGCTTCTCGGCGTACCGGATGGCAGCGTCCCGGTCATGGATGGAACAGGGACCGACGATGACGACGAAACGGCCGGACTTGCCGTCGAAGATGTCCATCAGCTCCCGGCGCGCCGCCACCACCCGGGCCCCCGCCGCGATGGAGAGCTGGTTCTCCTGCCTGACTTCCTCCGGACTGGGCAGAGCGGAAACGCTCCTGATGTTGACGTTGTTGAGCTTGCTGAAGTAACTCACGATCCCTTCCTTCCCGCTGATCTTCCGCCGATTAATATATCATGTCTGTCGGCTCTTTGCAAGAAATCCCGCGCCCTTCCCGCCTTGAAAACGGCGTTTTTTCAAAGTATCTTATAGGCGTGACAGAGGAGAAGAGGGGATCTTGGGATGAAAGAAATTTTGCTCAACGGCATCCGTCTGGCCGCCCGGGGCACGGCCGCGGGCCTGGAGAAGCGCCTGCGGGACAGAGCGGCGGGCCTGGCCGGGATCCCCCCGGGGGAGCTGGGAAAGCTCACCGTCGTCGGACGGAGCACCGACGCCCGGGGCCGGGAGCCCGTGCTGTGCTTCCGCGTCGCCGCCGAAGTCCCGGAAGCGTGTCCCCTCCCCGCCTGGGAGAGGCCCCCCGCGCCCCGGCTGGACCTGCCGGAGGGCTCCGGGATAAAAAACCCCGTCGTCGTCGGCACGGGGCCCGCCGGGATTTTCTGCGCGCTGGCGCTGGCCATGGCGGGCAGGGATCCCCTCATCCTCGACCGCGGCCCCAAAGTCGAGGAGCGCTGTGCCGGCGTGGAGCGTTTTCTCCGCACGCGGGAACTGGACGAGGACTGCAATCTCCTCATCGGCGAAGGCGGCGCGGGGACCTTCTCCGACGGCAAACTCTACACGGGGACCCACGACAAACTGGCCGCATTCGTTCTTGCGACGCTGGCGGAGTCCGGCGCGCCTGAGGAGATCCTCGTCCTCGCCCGCCCCCACATCGGCACGGACCGCCTCAGGACCGCCGCCGCGGGGCTCAGGAAAAAAATCGAAGCCCTCGGCGGACGCTTCCTCTTCAACACATGCGTCACAGGCGTGACGGAAAAAGCCGGCAGGTGTTCCGGAGTCGTCTGCTCCGGCGGGACCACGGTCGACGCCCCCGCCGTCGTCATCGCCTGCGGTCTCGGCGGACGGGAACTGGCCCGGAGCCTGACGGAGACGGTCAGATGGGAACCCAAACCCTTCCAGATCGGCTGCCGCATCGAGCATCCGCAGGAATTCATCGACCGGCGGCAGTACCACGGGAAGCGTCCTGAACTCCTGGGCGCGGCGGAGTATCACCTGGTCTCCCGCCCGGCGGGAAGCGTTCTGCCCGTGAGCAGTTTCTGCATGTGCCCCGGGGGGACCGTGGTCAACGCCACCGCGTGGCGGGGCCGCTGCGCCACCAACGGCATGAGCGATTTCGCCCGGAGCGGCAGATACGCCAACGCCTGTCTCATCACGACGCTGGCCCCCCGGGACCAAAACGAAGCCTTCGGTCTCATCGAGGGGATCGAAAAAGGTCTCTTCCTTCTGGGCGGAGAGGACTACACGCTCCCCGCACAGGATGCTTCCGCCTTCCTGCGGGGCGAAAAGATCCTCCGCGGCCGTGAGAGTTCCTGCGCCGCGGGCATCGTGCCCGGCAACGTCAGGGCCCTGCTGCCCGCTCCCGTCGCGGAGGCGCTCTCGTCGGCCCTCGTCTTCTTCGACCGCCAGCTGCCCGGATTCATCCGGAACGGACGGATCGTCGGCGCGGAGCCCTGCGTCTCGTCGCCGCTGCGCTTCCTCAGGGATGAGAAGGGAGCCAGCTCCCTGCCGGGCTGTTATCTCGCCGGAGAAGGCGCGGGCGCGGCGGGCGGGATCGTCTCTGCCGCCTGCGACGGACTGCGCACGGCCAAAGCCCTGCTGTCGGAAAAATCTTGATTTTTTCACTCACCGGGGGTAAAGTATAGGCCGGCGGGACGTCCCGGAGCCCCCGGAACGCGTCCCGCCGGGAGAAAGAGAATGCAAACGGAGAAAAAAATGTCTTATCTCGTCAAAAAGTGCGCCGACTTTGCCATCGACGGCAAAATTTCGGCAAAAGAGTGGGATCTGGCCGACGACTGGGCGTTCTCGCGCATCGGACAGCGCGACTCAAAACTGGGGGAGACCCTCAACGAGACCGGAACGGTCAAAATGCTCCACAGCGACCGCTTCTGGTACGTCGCCGTGGATATGGAGGACTCCGACGTCGTCGCCCAGGGCACGGCCGACCAGCAGCACCACTACACCATGGGCGACACCATCGAGATTTTTCTGAAACCCGCCGACGACACCTACTACTGGGAGATGTACGGCACGCCCAACGGTCTGCGGACCACCTTCTTCTACCCCTCCCGCTCCTACGTCTTCGTTCCCCGGAGCGCCGACCAGGTGCCCAATTTCGAAGTGGCGGCCAGCGTCGACGGCGTCATGAACGACTGGCGGACCACCGACCGCGGCTGGAAGATCGAATTCAAGTTCCCCATCTCCGAGTTCGAACAGTACGGCGCGAAGTTTTCCCCGGGCCGACCCTGGACCTTCCTGATCGCCCGCCAGAACTACTCGCGGCGTCTGCCCCTCAAGGAACTCTCCACCGTGCCGCCGATCCAGATACCCGACTTCCATCTCATCGACCAGTACGGCATGCTGGAGATCGGCGGCGATCCCGCGGCGCTGTGAGGAACCGTCTCCCCGCCGTCCTCCGGAATGCGTTTTTTTGACACAAGAAAGCCGCAAGTTTACATTTCCTTTCGGCGGGAAAAGTGGTATCTTATATGCGCCGTCAAATGAGGGCACATACACAAGAGAGGACCGGAAAATGAATGAGTTCGCCGAACTGATGGAGCAGCGCGCAAAGCTGCGCAAGGAATTCACCCGCATCGCGGAGGAGACCCAGGAGCTCAAGATCCGCCCCTATCAGGAGAAATTCGCCTCGCCCGAATACCTGCGCATCATCGAAAAGACCACCGCCGAGTCCGAGGAGATGCTCAAACGCTGGTACGAGCTGGACCTCGCGCTGAAGGGTCCCGAACACTTCTCGAAGGAGAACGTCTTCGTCTGGGGCGGCCCCACGCCCAGCTGGGGCGGCTCCATGGACAAGGACGCCGGCATCAAGGCCAAGGAGTTCTTCGGCGTCGACAACGTGATGTACGTCTACGGCCCCCTCAACGAGGAGATGCTCGATCTCCACCGCTGCTGCAAAAAGGTGATCTGCCACCTGGGCCGCAACTGCCGGACCTCCGGCGCCGCCGCCGCTTCCGACGCGGAGGAGGCCGAACGGCTCAGCCGCCTCTCGCTCGCCTACCCCAACGTGGTGGGCGGCGTCGTGGACGACATGACGGGCAACTACGGTGTCAACTACTCCCTGCGGGAATACAAGGCCATCCACGAGGCACTGCACAAGCACAACCCCGCGCTGGAGCTCTACGGCGTGGTCTACTCGTGGGAGCTCGATATGACCCGCGAACTCAAGGCCGTGGCCCCATGCATCGATCACGTGATTTTGTGGTTCTGGTGGAAGACCGACCTGATGGAGCTGGATCTGGCCGTCGAAAAGTGCCGCGCGCTCTTTCCCGGCAAGCCCATCATGCTGGGGATCTTCATGTTCGACTACGGTGCCGCCTGCCTGCCGAACTCCGCGGAAACGATGCGCTATCACCTGGAAAAGGCCCGCCGTCACCTGGCCGCGGGGAAGATCCGGGACATCGTCATCCTCGGCGACCGGGAGATCGAAAAGTGCCCCGAGGCCGCGGCGTACATAAAGCGCTTCCTCAAGTCGGAATTCGCTTTCTCCGGGAAGTGATCTCCCCCCGACGCTTCCTTCGGCCCTCCGGAAACGGGGGGCTTTTTCTTTTTCCGGACTTGAAAGCGGACCGGAAACGCTGTATCTTATGCCCGGAGGAACGAACCGGCAGTCCAGCCCTGCCGGCAGGAAGCATGAAAAAGATCTGGATCTTCGCGGGAGAAGCCTCGGGCGACCTGTACGGGGCACGCCTCGGCAAGGCGCTCCGCAAGCTGGCCGCCGAACGGGGCGTGCCGCTGGAACTCTCCGGCATGGGCGGCCCCGAAATGATCTCCTCCGGCATCCCCGTCAAGGTGGACTCGACCGAGCTGGGCGTCATGGGTGTGATCGAGGTGATGAAACTCCTCTTCACCTTCATCGCCATCTACTTCAAGCTGGTGAAGGCCGCCCGCCGGGAGCGTCCGGACGCGGTGGTGCTCATCGACTACCCCGGATTCAATCTCGCGTATGCGCTGGCCATGTATTTCAGCCGGATCAAGGTGGTCTGGTACGTTTCGCCGCACCTCTGGGTGTGGGGCAAGTGGCGGCTCCCCGTGCTGGCCCGCATCTGCACGAAGATGCTGGTGATCTTTCCCTTCGAGGTGGAGGTCTTCGCCCGGACGCCTCTGCGGGCGGAATTCGTCGGCCATCCGCTGATCGACATCGTGTCGGAACGCCGGGATCCCGCCGTCGTCCGGGAGCGGGACATGTTCCTGCTTCTGCCCGGCTCCCGGGTCATGGAGATCAACCGTCTGCTCGACCCCATGCTGGACACGGTGACCTGTCTCGCCGCGCGGCATCCCGAACTGCGCTTCCACCTGGCCGCCCCCCGGGAAAAGATCGCCGTCCTCTGCCGGGAAAGGATCGGCATCTACCGGAAAAAGCACGGCGGCCTGCCCGACATCCCCGTCAGCTGCGGCGACACGGGGCTCTGGCAGCAGCGGGCGGGCACGGGCCTCGCCGCCAGCGGCACGGTGACGGTGGAGTCCGCCATCGCCGGTCTGCCCCTCGTGGTGGGCTACCGGATGAACTGGATCACAATTTTGCTGGCCAGTCTCGTGGTCCGGCTCTACCGCGGATATTTCACCATGGTGAACATCATCGCGAACAAGACGGTCTTTCAGGAGTTCCTGCAGCACCATTTCTGCGCGAAGGAGCTTCTGGGACCTGTGGAAGCGATCCTGCCCGGCGGCAGCCGCCGGCGGGAGGTCGAAGAGGAAATGGCCGAGGTGGCCCGGCTTCTTTCCTCCGGCACGGGCGACGCCGCGCTCCAGGCCGCGGCGGCCTGCCTGGAGGCGGCCGGCGTTTCCGGGGAACAGCAATCTCACACAACGGAGGGAGAGAAAAAATGATCGATCATCCCAGTATCAAGGACGGAGCGTGGGTCTTCGCCAACAAGACGGAATTCATGCCCGCGGATTCGTGGCGCATCCTGCGCATCATGGCGGAGTTCGTCGACTCCTTCGACTACATGATCAGGATGCCCGACATGCTGGTGTCGGTCTTCGGTTCGGCCCGCACGCCGGAAGACGATCCCATGTACGCCGATGCGCGGCACGCGGGGAAACTTCTGACGGAGGCGGGCTACGGCGTCATCACCGGCGGCGGACCGGGGATCATGGAAGCCGCCGCCCGGGGCGCCTTCGAGTCCGGCGGACGCTCCATCGGGCTCAACATCGAACTGCCCATGGAGCAGCAGCCCAACCCCTACCAGACCGACTCCCTGTCGTTCCGTTACTTTTTCGTCCGCAAGGTCTGTTTCCTCAAGTACAGCACGGCGCTGATCGCCTATCCGGGCGGCTTCGGGACCATGGACGAAGTGAGCGAGATGCTGACCATGGTCCAGACGAAAAAAATCAACATGATCCCGATCGTTTTCGTCGGCAAGGAGTTCTGGAACGGGCTCGTCCACTGGATGAAAAAGGACCTCGCCGAGGGCGGCATGATCGATCCGGGCGATCTGAATCTTTTCAAGGTCGTGGACTCCGGTCAGGAGGCCGTCGACTGGCTCGTCGAGTGCCACCGCTACGGCCCCCGGGGAACGGTGAAGTAATGGACCTGCCTCTGGACCGGGAGATCGCCGAGTTCGGCGAATTCATCATCCTCGAGCGCGGTCTGGCCGGCAACACCCGTTCCGCCTACGTTTTCGATCTGGAGTCCGCCGCGGCTTATCTCCGGGACGTCCAGAAGGTCACGTCCTGGAGCCAGGTGACCCGGGACATGCTCCTCGACTACCTGGACGATCTGCGCGACAGGGGATTGGAGAGCACGACCGCGGCCCACCATCTCATCGCCCTGAAAATGCTCTTCCGGTACCTCAAGAACGAAGAGCGCATCAAGGACGATGTCACCGAGGTGATGGAGTCTCCCCGGCTGTGGAAGATCCTCCCCGACTTCCTCTCCGAGCAGGAGGTCATCGACATCCTGAAAGCCTTTCCCGAGGAGTCCGACGATCCCCTGGAGGTGCGCAACCGGACGATCCTCGAACTTCTGTACTCCTCGGGGCTCCGGGTGTCGGAAACGGCGAATCTCACCTTCAAGGCCATCGACCTCGAGGAGGAGATGATCCGGGTCACGGGAAAGGGGAGCAAAACGCGCCTCGTGCCGGTGGGGAAACCCGCCCTGCGGCAGCTCCGGCGCTACCTGGAGCTCTCCCGCCCGGTCTTTTCCGCGCGGAATCCGGCCAATCCGGCGCTTTTCCTCTCCTACCGCGGCCGCGCGCTGGACCGCGAGCGCATCTGGCAGGTGGTGAAGCTGGCCGCCTCCCGGGCGGGGATCACGAAAAACATCCATCCCCACACCCTGCGGCACTCCTTCGCCAGCCATCTGCTGGCCCACGGGGCGGATCTGCGCGCCATCCAGGAGATGCTCGGCCACGCCAACATCGCCACGACGGAGATCTACACGCACGTGGACCGCAGCAAGCTCATTTCGGTCCATCGTCAGTTCCATCCCCGGGGCTGACGCACCGTTTTTCCGACTTTTTTCGTTTCCCTGCTTGCTTTTCCGCGGAAGACGGGTATATTATAGGGTGTTCGCAGTCCCGTGGTGTAACGGTAGCACAAGTGATTCTGGTTCACTTTGTCGAGGTTCGAATCCTTGCGGGACTGCCATTTTTTTGCAATAAAACGATTTTTCACGCGCGTCTGCGACGCGCTCTCTCGCTGTCGGCAAGTCAAAATGAAAACTGCGTTTCCCTTTTGACCCGCCTCCCGCTTCTCCCCGGAACGGGGAGGAAAAATCTCTTCCCTCGCAAGTCTTCGGGGCGGAGGTTGCCGCCGGGCACGCCCGGCGGCTCTTCGTCGCGCCTTCGGCGCTCCTCGTCGAATCCTTACGGGACTGCCATTTTTTTGCAAAAAAATCGATTTCCCCCGCGCGCCTCTGACGCGCTCCTCCGCCGTCGGCAAGGCAAAACGAAAACTGCGTTTCCCTTTTTCCCCGCCTCCGGCTTCCCCCCTGACGGGGAGGAAAAATCTCCCGTCCCGCACGTCTTCGGGGCGGAGGTTGCCGCCGGCTCCACCGGCGGCTCTTCGTCGCGGCTTCGCCCCTCCTCGTCGAATCCTTGCGGGACTGCCATTTTTTTGCCCTTCCCCCAAGTCAAATCAAGAACTGACCCGCTGCCCCTCAACAAACTTCACCTATTCGCCTGCCGTCTTGCCTGAAATCGCCCTACACCTACCCGAAGAGCGCCGAGGTCGAATAACCTATCGATTTTTTTATAATAAATGTTCGATAAGTGTACTGGAATATATCGCCGCAACGCGTTGAATGCAAGCTTATTTCGAATAACTTGCGCTGCCGTTGGACCCCAGCGGGGGGCAATTCGAGATTTTTGCTAATTCTCACGTTTTTCCCGATCAGCCCCAATACAGCGCTTTTTTGAAAGGCTCTGTCCCCCACACAGGTAGGCGGCAGTTCAAAAACACATCGCTTTTCTCGAAAAGGGATGGGGGCACGGGGGAAGGGGAAAACCTCTTTTCACGGGGAAAAGAGGTTTTCCCCTTCCCCCGGAACAACCGACCCTTATCGGGAACAGAGCATTTTGAAAAGCGGGGGATTTGGGGGAGTCATTAGCCGCCCTCGCCTGTTCGGAGGGGGAACACGGGAAACGCTTTGTATTTTTTCGTAATTTTTTGTATTGCCGCTCTTGACAAACCGTTGAGCACGGGCTATATTTGCTCCAAGATCCACAGAAACACTGGAGTTGCGCCCCATGAAAGAATCACTGAAAGCAAAGCCTCCCAAGCGGGATCAGGTCGTTCGGGAGATCATGAAACTGATCCGGGAGGGCGTCATCGCTCCGGGGGAGCGCCTGGCGACCGTGCGCGAAATGTCCGCCCGGTTCGACGTCAGTCTCTCCGTCATTCAAAATGCGCTCAAGGAATTGATGGGCAACGGCTATGTCGAGTGCCGCGGCGCCTCCGGGTTCTACGTTTCTCCCCACGCTTCCGCCATTGCCGAACCCCATCGTCAGCAACAGGGAACGGGAGCGGGGCCGGGAAAAGCCTACCTCTATTTCTGTCACCATTCCGATCTGATCTGGCGGCGCCCGACATCAGAATACAAAAAGATACGCGAAGAACAGCTGCTCACCGAGTTCCGGTATGCCGACGCGTATGACGGCGTTTCCTTCCAGCTGGAGCAGGCGGAGATCGGACGCGCGTTTTTCGAACAGCATCCGGAGCTCCTGACAACGGCAAAGAAACTTGCGGCGGAAGGCCGCCTGGAACTGTGCTCGGTTTACAGCATCCCGGACCTCAATATGGTCAGCGGCGAATCGATCTTCCGCAATCTGGAGCAGGGACTTGCCTGGTATCGGGAAACTCTCGGCCGCTCCAGCGATCTTGCCCGCTTCAACGATGCCTTCGGCATGTGCGCCCAGCTGCCGCAGATTTTGATGCAGTGCGGCATCCGGTACCTCTCTCCCGGCCGGACGCCCAATCAGCCCCAGGAAATCGCACAAGCCGATCTTTTCCGCTGGGAATCTTTAGCCGGCAACGGAGGCGTCACCGTTTTCCGCAATACCGCCGAGATCACCCACCTCGGGTATGAATTGAACGTCCCTCTGGTGCAGACCGGGGAGACCCGGCTCCTGAAAAACATTCTGGCGGCGAAACAGCTGCCGGGGACCGTTCTGCTCTCCTACTCCACCGAAGAAGGCACGTTTCAGGAGAGCATTTTCAGCATCCTCGCCATGGCGAACGGGCTGGGGGGCAAGCAGATCGTCCCGGGCTCCTGTCACCGGTATCTCGCCGACGCTTCCTTGGACGATCTGCCGGACTACCGCGGCGAATTCAATCCGGTCTTCACCGGCTGCTACACGACGCGGATCGGCACGAAGCAAGCGATCCGCCAGGCGGAATCGGCTCTGTTCCGCGCCGAATACCTCAACGCCGTCCTCGGCAAAGAAAACGAGTTCCGCAAAGAATGGCGTTCGCTTCTTTCGGCCCAGTTCCACGACGCCGCATGCGGCTGTCACGTCGACGCCTGCACTCCGGAGATCGACAAATACCTGGAAACGGCGCAAGGCGCAAAATCCGATCCGATCCCGGGCAAGGGATATTCTCTCTGCAGTTTTTCGACCGCGGAGGGGCCCCAGCTGGTCACGTCGCCGGTCGTCCCGGAGGGCGTCGCGGCCCAGAAAGCGGGAGATCTGGCCGTTTACACCGTCGATCTGCCTTCCTTCGGGATCAAGACGTTCAAAAAAACGGGGAAAGCCGCCGCGGCCAGGCCCTGCGAGCCCGTTTTCGACACGAAATATTTCCACGCCGATTTCTTCGGGCCCTCTCCCGTGATCCGGAACCTGAACGGGAAAAACGTTTTTTCCGCCGACGGCTTCGGAGCGCTGCGCGTCCAGCGGGACACCGGCTCCATGTGGTCGGAGGATTTCTGGCAGCTGCCGATCCCCCTGGAGTTTTTCCGGGAAAAGGTCGTGCTCTGCGAAGCGGGAGGTGTCTTCCGCCGCGTCGTGACGGAGGGGAACGTGCTTCCCGGACCGGCCGCCTCCGGCAATCTCGGGCCCCATTGGCCGGGGTTCGGCGCGCTCGCCTTCCGCAAAGAGTACCGGTTTTACAACGAACTGGACTATTTCACACTGGATCTCGAACTCGACTGGACGGGATGCAACACCAAAGTCTCCATTTGCTTCCCCACAGCGGTGGATCCCCTGAAGGCCGCCGGGACCTACGAGACGCCCTTTTCCGCGCTGGTCCGGAAGCCCTATTTCGAGGTGGACGAAAAGTACGAATCCACGCTGCAGCAGCTTCAGACCTCAGGAGATTACCGGGAAGCCAAGGGGGACTGGCCCGCGCTGAACTGGGTCAACCTTTCCGATTATTCCATGGGCCTTACGGTCGCCAACACCGGAACGCCCGGACACCAGTTGAGCAACGGCGTCATCACCGTTGCCCTCCTGCGGAGCGGGACCGCCACCCGCGACGGTCAGTTGACGCCCCAGCCGGGCTCCTACGACAACGGCTTGCATCATTACCGTTTCGCTTTCCGGGCGCATAGTCCAATGGATATGATCAAGGCTTATGAACTGGGCGCTCTGCTGAACCGCCCCGTCCAGGTGCTGACGGGCTCCCTGCCGGAGGGGTCTCAACTCAGGCTCCCCGGCGCGGCGGTCTCCTCGGTCCGCAACTTGAAGAAGGGACTGTTCCTCCGCGTTTACGAGACGCGCGGTCTCCCGCTCACGACGACCCTCGCCGGGGCGCTGGCCGAAGGCAAAACCCTGTTCGAGACCGACGGGTTGGGAAATGACGGGAAGGCCCTCCCCTCCCCCGAGTTGAAGTTCAAGCCCTTCGAGATCAAAAACATTCTCATCCGGTGACCGGGTGACGGAACAAAAAAAAGAGAGATTTTGAAAATGGGGCGACATGGCGCATCGATCGGTTTGCCGGCGGGATGTTTTACGGCAATGAAGAAAACCCTCCTGTTTTCCATGGCGGCGGCCCTGGCGGGCGCATTTGCGGCGGAAGACGTTCAGGTCTTCGTCCGGAGCGTTCCGGGGAAACCATTTGTCTCCGTGAACGAAAAATGGCTCCGGAATGCGCTGGAAGTGAAACCGGACGTGACCGTGATGCTTTTCGGAACGAACGATGCCTGCAATTCCAAAGTTCTGTCCTCGCAGGAAGCGTTTCTCAAAACCTTGGATCTTGCCGTAAAAGAGATCCTCGGAGCGCAAAGCAGGCTGATCCTCGTCACGCTCCCTCCCTGCAACGAGGCCTGTCTTTTTCGGCGGCACGGCAAAGAAGTTTTCGGCGAAAAACTTCCCAACGAACGGATCCTCAAGTTCAATGCGATATTGAAACAAGCCGCGGAAGCGAAGAAATTGCCCCTCGCGGATCTTCATGCCGTCGTCATGAAAAGGGGATGTGAGGGGAAAAGATCACTGCTTCGCCTCCCGGAAAATTCCGGCGTCGCCGACGGGATCCACCTTACGGAGGAGGGCTACGCCGCGCTTGCGGAATGCGTGGCCGATACGATCCGGCAGGCAGGATATTTGCCGAAAAAGATCCTGTGTATCGGCGACAGTCTGACCTACGGCGTCGGCAGCCCCGATGCCGGAAAAATTTCAGGAACGACGTATCCCGGACAACTCAAAAAATATTTGACGGCAGCAAACGGAAAGGATGAAACAAAATGAACCGCCGATCACTTCAAACAAGAACACGCGACAGGAAAAGAAACATGGAAAAAAACGACCGTTCGCCGTGTCGTCCGTCAAATGCGGATCCGAAATTCACATTGATCGAACTTCTTGTCGTTATAGCGATCATCGCGATTTTGGCGGCGATGCTGATGCCCGCGCTGCAGCAGGCGAGAGAACGGGCGGGCGCGATCAACTGCACCTCGCAGATGAAGCAGTGGGGAACGAATTTCATGATGTACTCCAACGATTCCCAGGGGTGGCTCATGAATGCGGGCATAAAAGTTTCGGCAAGCGCGATCGACCCCTGGACGAAGATCCTGTTCGAAAAGGGATATATGTCCGGCAACTTCGGCAAGAAAAACAACGGCTCCGAAAAGCGCGGCATGATGCAGTGTCCTCAGGACAGGCGTGAAAAGAATATCAGCTACTATTTGAATCTGGGCATCACCCAGAGCCCGGATTACAACGGGACGAATGCGGCGGGAGATGTCTACGGGACCTGTTTCTACTACAAGGTGAATCAGATCACGCAAGCGGGCCGAGCGATGTATTTGATCGACGGGTGGACCGGAGCAGCCTACAATTACGGGACGGGGAGCTACTGGACCAGCCGCAAAAAATACCGGGACAGCGAAGGCGCGGAACCGGATTTCCGGCACAGCCAGGCGGCCAATACCCTGTTCGTCGACGGCCATATGGAGTCGATAAAGAACACGGATCCGCGGGGGCTGCGGGCGTTGCAAACCGGTCAGGACATCCGGACCAACGACTACTTCTGGAACGCCAAAGGAACGGCCCTGTGAGAAAATCCGTCAAATTTCCCCGGGAAACGGTCCCGGTCTCGGGAGCGTGCGACTTGATCGTATGCGGAGCCGGGTTGAGCGGATGCGCCGCCGCTTGGAATGCCGCCCGAAGAGGGTTGGACGTCCTGCTGATCGAGCACTATCACAAACTCGGCGGCGTCCCGGTCTCGGGGATACTCGGGATCATCTCCGGTCTCCGGCTGGACTCGGAGATCACGGTGGACGGCCTGTTCCTGCGCGAAATGATCCGCCGTCTGGAGGCGGTCGGCGGCAGTCAGCCCCGGGACGGCGGCTGGGCGTACCGGGTCGATCCGGAGAAACTGGATCTTGTTCTCTTCCGGATGCTTCAGGAAGCCGGGGTGAGGATCCTGCTTCAGACCACGCTGATCTCCGCGCGGCGGGAACGGCGGGATATCTCCTACATCGTCACGGCCTCGAAGCAGGGGCTGGAGGCGTGGGAAGCGCCCTTCTTTATCGATGACACGGGCGACGCCGACCTGGCATATTTTGCGGGGTGTCCGGTGCGGTACGGCCGCGACACGGACGGGAAAGTCCAGTCCAGTTCCCTCACCTTCAAACTCGCGGGGATCGACATGACAAAAGCCCCCCGCAAAATGACCGAGGCGACGGCGTTGTGGCAAAAACAGCCGCACATGACGCCCACCAATCACACGGTGATCACGTATCTCCCCGGGACCAACGGAGAAGCCGCCGTCAACATGACGCATATTTTGAACTGCGCCCCGCTGACCCACGAAGGGCAGGCGCGGATCCGGAAAGAGGGCATGGAACAGGCGCTGGAGATCGCCGAATTCTTCCGGAAAAACCTGCCGGGATTCCAAAATTGCTACGTCGCTCAAACCGCCATGCAGCCGGGGATCCGGGAAACGCGCCGGATCGCGGGCGCCTACACCCTGACCGAAGAGGACGTGATCGAGGGACGGGATTTCGACGACGAGATCGCCCGCGGCGGGTGGGGGATCGACATCCATGTCCCGGACAGGATCCACGGAGAGACGCCGATGCCCCACTTCTGTCTCCAAAAGAGTTACGGGATCCCCTTCCGCTGCCTCCTGCCGCAGGGCGTGGACAATCTGCTGATCGCGGGCCGCCCCATCTCCGCGACCCATGATGCGTTTTCCTCTTCGAGGATCAACGGGACCTGTATCGCCGTCGGAGAGATCTGCGGCCTCGCGGCGGTTCTCGCCAAAGGAAAATGGAAAACGCGGGAGATCGACGTCAAATCGCTTCAGGCCGAAGCGATGTCCCAGCAGGGCATCGTGCACCGCAAGACGATCTGACCCACACGACAGGAGTAAAAAAATGCACCTTCACGACAACTGCCCCATCGCCGTTCTTCTCGCAGGGCTGGTCCTCGTCGCCGCGGGGGCTCCGCTCCATGCCGCGAGCAGAGTGATCAATCTTGCCAGACCGGGCGTGACCGCCGCCAGAGTCGCCCTGGAACAGCCGAAAAAAGCGATCGAGGAAAAGGCAGAACTTGCCGTCGTCATGACCGGCACCGTGGACGCCGCGTGGAAGGGCGGCAAGATCACGAAGGAAAACTACAAAAAAAGCATCGAAAGCATCCTCTCGCAGTTCCAGTCGGCAAAAATCCCGGTCATCCTCGTCACGATCCCGAACGTCAACGAACACCTTGTTTTTGCCCGGAACCCGAAAGAAGCCTACGGGGACCGGACGCCGAATGTCAGGATCGCCGAAGAAAATGATGTTTTGAAAACAATTGCAAAAGAGCGGGATATCCCGCTGGTCGACTTCGCCGCGGCGTGTGCGAAATACGACATCGACGGGAAAGATGCTTATGTCCGGAATCCGGCCAACGGCGGCGGGAAAGACGGGATCCGCCTGGTCCCCGCAGGTTTCCTGCGCCTCGCCAAAATGACGATGGCCGTCATCGGGGAGAAAAACCTGCCGTGCGGCAGCATCGCCTGCCTCGGGGACGATCTCGTTTACGGCACCGGGTCGCCCGATGCCGGCAAAGAGGAGGGCATGAATTTTCCGGGACAGCTCAGCTGTTTCCTGAACGGGCGGACGCCCAAAATCGGATTCTTCTCGGAGGAATTCCGTTACGGGGATGCCTGGCGGAGATTCGGTCTTTACTCCACGCTGAAGCGGAACGGCATGACGGGGCATGCCACGAACAGCATGTCGTGGGTCTTCGGGAACGTCCCGGAGGAGAAGATCTTCGGGGAGCTGTGCAAATACCATGCCGTGATCCTCTCCCTCGACCGGGGCTTCCGGCAGGCGGACTACGAGGAAACGACCCTCGCTTACCGGAACGCGCTGCGCCGGTACCTCGAGATCGGCGGGAATGTTCTTCTGGTCCCCCAGAACGGCGAATACCGTCAGGACCGCCGCCCCGAGATCTTCAATCTCATGTTCGGTCCGTACGGGATAAAAATGCTCCGCGAAGGGATCACGGATCCCGCCAATCAGTTCTCTTATCCGGGTCACCCGTTTCTCTCCGTTTCCGCGCCCAAGGCGCCTTCCTACCTGCGGTTTTTCCGCACGGGCAACATCGTCGACTCGCCCATGACGAAAGGGGTGAAAACGCTCTTCGTCCCCGAATGGGGATGCGGCGGGATGTGGGGGACGATGGGACTGATCCTCTCCCGGGAGTGGACGCCCGTCGTCTTCGGAGAAAAAACGGCGAAGTCCTACGTCACGACGGCGGAGACCTCCAAAAACAGCCTTTTCGTGAGGGAGGGGAGCCTGAGATCGGCGCCCGTCCTCGCCGCCTGGCGTCCTTACGGGAGGGGCAAGATCGCCGTCATTTCCTGCAATCTGATGCACCTCTCGATCAACGCCCATGCCTGCGACTGGCCCGCCGTCTGGGAAAAGAACGGGGACGGGAAGACGAAGAGCGACGGGACCTTGCTTCTCATGAACACGTTCAGATTTCTCTTCCGCGACGCGTTGAAAAATCCCAGGATCGGGTTCTATCAGGAGCCGCCGACGACTGCCGCAAAAAAGGTGAAACCGGCCAATTTCGACCGTGTCCCGTTTCCTGACGGGAGTCCCTGCGTCAAGGGCCTGATCGGCGTCCACAGCGCCTTTTCCGACGGCGAAGGAACGGTTTCCGAATACGCCGCCGCCGCGAGGAAGGCCGGATATCGTTTTCTGGCCTTTACGGAATCCCTCGAAAAGCTGACGCCGGAAAAATATGCCGCGCTGAAAAAGGCCTGCGCCGCCGTTTCCGATCCAGATTTCTACGCCTGTCCCGGGATCGAATTCAGCGAAGCCAACGGCCTGCGCTGGGCCTTCTGGGGAGAAGACGTCATCTTCCCGGAGGACCATATTTTCAACGGTCCCAGAGACAAAGTGAACTGGTGGGGGCTGTATGCCGCTTCCTGCAACCGGAGGCCCTCCGCGCTTCTCAACTACGACCGTCTGCATGAACTGGGCGATGCGAGCAATCTCTGGTGGTACTTCCGGATCCCGGTGAAAGTCTGCAGAAACGGCCAGGTCCTCGCCCGAAATCTGCGGGAATATCTCTTTGCGCTGAACGACGTCCGCGGTCAGGGAAATATCGTGTTCAACGGGATCTATTCGCCCGCGAGGTTGGCAAAAGAGGCCGCGGCCTGCGGCTGGAATTTTGTTTACGGGAACGTGGAAAATGCCAAAGAGTGGCTCAATACGAAAAACACGTTCGACTGCGGAAGAGGATATGCGTCCGAAGGGCCGTCCATCTCCCTCTGGCAGGGGGTCAATGCTTCCGCGGCGGCGGATTACGAGGTCCAGCAGAAACGGCAGCGGGTGCGGCTGAAATTCGAGGTCTCCTCCGACGCTGGGATCCGGGACGTCAAAGTGTGGGACGGGACGGAAGGGCTGTTCCGGCGGTTCGACGGCAGGGGGCAAAAGCAGTTTTCCCGGGAATTTGCCGCGCTTCACGACAGGGTGCATCACCTGGTCCTCGAAGTGACGGATCTGAACGGGAAAAAGGCCGTTTCGCCCGAGGTTTTGATCCAGAACCCCTATTACGCGGTCACGCGCTGTACGGACAATCTGAATCTTCTCGGCTACAGCACGCTCCTGATGCACCCGCCCTGTCATCAGGTCCCGGTTTTGCGCGATTTCGAGGACATATATTCCGCCCGTCTCGACATGGGCAAAAAAGACACGACGCCCATCGCCGGCATCGACTCGGGCGTCCCCTTTATCTTCAAACCCTGCGCAGATCTCAATATCAGCCTGTCGACGGAAGAAGGAGAACAGCCCGGCGGGAGCAATCAGCTGGATGAACTGAATGCGATCCGGCAGCGTTATCCCGTCAACTCCAATGAAGTTTCCATTCTCACGCAGGACTCTCACCGGCGGGTCCATACGGAAAAAAGGCATCGCCCGGACCGGCGGATGACCTACACCTATTATTCCTTCTTCCCGCTGGGCGAAGATCAGCCGATCGCGGACATCAGGCATACGACCTGGCTCATGCGCAGCCGGATCAGGCCGTCGTGCAGATTCACCAGACCGTGGCTTGCCGATGACGATTATCGGGGCGGACTGATGTATCACCGCATCTTTCTGAAATTCAAGAAAGACGTCGTCCTGAAGGGGGATATGCCCATCCACCTTGTGTCCATGACCTCCGGCTCCGACTATTATTCGAAAGAGCGGGGGTTCTGGGACCGTCTCGTTGTGGAAACGCCCAGCGGCATAGAGGAAAGTTCGACCGGCACGGCCAAGGCGGGGGAACTGAAAAACGGGGGATTTGCCACTGTGCTCAGCACAAATTCCACCAGGCGGATCCTGATCGTTCCGCAATCGGTCTCGCTGAGTCCGAAATTCCGGTTGGCCGCAAACGGGACTCTCGCCGTCGGCTTCGGAAAGGCCGGGCAAAAGTTCAAAGCGGGGGACGAGGTTTCGTTTTTCCTTGCGGTCTGCACGTGCGTGGGGACACCGGATACCGCCGCGTATTGCCGCAAGATCGCAGACCGCCTGAGCGATCCCGCTGCAAAAGCCGCAATGAAAAGAGGAAATCAGATTTTTACGCCCGGGTTTATCGCTTTTCACGCGGAAAATGGAGAAGTTGCGGCGGAACTCCCCGCATTTCCCATGATCTGCGACTGGCCGTTCTTCATCCGCGGCGTCGAGGACAACGGGACGGCCGCCTATTACGATCATGCGAAAGGCGTCTTCACCTTCGTCCCCGTTCATGACCGCACCATGTATTTTCAGATGTCCATGGAAAAAGCCGCCTCGTTCTGGGGAGGCAACCTCTTTCTCTCCTCGGACCGGGATCTGAAACTGACGCCGGTCCTCTACGGCACGGCCGACGCTTTTCTGGAAGTCCACAACCCGACCGGACACGAGATCCGTGCGGAGATCACGTCTCCCGAACTTGCGCCCGTGTACGGCGGGAAGCGTTTTTCCGTCTCGGTTCCGGGCGGCACCTCGTGCCGCATCCCCTTGACACCTCCGGCGAAATAAGAGAAACATGACGCCGCCCCGTTTGCTTTTCGAACCGGGCGGATTATATCAACGCGAGGGGCTGTTCCCCTCACGGGCCGGTTGGTGAAACCGCCTCAAAATACAGCGCTTTTGAAAGGCTCTGTTCCCCGCATTGGCAGGTAACGGACTAAAAAATACAGCGCTTTTCTCGAAAAGGGATGGGGGCACGGGGGAAGGGGCAAACCTCTTTTCACGGGGAAAAGAGGTTTTCCCCTTCCCCCGAAATCACCGACCCTTCTCGGGAACAGAACGGCTGTTTTTGACCTGCGGTCAGAAGACGGCGATGACGGGCGGGGCGGGAAGGCCGAGGGACATGTCGTATGTTTCGCCCTGCCGCGGGGGGTACCAGGCGGAAAAGTGTTCCTTCTGCCGGGCGACCTGCCGGGGACCGAGGAAGTTCTGAGCGGTGCTGTAATAGATCAGCTCGACTTCGTTTCGGCCCTCTTCGACATACTCGCCGATGTCGTACCGCCAGGGCGCGCAGGGGCGCATCGGCAGATCGACGCCGTTGATCCGGACGCCGACCGCGCCGTTGAGCGGGGCGGGGATTTCCAGACGGCAGGTTTCCGCCCGGCGCAGAAGGCCGCCGTCGATCGTGGAAAAATACGTCACGGTCCCCCGGTAGAAGGGCATCCCCTGAGAAGCGAGGTCGCCGAAGGTGATCTCCCGGAGCGGGAGCAGTTTCGGAACGCCGTCGGACTCGTCCACGGCAAAATCGCCCAGAAGATAGATGAATTCCGGATGCTTTTCCTTTCGGGTGAAGGCGTAGATGTTTTCTCCGGGATGTACCAGATCGGCGATCTCGATGCAGAAGAGATCGGGCGAGGCGTCGTGCGCGGTCCGGGGCCGGCCGAGGATCTCGACGCCGTTGACTTTGACCGAATCGAAAAGGACGGTTTCCAGCGCGATCTTCAGCGACTCGGGCTGGAACGCCAGTTCGAAGCGGTTGGTGAAAGGCACGTATTCCGGAACGAAATCGTATTCGGCGCCGCGGAAATCCGCCGGACGGGACCAGGTGGGCTCGGCGCTTTCCCAGCGGTAAACGTTTTTTTCTTCCGCCCTGACCCGCCACGGGGACGGCCACGGGACGATCTCCGGCTGCCGGAGGGAGAAGACCGACGGCATTTTGCCCGCCGGGGCGGCGGCGGTTTCGGGGATGAGGTGGACGATGCCGTATTTCTCCAAGTTGAATCGTTCCGGAACGGGGAAGACCGCCCGGGAAACCGGGTCGACGCAAAGGTATCCCGGCAGATCCACGCTGATTTGACAATCGCCGTCGTTGCTGCAGTTGTGGAGCATGTATTCGAATTTGCCGTCCACGATGCGCCGGGCCGTCGCCACCCGGCGGCCGTCGCCGCCGGACACGGTGAATTTCAGATCGGGGGCCATGGGGAATACGGTTTTTTCGTCCACGGCGGGGATGAGAAGACTCTCGGGCAGCTCTCCCGCGGCCGGAGTCTCGCCGTCGATCATGACCGGGCGGCGGACGGTCGAGATCAGCTGACCGCCGCTGCGGACGAAATCCCGGAGCAGGGAAGCAAGCCGGCCCGAGATCGAAACCAGTCCGGACAGAATGACCGTTTTGTATGAACTTTTACCGATGCGGAAACAGCCGGCTTCGACTCCGCTGTCGTCCAGCGCGGTTTCGAAGCCGAAATCGAAGGAGATATGCCGCCGCATCAGCTGCAGGCACAAGCAGGAAAGCACTTCGGTGACTTCCCGGCAATCCGGATGGCGCGAGGGCTCCTGACAACGGTAGTGTCCCGGCTCGTCGAGCGTCGCCCCATCCACGGCGCACTGGGCAGAACGGACCGGGTGGATGACCAGCGTTTCGGCGTAACTTCTGCCCCGGACGCTCCACTTGAGCGACTCGAGCACGGAAGAAAAGATCTCCCGGTTGCGCCGAAAATAGGGCTGCTGGAAAAAGTAACTTGCCGGATGGTCCCGCTTGGCGACCTTGGCGGAAGTGTAGGCGAAGTCGTGGGTGACGAAGACATTGGCGCCCAGGATATTGAGAAAACGCAGATGGTTCATCGCCATTTCCAGCGGCACGCCCCATCCGGCGGAAGCCAGCACCTCGGCCATGCATCGGCCGTCTCCGGTCTGCGCGGCGGCGGAACTGGCCTGTTTGGCGCAGACGATCACGGGGAATCCTTTTGCGCGGTTCAATCTCCCGCCCGACGGCAAGCTGTTGACCGGCGAGACCATCTGGGCGCAGTCGAAATTCATCAGCAGATAATCGTCCAGACCCGGAGACTGAAAGTGCTTCAAGTAACTGCCGGGATCCCCGAAGCGGGAGATGATCTTGTGCAGCGGGCCCTCGTCACCGGAAAGGTGTCCGTAGAGTGGGACCCCGTGGGAAGCGCACCACGCGTGCATGGGTTTCATGAACCGGGCGTTGAAGGTCTCGGCCATATGCCGGTAGTAGTCGCTCCGGATCTTTTCCGCCCCGGGGATGTTCTCCACCAGCGCGGAAAGATTGTCCAGGATGCCGTACCCGTACGCGGCGCGGAAGGTCTCCTCCAGATCGTCCATATAGGCCAGCAGCGGGCCGGCCGAAAAGAGATAGTGGCTGTCGTCGGTGAATATGCCGGTGATGACCTTGCGGTCGAAAAAGTCCTTCAGGACGGCATAATATCTGTCGTGGGTGATCTTCAGAAATTCTTCCGCGGTATCTTTCCCGAGCATGTCCGGGGAACGGGGAAAGAGCAGTCTGCGGAAGACGATGACGGTCTCGCCGTCGGGAACCTCCTCCAGAACAAGCCTCTTTGCCGGATCTTCTTTGGAAAAGACCCTCACCACGTCCGGCAGCTGCCGGGCCCGGGCGGCGGACGCTTCGGAAAAAAGCAGGGCTTTCTGCTGGAATTTTTCGCCGAGCGCCGGGATCTTCCCCCCGGCGTCGCCGCTGGGGAAACCCTGTTCGTCGTAGAGCCAGATCTCAAGACCGGCCTTTTCCGCCTCCTCGCAGGAAAAACGCACCAGCTCCATCCATCGATCGGAGAGGTAGGGTATCTCGTTGCCGGCTCTGGCGTGGAGGGTCAACCCGGTCACGCCGCCCGCCTTGGCAAGTTTTATCTGACGGCTCAGTTCGGCGCGCTCCATGCGGCCGTTCCACATCCAGAAGGGATAGATCCCGGTTTTGTGCTCCATTGCCCGATCCCGTGTGTCTCTCTTCGAATTTTCGTATTACAATAGCATTCTTTCGCCAAAATTCAACTTGCCGGGGGACAGTCGGCCGAAAAACGGCCGGAAAGCCCCGCGGGTATGCGGCGCCCTGCTTGACAATGTCCGCCGCGGGTGGTATCTCAAGCGGGATCCATATAAAAAGCACGGTGAAAAATGAAAAAGTCGTTGTATCTCGCGGTCGCGGTGTTATCCGCGGTTTTGGGGTCTGCCGGCGGCGGCGTTCGACATCGTTGCCGGCGGTCAGGCAAAAGCGGTGATCGTTCAGGGTCCCCCCGTTTCCACTCCCCCGGCCCTCCATCCTTTTCGAAAAAAGCGGAGCGTTTTGAAACCGCCGTCTGTCCGTGCGGGGAACAGCAAGGCGGAAGGGGGCCCTGCTCCTTGTATGAGAGTTCTACCATGCGGTGACATCCGAATCTCGGCACGGAGAACTCCACCCGGCCGTTTCCGACATCAAATTCCGGCGGAAGACCATTCGGGATCATGCGGAGACCTCGATCGATAACCGGCATCACATTTTCCGCAGAAGCGAACACCGATCCATATCTTCCAAATACCAGTTCCCCCGGTAATCCGTATGGATGCGAAGGGATTCCGGGACGGCGGGGATCCCCGGATCCGCAGATTCAAAACTGATCTCACACTCCAAAGCGGTCAAGGAGTTCCAGTCGGCTTGCGCCATGCCGCCGGAAAATTTCTCCTCATGCAGGAAAAGCGAATACGAGAACGTGTCCAGGACCCCCTGCCATGCGGGAGCGTCCGTATTGCAGATATTATTGCACAGCAGACCGTAGATATGGTTGTTTTCGATGGTCAAAGGCAGCTTTTTCCGCCACTCGGCGGTATGAAGCCCGCCGAACTCCACCACAGGCGCGTCCGGACAGCAGAGAACGGCGGTATATTTTTCGGACTCGACCGCCGCATAACGGGAACAGTAGAAGAGATCCAGCATGGAACCGGACAGAAGTTCTCCCGGAGAGACGATCCCGACGTTCTGATCGAAACGGAACGTGCCGTCAGTTCCGGCAAGGGGAAACGCCGCATAACAGCATTTCTTTTCCGGTGTTTCGGGGATATCCAGGCGAAACAGGAAATCGATGCGCGGCAGAAATTTCCAGATCCTGACGGTCCGTTCAGCCTGCCCGTCGGAAAATACCCCCGACTGAAAGACGTCAAAATAAAGCGCCCCGTCGGCAACGAGTTTTCCCGCAAGTCCGGAAAGAACCTCCCGGATCCGTTCTTTGCACGGCTTCAGGCCGCAATTTTCGCCGCCCGTCCCCGTATCGGCGATTTTCTCTCGGATCAGTGTCCCGAATATGCCGTCCGTCAGCAAACATCCCCTGCCGTTCCTGATCTCCAGGAGGGAACTGTCCGCGGCAAATCCGAACCGGAATCCCGCCGCCTCGATCTCCCCGGGGATTTCAGCCCGCGGCGGAACAGGCACTTCATCATAGACCCCGGAAAACTCCGGTACGAGCCGCAGACTTCCCAGTGCGGGAACATCGCGGACATAGATCATCCAGCGGTTCTGTCCGCAGAGCTGACGCGGGACCTCATTCCCGGAAGCGTCTTTCAGAGAAACCAGTCTTCTGGCATATGAGCCGAGATACAGCTCCGCCGTTCCGGAAACCCGATGCGGTGTGCGGTTGCGCACGATCACACCCTCGGACTCCTCCTGCGGACGGTTCTTCGTCATATCCCGGCAGAGCCGTTTTGCCCTGCGGAATGCGTTCTCCGCATACGCCGCCTTGCAGGCCCAGCTTTCCCGGGGGCGGTCAAAACAACTCGCCGTCAGACGTTTTCCGTTTTCCTCATACAGTCTTTGCCAGCCCCAGATGTTCAAACCGAGGGTATGATCCGCCACCAGCATCAAATTTTCCTGGATGATTCCGTCGGTCATGCCGTAAAGCCGCATGGCATCGTAAAGCCGTTGGGCCCCGCGGTATTTCTTCAGGACCGACGGGACCGCATTGATCCGGATATTCCACGGATCGGTCAGGACCCCCCGGATCACGGGAAGCGTGTTCCCGTACTTCTCTTCCATCACATGGAAAAATGCGGACGGGGTGCAGAGTTCGATCGCCGGATAATTTCCGGAAGCATTGAGTCTGCGTACGAATTCCGCCATTTTCGAAGACGGGTTCCGATTGTCGCCGCCGTATTGGAGAAGGAGTTCGGGATAAGGGTATTTATCCTGTTCCAAACGTTTTTCCAGGATATGAAACACTTCTGCGGCAGTAAGTTTGTGTTCATCCGTATCATCCGGCAAAGCGGTTCTGACGCCGAGATCGGGTTCTCCGAAGAGTTCCGAAAAGGCCCTGTACCCCAGATAGTGTCCTCCCATGCCGTACACGGGGAACGGATATCTCGATTCCCAGGAATTTTCCTGCCGGTCATTTCCCAGATTCCACACCAGAATCTTTCCGCCGCATTTGGATTCCAGATAAAAGAGATAGGGCAGATCCGCCCACGGAAGTTCCGTCTGAAACGCGCCGCATCCGGCGATGAGATAACGGATCCCGGCTTCATTCATGAGCCGGGGAAGCTCCCCCGCGAATCCGCCGATATCATCGAGGATCGCGCATTCCACGGGGAAGCCGTATTCTTTTCCCAGACGGACGGCGCGCATGACATTTTCCAGAAGTTCCGGAAACGATGCGGTTTCGGTGAGCATCTGCATATCGAATGCGGCGACCTCGAACTGGCCGCTGCGGAGCAGATCGAGAAGTCTGCCGACCATCTTTTCCGGTCTGCTTTCGAGATAATTCCGGAGGAGCGATGCGCTTTCGATGGTCCAGCAGTATTCCGGATCATTTTCCGCAAGTCTGACAGCCTCGTCGAGATAGACAAGCTGCTGACGGTCGACCTCGTCCGGCAGATCGGTGAAACCGATGTCGTAATGAGTATGATGTATGAGATAAATCCGATTCAGCATAACGGCAGACGGTCCCGTTTCATTTCCAAATGGTTTTTTTGAAGACAGCCGGATCTTTCTTTTGGACTCTTTCGGCGAAATCCCAGATTTTTTCCCGTTGGCGGTCCGCGGCGGAACGGTCCTTCCGAACCGCCCACAGGGAGAGATCATCATGAGGTCCGCCCAGCTCGGAGAGCATTTCCGCTTTGATGGAGCGGAGAAGTTCTTCTCCCTCTGCAGAAAGAGCCGGATCCGATCCCTTCAGCAGGAGAATCAGTTTTTTCAGGAGGAGCATGTATTCGAAATCTTCCCGTCCTTCCAGAATCGCTTCGGTCTGTCGGCTGACCATGATGTCATTGCCGCGGAAGTACCATGTCGTGAAAATCCTGCCGGTGTAATCCAGTTCGCCGACATCTTTGGGGCCGCAGGCAAGATTCCAAAAACCGATCCCGATGAAGTTGTCGAAAAGGATCCCCAGACGTGAGATCATGCCGAAGTACATATAGGCATCGCGCTGACGGACGCGATTTCTGCAAACGTAAAGACCGGTAAAGCCTTTTCCGTCCCGCATCCGATCGGCCTCAGCAAACCGCTTGACCGCATCTCTCCGATAGAAACCGGGGTTCGGCTGGATGATATCCAGTTCCGGATAGGGATAAACCGGAACATTCCCTTCAAAAAAGGGATTCCCGTAGCTTTTGAATTTTCTGCCGGAAGGAGCGGCCGACTGTTTCACCCCGCGACACCAGGCCTTCAAAAGTTCTTTCTGCACCGGGGTGCTGGCTTCGTCCACGAAATGCAGCCGGAACCGGTCGACGGGAATCTTGTGGACGTTTTCGATGTGGGCCGCCAAAGCGTTCAGGTAGGAAACAAGACGCTTTGTGAACCGTTCCGGCTCCTTCTCGGGAAGACAGCCGAAATTCAGACGACTGTTCAGGTTTCCTCCGCCGAAGATGGCATAGCGTCGAAAGCCCTTCATCAGGTTCAGCCATTCGTCCAGTTTGCTGAAATCAAGCGGTTTCACCAATTTTCCGTCGGCATCAAACATATCCGGTCTTGCCGGAGGAAGCGCGATTTCATGTCCCCAGCACAGATCGATCTGATAAGCCCTCATCAATTCGATCGCACGGCTGAAATTGTTCCTGTCGATGACATTCCCATGGCAGCCGAGGTTGTTGAGGTAATCCCACGCTCCATGCTCCGCGGTCAAATGCTCCGGAAATTTCGCCCCGTTTGCCTTCACGGTCGCCGTAACGGTTTTCCCGTCGGAAAATTTCACCTTTACGGGATAAGTTCCGGCCGCGAGCTTTCGCGGGAGGGGGATCCTGAAAAAAAGCTGACTGCTCTCGCCCGGCAGAAGATCGAACCGGTACTCTTTCCCCTGGGGTTTCAGGGGCTGGAGGCGGTTCGCATTGAAAAAGTTCCCGGTATCCACGGCCGTGATCGTTTCGTTCACCTCCACGGGGAAAGGCGCGTCCACGACGAATTTCACATCGGCTTTTTGGGGATCCGCATTGGCGGCATTGATGATAAACGATCTGGTCTCACCGGGGGTCATTTTCATAACGGTGTCAGGAGTCTTCTTTTCGGGAAATCGAAAAGAGTGGAACATATCCCAACGGTTTCCTCCCCAGAGAACCAGTCCTCTATATCCTGTTTCGGCCAGAATTTTCTGCTGGAATTCCGCAAATTTCACCTGCGCTTCGTTCAGGGGGAAATCCGTATCCGTTCCGCTGAACTGCTTTATCCGCGAAGCATCGCCCGTGAGCAGATCCTCCGGCAGCTCCGGAGAGCGTCCGCTTCGGGAAAGACGGATGTTGTTCCGGATGATCGCGGCATCGCGTTTCAGCCGTTCCCGGAGTCTGCTGTATTTGACGAACTCTTTCGTGCCGCCCTTGAATCCGGCAAGTTTTCCGACGGGAGTTCCGTCTTTTCCCTCCGAGACAACGATTTCGTCGAGAAAAAAGAAAGTGGAATCTTCATGGGGAATGGCAATGAATTTCAGATAACGCGCCTTGACGGGTTTGTTTTTCGCCGTGATCCACAGCACCTTCGGTCCGTCCTCGTACTTCGGCAGGTCCGGATTGGAAGCGATCATATCGTCGAGGATCGCAAATTCATCCGGCGAATTCCCGGCAAGGACGATCAGCCCTTTCGGGAGATGAACTCCGCCGTGTCCCTGCGAAGTATGGATCCTGATCCGGCCGATATCCATGACTTTTCCGAGATCGAAGAGAAATCCGATATAGAATTTTCCCTGCCAACCGACACTTGTCTTGTAGAAATGGACCTGCCAGTTGTTGATATGACCGTCGGTCAGATCCTTCGGGTCGTTTTCGTCCGTTGTCAGACGATAATTCGGTTTCTGCTCGAAGACGGCCGTTTTTCCGGCAAGGATGTTGGCAGCTGAATTTTCCGGGACGGCAGCCTCTTTGCTGACGGGAAGCTTGCCGACGGGAACCGCATCGCCGCCGCCTCTCCCGACCGTGATCTCGTCGGCGAAGAAGTATGCCTCCGGGGTATCCGCAGGAGTTACGACGAACTTCAGGAAGCGGGCAATGACGGGACAATTGTTCCCTTCGAGCCAGAAAGTCGTGGCGGCGTTTTTTTCTTCGGGACCGGATCCCCGGTCCGCTCTGATCATTTCACCGATCAGCGCGAGTTCCGTCAGATCGTTTCCCGCATAAATACGAATCGATTTCGGGAGCTTTACGCCGTTCCTTCCCGCGGAGGTGTGCAGTCGGACATTTCCGATCGGCATTTCCTTTGCCAGGTCGAAATAAAAGGAATACTGCTTCCCCCGCTGCCAACCCACGGAAGATCTGTAGTTCCAGATCAGCCAGTTCCGGATTTTCCCGTCGGTCAGATCCTTCGGGTCGTTTTCGTCCGTGGTCAGATGATAATTCGGTTTCTGCTCGAAAACGGCCGTTTTCCCGGCAAGGATGTTTTCCCCGCCGGCATCGGCGAACAGGCAGAGTGCCAGTCCCGCCAGGAGAGGGATTTTGAATTTCATAAGGGATCCTCCATCTGGATACGCTTGTCAATTGTTTCCCCGAGTTTGCGGAAAGCTCCGCAGATGTCATGGACGGACAGTTTATTGCGTACCGGAACGACCTCGCTTTCGATGCATTTCAGTCTGGGGGCCTTCCGCAGAAGCCGCATGACCTTCATCCAATCCGTGTTTCCGTCCATAACATTCCAATGTTTGTCGTATTGCCCGTCGTTATCACTGAAATGACAGTTCACGATATGAGGCAGCATTTTTTCCTGGACCCGATCGTCGTAGGCGGGAGTCTCCCCGACAAGCACATAGCAGTCGGCGACGCTGTTTTTTTCAAAATTCCTTCCCTTGTCCACCTGATTTGCGTGTCCGGCATCGAAGCAGAAGCCGAGGGCGTCCGTCGGGAAGGCGGCCTTGATCTCCAGCAGTTTTTCCGGGGTGTTGCTCCGGCACCAGATGTTTTCGATGCAGAGGGTCACGCCCCGTTTTTCCGCGACGGGCAGCAGCTCATCCAAAGCGGCGATCGTGTTCCCGATCTGGACTTCCAGCGGAACCTCAGGATAATAGTAATCGTTGCCCGAATGGATCGTCATCGTATCCACCCCCATGTCCGCAGCGATCTGGATGTGGAGCTTGTGCCGCAGCAGAATCTGACGGCGGACATCCGGCTCCGGATTGTTCAAATCCAAGTATTGTCCGAACGGCGCATGGGCATCCATGAAAGTCAGGTTGGCGGAAGACATTTCCTTTGCCAGTTTTGCCGCCATCGTGTAATCCGCCATGATCATACTGATGAGATCATGGGTCAGAACGAGATGTTCCGCACCGTTCGCCGCGAATTCGCCCATGATGTACGGGCGCATCGCGTCATTGACTTTCCCGAATTCGAAAAAGAAAGACAAGGGAACCCGAAACATGATACCCCCCTCTCCGGAAAAATCAGTCGGAGGCCCTCCATTCGGAATTTTTGACCGTGCGGTTTTCATAGGGATCCCGTGTGATGCCGGCGACATGTCCGTCCGCAAGGGTGACATTCGCATGGCCGCTGTGCCGGGCAAGGTTCGGACGGCAGGAATCCGTGCCGGTGGCATTCGTCGCCAGCTCGGCCCTCGCGTTCGCATATCCGTCCGCGGCGGCAAAAAGAATCGCCGGCCGCTGGATCTTCGTCATTTTAAGAAGCCGGGCATTGGCCGCAATGCCGTCCATCGTCTTGTTCCTGAAAATGCGGGTGATATTGTAGGTAGATCCCCGATAGGAATACTGGTTTTGCGGATTCGCGACATAGCCTCCGATGCCGCACCCCTGATTGACTCCTTTTGCGACGTCTTTCCCGTAGGAGGGACACTTCAGGATGATGTTCTGGATGGGAAGCTGACTCCAGTTCCCATCCATCGCGGGATCGGGATTCCCCTTGATGTATCCCAGACTCATCATCAGGCGGGGCCAATAGGCATCCGGCATCGAAGAGAAATGCGGCTCCGTGATAGGATCGTTCGGAACGGCGAAATCATTGTTGTCGGAAGCATATTGAAGGATCGCCAGACCAAGCTGTTTCAGATTGCCGACACAGTTCGCGGATCTTCCCCTCTCCCTCGCCTGCTGCAAAGCAGGCATGAGCATCGAGGCAAGGATCGCAATGATGGCAATCACGACGAGAAGCTCTATCAGCGTGAAACTCGCAATCCTCGTGCCTGTGCACGGGAACGAATCGTCTCTGTCGGAATTTTTCATTTCTCCTTCCTTTCTTGCCAAGCAGATTGATATATATATCATGAGATAACATTTCACTACGTGAAACGCGTTTCCCCGCTTCCGTGCCGAAATGTTTGATATACTAAATATACAAGACTTCCGCTCGTTTGTCAAGGGGGAAAATTTTTTAAGCGGGAAAATTTTTCGGCAATACGCCGCTGCCGGCGCGAACCGGCGGCGGTACTGCCGGGAAGAGGCGGCAGGAGACAACAAGCCAAAGTCGCGGCGGCGGATCCGAGATGTCCGGCAAAGACAAGTCGGGCGGTTCAGACGATCGTTCCGGTAACGCGCCGGGTAATGGAAAAGGAATCATCCCCGCCGCGGCGGGCGGCAAGGATCCTGACCGCGTTTTCAGCCATCAGCCGCGCGGAGAGCAGGATCCCTTTGGCGGAGGGCTTTCGGGCGGTGAAAAAGACAAAAGGAGTCAACGCCGTCCGGGCAAGGGTGTCGGCAGACAAGGTATAATCGCCATCGCTGATGAATACGACGGCGGTGTCTTCGGGCGATTTCTGTTCACGCAGGCGGGAACAGAGTTCCGCCGGAGCCCCCGGTTCATACCCGGAAAAAATTTCCACCGGACAGCTCAAAACGGACTGCAGACCGACGACCCGGTGAATATTGGTCGTTTTCTTTTTGAAGACACCCGCCTGGCAGATGAGACAACGCTTGAACCCGAAAGAATTGATATACTCCCCGAGCTTCCGTCCGGAACCGTAATCGTCGTATCCGGAGAAATCGATCCCCTGAATATCCAGCTCCTGTTTGTGATTGATGAAGATCAGCGGATAATTTTCCGGTTTCGCGGCGGCCAGATTCGTCAGTTGCCGCATATCCATGATGGACCAGACAATGCATCCGGCGGAGTCGGAATCGGAAAAAAGCGACATGATCTGTTGGAACTGAGTGGTGCGGCTGTTGTTTGCGGAGAGCAGTTCAAGGGTCAGACCGAGTTCGCCCACAACCTTGTAGATGCTCAGAAAAATGTCGCCGTGGAATGATTCTTCCGTGACCATATCGTAAATGACCGCGACGCGTTTGCCGGCGGCGGCGCCCGTGATGACCGGCAGAACGTCGGCGATGAATGTTCCCCTTCCGGGAGTCCGTACAAGGAAGCCTTCGGCGGCGAGCCGATTCAAGGCTTTTTTCAGCGTCAGGTGATTTATTCCGATCTGTTTCGCAAACACCATATCGGCGGGCAGCTTGTCTCCCGGATTCCAACGCTTTTCCTGAATGTCGCGAAGGATCCGCCTGTATGTCTGCAGATACACGGGCTCCGTACTGTTTGCGGACTTCGATTTTTTTCCTGTCATAACACGCTTCATTCCGGAATTGATATAGCCCTAATATATATCAATTATCGGAAAAAATCAATTGGGAAATCAAAAAACAGGCCCTGTCCGCATAGCTGGCGGCAAGCGGCGGCAACGCAAACAGCGCCGTCCGCCGGGGGCTTCGTTCCCGGCAGGGAACGGCCGGGGCTCACATCTTTTCGGATTCCTTTGCCGAGGAACCGGGGAGGTTATTTTTTGTCGTCCAGGTTATGATCTCCGGGTTTTTCGGAACAAACCCGTGGTCGCTGCCCTGATACCAGCGGATCGTCTTATCGGGCGTCGCAAGGTTGCGGTAGCTGATGGCGACGCCGGAGGGAGGACAGTTGTAGTCCCCCAGCCCGGCGCGGAGGATCGTCACCTCCGCTTGCGTGATCCGTTTGGCCATGAATACCGCATCGTAGTAATCCAGCGCGGGCTGGTAGGCGATGGGATACAAACTGGACAGGCGTCCGGCTTTCGCGGCACCGGCCAGATCGCAGCACCAGGTGACCGCGGGCGTCGCTTTCGTGACATCCGGGTCCAGCGCCGCCGCCCACATCGTCTGAAGCCCGCCCTGACTGTTGCCCGAGGCGGTGATGTTCCGGCCGTCCCACTCGGGACAAGTCTTCAAATACTCCAAGGCCCGCAGCACCCGCATGACCATGCCGTTGAAATAGCAGGTTCCCGGATCTTTGTTCAGCTCCGGATCGTAGGCGTAGCCGACGTCTCCCGTACAGACGGATTTGAAAAATTCTTCATAATAGGCATCATCCTGCCCCAATTCCTGCCCATGGGCGTTGATATGAAGATGGAGACAGCCGGGCGTGATGCTTTCGGGCGGCAGCTGGCGCAGGAGACCGTAGCCGTTGAAGGTGATCAGGATCGGCAGGGATCTTTCCTGCGCCCCCCGGGGGACGGTCATGTATCCGGTCGCTGGCCGGGGCCCCGGCGCCGGGATGCTGACGGAATAAACAAAGCCGTCTTCCAGTTCCTTTTCGAGGATCTTCCGGGTCCGGTCCCGGAAGGGACAAAGTGCGAGGCGTTTTTTCTGCCGGTCCCAGAACGCATCGAAATCGCCGGGCTCCCCGCAGTCCCCGAGGGTTTCGATCTCGACCCCCGCTCCGGCAAAAAAGCCGATGGGAGCCTGCTTGTTGCGGTAATCGAGCTTCGTGAGGCGGTTTTCCCCGCCGTCGACCAGATAGGCGTTGACGTTGACGAACCCCGGGCGGTCGATGGAGGTCTTTACCGTCAGCGGCCGGTCCGCCGGCGCTTTGCCCCCGAAAGTCACATGATCGTCCCCTTTCCTCTCGTAAACGAGGGACCATTTCCCGGGTTTTACATCGCCGAAATCGACCTCGAACGAGAAGACCATTTCCTCGCCGGGGCGGTATGAAAGCGGCGATTTGCCGGTTCTTCCCAGAACTTGCACACTGGCGTACGGGTCCGTATCCGGGCGGGGAGCCCGGTCTCCGTCGAAGACGGGCATCGAGGACGGCACTTTTTTTCCCATAAATCCTTCTCCGGAAAACATGTTCTGAAACGAGTCCCGCCGCGGGCCGGTATCGGCCGGAAAGGACCGGCGGTCCCGGCTCCCGCGCGGCATACTACTATACCACCTTCGGGCGGCTTTTCAAGGACCGCTCCGGTCCTCCGGCGGAACAGAGCAGCGAAACAAATGCGATTTTGTTTCGTTCCGCCGTTGACAAAATCGTTTCCGGCAGTCATATTAATCGCAGGCGAAGGAAGGCGCGGCGATACGATGAAAATGACCATAAGAAAAGCGGCGGAGCTGGCCGGCGTTTCCCCGGCATCGGTCTCCCGGGTGCTGCACGGCCAGACCGGCGTCGGCGACGAAACACGAAAAAGGATCCTGAAAGTCGTTTCCGATGCGGAGTATTACCCGCGCAAAAAAAACGCAGGCGGCGGCAACATCGCCTTGTTCATGCCGCAGAACAGCCTCTATTACAAGCACTTCTTTTCCTATTTGCAGCAAATGCTGCGCATCTTCGGGCAAAGGTGGAATCTGCTGCTTCTGCCCTATGATCTCTCCGACGACGAATTCCACCGCAAGTGCATGCAGGAAAAGATCGAAGGCGTGATCATCTTCGGCTTTTCGCTGTCGTCGCCGGAACTCGAAGCGAGCATCGCAAAACTGCCTCATGTCTGGCTCAACAGTCACCGTCTCAGCGGCCGGGCTCCCCATGCCCTCATGGGCAACGAACTGGCCGGGAGACTGGCGGCGCGTTATCTGATCGGCAAGGGCTGCAAAAAGTGTGCGATCATCGACATCCCCGCCCAAAATCCCGGTATCTCCGCCCGGTGCGAGGGGTTCGGCTTCGAGTGTTTTTCGCAGAAGATCGACTTCGAGACGCTGAAATTCGACACCCCGCTGCTGGAAACGCTGAGCCACACCGAACTGGAAGACATTTTTCTCCGGGCGCAGGAAAAAGGCCTTTTCGAAAATTTCGACGGGATCTTCATTCCGGAGAGTTTCCTCCTGCCCTCGCTGCACCTGGCCCTGTGCCGCGGCGCCGGTCCGCTGCCCCTGCTGGTGTGCGGGAACAAGTCCCCCGAACACATGGCGGGGATACGCCCCCGTCCGGCGGCCGTGGATCTCGGCGGCGAACTCATGGTCGAACTGGCCTGTCAGGAACTCTTTAAACTGATCTCCGGCGGAAAGAACGTGCCCGAAAGATCATCGTTTTTCGTCAGTCCCAAACTGTGCGTGCCGTAGTCGTCGCGAAACGTTTACTAAACGTTTCTCAAATAATTTTCCCGTATCCGCCCCGCCAAGCTTGAAAAAGATTTTTTACTGTCCTATATTTCCTCACACCGTGAAAAACATACCTCAATTACCGGGAGTCCATAGAGCATGAAAAAACGGATCGAAGGCATCGTTCCGCCGGTGGTGACGCCGCTGAAGACCGACGGGACGCTGGATCGCGGGGCGCTGTGCCGGCACCATGAATATCTGATCAAAAACCGCGTTGCCGGCCTGTTCGTTTTGGGGACGACGGGCGAAGGGCCCGCGCTGCCGCAGAAGATCAAAGAGGAGACGATCGTCAGAACGGTCGAAAACTGCAACAGGCGCGTCCCGGTGCTGGTCGGCATCAGCGCCGACAACTTGCAGGATTATCTCGATCTTGCGGATTTCGCCGCCCGTTCCGGGGCCGACGGCGTGGTCGCCGCCCCGCCGTGCTACCTGCCGCTGGAAAATCGCGAGCTTCTGGAGTTCTACCGCATCCTGGGGGCCGAACAGCCGCTGCCGGTCTACGTCTACAACATGCCGGCGATGACCAAGATCCTGATGCCGCCCGAACTGGTGGTGGAGATCCTCCAACTGCCCGGGATCGCGGGCTACAAGGACAGCGCCGGGAGTGCCGCCGACTTCGAAAAGGTCGCGTCCGAAATGAGAGACCGCCGGGAGATATCGCTTTTCATGGGTCCGGACACCCTGCTGCAGGGGGCTCTGCGCGCGGGCGCCTGCGGCGGCGTCAACAGCGGCGCCAATCTCGCGCCCCAGTTCTACGTCGGGATGTATGAGGCGTGCCGAAAGGGCGACGAGGCCGCCGCGGAAAAATATCAGCGGTGGATCGTCGACCTGCAGAAAGTTTACCAGTTCCGCGAAAATATCTGCTGCGGCGTCGCCGCCGGGCTGAAATACGCGTTAAGCCGACTGGGGTTCATGGAACCGTTCATGACCCGTCCCGCCCGCCCCATCGACGGGGAACCCGTGATCGACGATTTCGTGAAGAGGTTTTCCGCAGAATTCAAAATCTGAGAAGGAACTTTTTCCGTGCGAGTGCTGAATATCGGTTCGCTGAATATCGACATCGTTTACCGGGTGCCGCATATCGTCCGCCCCGGGGAGACGCTTTCGTCCTTTTCGGCGGCCCGGCATGCGGGGGGCAAAGGGCTGAACCAGTCCGTGGCCCTGGCCCGCGCGGGCGTCGAAGCCGCTCATGCCGGGGCGGTCGGTCAGGACGGTCTGTTCCTCAGGGAATTGCTGGAAAAAGAGCATGTCGATTGCTCCGGGATCGAAGTCCTGCGGGACGAGCCGACCGGATGCGCGGTGATCCAGGTCGCGGATGACGGGGAAAACGCGATCGTCCTGCTGCACGGGGCAAATTTCGCCGTGACCCCGGAGAGGATCCGCAGGGCGCTGGAAAAGATGCCCGAAGGATCCGTCGTCCTGCTGCAGAACGAGATATCATCTTTGAAAGAGTGCATGGAACTGGCCGCGAAAATGAATTTGCGGATATTTTTCAACCCCTCGCCGATGGATAAAACGATCGGCGCTCTGCCGCTGGAAGCGGTGGATACGTTTCTGGTCAACGAAGGCGAGGCCCGGGCTCTGCAGACATGCGCCGGGGAACGCATTTCCCGCTGCAATATCCTGACCACGCTGGGCGCCCGGGGGGCTGAATACCGGGGCCGCAACGGCGAATTCGTGCGGGTCCCGGCGGCAAATGCCGGAAAAGCCGTCGACACCACCGGAGCGGGCGACACCTTCACCGGGTATTTTGTCGCTTCGCTGGTTCAGGGCGAAGATCCCGAGGCGGCCATGAAAAGGGCGGCGGCCGCCGCCGCGATCGCCGTGACCCGCCCCGGCGCCGCGGAATCGATCCCTTACTTGAGTGAAATCATCGGAAATCCCGATAAATGAAAACATCGGAAAAAATGGAAAGGGGAGGAAACAACAGAAAAACGCCGTTCCGCATCGAATGAAGAACAAAATCGAAACATGTCAATCGCAAAACTCTTTTGACGGAAACGAAAACAGGGAGAAAGAAAATGAACAACCGCTTCATGCCGCGTGAAAAAATGCAGATCGCCGGACACCGTTTCACCTTGATCGAGCTCTTGGTCGTGATCGCCATCATCGCCATATTGGCCGCCATGCTCATGCCGGCGCTCAACCAGGCGCGGGCGAGGGGCCGCCGGGCCTCCTGCAAGAGCAACATGAAGAACCTCGGAACTTACGAATCCATGTATTCCACCAACTACGAGGGCTGGGTCCTGCCGATAGAAACGGGCTCCGGAGAAACCGACCGCTGGGGAGCCCTGCTGGCCAAAGGCGGATTTTTCGGCGGCCCGAGCGCAAAGACCGTCCCGCAGACGGACCGGCCGGAGAATTATCCCGCCGTCATGAACTGTCCCTCCCAGATGAAGCCCATCCTGCGGAGCGGCGTGGAGTATCCCCGGGTGTATCTCGGGATCGGCCAGACCTATCATTACGCGAAAAATCCCAACTGCGGCAGTACGGTTGCCTCCATGTCGGCCAATTATCCCGTGATGAAGCAGGGCAGATGCAAGAAACCCTCGACCATGATGAGCCTGATGGATTATGTCCGCCCCAACGGGAATTCCAGTTACTTCGCCGCCGGCGACTCGACGCACATGGGGCACCCGAATTTCATCGGCCGCCACGAAGGCGATTTCAACATTCTCTATCTGGACGCCCACTGCGGCGGGATCACCACGCAATGGCTGAAACAGGATGGAGGCGGTCACACCAATCCCACCGATGCCAATGTCGAATTCTGGACCGGCGGCATGAGGTAGATCTCCTCGGGGCTCCATCCCGGAAAAACAGAGACAGATCGAATGAAAAACATCTTTTCCCTGCCGCTGCTGGCGGCGCTGGCGCTGTTCCCCTGCCTTGCGGCAGGTGCGGAACTCCTGTTGGC
The DNA here is from genome assembly GCA_017450705.1 of Lentisphaeria bacterium. Taxonomy (GTDB): domain Bacteria; phylum Verrucomicrobiota; class Lentisphaeria; order Victivallales; family Victivallaceae; genus UBA1784. The sequence continues at coordinate 19,645 of JAFSTC010000014.1, read as the reverse complement.
TGAGGACGGCCAAACCGCCTACACGATCGTCACGCCGGATGCCCCGACGCAGCTGGAACGGCTTGCCGCGGAGGACCTCCGGTATTTTCTCAAGCAGGTCACGGGGGCGGACTTCAAGGTCGTGAAAAACGCCCAGGCCCCCGCTGCCTGCCGTATTTTCATCGGCATGGCCGGACAGGCGCAGAAACTTGCCGGACAGCACAAACTCACGGAACAAAATCCCGTCGTCCAATGCGTCGGCAAGGATATTTATCTCTTCGGCAAAGGCAAACGCGGTTCGCTCTTCGCCGCCTATGAATTCATCGAAAACCGTCTGGGGTGCCGCTTCCTCGATGCCCATGGCTTCACCTATGCTCCCCGGCGGAAAAAACTGACCGTCCCGGCCGAAACGCATATTGCCCGGTATGCCTTTCCCGTCCGCTCGCTGATGACGTATGTCTATCCCGATCAGGAGAAAGCCTCCCTGTTTTTCCTCCGGAACAGACAGAATTTCGATCTGCCGGGGCAGTACAACAAAAACGGCAACGTGTACAAACTTCTCCTGCCGCCCCACAGCATGCCCATGCTGCTGCCGCCCTTCAAATACGAAAAGCGGATCGTCAAACATCTGCATCCGCCCGTCTGGCTGCGGGACAAGGCGTATTTCGAGAGCAATCCGGAATACTTCTCCATGGACGAGAAGGGCAAACGCGTGCCAGACCGCCATTTGTGCTTCTCCAATCCGGATCTGCAGAAGGAACTGACAAAAAACATCCTGCGTCTCTACAACGAAGTGAAGGACAAGCCCGCCAACGCGGGGCGCACCCTGCTGCTGAATATCAGCTCCTACGACAAGGCGTACAATCTCTGCCTCTGCCCGAAATGCGCGGCTCTGCAGAAGCAGTACAAATCGCCCGGGGCGCCGCTGCTCCTTTATCTGATCGATCTGGCGAAAAAGAATCCCGGCATCCAGTTTTTCACCGACGCCTACCAGCGCAGTCTGACCCAGATCCCGCCGGAACTGAACGAAAAACTGCCGGGCAATCTGGTGGTGAACATCGCGCCGATCAACGCCAACTTTTCCCATTCGTGGGCAGCGACCCAGCTCAACCGCCTGACGCGTGACGATATCCTGAACTGGTGCAAACTGACCAAAAGGATCCTGGTGTGGTATTATCCCAACCCGTACATCCGTGACGGCCGTCTGATCGCCGATCCGAGCGTGGCGATGGAACGCATCGCAAGAGACATACGTTTCCTGCGCGACTGCGGCGTCGAAGGCACCTATTTTGAGCATGATTCGGGCGGGCTGAGCGAACACACCAATTTCACCGCGCTGCAGAGTTACGTGATGCTGAAGCTGTTTCAGGATCCCGACCGGGATCACAACAAACTGGCCGCGGAATTCATCTCCCTCTACTACGGAAACGCCGCCGATGACGTTCAAAAGTACTACAGCGCTCTGGACACGGCCCACCGCAAGTTCACCGCTTCCGGGAAAACATGGAACCACTCTTACTCGCACCACTATCTCACGCTGGAACAGCTGAAGGAGTGGAACGCGCTGCTGGAAAAGGCCGAAAAAAAGGTCGACGGAGACCATGCCTTCCATCTGCGGCTCCTGCGCATCGGTCTGGAGGCCGCCATCATCGAAAATTTGAGGATCGATTTCGACCGGAAGCTCTTCGACGAATGCAAAAACCGGATGAGGGCCGCCGTAAAAGAACTGGAAGCCAAACGCCAGGTGCGTAAAGTCCGCCGCAAGAGCTTTTCCGAACGGCTCGAACAGTGGATCTCCGACATCGAAAACAGCCGCAAGGCCAAACCCGTTCCCGCCGAACTGCAGAAGTTCGACGGCGGAAATCTCGTCGTCATCGAACCCGACTTGAAGAAATATGACAGCCGTCTTCTCAGAGCGGACAGCCATGCCAACTACGGCATGGGCCTGAGCACGCATCTATCCGATCTCGGTGACTTCACCGCCTCGATCGTCAAGCACGGCGGCAGCGGAGAGGCCGTCTTGAAAATTCCGGCCGCGAAGATCGCCCGCGACGATTATGCGCTCTACAAATTCCCGCCGGTGAAACTGACGCCGGATTCCGCGGTGAAGATCATGGAGACTTTTTCGATCCCCATCGGCAGAGTCGCCAATTACGACGATCTGAAGTCTTTGAAAGTGCAATGGGATGTTTATCTGTCACTGCGCTACGACGGCCGTTTCCGCAACATCTACTGCGACCGGGTATTTCTGGTAAAGACAGCCGAATAAGATGTCCAATCACGTATTTTACCTGACGGATTTTCTCAAAGGCGACGTCGAAGCCGCATTCCGGGCGTGCTTTGCGGCGGCGCGGAAAGTCGACGCTCCGGTAAAGATCGTGATCGCGCCGGGGGAATATCCCCTCGCCCCGTCGGAGCCGATAGAGCTGTTTTCCGATCTGACCGTCGAAGCCGAAGGCGCGAAGTTCATCTGGCCGCTGCGCTGGCAGGGTCCCGTCCACCGCGACATGTTCAAGGGGGTCGACGTCTGCAATTTCAGCTGGACCGGCGGCTGTTTTCTGGGGCACGTCTTCGATGTCCCGCCCGCGGTCCCGGTCTGGGCTCCCGAATGCTGCGCCCGCTGCATCGTCGTCGAAACCAGCGCCGACGGCAGAACGGAAAATCTGCGCTTCCGGGATATCGAGGGCGAGGATTGCTCCGGCAGCGTCGTTTCCGTCTACGGGTATCTGCGTCAGGACAGGCAGACGAGAGCCTGCGACATCGACGTCCGCGACTGCCGTTTCAGGCGTTGCGGCAAGTTCATGTGGGACTACGGTTATCTGTGGGAAAAACTGGTTTTCGCAGAGTGTTTCACCCCCGCTGAAGTCGCCCTCGGCCGGCGGTACGCCTCGCCGGAAAACCGTTCGAGCGAAGTGCGCTTTCACGGAGACGGCATCACCGTCGACGCCATGCCCCCCTTCAAGAAGGAGGAACGGCATCCGTTCGATACGATCGCTTTTTACGGGAAGGATCTGCCGCCTGAGATCCAGCGCGGCAAATGCTATTTCCTGCTGGGCGAAAGGGAGGGAAAATTCTGTTTTTCCGATGTTCCCGGAGGCAGGCCCTTCAAGACCTCCCCCGCGCGCCACGGCGGGATGCGTCTTTTCCGCAATCTTTTCAGCGTTTTCCACTGGGGATACGCTCCGGAAAATCAGGGGCCCGGCAAAGGGAGTCTGGACCTGGTCTGCTGCCGCGGGGTCCATGTCAGCGGCTGCGAACTGGGCGCCAACGGAGACGCCATGCATATCCACACCTCATCGGATGTGACTTTCTGCAGAAACGTGATAACCAGCGCCAGGATGGGGGCATTCTTTCTCGCCTTCAACTGCGACCATGCGGAGATCTGTGACAATACCGTTTACGGCACCAACGGGTCCCGGGTGCTGACCGTCGAGCGCGGGTGCCATGACGTCAGCATTCACAACAACGTGTTCACCGGCGGCGGCCGGGGCTGCTGGTTCAATCAGAACGACAACATAACCGTCTCCGAAAACGTCTTCAAAGACAACGTCCGGAAAGGCATTCCGAAGATCGGCGTCGGCCGACGTTCTCCCTTCAGCGGCGCTTTCGAGCGGTATCCCGAGATCTACTTCACCCACGCTCTGAAAAGCTACGGCAACATCATCGTGCGCGGGAACGTGATAGAATCCACGCCGGACAACACGCAGCCGGCGATCCTTTTCCAGAAAAACGGTTCGGAGATCGTCCTGGAGGACAATATCCTGCAGGGCACTTCCAGAGAGATCGCCGTCGAAGACGGTGCCGATGTCCGCTGCGCCCGCAATGAAGGTGCAGCGTCATTCACCGCGCGGTCGATCGCCGAACCGCTGTGATGTCAAAACAGGGGCTTGTTATGGCTGGTATCATCATCAACGAGGATTTCGAAAATTTCATGGCCTCGAGGCCCATGGAAAAAATGACGGAAGCCGGTCTGAAGGAACAGATCGACAACTATGCCGGGAAACAGGTCGAAATGATCGTTTTCTGCGGCAACGGCATGCGGGCCATGTTCGACAGCCATGTTTTCGAGCCCCTGTGGCAGGGCATGGAGGAACTGCCCGACGGACGCCTGATGTACCGCGGAAAGGAAGTCACCAACGATCCGCTGCCGGTCAAAAACAATGCGCTGAACTGCAAGCGCCTGTACGAAAACAACGAAAATCCCTTCAAGACGCGGATCGACTACGCCCGCTCCAAGGGGATAAAAGCCGGGGCGAGCATGCGCATGAACGACGTGCACTGGGCCCTGAAGCCGGATTTTCTCATGCACAGCGACTTCTGGCGGGAACACCCCGAACTGCGCCGCGCGGCGTATCAGCCGACGTGGACGGGACAGGCGCTGGATTACGCCCGCCCCGAAGTGCGCGAACGGTCCCTGGCATTGATCCGCGAATATCTCGACCGCTTCGACTTCGACGCCGTCGAGGTCGACTGGATGCGGACCCCGCCGCATTTCAAACCCGGCTTCGAGGAACAGGGTCTCGATATTTTGAACGGTTTCATGCGTCAGGTCCGCCGCATCGCGGACGGGGCGGCCGCCCGATCCGGACATAAAGTGGACGTCCTCGTGCGGGTCCCGACCGATCCCGACACGGCCCGGCGTCACGGCTTCGACGTCGTCCGCTGGGTGAGGGAAAAATGGGTCTCCCACGTGACCGTGACCAACTTTTACGCGACGACCGACTTCGATCCCCCGCTGGAATTGTGGCGGATGCTCCTCGGCGACGAGGTGTCCCTTGCGGCGGGGCTGGACATCAACTGCCGTCAGGATTTCGACGTGCCGCTGGGTTTCCGCAACACGGGGGAGATCGTCAAGGGCTATGCCGCGTCGTTTCTCCACCGCGGCGCGGACAAGCTGTATCTTTTCAACCACATGGACGGCAACAAAAGCTGCATGTACGATTTCACCGAGTTCAGGAATGTCCTCGACTGCGCGGGCAGCATCGAAACCGTCGAACCCGAAAGACGCCGTCATGTCGTCACCTTCGACGACATGAACGCGCCCGGCACGCCTTTCAAAGGCCCCCTGCTCCCGCTGAAAGCGGGCGCACTCAACGCGGAAATACGGATCAACGTCGGCGGCGGCACCGCCGAACGCGATGCCGTCATCATTCTGGCCGCGGATAAACCGAACGACATGATGAACGTCAGGCTCAATACCGTCTGCTGCACGAAATGCACCCTGCCGGAGAAATACGACAAGCCGCTGGCCGAAGGGACTTTTTGCGCGTGGCGGATCCCGCCGGAAGTCCTGCACGACGGCGACAACGTCATTGAGATCGAGCCGGGCGGCGAGGCATTTTATATCAACTGGTGCGAGATCCTGATCGACGCAAAAAAATAGAGGTCCGGAGATTTTTCGGAAAACCGACAAAATACAACTGAAAGGTCGCCTGCGATGTATTATCCCAAGTACGCGATGTTCTTCGACTTCCACACGATGAAGGCCTGTCCCGACGTCGGGCACAAATTCGATGCCGAAAAGTTTGCCTCCACGCTCGAAGAGGCGGGGGTCGATTACATCGGTTTCCACGCCAAATGCAATCAGGGCTTCAGTTATTACGACACCGAAATCGGCATCCGGCACCCCTCTCTGCCGGAAAACTTCGACCTTTTCGGCGAGACCGTCAGCGCCTGCAACCGGCACGGGATCCAGGTGTCTGCCTATCTCAACTGCGGCTTGTCGAACGAAGTGGCCGTCCGGCATCCCGAATGGTGTCAGATCGGCGAAAACAAGCAGATCTATCACCCCGAGATCCTGAAGAACGAGGTCACCCCGTACATGCGCCTCATGTGCATCAACTCCCCTTACCGGGATTATTTTCTGTCGCAGGTCGAGGAGATCGCCGACAAATATCCGGTCGCCGGTTTTCTCTTCGACAGCTTCAACGCCTTCCGGTGCGTCTGCCCCCACTGCATCGAGGGCATGCGGAAAGCCGGAATGGATTTTACCGATTCGAAACAGGTGAAAAAATTCGCCTGCATGTCGGCGGTGAGAATGGCCGAAGACATCGCCGCGGTCCTGCGTCGGAAAAATCCCGAACTGCTGCACTACTACCTGGGACTGAACGCGCTGGACAATGCCCGCATCGGCTCCTACATGGAGTGCGAATGTCTGCCGACGAATCCGGTGTGGGGCTACGACCTTCTCCCGGCGGCGGCCCGTTCCCTCCGGCTGCTGACCGACGGACCGGTCCTCAATATGACCGGCAGGTTTTACGACTGGGGCGATTTCGGGAGCATCCGCACGCAAGCGGCGGTCGAATACGATCTCTTTCAGGGCCTCGCCAACGGCATGAGGCCGAATATCAGCGACCATCTTCTGCCCTCCGGCGAACTCAACAAGGAGGTCTACAAGCTTGTCGGCGCGATCTATTCGCATCTCAAGCAGTATGATCCGTGGTTCACCGGGGCGAAAACGCTGGCCGAGATCGGCGTCGTCATCCCGATCCCCCCGCAGGAAATCCCCGCCGACCGCTCTCCGTCGAATTCGGCGATCGACCCGGCCCAGACCAAGAAGGGCGTCACCCGGCTGTTGGCCGAATTGAAATACCAGTTCGAAATCGTCAACGAGCACAGCGACTGGAACCGTTACCGCCTGCTGGTCCTGCCCGACAACATCCGCATGACGGAAGAGCTGTCGGCGAAACTCGAGGCCTTCATGCGTTCCGGCGGGGCCGTTCTGGCCACAGGGGATTCGGGGTTCGACGAGGACGGGAAAACTTTCCGTCTGGAAAACGAATTCGGGATAAAATATGCCGGAGCCTATCCTTACGATCCGGCCTATTTCAAAACGGCCGGGGCCTTTTCGGCGGATATCCCCGACATGCCGCTGGCCGCCCGCACTTCCGGCGTGCTGATGGAGCCCTGCGAAGGGACCGAGGTCGTCGGCACGCTGATAAGATCCTACTACAACCGCGAATGGGACGGGATCTACTCGTATTTCTACACGCCTCCCGCGGAAGACACCGGCAAGGCGGTCGCAACGGTCCGCGGCAGAAACGCTTTCTGCACCTTCCCCGTCTTCCAGTCTTATTTCAAGGCGGCCTCCCCCGAGATCAGGACGCTGATCCGGAACATCGTCGAGGCGATCTGCCCGGACATGATGCTGAAGATCCATCGCGGTCTCCCGTCGAGCGGGCGGGCTTTCGTGTCGGCGAAAGACAAGCTGAGGATCATCCATCTCCTGAACTACGTCCCCGAACTTCGCGGCAACATGCTGATCGTCGAAGAGGAAGCGTACGCAAAAGACATCGAATTTTCGCTGAAACTCGATCCGGGCTTCGAAGTGGCCCGGGTCTATCTCGCCCCCGGCAAGACCGCGCTCGACTTTACGGTGCGGGAGGGCCGCGTCCACGTCGCGGTGCCCGAGGTCTCCGGCTATGCGATGATCGTCGTCGAGGCAAAGTGACCGCCCCGATGATCTGACACGATCCGGGGATCGGAGGGAACGGACGGCATATGAAAAAACTGCTGGGAGCGGCGTCGATGCTGCTGGCAACCCTGCTGTGGGGAACGGCCTTCTCCGCGCAGAGCCGGGGGATGTCTTTTCTGGGGCCGATGCTTTTCACCGCGCTCCGGTCGATCGTCGGCACGGCGGCGCTGACGGTCATCATCATTTCCGCCGATCTGCTGCGCCGGCGGAGGATCTCGTTCTGGGGCGGCGCCGACACGCCGGAAGCCAGAAAAACGCTGCTCACAGGCGGGATACTCTGCGGTCTGGTCCTGACTCCTGCCAGCATTTTCCAGCAGTGGGGCCTCAAATACACTTCGGCGGGAAAAACCGGGTTCCTCACCGCGCTGTACATCGTCATCGTTCCCCTGCTGGGCGTGTTTCTGCGGCGGAAGATCCCCGCCGCGCTCTGGGGAGCGGTCTTTCTGGCGGCGTCGGGGACGTATCTGCTGTGCGGCGGCGTCGGCAGCATCGGTACGGGGGAGTGGTCCGTCATCATCTGCTCGGCGATCTACTCCGTCCACATCATGGTCATCGACCGTTACGCCGCCCGGTGCGACTGTCTGCGGCTCTCCGGCCTGCAGTTTCTGGTCGCCTCGGTACTGACGGCGGCGGGAACGGGACTTTTCGGGGAGCCCTGCGAAATGAAAAACATAGCGGCGTCGATGCCCTTCTGGATCTTTTGCGGCATCGGGTCCAGTGCAATTGCGTTCACCCTGCAGATGGCGGCCCAGAAATATCTGCATCCTGTGACGGCGACGCTGATCATGAGCTTGGAATCGGTCTTCGCCGTTCTGGGGGGCGCGGTATTTCTCCGCGAGCGGCTGACGGGGCGGGAACTGCTGGGATGCCTTGTCATATTTGCGGCAGTGATATTGTCGCAGACGGCCCCGTACCTGTCGGAAGGCTTTGCCGTCCTTCGCCGCAGCCTTGCCCGCCGCTGAACCGCCGTCCCCGGGGACGGAGAGAAACCGTCGGTTTTTTTTCATCCGGAACTTGACTTTCAAACGGATGAGGGTTAGGTTAAAGCGGCGTATCGAACCGCATGCAGGAAAGGAAAAACGAAATGAAATTTCAGATGACCGTTGCGGGACTGTTCGCCGCCGGGGCGCTGAGCGCCGCCGTGCAGCTGCCCGCGCTGTTCTCGGACCACGCCGTGCTGGCCCGCAAGGCGAACGTCCCCGTGTTCGGCAAAGCCGATCCCGGCGAAAAAGTCGTCGTCACGTTCAATGGGCAGACGGCGGAGACCGCCGCCGGAGCCGACGGCCGCTGGCGGGTCGCGCTGGATCTTTCGAAGTCGCCGGAAGGGCCCTTCGAACTGAAAGTGAACGAGCGGACGATCAGAGACGTCCTCGTGGGCGAAGTTTGGCTCTGCTCGGGGCAGTCCAACATGGCCTTCGTCATGTCCCGGGCGATCGGCCTGGAAGACGAGCTCAAAGCGCCGCCGGGAAAGCGGCTGCGCTGTTTCCTGCTGCGGAACGACGCCAGCGCGGAGCCGCTGGAAACCAGTCAGGGCCGGTGGGTCTCCGCCGAAGGGGCCGGTTTGAAAGCCTTTCCCGCCGTCGGCTATTTCTTCGGCAAGGGACTGCTGAAAAACGGCGTGGGCCCGGTGGGACTGATCAGATCCGTGCAGGGAGGCTCCAAAATCGAATCGTGGATGAGCGAGAGCTCCCTCAAAAACCTGGTGCCCGATGCCAAGGAACAGGTCGCAAAACGCAAGCCCAAAGCCAAGCCCTTCCGGCTGCCGCTGATGATGTTCAATGCACGGATCAATCCGCTGATCCCCTGCCGGCTCTCCGGCGTGATCTGGTATCAGGGCGAAAGCAACACCGGCGCACCCGAAAACTATTCCGACCTGTTCCGGGCCATGATCCGCGACTGGCGGCAGCGGTTCGAGGATCCTGAACTGCCCTTCTTCTGGTGCAATCTGCCGGGCTTCCGCCCCCGCAGCGCCGATCCGGCGGAAGACGCCAACTGGGCCAGGCTCCGCGACACCCAGACCGCCGCGCTGGATCTGCCCCATACCGGTCAGGCCGTCCTGATCGACACCGGCGAAGCCGGCGACATCCACCCCCGCGACAAGCGCCTCGCCGGAACCCGCCTCGCCGCCCTCGCCCTGAACCGCGTCTACGGGCAAAAGAGACCCGACTGCGGTCCCGCCGTGGATAAGATCCTCCGCGACGGTTCCCGTCTGCGGATCACCTTCCGCGACGCCGCGGGCGGACTCAAAGCCGCGCCGGTGCCGGAAACGTATGACATCAAAACCAAAGAAGGCAAAACCGGAAAAACCCTCCGCAACTCTCCCAACACCCAGCTGGAAGGCTTCGCGCTCCGGGGCGCGGACGGTCAATGGCACTGGGCCGAGAAGGCCGTCATCGACGGCGACACCGTCGTCGTCTCTTCGGCGAAAGTCCCGGCCCCGACCGGGGTGAAATACGCCTGGCAGAACAATCCCTGCTGCAATCTTTACAACGGCGCGGGCTTTCCGGCGGTCCCCTTCAAGTGCGAGACCGTGAAAGCGCCGTGACCCTGCGCGCCACGGGCCGTTTCCGGACGGGCGTCCGTTGAAAAACGCCTTCCGCCCGTGTATATTAGGCGGAACGGCCGCCGCTTGGGTATCAACCGAACAATCGAAAACAGGTGCGTTTTCATGAAACATCCCCGCATCGAAGCGATCCGAAACGTTTTTTCGCTCTCCAACCTACAGGATCTCACGCTGACGCTGGCGGAATTCGAGCGGACCAGTTCCTACAGCCGCTTCGACGCCTCCACCCGCTACGTGATGGAGATGCTCGAGCGGGCCGGGTTCAGCAAAATCGAACGCCTGACCCACAAGGCCGACGGCAAAAGTTCCGCCATGGACTGCATCATGCCCGAGGCGTGGGACCTCTGCGGACACTCCTTTTTGCAGATCGTCTCGCCGGAGGTCCCGGAATACGACCGGATCCTCGCGGATTCCGACCGGCATCCCCAGGAGGCCGTCATCTGGAGCGCGCCGACGCCGGAGGGCGGCGTGGAGGGCGAAGTCCTGACGTGGAAGGCGCTGGATCCGGAACACCCCGAAACGGCGCGGGGGAAATGGGTGCTCCTGGAGTCCGAAGACGGCACCGTGAACGGAAGCTGCTACCGCACCCTCGCGGAAACGGGAGCGGCGGGGCTGATCGTCACCGATTTCACCGTCGCGGAAACCTGTCCGGACGACGCGGTCTGGTTCAACGGTCAGGGCCTCAACAGCTGGTATCACGAAAAGGAAGCGCCCCGGCTGCCGGTCTTCTCCGTGCCGCCGCGCCGGGCGCGGAAACTGCTCGAACTGCTGAAAAAAGGCCCCGTCTCCGTCCGCGGCGAAATGAGATCCCGCATTTACGACGGCGAGATCTGCACCGTCACCGCGGTCATTCCGGGGGAGACCGCCGAGGAGTACGCGCTCTTCGCCCACATCTACGAACCTTTCGCCGCCGATGACGCGCTGGGCTTCGCCGCCGCCTGTGAAATGGGCCGGGTGATGGTGCAGCGGGGCGTGAAACCGAAAAAGACGCTCCGCGTGGTCATCTCGATGGAACTCTACGGATTTTCCGCTTTTCTGGCCGATCCGAAACGCCGCCGCCGCATCGTTGCCGCACTGTCGCTCGACAGCGTCTCCTATTCGCAGCCGCAGATCGATTTCCGGCGCTCGCCGATCCCGCTACCGTTTTTCGCCGACTGGTTCTACCGCGACTGGTTCGGGAAACATCTGCCCTCCTTCGGCTGGAGCGAGACACGGGGCGATCTGGGCGACGACACTTTTGCCGGCGATCCCGACATCGGGATACCGACCAACTGGGTGCGGAGCCCCTGCGGCGACTACCACCACAATACGGGCCGTCCTTTCGAACCCGACTGGCGGCTCGTCGAAGCGAAGTTCCCGGTGCTCGCGGGCGCGGTGGAAGCGCTGGTCACCGACGGCCCCACGGGGAATTACAGCCGCCGCGCCGCCCGCGAAATGAAGAGCGCCGCCGCCGCGATGCTGAAAGATCCCGCGCTGACCGGCTTCGAGAAGACCGTCCGTCTGGAGACGGAATACCGGCGGTATGCCGCCATGCTCGCCTCATGGGAGAAATTCACCGGCCGGAAGGCCGATCTCGGGCCGCTGGACGCGGCTTATGAAGCCCTGCGGAGCAAAACCGGTCCGATCCGCTTCGAACTCTTCAGCACGGCGGAATGGCGCGCCCACGGCATCGTTCCGGAGCGGCTACGCCTCGGCGCGCCTTTCGGATTGAGCGAGATCCCCTATGCGGAACGCCGGAAAACCGCCGTGCCGCGGCTGCTCTGGGCGCTCTTCGACGGCAGACGCGATCTGCTGACCTGCATCCGGATCATGGACGCCGACCGATTCCCGCACCCGGCCGCGGCAGATCGCGGGGATCGTCAACGATCTGCGTTATCTGGAGAAATACGGCTACGTGCGGCTGCGCCCGGCGTCGACCGTCGGCGCAAAGGAGATCCGGGCGGCCTTCCGCGAACTCGGGATCGCGCCCGGCATGAAGCTCATCGTCCACAGCGCTTTTTCCGCGGTCGGCAAAGTGGAGGGCGGTCCGGAAACCTTCTGCCGCCAGCTGATGAAGACCCTCGGCGCGAAAGGAACGCTCCTGATGCCGGCCTTCACCTTCCCGCTGTACGAGGGCAAGGACTTCGGAAAGCCCTTCGATTATCTTGGCACTCCCTCCTGCTGCGGGATTTTGACCGAGACCTTCCGCAACATGCCGGGGGTCCTGCGCTCCGCCGATCCCTGCCACTCCTTTTCCGCGTGGGGCGCGGGAGCCGCCGATTTCGTGCGGAACCATCACAAAGTCCCCACCGTCTCGGAATTCTCTCCGCTGGGGCTGCTGGAAGCGGCGGACGGCTGGTGCCTGACGGTCTCGGCGGCGAGCGCGGTGACGTTCATGCACGTGGTGGAATCCTCTTTCGGCGCGCCCTGTCTCGGGGTGCGCACCGAGGAGTTCCCCGCCATCCTGCCGGGCGGACGCAAGGTCAAGCTCCGCACCTGGGGCTGGCGGGAACGGACCTGCCCCGACTGTCCGGCCGACCGGACGGCGGAGATCTTCGAACTCATGCGCAAGGCGGAGGCGCTCCGCGAAGTCCCGCTCGGCAGCGCGATGCTTTCGTTCTTCCGGCTGGCGGACTACCGCAAGGCCTACGAAACGCTGCTGCGCCGGATCGGCTGCCGCGGCCGGAAAGCCCGGCCCCGGGTCTGCGCCGCCACGGTCAGAAGCGACTGGGACGCCAAACGCAACCGGCTGAAAAAAACCGACGCCTTCACCGGAGAGGTGATATGAGGTCCTGCCCCCCGGGGCGGAGACGCAAGTTCCGGGCGCTTACCGGCTGAAGACGTGACAGCGCAGACGGTCGGCGATGCGTTCGGCCATCAGGGCCTCGCCGATGTCGTTCTGGTGGCAGTTGTCGTTGGTGCACTCGTACCGGAAGGGGCCGGCGAACAAGGTCTCGCCGTCGAGAAAATCCACGTTTTTGTCGCCCTCGGAGACGGCCTTCTGCCACGTGCGCACGACGACGTCCCGGCGGCGGGAATCGTCTTCCTGCCACTTGAAAATGTCCGGTTTGGAGGTCAGCAGAACGGGCGTCTCCGGCCGCAGGGAGCGGAAGTGGCGGAAGAACTTTTCGTGATGCGCCGCCAGAAATCCCGAATCGGGGGCGTTGTGGTCGAACTCCATGACGAAGACGACGGGGTCCAGAGCCGCCACCTCCTCGGCGATGGCGAGATCGCCCTTGCAGCGGGCGGCGAAGCCCAGGTTGAGCGTTTCGATATCCAGCATGCGGCCGATCAGCGAGGGGTACATGAGTCCCGGACGGCTGGCCGCGCCGTAATGGGTGAGGGAGGAGCCGTAAAAGGCGATCAGACCCGGGCGGCGGTGGGGCGTGGGCGCTTCCAGACGGCTGCCGGGCGCAAGGCCGATCTCCAGCGTCGCCACGGCGGAGACGCAGGGAAAGACCAGGGTCACGTCATAAAAATCACCGTCCGTCGGCAGGAGTTTCTTCCAGACGGCGGTCAATTCCTCCTCGCCCGGAACGAGTACCTGATTGCCCACGAAGCGGCTGTCTTCCCCCAGATGGACGTAGGCGTCGAAGCCCACTCCGGCGCGGCGGTTGTGGCCGACGTTGATCTCGGAGAAGGTCGCATGGATCCCGAAATAGGGCGAGTCGGTGCGGAAACGGACCTGTTCCCCGGCGCCCAGAAAGGCGAAGTGCGACAGATCCGTCTCGCAGCGGGCGACGACGTCATCGGGGATCCGGCAGAGCCGCCCGTCGGCGCTGACGAAGGGGAAGCCCTCCAGTTTGACCGGCGCTTCGAAGCCGGGGTGGAACTCCAGTTCGACGCCGTCGATCGACGTGTTCTTGTAATTTTTGTCCTGTTCGGAAAAATCTCTCTCCATGATATGCTCCTTTTCAAGTTGATGTTGAACTGATCGACCCTGATCCTCACCGCTCGAAGACATGGCGGCGCAGACGGTCGGCGATGCGTTCGGCCATAAGGGCCTCGCCGATGTCGTTCTGGTGGCAGTTGTCGTCGGTGCATTCGTACCGGAAGGGTCCCGAAAACAGCGTCTCGCCGTCGAGGAAATCCACGTTGCGGTCGCCCGCGGCCACGGCGTTCTGCCACGTCCGCACGACGACGTCCCGGCGGGCGGGATCCCTCGCCTGCCACTTGGGGAATATGTCGGGTTTGGAGAGCAGCAGCACCGGCGTCTCCGGCCGCAGGGAGCGGAAATGACGGAAGAATTTCTCATGGCGCTCGGCCAGAAATTCCGGATCGGGGGCGTTGTGGTCGAACTCGACGACGAAGGCGACGGGGTCCAGAGAGGCAACCTCCTCGGCGATGGGCAGATCGCCCTTGCAGCGGCCCGCAAAGCCCAGATTGACCGTTTCGATGTCCAGCATCCGCCCGATCAGCGAGGGGTACAGCAGCCCCGGACGGCTGGCCGCCCCGCAATGGGTGATCGAGGAGCCGTAAAAGACCAGCCGCCCCGGACGGCGGTGGGGCGTGGGCGCTTCCAGACAACTGCCGGGCGCAAGCCCGATGTCGATCGTCCCCGCAGCGCAGAGGCAGGGAAAGATCAGCGTGACGTCATAGGGCTTCCCGTCCGCCGGCAGGATCTTTTTCCAGACGGCGGTGAGCACCTCTTCCCCCGGCGGGAGCACCTGATTGCCGACGAAGCGGCTCTCCTCCCCCAGATGGACGTAGGCGTCGAAGCCCGTGCTGGCGCGCCGGTTGTGGTGGGCGTTGATCTCCGCGAAGGTCGCCCGGATCCCGAAATACGGCGAATCCGTGCGGAAGCGGAGTTGTTCCCCCGCGCCCTGAAAGGCGTAAGTCGCAAGCGGCGTTTCGCAGCGGGCCACCACCTCGTCCGGGATCCGGCAGGGCCGCCCGTCGGTGCTGACGAAGGGAAAGCCCTCCAGCTTCACCGGCGTTTCGAAACCGGGGTGGAACTCCAGTTCCACGCCGTCGATCGACGTATTTTTGTAATTTCTGTCCTGTTCGGAAAAATCTCTTTCCATGATACGCGTCTCACCTGTTTTGTAAAGGTTCCGTTCCTCTCGCAGACAAGGACGGGCTCAAAATATGCCGCTTTTTTTGAGAGAGGCGGGGGGCCCTTCCCCCGGAACGCATCCAGCCCCCCCTACTCGGCGACGAGCAGGGCGGCGTCGGAGTGCTCCATGGTGAGTTCGGAAAAGACCTTGCGGTCGTCCAGCAGGTCGTAACAATGCTCCGGGAGCCCCAGATCGGCCAGTTTCCAGGTTTTGGGACCGTCGGTGTCGTTCACCAGGGCGACGGCGCGGCGGCCGTCGATCAGGCCCTCGAACTCCATGGGCCAGATGTTGGGGATGCTGTTCAGCGGGCGGGCGTCGCGCATCCGGATGTTCTGCGCTTTCGCGAGAAGCGCGTTGCGCTCGGGACTGATCGTGCCCAAGTGGTCGCTGGTGAGACTGATCCCCGTCATGATCCCGCCCAAAACCGAGATCTTCGCTTGGCCCCGGGTGTAGAACGCGTTGTCCTGCCGGGCCATGACCACGTCGGGATCCGCGCGGAACCACCGGTCGAAACACCAGAAGTTCGCCATGGTGATGTGGAACGCGTCCCCGATGGAGCAGCCGCAGGTGTGGGGCGCGTTGGCCGGGACCCGCCCGGCGCGGAAATACCGCGACGTGTCGTTGCTGACCCGCACGTTGTCCACCAGCCCCAGGGAGGGCAGGAAGGGCGCCGAACAGGCCATGATGAGGGCGTCCGGCACCGCCTCGCGGATGGTCTTGAGCAGCAGGCGGTAGGCGCTGACGGCGGTGGCGTCCGGATCGCGGCGCACCCCCTTCTGCAGACCGAAGTACAACCCGTCCATCTTGAAGTAGGTGAAGCCCCACGAGCGGAAAGTCTTGAAAACTTTTGCGATGTGCTCCCGGGCCTCGGGAATGGTGGCGTCGAGACACGCCCAGAGGTTGTCCGGCGGCGGCGTCCAGCCGGGCAGAACGGCGGTCCCGCCCCGCCCGTCGCCGACGAACCAGTCGGGATGCTCGCGGTACACCCGGCTGGCCGTGGAGGCCGTGGTGGGCATGGTCCAGATCCCGGCCTTCATGCCGCCGGAAGTGATTTTCTCCGCCATCTCCCGCAGGGGCGCGGGCCAGGAGTCGCACTGATCCAGCCAGTCGCCCTGAAAAGTCTGATACCCGTCGTCGATCTGGACGTATTCCGCCGCGTAGGGACTCCGGTTGGCGGCGAGCGCGTCGATGTTTTCCAGCATGTGCGCCTGGGTCACGTCCTTGTAATAATAGTACCACGAGCAGTAGCCCGTCATGTTCTTTTCGGCCCGGATGGGGGGCACGCCCATCTTTTCCGCCGCGATGTCGGCGTAGCGCGTCAGGAGTTCCCGCCAGTCGGTCCCCTCCAGAATGACGGTCTCCTCCGGGGCCTCCCCCGGCCGGATGTCGGGCTGGTAGATCTCGATCCCCGTGATCCGGCGGTTCTCATAGACTGCCCGCAGCAGCGTCAGCGACCGGAACGCCGTGACCGCCCCCGCCAGAACGAAGTGCCCGTCGGCCCCCACGACGATCACGTTGGAACTGGGGATGTCCCCCCAGGACTGCATGCCGGCCGTCAGCGCGGGCAGAGGAGACATCGCCGCCATCATCATGTTGTTCGTATAGACGACCGCCCCCGCGGGAAGATCCGTCGCGATCCGGGCGCGATACCCGTCCATTTCCGTCATCCAGGCATAAGACATCTGGAAAAACCTCCTGTTTTCTTCTTTACTATATCACCCGGAAGACGAAAAATCAACCGCCGCCCTTCACATCAAAGCGCTACACGCGGCACGGCGACCCCCAAAAACACCCCGCTTTTCTTGAAAAAAGATGGGGGCCCGGGGGAAGAAAAAGACTTCCTTTCACGTGGAAAAGAAGTTTTTTTCTTTCCCCGGAACACCCGCCCCTTATCGGGAAACGGCTACGCCAGCTTTCCGCGGACTTGAGTGATCTCCTTTTTCAGGCTGCGGACCTCGGACGGGGAGAGGGGGGTGCCGTCGGAGGTGCGGGGGGAGAGGAACTCGGCGGGCGCGTGTCCCAAGGCCGCGACGAGGGAGACGTCGCCCCATTTCAAAAAATCGGGGATCGAGAGAGCCAGGGAGTAGATCGCACCCGGCAGGAATTTTTCGAAGGGACTTTTCGCGGTAAAATCCACCGTGCGGGCGTCGAATTTCAGCGATCCCGGGGAATCGACCGCGGTCACGCCGGAAACTCCCGCCGTCAGCACGTTGGCGCAGAGGGCGACGAAACCGGTCTCGAGCAATCCCGTCACATGGATCTCTTCTGCGGAAAACTCTTTTTTCAGCATGCGGACGAGGGCCAGCAGATCGAAGGTCCACTCCCCCGTCAGGGAGCGGCCGATCCAGAGCAGCTGGCGGAAAAACTGGTGATGAAGCCCGATGGTGTGGTTCGGCTGGGCGGTCTCGCCCGTCCCGAAAAGATCCGGCAAAATCAACGTCGCACCGTCCTTTGCCGCCGCTGCCAGCGCGTGGGTGTCCAGCGCGGCCTTTCCCTCGGGATGCAGTACGATGCGGAATTTCCCCGGAACGCTCCCCTCCCGGATCAGGAACGGGATCGTGTGGTCTTTCGCCTCCAGCGCGGCCCGGCCCGTGCCGTCCACCGCCGAAAAACGGTGGAGCGTCATCTTGCCCGGCAGCTCCCGGAGCCGGAGCAGGGCTTTCAGCTCCCTGACGGAAGCCGCCCGCCGGATGCTCTCACGGGTCAGATAGTTTTTGCGGAGCTCCTCACCGACGATCCGGCAATGCTCCTGGATCGAGCGGACGAAGCAAGACTTGCGCTCGTCGGGCGTGCGGAAGAGGTGCAGTTCCTCCTCGGGGAACACATCGTACTCCGGCTCCGGCAGGGGATTTCCGCTCCCCTCCCCCTTGAGCGCGAAGGCGAAAAACCCCAGCGCGGACTCCCGCTGGCGGTCCGTCATGCCGTGCACCCGGTCCGCCACGTTGAAGGAGATGTTCTGCGGCACGCCCAATTTCCAGTAGAGCCGCTCCACCGGGTGGTACGTGCGGAGCATCTGCGCCGCGCTGAAATCGTGGTTGCAGTCGTAGAGCGCGTTGGCGATCCTGAGCGGCCGCGGCGCGATCAATGCGAGGACGCCGGACTCCTCGGTGATCGTGAGGCCGTCCGGCAGGAGTTCGCACACGCAGTTCATGCCGTAAACGTAGGACTCGAAGGAGCCGACGCTCACCACCGGCATGGCGGCCGCGATCCGGGTGTCCATGGCGCTGAGCCACATCGTCTGATTGCCCCCGCCCGAAGCCCCCGTCGCCCCGATCCGGTCCTTCTTCACGTTGGGGAGCGTCCTGAGGAGGTCGATCCCCCGCATGTTGTCCACGATCTGCGCGCCCATCAGCGTCTCGCCGATGTTGAGGAGACTTGCCCCCAGCACGCCGCCGTGATTCTGTTTGGCGTAACTCGTGTCAGCCCGCTCGTAGGCGCCGAAAGCGTCCACCGTGAGGCAGACGAAGCCGCTTTTGGCCAGCCCCAGCGCCATGGCCTGCGGATTGGGGCCGAACTTCCCCTGCGGGTTGTGCCCGTGCATCTGCAGCACCGCCGGGAACGGCCCCTTCCCCCCAGGTTCGTACAGCAGCGCCGTCACGAAGATCCCCGGACGGCTCTGATAGATCAGTTTTGTGACCGTGACATCCCCCTGCCGCACGACGCCGAATTTTTTGACCTCAAGCGGCAGCTCATGGTCGTAACGGCAGCCGAATTTTTCCCACAGCTTCTTCCGCAGATCCCGCTGGAAACGCGCCAGAGCAACGGGATCCTCCAGCACGTCCAGCTGGTGGAGCTGGGCCAGACGCCCCGCCTCGAACGTCAGCAGCCGGTTGACCTGACAGCAGGGAGACATGTCCAAATGGAACACCCCCTCCCGGGGATAAGGCGGAAGATCAAAGTTCCAGACTTTCACGGATGCGCAGTTTTTCATAGCGGTCGAGCCCTTTTTTCGGCTCCGTTCCCGACAAGGGAGGGCATTCCGGGGGAAGGGGAAAACTTTTTTTCACGTGAAAAAAAAGTCTTCCCCTTCCCCCGGCCCCCATCCCTTTTCAAAAAAAGCGGGGTATTTTGCCTGTGCGGGGAACGGAGCGTTTCGCGTTGTACCGGCATACTATACCCCGTCTCCGGCAAGTTTGCAAGAGGGGGGGCGATGAGGAGACTATGGAGACTATGAATACTATGAATACTGGGAATACTATGGGAGGGCGGACGAAAAAACGGCTCCGGCACTTGGATTGTCCTGCGCTCCCGGCCGACGGCCGGGATGCTCACACACCCCTTCGGGGTCGAACCACCCTCCGGGAATGGTTGCTTTTTTTGCGAAAAAAAAGCGCGGATCGAAACGATCCGCCGAATCACGCGTTTGTCGCCATTTCCAATAAATTGAAATGGCTCCGGCACTTGGATTGTCCTGCGCTCCCGGCCGACGGCCGGGATGCTCACACACCCCTCCGGGGTCGAACCACCCTCCGGGAATGGTTGCTTTTTTTGCAAAAAAAAAGCGCGGATCGAAACGATCCGCCGAATCACGCGTTTGTCGCCATTTCCAATAAATTGAAATGGCTCCGGCACTTGGATTGTCCTGCGCTCCCG
>JAFSTC010000013.1 GCA_017450705.1 Lentisphaeria bacterium | reverse complement strand
TGCCGGAAAAAGAAGTTTCCTCCTCTCCCCGGTTCCATTTCTCTATTCTTCCGAAAAAACGTCGGAGGAGGCTTTGGCCGCGACGGGGGGCAGATCGTCGATGTGGAAGACGAATTTCCGTTCGGCGAGGGCGGCACGCAGGCATTTCAGGCTCAGGCGCGAGGGGCGGCATTTGCGGTCGAGAGAGAGGGCGGCGGCGGTCCCGGCGACTTCGCCCGTCATGGCGGCGGCGGGGATGACGCGGAAGGCCTCCCAGGCGTCGTTTCTGCTGCAGACGTTCCGTCCGGCGGCGAGGATGCCCTCCAGATCTTCCGGGATCAGGGCGCCGTAGGGGGTCTCCCAGATCTTGCCCGTGGTGCGCCAGTCGCCCACCAGCCCCACGGAGTCTTCCCGCCGCACGTTGAACTGGTCGGCTTCGACGGCGGCCCGGCCGCTGATGTGGGCGATCTTGCGGAAGAGCGGCATGCCGGGGAGGAACAAGGGATAATACTTGAACCGGTCGTCGGGATTTTTCGCGTACAGCTGTTCATAGTGCTCGCGGACGACGGCGTGGCCGCATCTCAGGAATTTCGAGACGCCTTTGCCGGTGAGGGTGTATTTTTCGTCCAGATCGAAATCCTTGTACATGGGGAGGGTCTGGATGTTGACGCCGTTCCCCAGGGGATAGCGGCGGTCCGGATCGGGATTGCCCGCCATGAACCACAGCGTGGAGCCGTTGGTGTTGTGTCCCGTGGTGACTTTGCCTCCGGCGCGGCGGATGACGCCGGAGTCGCCGGTGGCGTCGACGAAGCACTTGCCGCGGATCTGTCCGCGGCCGGAGACGTTTTCCACCTCGACGGCGGAGACGGCACCGCGGGAGACGACGGTTTTGCAGATGAGGGTGTCGTACCAGAGATCGACGCCCGCGTCGGAGAGGAGTTTTTCGATGGCAACGACGAGACCTGCGGGGGAGACGGGAGCGGCGAAGCGGGCGCGGGCGTCCTTGCCGCCGGGACCGCCCCAGTCCTTGCCGAGGCGGCAGGGGCTGAACTTCAGACTTTCGCGCATGAGCTCCTCGGCGATGCCGAAAGTGACCTGGCGGCCCATGCCGTCGCACAGCGGAAGATAGACGAAGATCATGCCCGAGGTGGCCAGACCGCCCGTAATGGCCTGTTTTTCGATCAGGGCGACGGATTTGCCCCTTCTTGCCGCGGCGAGGGCGGCGGCGACGCCGGAGACGCCCGCGCCCGCGACGACCACGTCGTACGATTTTGTGAAATCAGCCATTTTCATCCTCCCGCTGAATTGTCCGGACCGGTTTCCTTTACTCGCACAGAATGTAGCATGCCAAAGGAGATATGTCAACAGGCCCCGCCGCCTTTTTTGCCCGGGCGGGGCCGAAAATCCGCCGGAGGGGCCGCACCGCCGTCAGTCCGGCAGGCCGCCCGGATGTTTTTCAGGAGGGGGCAAGGCAACTTTTGCGGGGAAAGATTTTTCTCCGCGCAGAGCGGATGACGCGGAAGATCTCACATGCGTAGCCCCCCGCGAGACGGCTCCTGCTACCTGATAAGGACGCACCACACGGGGACGGCGACTTCTGTCCCGGCCGTTCCCGGCTGTTTCCCCGGCTGCAGAAGGACGGCTCCCTGCCATTTCCGGCTCAGCCGGGCAACGGCTTTTGCCGGAGCGTTGTAGTTGAGCAGATGCAGCATCTCCCGTCCATCGGGAAGCTGACGGTGCGAAAGGAACACGGTCGGCGGCGCTTTGATCTCCTCCCGCGGCAGGCGGGCCAGAAGGTCCCGGGCCGCGGCGTCGCGGGGGGCGAAGACGACGTCGGCGTCGAGCGTGCCTTTCTTTTTTCCCCAGCCGGCGTCCACGGGGATCTCCCTCCCGAGTCTGAGGCGGTGTCCGTACCGCGAAGGAGCCTTCCGGAAACACAGATCGAAGGGACGGTGGTTTTCGAGCAGAAGTTGTTCCACCGCCAGAAGGGCGTCGTTGAAGGGAAAATAGGTTCTCCGCAGCGCTTCCGGTTCCACCTCGATCGCGATGTCGGCCTTCGAAACGGAATTTTCGAACAGGTCCGCATAGCGGCGGAAAAACGCGGCGCAGTCGCGGAAAGCCCCCGAGAGGGCGTCGTCTTCGGCGCAGAAGTGCTTCAGCCGCGCGGGGCGCAGCAGCCAGTTGCTTCCGGGAACGGCGTGGAACGCGACGCTTTCCGCGAAGGAGAGCGTCACCTCGAAATCTGTCTGCGCCAGCCGGGAATCTTCTCCGCTGTAGATCCATGACGTCGGAAATTGCCGAAATCCGAGGGCTTCGCCGGTCTTGAAATAATTGACCTGATGGACGGCCGTGTTTTCCAGAATCCGGGGAAAATTGGCTCCCTCGCACCACAGGAGACCGGCGACGGGGCCCAGCTTGACGAAATCGGCGCTGCGGGCCATCGCCTGATCGCTCCGGGGAGAGATTGCCCCCGGATTCCATATCAGTTCCACGTCGCCGCGGAAGGACCGGGCGCAGGCGGTGAGCTCCTCCATCCTCTCCGCAAGGCGGCGTGAACGGAACTCTGCCCAGCGGCGGCCGGGTTCCCCGTCATCTCCCGGCGGAGGCAGTTCTTCTCCGAAGGCTTTTCGGCACCGCGGACAGTAACAGGGGGGACTGTAAAAATTGTCGAAATGCAGACCGTCCAGACCGCAGTCGGTCAGGGCGGTTCGGATCTGGCGCTTCAAATACGCCAGAAACTCCGCGGATTCGGGGCAGGGCATGAGACGCTCCTGTCTGCCGCACCACCGCCGGTACGCGCCGTTTTCATCGACCGCGCACCATTTTTCCGCCTCGGGAAATTCACGGAAAAAGGTTTTGGCGAAGAGAGACCCGTACTGCAGATAGCCGAAGACCCCGATCCCGTGCTTATGGAGGAGTTTTGCGAGTTCGGCCGTCTGCGCCATGCCTTCCTTTTCGCAGGCCGGACCGAAGCCCTTCTGAAAATGCGTCACCGCCCGGTCGATGCCGAATCCGGCGGCCCATTCGACGACCTCCTCGGAGTGGATGGCGCGCCACCATTTTTTCAGGAAATCGGATTTTTCTCCGGCGAGCCCCGGGGCGATGAGGCCGCATGACTCGTAAAAGCAGAGCGGTTCCCAGCCCCACCAGGCCCATAAATTCGCTCTTTTCACGGCAGCAGCTCCACTTCGTAGATCTCGGAATTTCTGTTTTCGGGTATCTCCAGCCGGAGCTTGACCGTCGAAAGCGGCTCCTTGAAGGAAAACTCCGTTTGCCAGGGGCTTTCGGTCACTTCGGCCCGAGGCGTCTTCCACGCGCCCCGCTTGAAAATTTTGATGCGGCATCCTTTCAGATCGCTGCCGAAGAGCCGCACTTTGCCGAAACGGGGGACGAAGCCGGGAAACAGGAGTTCCATCCAGTGGGCCCGGTCCGGCTTCCCGCGCCAGGCTAGACCGTCCAAGATCCCGTCGAAGAGTTTGTTCTGCTGCTCCATGGAGCCGGGACCGGAAAAGTCCGAGGTCGCGACCTCCACTTCGCGGCTCCGGCCGAAAAGCAGATTGCCCCGGCTGTGCCGGGCCTTTTCCGCCTCCCGTATCCGCCGCCGGACCTCCGCGAGGGAGGGCAGGCCCCCGTCCATCGGCTCCGTCGTCAGGATCAGCACTTCGTAGGGGGCGAACTCATACTTGCCCGGCGCAACGGGCTTTTCCCCCCTGCGGAAGGGATATTTTTTGCCGCGGTCCGGGATCTTGGCGCTTCTCTTTTCGGGCATGGGATTCACCAGGATCAGCAGTTTTTCGGTCTCCCGGCCGAGGATGTCGCCGGAGTTGACGGTTTTGCCCGTTCCTGAGAGATACGGGCTGAGGCGGTCCAGCGAAGTGTAGATGAAATCCATCCCCAGCGACAGTTCGTGCGTCGAGGCGTGATCGTACCAGATGTACGGATACAGCCCCTGCCCGCCGCAGGCGACCATGCCCCATACGGTCGCCATGGTCTCGTCGAAGGTCGGGTAGTCCGCCATGAGGTTCATGAAGCCGTAGCTGAAAGCCTGGGGCGTGAGCATCAGGATCTTGTTCCGCCGGTTCGCGGCGGCCACGTCCAGACACATCTGCAGCGCTTTTCTGACGGACAGGCGCAGTTTGCGTCCGCCCGCGTCGCGCCACGGCTGGATGTAGGGGTGGGGCGCGACGATGTCGCAGGCGTCGAGGAAGCGGACGGGGTCGCGGCTGACGATCAGCACCGGCCGGGTGGGATCGAGCCTTTTGAGTTCCCTGTAAAGATGCTCCAGATAGACCGGCGAAAGTTCCCTGCACTCCGGCTCGTCCGAAAGATAGTAGAACATCCGGCCGCTGTCGCGGTACTTTTCGACAGTCTCCCGCAGGGCCTTCATCATCCGTTCCGAGGGCGCCGCGTCGCGCTGCATCTCGGCGATCCTCCCGCGTCCGATCAGCCGTTCCGGCTCGACGTTGATCTGCCGGTCGAAGTTGAAGGGGTGCTTCGCTGCGGGCGTCGGGTATTTGCTTTTGAACCAGGCGGAGCAGTTCCAGCCGCCGCTGCCGTACCAGCCCAGGGCGAAGACGGGTTTTCCTTTGATGACCAGCCGTCCGTCCCTGATGAAGACCAGTTTGTCGGCGGGACCGCCGATCGTCCTGAAACGCCGGGTCGCGCGGTATCCCGAGGGCGTCGTGAAGACCGCCGTGAAATCCTTTGTTTCCACGCCGTCGAGGCGGATGGAGAATTTGCCGGAGACGGACTGCTCCTTTTTGCCGATGCGCACCGTCGCCGGAGCGGAGACCTCGCCCGCCAGATGCGTCGGCTCTTCTCCGGGAAAGTAGCAGTCCGCATACTGGGGATAAGTTATCTTCACCCGCAGCGGCACGTAATCGAAGAGGACGGGATAATCCCGTTCGGCCAGCGTTTTTCCGCCGGAGACCAGGCTGAACCGTCTGCGGACCCGTCCGGAAGAGGCAAATTTTTCGCCCGTCAGAACGGCCTTCCCGTTCCGGACGGGAAAACCGTTGACGAGGGCCCCCTCGGGGGCGTTCTCGACGCAGACCGTCACGTCGGCCGCGTGTTCCGAGCGGGGCGAGGCGACCGCCTGAACGATCTTCGCGTCATCGGTCTTGACGGGGAAGCCGCCGATCACGGGGAAACTTTTGACCTCGTTCAGTCCCTGGGCGAGTTTCGCATAACTGGTGACCCGGCGGTGCTTGCGTTTCTCGTTGCGGGCGACGTTGACGCGCCAGTCCGTCTTCCAAAGCCGGGAGGGGGTCATGTAGAATGCGAGGAGGGGGATCTTGACTTCGATGACCCAGGCGTCCTGCGTCCGCCCGGCCGCGGCCTGCCAGACGGGCATGAAGGGGTCGGGCGTGACATTGCCCTGTTCCTCGCAGTAGGTCTGCCAGGTGGCGCCTCCGGCGCCGACGACGAACTGATAATAGCAGTCGGGATTGTTTTCCGGAGAAAAGAATATCTCCACCACGTCCGCGTCCCAGGGATTGGCCGCCGGACCGGCCGGGATCGAAGCGTTGACCAGTTTCATGTCGGGTTCCCGGCAGACGATCCCGACGCAGACGCTTTTCCCGTCGCAGACGATCCGGAAAGACGTGTCGTTGGCCGGAACGACTTTTTCGGGCCGGCTTTTCAGCCCGCTGAAGCCGGAATAAACTTCGGCGTGCTTCCATTCTTTTTCATCCAGCTTCCCGTCGGCGACGATCTCCGCGTCCGCCCTGAGGAACAGGGCGGACAGAATCAGCAGACTCCAGATGCGCTTCATTTCTTTTTCGTCTCCTTCGGATAAAAGGCGATGAGCGGTTTTTTGATCTTGCCGCCCAGGATCACGGCCTTGGCCATCAGGTCGCCGCGGAGTTTGAGCCGTTCCAGAATCTCGGGCGCGACGGTCACCGACCAGAGTTGCGCCGCCTCGTCCTCGGGCGTCAGCTGCCAGATCGTTTTGCCGTCGACAAGGATCTCCTTGCAGTAATAGCTGTCGAGAAAGCGCAGCGTCACGTCTTCCGCCGGATCTTTCAATTGGACGGTGATTTTGCCGTTTTCGCCGAACCGGATGAAATTCTCCGGTTTTTTCACGGCTTGAACGTACCGGAGTCCCAGTTTCTGGCCGTAGACGTCCACACGCAGAAAACCGCTCCCCCTGTCGGGCAGCCGCGAGACGCGGTACAGGTCGATGGTGTAGATCCCCGCGGGGGGCAGCAGAACACAGCCGGTCGGCTTGCCGCCGGGCTGCTGCCAGAACGTGAACGCCTGATAGCCGGTCCCCACTTCGACCTCCTCCAGATCGAATTCGAGGTAGGGATAATCCCGCGAAAAGGGCACGTCCCTGCCGCCGCTCCGGGATTTCGGAGCGGCCGGTTCGATCCACAGGCCGCCCGCTTCCCGCGGCGTCATTTTGAGACTTTTGAGCCAGCCCTTCGAGGCCCTGTCGCAGGTCGTGACGTTCCGGCCGTCCTCCCGCCACAGCGTGTTGCCGTCGGGTTTGACTTGAAACTCCGCCACGGCGGCAAGAGCGGCGAGACAGAGGCCCGCTGTCAGGGAAAAACGCATTTTCACCCTCATTTGAACCCCTCGGACATCAGATCTTTCGTCTCCATGTCCGCGCGGCGGCAGGTCCCCGCGTGTCCGTCCATGTAGGACAGCAGCGTGATGTCGCCGGTGCAAACGTAATAATTCCACTCATAGGGCCCGCCGTGCCGGTAGGCCCAGCAGTTCATGCGGTTCGCCGACCACACCGCATACATGTTGATTTTTTTGCTGTCGCCGAGACCGATGGCGATGGAGGGTTTCGTCAGGGAGCTGGTCTTGCGCATTTGTTTGATCGTTGCGGCGGTGATCTCCTCGCCGGTCAGCTGGGCGTTGAGGGCGTAGTGCGTGTAGGAAAAACCGCTTTTGTCCGCATAGTTCCCCCAGGGCTTCTTTTCGGCCGGGCAGACGAAAATCTTGTTTTTGTTCATCGCCGCTTTGAACCCGATCCATTCCTGCTCGTAGGACCAGGGCTTCCCGCAGGCGATGGCGATCTGATCGACCCAGATCTTGTTCGGATAACCCGAGATCGCGAATTTGCCGGGAACGATGTAGCCGTCGTAGTTGTCCGAGTAGGTGATCATTCCGAATCCCAGCGACTTCAGATTGCCGCGGCAGGTCGCGCCGTAGGCCGTTTCCCGCGCCTGCTGCAGCGCGGGCATCAGCATGGAGGCCAGTATCGCGATGATCGCGATAACGACAAGAAGTTCTATAAGCGTGAATCTGCGATCCGGAAACAGGGGGGACATGGTGTTTTTCATGTTCGACATCCTTTTTGTTTTTTTGTTTATGCGAAAGGCCTTCTTCGGTAGATCAGCAGATCCTCGGTTTTTCCGGGACCGGTGACTTCCCCGCCGGTGACGACCGTTGTTTTTTCGAAACCGGCCCTTTCGGCCGCCGCGATGCGTTCTTCGTCCCGCGGCAGGGCGAAGAAGAAGGAATCCGTTTTTCCGGCCGCTGCTTCGAGAAGCCGCGGAGCGCCGGAGAAAAAGTTTCGGTGCAAAGTGAAGTCCACAATGTTCATCCCGTTCTCCAGTCGCAGGTTGAACGCGTACCCCACGGGGTTTTTCAGTTCGTTTTCGGCGATGAAAGTCCTGCCCCGTCCCCCCAGCTCTTCCTGATGGGCCATGCGGAACTCGTAAAAACGCGCCGCGGGTCCCCTGCGGACCCAGCCGCCCTGCAGCCAGATGAAGGGCGTGTACGTCAGGAATTTGTCGCAGTCGAACTGGTCGGCGACATCGCCGGGGCGGATCGCGGAGATCTCCGAACCGGCGTGGGCGGCCTCGGCGTGTTCGTGCCAGGTGCCGCTCCGGGTCAGCGCCAGGGGGCCGCGGTCCGGCTCGTGGATCCCCCTGAAGCCCGCGTCGATGTAAACTTTCGCGACCCACGGCTTCCCCGTGTTGCAGCAGAAGATCCTGCAGGGCGTGTCCAGCATTTCGGGAACGGCGCACCCGACAAGAATGCGCATGATTCCCAGTTTGCGGAATTCCGGCTCGGTGTAGACGCATCCGAAATTTCCCCGGAGCGTCCGCCTGGACCAGGCGTACCAGAGCCGCCCGGCGATCCGGCCGTCGACGACGGCCAGATAAAGCCGATTTTCGAGCAGGGAGGAGTACGCGCCCCGCATGGCGTCGTGCCAGTAGGAGCGCCAGCAGCTCACGCTGTAAGGGTGACCGTGGGGATCGGCGGTCCCGAGGCTGGTGCAGATATACCTGTACCACTCCCCCGGCGCCGGGGCGGCGGAGTCCCAGCGCCGCACCTGGACCTGCCGTCCGTCGGCCGCTTTGACGCGGGCGACGGTCCTGACGCGGTCGGACTCTGAAAAACCGTTCACAGCGAACACCTCCACAATCTGCCGGCGCGGCTGCTCGTGTCCGTCTCGCCCACGAAGATCGTTCTGTCGTCCGCGATGGCGATGTCGTGACCGATGAAAAGGGGCGTCCCGTCGTCGTCGTCGCGGATGGGCCCGAAGACCTCCACCCGGTCGCAGGCGGGATCGAAGGCAAAGAGGTGACAGCGCTCGAGGAAACCTGCGATGCCGTAGATCCGGCCGTCCCGTCCCAGCTCCAGAGCGGGGATGCGGGTCTCTTCCCCCACCATGCGTCCGAGACTCGTGACCCGGCCCGTGGCGGGATCCAGCCGGTCGAGCGTTCCGTCGGCCTCGCCGATGTAGAGCAGACCGTCCGGACCGGTCACCATGCCGTCGATGGGACCGGCTCCGGGGTACATGAGTCCGCAGGAGCGCTCCGTGTGCGGCAGGTTGTGGCGGTAAAAGGTCAGTCTGTCGGCGTCCGGATCGTAGGAAAACAGGTTGTGCGTCCGGTTGTTCCATGTCGCGAAATAGCGTCCGTCGGGCGCCAGCGTGACGATGTGGGGGATGCTTCCCATGTATTCCACGCGGCGGCAGCGCTTTTCGGCGAGGTCGAAGACGAAGAAGTTGAAAACGGGGTAGGTGAACCCGTACAGAAGACTGCGCTCTTCGTCGATGGTGATCGTCTGGATATAGTCATAGGGAACGGGGATTCCCAGAAAATCGAACTTGCCGCTTCGGGGGTCCCAGCGGAAGATTCTTCCGCCCGGGGCTTCGCGGCGCTGGTCCTCCCTGTGCAGACAGGCCGTCGCTCCGAGCACGGTTCCGTCCTTGCACAGGTGGAGACTGCGGTGGATCTTGATCTCGAACTTTTCGGCCACAGGCTGGTAGCCCAGATTTTCGAAACGGCCGGAGACCGGATCGAAACTGTACATCAGGTCGCAGTCGAACGCGGTCATGCCGCAGATGATCTTCTTTTCTTCCGGATGCCACAGCAGGCTCGTGAATGAAATGAGGTTGCGCTTCCAGTCCGGGTTTCCCGTGAAATCCCTGTAACCCAGCTTCGAAAGAGCCGTTCCGACCGGCTGGGACAACTCGCGCAAAACGTATGACTTCGTTTTCACTTTCCACCCCTTTCATCGACACTGTTCCGATCTCACACCGTAAAATATACCTGAACGCAAGAAAAAGGCAAGATGCGGGAAAGACAAAAAAATTGCATTTTTAAGACACGTAGCCGGTGTAAACGGGATAAGAAAGGGAAAAATGAGAATTTTTTTGGACACGTTCCTTGAATTAACGTGCCCCGGAGGATATATTCCCGCATGACCATGCAGCTGACAGATCTGGCGGACCGTCCGAGGCAGTTCCGCTTTTATCCCCGCGTGTGCCGGGTGGGGTTTCTCGAAGAGGTCGTTTTTCTGCGCGAACGTCTGCTCGAAGATTATCAATTCTGTTTCCAGCTGCAGGGCTCTCCGGGTGCGACGACGGTCAACATCGACGGGCGGGACTATCAGGCGGATTTCCCCAGGATATTGATCAAGCGCAAGGGAGAGGTTCACCGGATCGATGTTCCTGGCCGGGTTTCCTCCGTCTACTTCGTCTACCCGCCGGAGGCTCCTTTCGATGACTGGATCCCCCGGGATCTTGTGCTTTTTTCGCTGGAATTCACACCGGCGCTTCAGGCGCTTTCACGGCGGATCATCGATTTTGCCGCTTCTCCCGTCGTTTCCGGCTGTTACGATCATCTGGACAGATACTGCTGGGAATTCATGCACGAAGCTTTGCTGACGCACCTCTCCGGAGGCAGTCCCCCGGCCCCTCCGGGGGATCGTCTGGATGAGATCATCTTATATCTGCAGATGCATTTCACCGAACAGATCGATTATCAGGCGGTCGCGGGGAAATACGGTTATTCCCTCCGCACCCTGAACCGGCATTGGAGCAGGAAAAGGGCGGATTCCCCGGCGAGTTACGTCAACTGGCTCCGTATGACCGAGGCCCAGCGTCTTCTGAAAGAAACGCCCTACTCGGTGGAACGGATCGCGGCCAAGCTGAATTTTCACCAGTGCGCCTACTTTATCCGCCGTTTCAAGGCCTTTTCCGGCATGACCCCGAGGCAGTACAGATTTTCCCCGCCGGGTGGGCCTCCACGCAAAGACGGGTGACTGCCGCTTAAATGCGCGCCCGGGATCACGCCTGTTTTTTCAGGACGCAGCTGGCACAGGGGGCAAGGGTGACAGCGGCTTCTCCCTCCGGGGAGAATCGGATGTCCCGGGAACCGTATATCCCCTGACAAACGGCATTGCGCCACGCATCGGAATGGATCTTCGCCGTGACTGTCGCGTTTGAAAGATTGCTGACAAGAAGCAGTTTTCCCCCATCCGGCAGATCCAGGACGCTGCAATGTATCTGAGGTGAGCTTTGAAACTCGGGAACGACACCGCATCTCCGGGCGAGCGCCTGTATCAGAGAGGCCGTGTTTCCGGTCGCGTCGTTTTCGTTTCGTGAACGGAAGTCGTCACCGATGGTCTCTCCCGAACTGTTCAGATTGCCCAGCGCGATACCGCTGAGAAGGATCTCCCCCCGGCCGAGGGGTCGGCTCCGCAGATAACAGGTCCCTTCCGCGTCCCTGACGAGCGGGACCGTTTCCGGAGAATCCCGCCATTGGACAAAGGTGTATTTCCGGGGGAGAAGGTAGTTTTTCCGGTCGAAGCAGACTTCCAGAAAACCGCCGTTCTCATCGTGCAGTTCTTCGCCGGAAACGCCCGCCGCCCGGGCAAGGCCTCCTCCGGGAAGGGCATCTGAAAGGGTGCCGTTTTCATCCCACGAACCGGTCAGAGGATCGAGCAGCAGTCTGCCGCCCTTTTGCGCGTATTCCTCCAGAATTTTTCCCTGTTCCTTGCTCAGCAGAAGAATACCCGGCGCGACGATCAGTTCGTATTGCCGCAGTTTTTCCGCGGAAAGGTGGCCGCAGTGAAGTATATCCACCGGGATATCAGCCGTGAAGAACGCCCTGTGATATCCGGAGAGCGCCTGGGAACAGAATCGATTGTCCCCCTGTATCAAACCGTTGAGCAGATTGGCGTCGAAGGAATACAAAAGAGCAACTCGGGCCGCCGGGACTTGAGCCTGCAGAAAATCTTTTTCGCAGCGTTCGATGCATCGGGCGACCCGGGATAGGACCTCCAGACGGGGCGTGGCGGTCCCGCTTCTGCCGAGCATGCCGTAGTGACCGCTTTCGTGACCGAAGAGTTCCTCTCTGAATTGCCAGAAAAGAACGCCTTTGGCTCCGCGGAAACAGGAGACCCAGCACCAGGTCGCCAGAAGCTCCGGCGGAGCCGGGCGGGGAAAATCAAGTCCGGAAGCGAGATTGCCGACCCCCAATTCCGATTGCCAGAAAACTTTGCCGTCGGCCGCGGAGCGGGCGGCATCCATGCTCTGAGCCAGCTGGGGCGTCTGTTCGGCCTTGTCCGGGAAACCGCTGCAGCCCCAGGAATCGACCTCTTCCGCATTGCGCCAGTCGTCGAATGCCATGGCTGCCAGCTGGGGACAGCAGGTGGAACCGCCGCCCCACGCATGGGCGATGACCGGACGGGAGGTATATCTGCGGATGACTTCCGTGCGCCGTCTGACCAGCAGGGCGATCCGTTCCGCGGTGAAACGGCGGAAATCCAGCCGGTCGTTGTAGCCGCAGACCCATGTCGACGGCGCGACATTTTGCCAGCAGTCGAAATATCTGCCCCAGGCGGAGCCGAGGGCGTCGAGCGTTTTGTATTTCTTTTTCAGCCATTGCCGGAACAGTTCTTTCGAGGCGTCGCAGTAACAATACTCCATTTGCGCGGCGGCATCGACCCATTGATGAGGTTCGTTGACGGGTTCGTAGGCAAAGGCCCTGTCGCCGATATAGGTGACGACTTCGCGGATGAACCGCTCTTCCATCTCCTGGACTTCCCGGTGATCCGGGCAGAGCCCCGGCCAGCCGCCGGACGGCGTATTGGACCGGGGAGCCGGCTCGAAGGCGCGGCCGTTGCGGTCGACGAAACGGTACTGCGGATACTTGCGGATCAGCCACTCCGGCGCTCCGTGGAGGTGGAAGAGAAAAATCACCCGCAGATTTTCCTTTTCCGCCAGAGAGAGGATCTTTTCGATCTGGGAGAAATCGATATGTCCCTCCCGGACTTCCAGAACGCCCCAGACCAGCCAGACCCGTATGGTGTTGAACCCGGAAGCGGCGATCAGTTTCAGATCTTTTTCCCAACTCTCCGGACGGGGAGACGCGCCTCTCAGATATTGGGTCCCGAAAACAAAATCGTTCATTTTTCATCCTTCCGCTGAATTGTCCGGACCGGTTTTCTTCACCCGCACAGAATGTAGCATGCCAAAGGAGATATGTCAATATTTTTTGCCCCGGGCGGACCGGAAATCGTCCAGCAGCCGGCCGCGGTCCCGGTAGCGGCCCGGGGGCAGACCGGTCTCCCGCCGGAAGATCCGGCTGAAGTAATACTCGTCGTTGAAACCCGTGAGAAGCGCGATCTGGCGGATCGACAGCTCTCCCGCGGTCAGCAGACGGCAGGCGGACCGGATCCTGGAGGCGCTGAGCATCTCGCTGAAAGTTTTTTGAAATTCCTCCCGCAGCACGTGACTGGTGCGCGAAGGCGACAGGCCCAACTGTGAAGCGAGGTCGCCGAGACCGATGTCCCTGACGCCGACGCTGTGCTGAAAAAACGCTTCGATCTCGGCCCGTCTGTCCCGGCCTTTCCGCGCGTGAAAGCGCTCCTCTTCGGCGAACGCCAGCGCGGCGGCGCCGAACATCTGCAGGGCGCGCAGCAGTCCCGGCAGGGCGCTCCCGTGCCAGACCGGCAGTTCCTGGTAAAGCGCCTTCTGCAAAGCCGACCAGCCGGGCGGCGGCTCGGTTCCGGCGTCGCGGAAGGTCCCGGCGAAGACTGTGGCCAGGTGTTCGTTGTGCACCATCAGCGGCAGGACCAGTTCCACGGCTCCGGCGTGACAGCGGTGGACGAAGGGCCCCGCGATGCGGGCGGCTTCGCGCATGATCCGCCAGTGACAGTGATTGATGCAAGCGTCGATCTGATGCTTCCGGAGGAAACGGCAGTAGCCGCAGGCGTGGATGTTGCCTTTTGCCCGCAGCATATCGCCGTCGGAGAGCATCAGACGCCCCGAATGGTCGTGCAGGGTGATCCGCACCGAATGCTCCCGCTCGACCGCGTCCCAGAGTTCGACGAAATACGGTCTTGTCCGGTACCGGGACGGCTCGGCCGGGGTGAAACGCGGTTCCATGACGAGATCCTTTCAGAGAGTACGGTCCCGCAGGCTTATTTCCCGGACTCCTGCGCTTTTTCGGCGGGCGTCATGGCCGGAACGGCACCGCCCCAGGCGGTGCGCTGAGAGAGATCGTATTTGATCTCGGGCATTTCCAGTTTCAGGGCCCGCATCAGTTCCAGCGTCAGCGGCACGAAGTAGAGGCCGCTGGTCGCCTCCTTGGGGCCGGGGGCGTCCGGATCGGTGTCCTTGAGCGGCGAGGAGAAGATCTCCCGCCGGGTCAGCATCTGGATCATGGTGTCGCGGGAGATCTCGAGAGACCGGGCGTCGCCGTTCAGCAGGGCGTCGATCAGCAGGACGTTGCGCAGGGCGCTGCCCGCGCCCGCGCCGTTGCGGGTGCTCTGCCGCCGCCACGGGACCGGACTGTGGACGAAGCCGCGCCGGTCGGTGAAGTAGAGTCTGGTTTTGATGTAGTCGGCGGTGGCCTTGAGATTCTCCTTCAGCGCTTTTTTGAGATACGGGTCCTGCGTCGCCTGATAGACGAGATACATCCCGGTCCCCTGATAGCCGGTGGGGAACGAGAGGGCTCCCGTGCGGTAGACCCGGTTTTTCTCGTTCCAGCCGCCGGGCGGGACCGGGCAGTTGTGCTTCTGGAGCGCGTCGAAGCGCACCCCGCGGCCCCGGGCGTGGGACATGACGATCCAGGCCAGCGCTTCGGCGGCGTCCAGGAAGCGCGCCGTGCCGCTCATCCAGTAGATCGACGTGAGGTTGACCAGCGCCCAGCCGGGTTCGCGGTGGGTGGCGCCCCAAGTCCGCCGGGTGAAGAGGTCGCTCTTCATGATCCACTGACCTGTGGCCAGCGCGGTGTCGCGGAAGCGGCGGTCGCCGGTCAGCACGAAGGCCATGCACATCCCGCGGATGCGCGTGTGCCCGTTGGAACTGACGCCGATGAAAAAGAGTTTGCCGCCGTGGCCGTAATTGAGGAACTTGAATTCCCCGTCCCGGTAGTAGCCGCCGGTGTGGCCCAGAGAGTGGGTGTAGACCGCGCCGTTCCGGCTGCCCGGCTGTTTCTTCACGGTGTCGATCTCCGTCTGGTGCCGGGCGGCCAGCAGGGCCTCGCGGAAGTATTCGGGTTTGCGGAGCCGCAGGGCCTGTTCGAAGAAGACCGCGGCGGCGTCGTATTCGTTGTTGAACCAGTTCCATTTGCGCTCGCCGAAGCTGTCGCCGTAATTCATGAAGCCGTACCAGCGCTCCCGGACTTTGGCTTTGAGATACGCGTCGAGTCCCTTGACGATCTCCGGGTCGTAGAAGCGGCTGTAGACGTCGGGGGGACGGATCTCGTTGAGCCACGCGCCGCTCCGGTCCAGGTCGTCGGGATCGACCATCCCGACCGGAACGGGCTCCAGCAGTTTTTTCGCGTCCGTTTTGTCGTCAAAAGTCAGGTACATGGGGAAGGAAAGCTCCACCCCCGCCCGCATGACGTAATCTCCCGTGCGGAGCGCGAAATACTGGATGTATTCCGGCTTGCGGCCCGCGTAGCGGGTCCGGGGCCGGATCTCCGGGAGAAGCTCCGCCCGCAGGCCGTCGGGAAAGGTCGTGACGCCCATGGGGAAGCGTTCGGCCATCTCGGGGATCGCGAGTTTGCCGCCGCCCGGGACGTCGAAGAGACCGAGCGCGCCCTTCGACGTTTCGATCTTTCCGTCCTCGGCGGTCTCATAAGAAGAGTCCTCCCACTGGACGGCGGAGCGGACCGCCGCCTGCCGGCCGTCGGTGTTGATGCGCAGGGAGGCCGCCCGCCAGGCGCGCATTTCGTCGTAACATGTTTCTCCGGGCCGGTCCAGCGACACGCCGAGCAGGGGTTCGATCCCGACGAAATTTTTGTCGCCCCAGAGGGTCAGGCGCAGACGCCAGTAACGCTTTTCCCCTGCGGGGGAGGGGAGATACTCGCCGGAAAACTCCATGCCGGTCTGAAGGGGGCCCACGTCGAAGGGCGCGGCCGAGCGGAGCACGGGCTCGGGGCGTGTGCCGTCGGGCAGGGTGATCTCCGGCGCGGGGATGCGCCACTTTTTGCCTCCCGACTCCAGTTGGATCAGGAAGGGCTTTCCCTCCCATGTCGCGGTGAGAAGTTTATTGGTGAACGCGCGGTATTTTTCCTTTCCGGCGGGCTTGACCTGATTCTTCAGCGCGCCCTTTTGCGGCGTCCCCGGAGTGACCGCGTAGCGCCCCGCCGGGACGTCGGCGATCAGGCGGTACCACCGGGGGGAGCCGTCGGGATATTTGGCGATGAGGAGCGTCTGGGGCGAAAATTTCCGCCCGTCCCGCTCCATGACGAATTTCTTCACCACGGCTTCGCCCCGGCGGGCGGGCACGGTGAAGGCCGTCACCCGGGGATCGCCGGGCTCCTTGTAAATATCCACGTTCACCGCCGCAAGCGGCGGCATGGTCAGCAGTGTCAGGGCCGGAAAGAGAAATTTTTTCATCGCCGTCGTCCTTTTTTCGCGGTTTTCGAAAAATCACCAGGGGGCCAGGGTGAAGCCGGGATCCAGCTGCTCTTTGGTGATCTCCTTCATGTTTTTGACATGGCCGTCGGCAAAGATGGCGTTGCCCCGTTCGTTGTGGTGGCGGCCGAACCGGGCGTCGACGTTCCCGTCGTCGAAGACTTTGTTGGAAGCGCCGTTGACCTGTTCGATTTTGATGACCTTGTCGGCGGCATTTTTCAGTTTTCCGATGCGCGCGGGCTGTCTGGCGTTGGTGCCGAGGATGTTTGTGTTGCACAAATAGGTGTACCAGCGCAGATCGAAGCCGTTGGCAAGGAGTCCGGGGGCCCGCGTGGGACAGGCGAGACCACCCAGGTCAATCTTCCAGCGGCCGGCGGGATAGGCCGAGAAGTACATGGTTTTGATCTTCCCCGTCGGGTACGCCCAGGTGTTCTGACTGCCCGGATAAAAGGCGGGCATCAGGCGGTCCTCCCAGTCGTTGGCGTAAAACATGTGCACCTGACCGATCTGTTTCATGTTGTTGGTGCAAGAAATGGCCCGTCCCCGCTCCCGCGCCTGCTGCAAGGCGGGCATGAGCATCGCGGCCAGAATGGCGATGATGGCGATCACGACCAGGAGTTCGATCAAAGTGAAGAAAAAATTTTTCTTTCCGTCGTTCATAAAAAACATCCTCCCCGTTTTCATACCGATCCCGAAAATGCGGCTTTATCGTCCATAATTTACCTTGGCTCGGGCTCCGATGCAATGGATTTTTCATTTTTTCTTTTGTAAAATTCTGCTATAAACAAAAAATCCCCCGCCGTTTCCCTGGAGGGGGGAGGAAACCGTGCCGCCGTCAGTCCGGCAGGCTGGTCAGGTGTTCTTTCAGGAGGGCGTAGGGCAGGTCTTTCGGGGAAAGATTTTTCTGCGCGCAGAGCGCGGCGGCGGTCCCGGCGGCTTCGCCGGTCAGCGCGGCGGCTGGGATGACGCGGAAGATCTCCCAGGCGTAGCCCCCCGCGCCGATGCACCGGCCCGCGGCGAGAAGCCCGTCCAGATCCTTGGGGACCAGCGCTTCGTAAGGCGCTTCCCAGCCGGGGTCGGGGTGGTACCAGTTGCCCGCGGTCCCGACGGCGTGGTCGAAGTGTTTCCCGCAGTCCGTTTCCGAAAGAGTGTACAGCGCGTCGATGCGGCCGATCTTGCGGATCTGCGGCATGGCGGGCAGATGCACGGGATAATTCTTCACCCGCTCCGCCCGGCTGAAGGCGTCGTAATGACTTCGCATCATCCGCCAGGTGCGGCGGACGAACGCCGTGACCTTTTTGCCGTCGAAAGGCGGCTCCACGGCGTACTCCTCTTTGTGCTCCCCGAAGGGGCGGATGTGCAGAGACTCCGTGAAGTGGAAGAAGGAGGGATCGGAGGCCATTTCCATTATCCACGGGGTCACGTGATTGACTTCGGACAACACTTTCGCCCCGGCGAGACTTGCCGCGAGAGCGCATCCCGTGGCGTCGACGAAACACCTGCCCGCGATCCGGATCTTTCCCGAGAGGTTCACGGCGTCCACGGAAACGATCCGGTCTCCCTCCTTCTGCGCATCGGTGACGAGGGTGTCGAGCCAGAGATCGACGCCGGACTCTTCCAGCATCTTATCCAGCGTCAGGGTGAACCCGGCGGGGGAGAAACAGCATTGACAGCGGTCTCCCTTGATGCCGGGATCGCCCCCCGCCGGACCGCCCCAGCGCTCAGGGACTGCAAAGGGGCCGTACTCCGTGCAGCGCCGGAACATCTCTTCGGCCAGTCCGAAGGCGACTTGCTTCCCGTTCCCGTCGCACAACGGCAGATAGATGTAGATCAGTCCCGAGGCGGCGAGGCCGCCCAGCAGACATTGTTTTTCGATGATGACGGTTTTCGCGCCCTGCCTTGCGGCGGCCACGGCTGCCGCGACGCCGGCGACGCCCGCGCCGCAGACGACTACATCATAGTTGACTTCTTTCATGCTTTCTCTTCCCAGCCGTAACAGCCGTTCCACAACTCGGTCGGCGAAACGACCGCTTCGCGCGTTTTCCGGGTGTACGGGGCCATTTCGCCCCGCAGTTCGGCCGGATCCATCTCCGCCATGCACGTGGAGTAGTCTCCCGCGCCGTAGTAGAGCCGGATGACGTCTTTCTCCATGACCGCCCCGCAGGGGAAGATCACGTTCTCCCGCCAGAAAAGTTCCATATTTCCCGTTTCGTAATCCGTTTCCGGGACCAGCAGGGGTTTCCGCGTCATGGCGAGGATCTCGAAGGGATCCTTTTTGTCCAAAAGGACCGCGCCGCAGGTGTAGCGGGAGCACCATCTCGCGCCGTTGGGGTAGACGATCTCTCGGGCGGGATCGTTGTCCACGGCGTGGAAGAAGAGCAGGAACCCCTCCTCCGTTTCCAAGGGCGGCGCGGCGGCCCCGATCTTGAAATCGGCGAAGGGCACGTCCTCCACGCCCAGCAGCAGTCCGGCCTCTCCCCAGTGGATGAGATCGGTCGAGTAAGAGGCCCAGATGTCGTACTGGCCCCGGCGGGTGACGGGGCGCTCCAGACGCCAGTATCGGCCGTCGATCCGGTACGGGCACAGCACCATGTTGCGCTGGGCGGGGATGCCGAGGCAGACCACCTCGAAATCGTCTCCCCCCTTCCACTCCGCGAAGCCGGGCCGCTCCCCGTGGAGGGAATTGAAGCAGAAACTCAAATAGAGTTTGCCCTCCAGCACGGTCAGCCGGGCGTCGTTGACCCAGCCCAGGCTCTGTCCTTTCCAATGGAATGTGATCGGCTTTTCATGGGCTTTCCAGTGGAGACCGTCGTCGCTCTCCGCCAGACCCGACCCGGAGACGATAAGCCCTTTGTTGCGGTCGTTCTCCCGGAAGGTGTCGTACCGGAAAGCCATGTAATACCGCCCGTTGAACTTCGCCACGCCCGCGTTGAAGGCCAGATGGCAGGGGAAGGGCACGTCCGATGCGGTCAGCAGGGGATTGCCGGAATAGCGCCTCACGACCGGAGAGCTCGCCAGCGGCCCCACGGGAGGCTTTTTTTCGAAGGGATCGATGAAAGTTTTCATTCTCCTGCCGTCCCGCTCACTCGTACCGGATCAGTTTCAGCTGGGAGTCATCCGCTCCTCCCGCGATCCCGGGCGAAAATTCGAGCCAGTAGGGCGCCGATTTTCTGCCGGCGTAGTTGTTGTCGAAGATGACGAAACCGAATCGGGCGGGACGGCCGCCCAGTTCCGCAAAGGGGAAGGCCGCTTCGTAGAAGGTCTTGCCGTCTTTGCGGGTGACGTTGAACCTGACGGAGCCTGTTTCCAGGGTGTTGCCGACCAGTTTTGCCGCGGCCGGTCCCCCGGACGTGAGGCCGATCCCGTAATTCAGGGGCGAGACCGCTTGCCGTTCCGCCGTGTTCCGCAGTTCTTTCGGGACGGCGACCGCGGAAGAAAAGACGATCTGCAGGCAGTCGTCTCTCCACAGGTCCTGACCGGCGGTCCGCTGGAGATGGACTGGGTCGTCCACCAGGGCCGCGATGTAAAAATTCCGGTCGTCATACGCCGTCCAGTATTTGGCGGAGACGTTGTGCCCGTTCGGATTGAAGTCGGTTTTGAAATAACTTAATTCCGGCTGGAGCGCGGACTTGGGCCGGATGTCGTCCGGGTATTTCAAGACCCCTTCCGGCAGGCCTTTGAGCCAGGCGCCGGAGCCGTCGAGGACGACTTTCTCTTTGACCCGCGCGACGGGGTAGGCGTCCCTGTCGATCGCAAACTGGTATTTCCGCCCGTCGTCCGCGGTAAAGGAACAGCTTTTGCCCGAGGTCCTGACCGTGAAGGAGACGATGCGGTCGGGCGGCAGCGTCGCTTTGCCCGCGCCGGACAGTTCTCCCGTGCGGGTCCGCGGGGTCAGATTCCGGATGAACACCCGGGCTTCGTCCTTGCTGAAGGCATACCCGGCGCCCTTGAATTCCGGCAGGTTTTCGTTCAGAACGCGGCGGATCTCCGCAGTCACTTTTTCCGCCGGATAGTCCAGCACGAGGTAAACGGGCGCCTTGCCGATGCGCAAAGCGTTTTTTCCGGCGTTCAGAGCCGTTTTGCGACCGTACATATTGATCCTCTCCGCCGGGACGGGCAGAGAGAGGTCCAGCGTCTTCTCCCCTTCGATGTTCCAGAGGACCAAGAGAGACTTCCCGTCCGGCCGGGTGAACACGCAGCCGTAAAAACTTTCCTGCGAGAAAAAGCGCGGCGACCGCACGAAGGCCAGCTGGGAAGCCGCCGTGACGTACATCGCGCCGCCGGGCAGGGGGATGTGGTGACATTTCCCCTTGAACACCACAGGCTTCCAGACCGTCGTCATGCAGTCGGCCTGATCGGGGACGTCTTTCGTCATCGATTTTGTCGGGGTGTGAAGTTCGAATCCGGAGACCGGTCCCGCCTTGGTGATGACCAGCTGCCGCGCCGTCAATTCCGCCTGCGTCACGGCAAGACCCCTGTCGAAAGCGGCGCCGTAGTTGATGCAGTAGCCCAGCTCTTCGTTGCGGATGATCTTCCCTTTGCCCAGCGAATCGGAGAGCGCGGAGGCATCCCTGTAGAAATCCATCAGTTCCGCTTCGGGCAAAGTCGGTTCGCCCAGAGTCAATTTCCAGTTGCCGGTGTAGGCGTCGATCACGTAACCGTCGAATTCCTTCATCAGATCGGTCAGCGTGATCCGCTCGATGTCCTGAAGCGTGCCCCTGACGTTGCATCCGCCGATCATGATCTTCGCATCCGGGATCTCTTTGCGGATCTGCCGCGACCCCATCCGGACCAGAATGACGAAATTCGCCATGGCTTCCGTCCAGGTCCCGACGAATTTCGGCATCCGGGCGTTGGAGGGCGTTTCCTGCTGGATCGACCAGGTGCGGACTTTCCCTTTGAGTTCATTCAGCGCAAGGGTCAGGAATTTCCGGTAATGGTCCAGCAGGGCATCGTTGATCAGCGGCCAGCCTTCCTCGATCTCCCGGGGGCTGCGCAGAGCCTTGAGCAGAGAGACGCCGATGTTGGCGGAATACTCGAAGCCTCCGGCGTCCATATAGGGTTTGACCCGGTTGTTGTAGAGCCAGTTGAATATCTTCTCCGGCCTGCCCACGGCTCCCGGGTTGTTCCAGCCCGACAGTTTCAGGCTGATGGTCCCGACTCCGATGCGGCGGATCCCCTCGACCATGTCCGGCTGAAGACCGAAACCCATCTGGAAAAAGGGATCCCGTTTGGGGATCTTTTCGGCGACTGCGAAACCGCTCTGGACGGAATAGACCTTTTTGCCTTTGCAGAAGAAATCGGCCTCCAGGACATAGTAGCCGCAGGGCTGTCCCGCCAGCGTGATCTCTTCTTCCGCCTTCCGGCGGGGGAGGGTCTGCACGACCCGGCCGCTCTCATCCTTGACTTTCAGTTCGTACGCGATGTCCTTCTCCCGGCTGTCCAGCAGGATTTGAAAGACCGGCTTTTCCCCGGGCTCGAAAAAGCCGAAGACGCCCCGGGGGATCAGGAGGGCGGTTTTCACCGTTTCCCCGTATTTTTTCCGGAAGGAAGTTTCTTTTGCGCTGACGGACTTTTTGACAAGTCTGATCCCGCTGTACCAGACCGTTCCCGAGGAACCGGCGGCAAGGTAGATCCTGACTTTCGTCCCCAGACGGGACGTGTCTATTCTGCCGCCGCCCTTTTTCCAGTCGAAGGTCCCTGTTTCGGGGCGGCCTTTTTTGGCATCGGAAGTAAATCTCTGCCAGATCTTTCCGCCGTTGACCATGACCCGTGCGCCGTCGTTCTTCCCCGACGGGATATCCTGCCCTTTGACGTAGAAACTCAATTCCCAGACCGTGTCGGGCTCCAGATCGAAAGTGCGGATCATCCGCGCCCCGTCCTTCAGGCGGACGGCGGGTTCTCCCGAAAAGTCTCCGTCAAGAGAGACGTTCTCTTTCCCGATCTTCGTCCAGCCGGAGAGCGTTTCGTCGAATCGGATATCCTCGCCGCGCAGAAGGAACAGGCCGCAGAAGACGGCCGAAAGGATGATGAAAATTCTGCCCATGGTGTGTCGGTTCCGTCGTTTCCCGTTATTTCCCCGCGGACCTTTTGACGAGCTTCAAGCCGCCGTACCAGACTGTTCCCGCGGAACCGGCGGCAAGGTAGATCCTGACTTTCGTCCCCGTCCGGGCCGTGTCGATCCTGCCGCGCCCCTCTTTCCAGTCAAAGGTGCCGGTCTCCGGTTTCCCGGATTTTGCGTCGGACGTGAACCTCTGCCAAAGTTTTCCGCCGTTGAGCATGATCCTTGCGCCGTCGTTCTTTCCCGACGGGATATCCTGCCCCTTGACGTGGAAACTCAGCTCGTAAACCGCGTCGGGCTCCAACTCGAACACCCGGATCAGCCGGGCTCCGTTCTTCAGGCGGACGGCGGGCTCTCCCGAAAAGTCCCCGTCGAGAGAAACCTCGCCCTTCTTGTTTCCGGTCCAGCCGGAGAGTTTTTCGTCGAACCGGATATCTTCGCCGCGCAGAAGAAAAATACCGCAGAAAACCATCGAAAAAATAATTGTCCACCTGCCCATGATATCACTTGTCCTTTCCGTTACATTGCTCTTCCGAGATTCCTGTCGTAGCCGCACTCGGTCACGCTGGAACTGGTGAATGCGGCCCATTGATTCGCCGCGGAGGGCAGGTCTTTGATCCCTTTCGCCTCCACATGGCCGTCGAGATAGAGCACATTGGCCCGGCCCGGCAGATAATAGTACACCTGATGGTCGGTCATTCCGGAGGCCGCAACGGAGCTCCTGTCGTCGTAGGTGCCGTGCCGGTAACCGATCGCGGCGACGCTTATGGTCCCGATCGAAGTGTAGTTTTTCTGCGATTCCGTTATCAGCAGCGCTTTCCCGGGGATCTTGACCTGCTGGACCTTTTTGCATCTCCTCCGCACGACCGCCGTGATGTCGGATGCGTACGTGCCGGCCAGACCGTCGTTGATGAGATAGTGAAAGAACTGCGAAGTCCAGCCGGGGGAGCCGTACCCGATCTCCGAAGGACAGGAGAGGGTCCCGGCGCCTGTGATCACGTCGCCGTTCCACGTGACGGTCATGCCGTAATTCGGCAGTCCGTGGACGCCGGAAAGCAGTCCGGCCCAAATGTACTTGCGGCTCCAGCTGGTTCCCCATGGAGGAAGGGTGGCCGGAACGATGAAGTCGTCGTTGGCGTTGGAGTACCCGGCGCTGGCCAGCCCCGTGGTCTTCAGATTGTTGGCGCAGGAGATCGCCCGTCCCCGTTCCCGCGCCTGCTGAAGCGCGGGCATCAGCATGGCGGCGAGAATGGCGATGATGGCGATCACGACCAGGAGCTCGATGAGGGTGAACTTTTTCATTTTTCCCGCGGAGATTTCCATTTTTACGTCGGTTCCTTTCTTTTTTTGGGGTGATGTTTTTCTTATATGTTCACGGGATCGTGCGAAACGATTTTGATTTTTCCCGCCGCGCGGAGGAGGAACCACGCGGGGGCGCAGCTCCACGCGTGGCACTCGCTGCGGCAGGGACCGGGCTTTTCGGGGAAGGTGGTGCAGCCGTTTTCGAGCATCTTTTCCCACGGCGCGTAACAGGCCCGCAGTTCCGCCGCCGTGCCGTATTTCATGACCGCGCTCAAAAGGTAAAACGAAAAATACAGCGTCATCGGCGCAAGGGCATCGTCCCCGCGGATCTCCCGCAGAAACGCCGCCCGTTCCG
This sequence comes from Lentisphaeria bacterium, assembly GCA_017450705.1. GTDB lineage: Bacteria > Verrucomicrobiota > Lentisphaeria > Victivallales > Victivallaceae > UBA1784. The sequence goes on along the minus strand of JAFSTC010000013.1, from coordinate 6,310 downwards.
GCTCCGGGACCGCGCCGAAGAGGACCGCCAGCACGTTGGCGTGCAGACTCAGCCTGTCCGACCGCCCCGGAGAATCCAGATAACGCCTTTTCTCCGGATCGTAACACTGGGCGTTGACCGCCTCCAGAGTTTTTTCCGCCCGGACGCGGAGTTCCGCCGCCTTTTCCTGACGGGCGTTCACGTCTTCCAATTCGGCCGTCCGGGCGCAGGCCTCGGCGTAGAACAAATTCAAAACCGTCTCCGGCACGTTCTCTCCCCGGTCCGAACAGCCGGAGGGCCAGCCCGGCACCCAGTCGGTGTAATGCCAGCCGGGCAGGGGGCCGATCAGCCCTTCCGGCAGACGGGCGCGCTCGAACGTGTCGAGGATGATTTCCGCATGGGGCAGAAGTTCTTTCACCAGCCCGGCGTCGCCGAAGCAGACGTAATGGTCGTGGAGCATCAGCGCCCAGATCAGAGAATACTCCGGAATGACCTGTCTGAAGACAGAGGGATAGCGGGACTGCGTGAGACCGCTCCCCAGCTGCGAGGCGGCGATACAGCGCAGGGCGTGCCGCCCCAGATCGTCCTTGCCGGAGACCGCGTAGGAGACCAGCGCCTCGATCCGGGAGTCCCCCGCGTACTGCAGCTGTTCGTAGTACGGGCAGTCCTCGAAATGCTCGTGGGCGCAGCAGGCCAGCGTGTGACAGGCCGTTTCGTAAATTTTTTCCAGCACGGGATCCTCCGGTTGCCGGAACTCCCGGAAGGGCCCCAGAGGATAGGTGATGAAGTCCAACTCCAGTTCGATCTCCGACAGAGGCTCAGAGAGATCCAGCTCAAGTTCGATGAATCTCCCGGTGCGGTACCAGAAGGAGGCGTACCGCCACGGCGTCCCGGCGAAATGCAGAAGATCGGCATAGCCTTGTTCCCCCAGCGTCCCGGGATACCGGTGCGTTTTGTTTCCCAGTTCGTTGAAAAGCGTTTCGGAATAAGCGAGACGGCAGGAGCCTTGCCCGCCGGTCCCGGCCAAGCGGACCATGAACGTCTGATTTTTTCCCAGATCGAGGAGAACGGTGTATCTGCCCGCGGGACAACTCCCCGTCAGGCGGCCGTCGGCGAGCGTCAGCGTCCCGGGGCCCCGCAGGATCCCGGCGATGGGAGAAAAGGTTTCCGCCATCTGCGCCAGGGGCCGTTTTACGAGATTCCACGGCGTGTCCGGGTCGGTCTGATACGCGCCCCGGAACTCCGCCTTCCCGAGCACGGCGGGCTTCACCCATTTCCCCCGCGGCGTCTCCGCCGTTTTCCAGTCGCCGAAATCATGGGCGAAGTCGATCTCGTCCATGGGCGGCGCGGGGATCCGGGCATTGCCCTTCCACGCCTCTTTCCACGGGCGGGGACGGCGGGCGGGATCGATGGCCGTGAGCCAGTCTCCGGGCAGCTCCATCCGCTCATTCCCGGCGAACCCCGAAACCATGAATCCGCCGCCCGCGTGCATCTCCGCCCACGGGGCGGCGCTCCGGCGCCACGCTTCGCTCCAGACGACGGCTTCCGCCGCGAAAACGTGCCGTCCGGCGGCCAGAACGCCTTCGTATTCGTCGTAAAAGTAATGGTCGAGATCGCCCCGCAGGGGCCCGCGGCCCAGGAGTTTCCCGTCCAGATAGAAGTTGAACCGGTTGTCCGCCGACACGATGATATGATAAGGCGCCCTGTCCGCACAGGTCACACCGCGGCGGAAAAGCGTGTATCCCGCCTCATGTTCTTTCCGGTCCGGATGCCATGCCCAGTACGCCGTGCCGCAGAGTTCCACGGATGATGCTCCCTGTTGCCCCTTCTCTCGGTGTAAATATACTCCGCTTTTGTTTTCCGGCAACGTCATTTCATCTTTATTTTGACCGTAAAATCGTATAAAAATACCGTGCCGCTTGCTTTTTTGCGAATACACGTTAAATTAAAGACGGTATATGTTTCGTATCCGAGCGCATTCATGCCAAACAGGAGGACCGCTCATGCCGGGATGGCGTCTGGACATCGGGGACATTCCCCGCAAAAACAGTTTTCCGTTTCGCGTGGAATCCATTTATTACTGCAAGGACAAGCTGATCCCTCAGTCGAAAAGACGCTGGGACCGCTTCGAGGTCTGTCTCAGACTCTCCTCGGAGTCCGGTTCGACGGAGGACATCGTCGACGGGAAGTGTCTGAAATTGCCCTGTCCCAACGTCGTGTGGCGTCTGCCGGGGTCCGCCTGGGAGATGCCCCGGGGGGCCGTCCGCGACGTCATTTCCTTCAGCTGTTCCCCCGACGTGCTGAAGATCATGGAGACGCTGGGCATGAAGATCGACCGGGCCGGCTGGCATTTCGTGATGACGGAGGAACTGGAAGTGCTTATTTCCCGGCTGAGGAGCGCTCTGCGCGAACTCCACACCCCCGGCGCGACCGACGCCGTGGACTGGCTCTGCTTTTCGCTGATGGGCCATCTGCTCTTCCGCGAGAACACCCCCGCGGCGGAACCGACCGAGGAGGACCGCATCCGCAACATCTCCATCTGGTTCCGCATGCACTTCGCCGAGAACGTCAGCATCGACGAGGTGGCCGCCGCCAACGGCATGTCCCGCGCCGCGTTCTTCAAGGCGTGGAAGAAGAATTTTTCCGTCACGCCGTCGCAGTACATCATCGGTCTGCGTCTGGAGGCCGCCGCCAGAAGTCTCTGCGAGACCAACGTCTCCGTCGCCGACATCGTCCGCGAGGTGCACTTCGCGGGGGAATACATGTTCTACCGGCGCTTCCGGCAGAAATACGGCATGACGCCGGGCGAATACCGCCGTCGGTACGGCTCCTGAGCGGGTTTTTTCGGCACACGGGGGTAAAATTTCGAAAAAAAAGTTTTTTTCATTGGGAATTTTCCGAAAGTGGAGTTATATTATTGAAAACGTGTGTACAAGCCGGAGGGCGGGGACGAGTCTGCGGTTTTTCGGAGCCGGTTTCGGTCTCCCCCCGGCGGACATGAAATGAAAAGGGTAAAAAAATGGGCAACTTGAAGAAGAAACGGCGCAAGAAGATCGCCAAGCACAAGCGGAAGAAGCAGCTCAAACTGTTGCGGCACAAGAAGAAGTGATTTCTTCCTTTCGCTGGATAAAAACTCCCGGACGCCCCCGCGGCGCTCCGGGAATTTTTTTCCCAGGGGGAAAGAATGAAAAGTTTTTCAACGCTTTTCCCGGGAATGGTGTTGATTTTTTCGTTCCGCGGCGGTAAGTTTTACGGCGGACAAGTCGTTTCGTTCAACGGAGTCATGCTGCCATGAAAAAGTTTTTTCTTCTTTCGTTCCTCGTCCTTGCCGCGGGGGAGGGACTTTATGCCGCACCGGCGGCCGCGGGACGCGACGTTCCCGCCGACCGGCCCGAAGCGGTCGATCTCCGCCCGCTCGATGATCCTCACGCCCGGGCGCTGGAGTGCTACATCACGGGGCTTCTCCAGTCGGAACCCGCCGCCCGGGTCGGCTTCCTGCGCCGGGCCGTTCTGCTCGATCCCCGGAACCGTCTGCCCCTGGCCGTCCTGACGAAGACCCTCTCCCGTGCGCCGGAACTGGCAAAGGAGACGGCCCAAGCCCTCAACGGGGTCCGCGGCCAATACCGGAACGATCTCTTTTTCGCCCATCAACTCGCGGTCATCGACGCGCTGGCCGGAACCAAGCCTGAGAAGATCCTTGCCGAGATCGATCCGCTGCTGCGCCGCAAGCCCGAAAAAAAGGAGCTGTCGTCCTTTCACGCCCTGGCCGCCTTCTGGGTCGACCAGAAGCTGAAAATCCCCGGTCCCGCCGTCGAACCACCCTTCGGACCCGACGATCTGCGGCTGATCGAGTGCACGCTTCTCTATTACGGAACTTCCGGTCTGCGCGACCAATTGTCCGCCAGGGACTCCGTTGCGGAGAGCGGCATGGCCCGGTGTCTTGCGCGGCTGCGCGCCATGGAGCTTACCCGTCCCGCCGATGTGCGCCGGATCCTCGCCGTCCTCACCGCGGTCAGGCGGAACGACGAGGCCTTCGGGATCGCAAAAAAATGGCGGTCCGGGAACCCCGTCGCGGAATTGCTTTTCATCGAGGCGGCCTCCCGCGCCGGAAAGGCGGCGGAGCTGGAGTCCGCGCTCAAGAAACATCCCTCGCTCTCCGTGGACTTCTGCGCCAAGATGCGCTTCGTGTGTTTCCTCGAGGCCAACGATTTTGCTCGGGCCGAGGGGGAACTTGCCAACTTCAAGGATCCCGCCGAGCGGCTCACCAGCGCCCTCAGGCTCGCGCAGGTCACCCGCGACGCCGCCCAAATGCGGAAGGTCATAGCCCGGATGCAGGCGCTGGCGAAGCGCGATCCCGTCACCGTCGCCATGGCCTGGCTCTCTCTTGCCGAACTCACCGGCGACCGGGAGGCGCTCTCGACCGGTCTTGCCCTGATCTCCGGTCCCCGCTTCGCCGCCGACCCCATCCTCGCCAACGCGGCGGGGTACGTCTCCGCGGCGCTGGGCGTCGATCTCGAACTCGCCGAGACCCGGATCAAATTCGCCCTCTCCCGGCGGCCGGAGAATCCCGCCTATCTCGACAGTATGGCGTGGGTCAAATTCAAGCGCGGCGCCTATGCCGAGGCCGCGGACTACATGGACCGGGCGATCGCCCGCACGACTGCCGATCTGGGCGGCGCGGTCATCGCCGACCACGCGGGCGACATCGATCTTGCTCTCGGCAAAAAGGAACGGGCCCTGCGCCGCTTCAAAACTGCCCTCGGCCTCTATGAAAAGAACCGCGTCGAAAACGCCGATCTGGATCCCGTGACCCTCCGGAAAAAGATCGCCGAATTGGAGAAGTCCCTCCGCAAATGACGACGGCGAAAAAATTTTTGACGGAGACCTCTTCCGACGACTTGGCCGCCTGGCTCCGCGACAAGGGCGAACCCGCTTTCCGCGCCAAACAGATCCGGGAGTGGATCTTTCAGAAACTCGTCTTTTCTCCCGACGGCATGAAAAATCTGCCCGCGAAACTCCGGCAGGCCCTTGCGGAAGACTTTTTCTTCCCCTCCTGTTCCGTCGCCGAACGGGCGGCGTCCGGGCGCGACGGCGTGGTGAAACTGCGCCTTGCCCTCCACGACGGGGAGTCGGTGGAGCTGGTGGTCATCCCCGCGCAGGACCGCGTGACGCTCTGTCTCTCCACCCAGGTGGGCTGTCCCGTCGGGTGCCGTTTCTGCGCCAGCGGCGCCAACGGCCTTGTCCGCAATCTCCATGCGGGCGAGATGCTGGAGGAATTCCTCGCCGGCTGCGCCGAGGCCGGGCGCAAGTGCGACAACATCGTCTTCATGGGCATCGGCGAAGGACTGCTCAACTTCGACGAACTGGCCAAAGTATTGGACACCCTGACCTCCCCGGAGGGCTTTTCCATGTCCCCCCGCCGCATCACCGTTTCCACCAGCGGCTACGTTCCCGGCATCGGCAAACTCGCCCAACTTGGGAAGGAATTCACCCTCGCCGTCAGTCTCCACGCCCCCGACGACGCCACGAGAGAAAAGATCATCCCCGACAAACTGCGCTACCCCATCGACGAAATCCTGGAGGCCGCCGACGCCTACCGCGACCGCTCGGGCAGGCTCTACACCTTGGAATACACCCTCCTCGCCGGTATCAACGATTCCCCCGAACAGGCCGAGGCCTTGGGCCGCCTGGCCCTCCGCCACCGGGCCAAAATCAACCTCATCCCCTACAACGAGACCGGCAGCGCCTTCCGCCGCCCCCGCCGCGACGTGATCGAAGAATTCGAAAAGGCTGTCGCCGCCACCGGCGCCGCCGTCACCCGCCGCGTCGAACGCGGCGCAAAATCCACCGCCGCCTGCGGCCAGCTCCGCGCCCGCGCGGAACGCAAAAAAGAGTTTTGAATCATGAAAAGAATCTGCCTTCTGCTTTTCGCCGCCCTTCTCCTCCTCTCCGGCAGCGGCTGCGCCTGGTTCCGCAGCATGTTCAACGAGCCCGAACGCCCCCCGAAACGCGCCTCTTCCGAAAAACGCTCCCGCAAACGCTCCGCCGCCGACGATGACCGCGACCCCATCCACGACCTGTTCAAAATCAAAAACAAACCCGAATACATGCACGACAAGGACCTCACCCCCCGCGAACGCGAACTCCTCAAACAGGAACTCAACAACAACGACCCCGAACAGGCCGTCCGCAACTTCCGCTCCGACTACAAGTCCGAAAAACAAAAACGCCGCGACTGGGTCTTCGGCCGCTGACCTTTACTTGGAAGGGGGAGAGGATTCCGGGGGAAGGGAAAAACTTTTTTTCACGGGAAAAAAAGTTTTTCCCTTCC
>JAFSTC010000012.1 GCA_017450705.1 Lentisphaeria bacterium | reverse complement strand
TGAGCCGTCCCGGTGCGCCCGCCGCTCCCGCGGCGCCGACAGCGCCCGCCGCTCCCGCGGCCCCCGAGACTCCGGCAGCCCCCCCGGCGGCGGAAGAAGCCGACGGAAGCGATGTCAAAGCGACGGTCAAACTGGCGCCGCCCAAACGTCCGGGCGGTCTGGGCGGACGTCCGAGCACCCCGCCGAAACCGGCTGTCCCGCCCAAGCCCGCAGCGCCCGTCAAACCCGTTGCGCCCGCCGCGCCGGCCCAGCCGGAAGATGCGGCCGACGCACCTGAAGAAGAGGCGGAGGAGGCCAAGACCTCTGAAGAAGCCGTCGCGACCCCGGCCGTTCCGAAGAGTGCGGCGAAGAGCGCGGCGTCCCCGGTGTATCTCATCTTGGGGCTGATCACGCTTCTCCTGATGCTCGGCGCCACGGTGATGTCCCTGGCCCAGTACCTCGACTTCGAACAGCAGGTCAAAATTTACGACAAGATCCCGGGACTGCCGAGCTCGAAGTAACGCGCTGCGGCGCCGACAGGAGCGTCTGTGAAGATCATACATTTCTCCGATCCTCACGCGGGAGGCGGCGCTGAAGACTGGATGGCCTATTTCGACAAGCGCTGGGTCGGCGTCTTCAACTACCGCTTCCGCCGCAGGTTCCGTCATGATCTGGGCAAACTCGAGCGGGCGGTGGCGTACATCCTCTCGGTCCGGCCCGACGTCGCAGTCTGCACCGGCGACCTGACCAGCGCGGGCCAGCCCGGGGAATTCGAGCGGGTGCGAAAAGTCCTCGAACCCCTGAAAACCGCAGGGTTTCCGCTCATCTATATGCCGGGCAATCACGACTGTTACGTCAGGCGTCCGTGGTGCGTCAAGGCCATGAAGGACATGGTGGCGTATCTCAACGGAGACGGCGTCGCTTTCGACGATTTTCCGCTCAGGCGGCGGATCGCCGGGATCGAATTCCTGCTGCTCAACACCAGCCGTCCCTCCAATCTGCTGTGTTCCTGGGGATTTCTCAGCCGGGAGGACTCCCGGACGATCGCCGGATGGTGCGCCGAAAAAAAGGAGCTGCCCCGCGTCCTCGTCTCCCACTACCCCATGACGGAAAATCACCCGATCCTCAGGATCCGCCACCGTCTTTTCGGCCAGAAGGAAGTTTTGAAACTGGCGGAGGAGGAAAAGATCGACCTCGTCCTCTGCGGCCACGTCCACAAGCCCTATTTCAGGAACCGCCCCGACGGGCGGATCTTCGAGTGCTGTGCGGGCTCCGTGACGCGGAACGGCTCTCTGGTGGAGATCGACGGGGACGCCCCGGGCGCATTTACATTCAAAACGGTTGATCTATAGCACATCATGAGTGAACTCTGCACCCTCTGCCCGCGGCGGTGCGGGGCGGCCCGGCCGCAGAACCTGACGGAAGGCAAGCTGCCGGGCGTCTGCGCAAGTCCCCTTTCCCCCGTGGTCGCCCGGGCGGCGCTGCACTTCTGGGAGGAACCCGTCATCAGCGGCACCCGGGGAGCCGGCGCGGTCTTTTTCTGCGGATGCAATCTGCACTGCGTCTTCTGTCAGAATTTCGGCATCAGCATGCGTCCCGTGGGGAAGGAGATCACGCCGGAGCGGCTCCGGAAGATCTATTTCGAGCTGATCGGTCAGGGGGCGCACAACATCGATCTGGTCACGCCGACCCATTTCACCGAAGCGGTTTTGCAAAGTCTCGCGGAACCCCTCCCCGTCCCGGTGGTGTGGAACTCCAACGCCTACGAGCTGCCGGAGACTTTGCGGCGGCTGGAAAACAAGGTGCAGATCTATCTGCCCGACCTCAAGTACGCGGACGACCGGCTGGCCGCCCGGTACAGCGGCGCGCAGGATTACTTCGAAAGGGCGAAGGAGGCGATCCTTGAAATGTACCGCCAGACGGGTCCCTTCCGCGTGGGGGACGACGGCATGCTGCGCTCGGGGGTGGTCATCCGCCACCTCATCCTCCCGGGATGCACGGAGAACAGCCGGCGGATCATCGACTTCGTGGCGGAGACCTTCCGCCCGGGGGAGGTGCTTTTCAGTCTGATGCGCCAGTATCTCCCCTGCGGAAAAGTCTCGCAGGATTCTTACCCCGAACTCGACCGCCGGATCACGGAGGAGGAATACCGCGAGGTGGAGCAGTATCTTTTCGACTCCCCCATAGAAGACGGCTTCGTTCAGGAGGCGGATTCCGCCGAAAAGGAATTCATTCCGGTCTTCGACGGGACCGGCGTCTGATCCCGGCCACGGGAAAGCCCTCCTCGATCCAGCTGCCGATGCCGCCGGAGAGGCGGCACACGTCTCCGCCGCCGCAGCGCTCGAGGATCCCCGTCGCGATGGCCGAACGGTATCCCGACGCGCAGACGATGGCCGCGATCTTTTTTCCGCAGACCTCCGGGACCCTCTCGGGCAGTTCGCAGAGGGGGATGTTGACGGATCTCGCGATCCGCCGCAGGCGCCACTCCGCCCGGGAGCGGACGTCAAGGACGACCGACGATGCATCCTCATCGAGCCTGCGGGCCAGTTCGGCGGGAGACACCTCTGCGGCCCCCCGGAGGGGAAGCCCGGCGCTCTTCCAGGCCGCGAAGCGGAAGCCGCGGACCTCGAACCCCACGACGAGAAGTCTCCGGCCCGCGTCGGCGATCTCCTCATCGGTCTCCCCCGTGACGAACACGGGCCCCGCCAGCGGATCGAAGAGACGGGCCGCCCAGTACTCCAGGCGTCCGTTGGCTTCGATGTTGAGGGAGAAGGGGATGTGTTCCTTTGCATAGACGGAGGCGTTGCGGATGTCCGCCACCCGGCTCCGGGGAGATGCGAGGGAGATGTCCGGGCGCTCCGGCGTGTACGGGCGTGTCCAGTCGGCCACGGGCGGTCCGCAGCGGTTGATGACCCGCAGCGATTCCCCGCCGGGGAGATCGATCGCGATCCTCCTCCGGCCCGCACGGCGGCGCACGTCGCCGAGGGTCGGCAGCTTCTCTTCCCCGCAGGGCGCCCCGTGGGCCGGACAGAGCCGCGTCCCGTCGTCCAGGGCGGCAAGAGGCGTCATGCGCTCCCCGTCCGGAAACGGGGCGTCGAGAACGTCGCCGGTGAAGACGAAAGCGGGGCGACCCGTCCCGGTCCCGGCGGTCATGCAGACGCTGTCGCCCTCCGGACCGGAGACGGAGAAGAAACAGAGCTTGAGCCGCCCCAGCCGGAATTCGGAACCGTCGTCCACGGCGATGTGGCTGAAAGCGGCCTCCGCGCCCCGGCCGAGAAAGACGGGGACGTTGTAACGGACGCCCAGCTCGATGTGCCCCGCGACGAAATCCCCGTGCATGTGGGTGAGGAAGATCCCCTCCAGACGGATGTTGTTTTCGTCGATGTACCGGTCGTAAATTTCGGGCTCCCGCACGGGGTCGATGAGGAATCCGGTCCCGCAGGAACTCAGAAGATAGGAACAGACCGACAGGATGCCCAGGTGGAACTGCACCAGACTGCCGCCGTCGAAATCGATTTTCCCGGCGACCCGGGGCGCTTTTTCATCCGAGATCCGCAGCAGGCCCTCCGCGACCAGCGCACAACATGACAGAACGGGACGATCCATCTTCATCTTCTCCTCCATTTTCGATGCGTTCCGAAGAAACCGGAAAGCTTTTTTCTCCTCAAACACAATAGAAATCCTCGCCGGGAAAAATCAAATCCCCTTTGAAAAAAAGAGCGCCGGTGCTATATTATCGCCGCAGAAAAAAGGAGGGAACATGACGGGAACGGCAAAGGCGGAGAGGAGACGGAATGCGCTCCTGATCTTCATCTCGCTCGCGGCGCTGTACGCATCGTCCTACTTCCAGCGGACAGCCGTCCCGGGAACGATCTTCAACGCGCTGCAGACGGCCTACGGCTTCACAGCGGAGCAGATCTCCTTTCTGGGAAGCTGCATGGTGACGGTCTACGCCTTTCTCCAGCTCGTCGCCGGGGCGCTGGCGGACCGGTACGGCGGGATCCGGCTGGTGGTCTTCGGCGGCGCGGTCTTTGCCGCCGGAGTCCTGCTCTTCCCCCTGTGCGCCGGGAACCTCTTCCTCATGAACGCGGCCAGGGTGCTGGTGGGCGCCGGGTCCAGCGTCATGTATTTGAGTCTCCTCCGCGAGAGCGACGCCACCTTCGGGCGCAAAAACTACGCCGTCGTCCTCGGCGTCATCTATTTCATCGGCTACGGTGGGGGACTGCTGGGCACGTGGCCCTTCGCCGCGCTGTGCCGGTACTTTTCGTGGCGGAAACTCCTGCTGGCTGTCGGGATCGTCTCAGCGGTCCTCTACGCGGTCTTCGTGCTGTGCGCCCGCAGGGCGGCCCCGCGCCGAATCCGTCCGGGCGGCTCCGCGCCGGCCCCGCTGGCCGGGGTTTTGAAGAATCCCCTGACCTGGATCGCCTGCTACTGCACCTCGGTGAACTTCGCCTGTTACTTCCTGCTGCAGAGCGTCTTCGGGATGAAATTCCTGGAGGACGTAGCGGGCATGGCCCCGTCTCCGGCCTCGGCGGTGATCTTCTCTCTCACGCTGGTCTGCATGTTCACGCTGCTGGGCGGCGGCTTCTTCTGCCGGATGCTGGGCAACCGCCGCAAGCCCATGGTGGTGATCTCCACCTCGGTGGCGCTGTCGTGCATCGTCCTCATGCTTCTCGCCGTCCTGCTGAAACTGCCGCCCGCCGTGTTCGCCGCCGCCTATTTTCTCAGCGCCTTTGCCTCGGGTTCCTCGGGGATGTTCGTGATCGTGGCGCAGGAGGTCAACGCCGCCCGCGCCCAGACCCAGGCGGCGGCCTTCATGAACATGTGCTGCTATCTGGCCGTGGCCGCGGCGGGGGTCTTCATCGGAAGACTGCTGGACAGTTTCGTCGATCCCGCCCTCTTCGCCGCCGGGCGGAAGATCGTCTACCCCGACCGGGCCTATGTGACGCTCTTCTCCGTGCTCCTCATCCCCACGGGGATATCCTTCCTGCTCTCGCTTTTCGTCCCCGAGACGAAGGGTCGGTTCCTCAAATGAGAACGCAGGAGGGCCGGAAGTCATGATCTTCGACAGATATTTCGAGCCCTACGGCGAATTTTTCCTGCGGACGACGCTGACCGAAGAGGAGCTGAAAAACGCCCTCGTCCGGGAGTGCCCCGGCGAATGGGTGTTTTCTTCGTGGCGGATCTTCAAGGCCATGCTGGGTTTCGGCGGACCGGTTTTCGGGCGGGTCCTCGGCGACCCGCTGACGCTGTTTCCGGTCAGACAGAGCCGGAATTCCCTCCGGGGCCAGCTCCATCTCGAATGCCGCCGGCCGCCCTCCGGATCCGGGACCGTTCTGCGCGTCGTCATCGCGCCGCCCGCAGGACTGAAGTGGTTTCCGTTCCTCTGGTGTTCCGGAGTCCTGCTCTGGGGGATCGCCGCCCTGCGCGTCATGGGCTGGGCTTCTTTGCTCTCTTTCGCGGCGATCGGATTCGTTTTCTTCTTTCTCAAACTCCTCCGTTCCTCCGCCGCGGAGGAAGTGCCGCAGGTCCGGTCGGACTTCGAGGTTTTTTTGCGGGAGCTGGAGAGAAAATACGCCGCTGCGCCGCAGGGCTGAACGGGGGACGGGAAAAATCGTTTTTCTACTTGAAGAATGCCTCTTCGCGTGCTATATTACGCGTTAATTTGGACAATTAAGTTTTCCATCACAGGGAGGTTTCATAATCATGCCGAAAAGGACTGACATAAAGAAGGTGCTGATCATCGGTTCCGGGCCGATCATCATCGGTCAGGCGTGCGAATTCGACTACTCGGGCACTCAGGCCTGCAAGGCGCTCCATGAATGCGGTTACGAAGTGGTGCTGGCCAACAGCAACCCCGCGACCATCATGACCGATCCGCAGGTGGCCGATCACACCTACATCGAACCCCTCACCGTCGACAGCATCGAGAAGATCATCGCCCGCGAGCGTCCCGACGCCCTGCTGCCCAACCTGGGCGGCCAGACCGCGCTCAATCTGGCCACCTCCCTCAAGGAGGAGGGCGTCCTCGACAAGTACAACGTCAAAGTGATCGGCGTCGATCTGGACGCCATCCAGCGCGGCGAGGACCGGATCGAATTCAAGAAGACCATGGCCGAGATCGGCATCCCCATGGCGAAGTCCGCGCCGTGCTACTCCATCGCCGAAGCGGAATCCATCGCCTCCCAGCTGGGATACCCCGTCGTCCTGCGTCCGGCCTACACCATGGGCGGGACCGGCGGCGGCATCGTCTACAACGTGGAGGAGCTCCGCGACGTGGTCAGCCGCGGTCTCGCCGCCAGCCTCATCGGTCAGGTGCTGGTCGAGGAGTGCGTCCTCGGCTGGGAAGAGCTGGAGCTCGAAGTCGTCCGCGACGCCAAGGGCCAGAAGATCACCGTGTGCTTCATCGAGAACGTTGACCCCATGGGCATCCACACCGGCGACAGCTTCTGCGTGGCCCCCATGCTCACCGTCTCGCAGGAAGTCCAGGCGCAGCTCCAGGAATATGCCTACCGCATCGTCGACGCCATCGGCGTCACCGGCGGCACCAACGTCCAGTTCGCCCACAACCGCGAGGACGGGCGGATCATCGTCATCGAGATCAACCCCCGCACCAGCCGCTCCAGCGCGCTGGCCAGCAAGGCCACCGGGTTCCCCATCGCCCGCGTCTCGACGAAGCTGGCCGCGGGCGTCACGCTGGACGAAATGCCCTACTGGCGGGACGGCTCCCTCGAGAAATACACGCCCTCCGGCGATTACGTCGTGGCGAAGTTCGCCCGCTGGGCCTTCGAAAAGTTCCCCAAGAGCAAGGACCACCTCGGCACCCAGATGAAGGCCGTGGGCGAAGTCATGAGCATCGGCGCGGACTTCAAAGAGGCCTTCCAGAAGGCGATCCGCAGTCTGGAGATCGGCCGCAGCGGTCCGGGACTGGACAAGAAGATCGAAAAACTCTCCCTCGAAGAACTCAAGGCCAAGACGGCCTATCCCTCCAGCAAACGGTTCTTCCACCTCTACGAGGCTTTCAAAAAGGGCCTTTCCGTGGACGAGGCCTTCGCCCTCTCGAAGATCTCCAAGTTCTTCCTCTCGGAGATCAAACAGCTGGCGGACTTCGAGCTCAAGCTCGCCCAGTGCAACTGGATGGCCCTCTCGGACGATCTGCTCGTCCAGGCGAAAAAATACGGCTTCGCCGACAAGTATCTGGCGAAACTTTTCAACGTCACCGAAAAGGCCGTCCGCAACCGCCGCGTCGCGCTGAACTGCGTCGCCACCTACAGAAGAGTCCCCGTGAGCGGCGAGCACCGGGGAGAATACTACTACTCCACCTACTCCGGCCAGCCGGACAACGTGCCTGTCTCGGACCGCAGGAAGATCCTCGTCCTCGGCGGCGGACCGAACCGGATCGGTCAGGGCATCGAGTTCGACTACACCTGCGTCCACGCGGCGCTGACGCTGCGTGAGGCGGGGTACGAATCGGTCCTCATCAACTGCAACCCGGAGACCGTCTCCACCGACTACGACACCAGCGACAAGCTCTACTTCGAGCCGCTGACCGTCGAGGACGTGCTGACCATCTATCACAAGGAGAAGCCCGAGGGCGTCATCGTGCAGTTCGGCGGCCAGACGCCGCTCAACATCGCCCAGGAACTCAAGGACGCGGGCGTCAACATCATCGGGACCCAGCCGGAAGGCATCCGTCTGGCCGAGGACCGGGAATACTTCCGCGAACGGATGCTCGCGCTGGGCATCAAACAGCCCGAAAGCGGCATCGCCCGCAGTCTCGACGAAGCCGTCGCCCTCGGGCGGAAGATCGGCTATCCCGTCATGGTGCGGCCCTCCTTCGTCCTCGGCGGACGGGGCATGGCCGTGATCTACGACGAGGAATCCCTGACCAGCTACGCCGTCGAGGCCATCCAGATCAGCCCCGACTACCCGATGCTCATCGACCGCTTCCTCAGCCACGCCATCGAGTGCGAGGTGGATGCCATCAGCGACGGTGAACACACCTTCGTCGCCTCGGTCATGGAACACATCGAGCTGGCGGGGATCCACTCCGGCGACTCGGCCTGTTCCATTCCGCCGGTGACCCTCTCGCGCAAGCATCTGGACACCATCGAAAGCCACGCGGCGGCCATCGCCCGCGATTTCCGCGTCAGGGGGATCCTGAACGTCCAGTTCGCCGTCTGCGAAGACGAGGTCTGGATCATCGAAGCCAACCCCCGGGCCAGCCGGACCGTGCCCATCGTCGCGAAAGTCACCGGAACGCCGCTGGCGAAGATCGCCACCTACATCATGCTCGGGAAGAGTCTGGAAGAGCTCAAGAGCATGCTGCACAGCGCTCCCACGACCTACTACGGCGTGAAGGAGGCGGTGTTCCCCTTCAACATGTTCCCCGAAGTGGACCCGGTGCTGGGGCCGGAAATGCGCGCCACGGGCGAAGTCATGGGGCTGGCCCCCTCCTTCGGCATGGCCTATTTCAAGTCCCAGCAGGCGGCCGGCATGCGTCTGCCGCTGTCGGGCAAGGTGCTGGTCTCCGTCAACGTGCGGGAGCGGGACTACCTGCTGCCCATCGTCAAAACTTTGTCGGAGCTGGGTTTCGAGCTCGTCGCTACGGAGGGGACGTACAAGTTCCTCCAGCAGAACGGCATCGCCAGTTCTCAGGTGTGCAAGCTCAACGAGGGCCGTCCCAACGTGGCCGACCTGATCCGCAACCGCGAGGTGGCGCTGATCATCAACACGCCCGCAGGCCGTCTGAGCAAGATCGACGACAGCTACATCCGCATGCTGGCGATCCAGTACAAGATCCCCTACATGACCACCATCGCGGCGGCCAGCGCCACTGCCGAGGGTATCAAGGAGGCACGGCACGGCGATCCCTCCGTCAAGTCCCTGCAGGAATATCTCGGGCTGGTGTAAGGTTCTTCGGGATACGAGAGCATGACTGCGGGTATGTGCGGCGTCTTCTGTGCGGCGGGGACGGTTTCGGCCCCCGTTCTCACGCACATCGTGATCCCGCTGCTGCTCCTGCTGCTCATCGGGGCCGCGGCCACGCTCCGTCTGCTCTCGCTCCGGATCGCGCGTCTGCTCCGGGAGCTCAAGGACGAAAAACAGGCCCGGGGAGAGCTGGCCAGCTTCCTCTCGCGCTTCGCCTCCGGTCTGCGCGGCGACGAGGGATTCGAGGGGCTGATGCACACGACCGCCCTCAACGTCGCCGAGAAGATCGACGCCAAAAGCGTCTGCATCTATGAATTCCGCAATGAGGAATTCACCGGCGCGGGCGTCAGCGGCAACTATCCCCTCGTCCATACCGGGACGCCCCAGGGGCTTGCCCGGCGGCACCAGCTTCTGGAAGCCCTGCTCCGGGAAAAGATCGTCGCGGGCATCGGCTTTCCCGGCAGTCTCCTCGTTTCGAAGCAGCCGGAGCTGATCCCCGACGCTGCCGCGGATCCCCGTTTCGGCAGTTACGCAGGCGCAGGCGCCATCGGCAGCGTCATGGCCGTGCCCATGCTGCGGGATGGCATGGTCCGGGGCATCGTGTGCGCCGTCGGCAACCGGGCCCGGCCCTCCCACCCCTTCTCCCAGCAGCAACTGGACCGTCTGCGCCGCCTCTCGTCGGAGATCCTGATGGTCCAGGACCTCGTCCGGGTCTACTATGAGATCAGCCGCCGGGACCGCATCGATCAGGAGCTGGAGTTCGCCCGGCACATCCAGACCTCCCTGCTGCCGGCCGCCTTCCCGCAATGGGGCAACTTCTCGGTGGACGCCCGGACCCGTTCCGCCAAAGAGGTCAACGGCGACTACTACGATTTCGTCCGCATCGACGACGACCGCCTGCTGGTCGTCGTGGGCGACGCCTGCGGAAAGGGCGTTCCCGCCAGCATGCTCACGGCCATGACCAGAAGCTTCGCCAACGCGCTGGGAGACTCCTTCACCACCCTCACGGCATTTCTGCGGGACCTCAACAGGAAACTTTTCAACGACACCGGCGGCGACCGGTTCATCACCGTGGGCTGCTGTCTGCTCAACAGGAAGGATTCCCTTCTGGAGTTCGGCCGGGCCGGACACACCAACCCCGTGACCTTCGTCCACAACCACATCCGGGTGATCTCGCCCGACGGCAACGCGCTGGGGATCCTGCCCGACGAGTTCGTCGCCTTCGAGACGCTGTGTATCTCCCTCGATCCCGGTTCGACGGTCATGATGTACACCGACGGCCTCACCGAGGCGACCAACGCCGCGGACGAAGAGTTCGGCGAAACCCGCCTGATCGAGGCCTTCTCCAGCTCCTGCGAAAAACGCACGGAAGCTTCGGAGATCATCGGCGACGTCATGGACGCCGTCAAACGCTTCGAGCGGAAGCAGGCCGACGACCAGACGGTCGTTCTGATCCGCCGCACGGGGAACGATCCTTCGGCCGACGACGCTCCCGCGGGAGCCGGGGAGGAACGCCATGGATGACGCCCGTCTGCAGGCCTATGCCGAACTGATCGTCGCCAAGGGGATCAACCCCGATCCCGGTCAGGACGTGCTGATCATCGCGGGACTGGACCAGCCGGAGTTCGTCCGGAGAGTCGTCGAGCTCTGCTACCGGCACGGCGCGGGAAAGGTCGTCGTCGACTGGGAGGACATGCCCTGCGCCCGGCTGGACCAGCTCCACCAGTCCGAAGAGAGGCTCTCTTCTCTGGAACCGTGGGAGCTGGAAAAATACAGATGGCGGGCGGAAAAACTCCCCGCGCTCCTGTGGCTGGACTCCGACGATCCCGACGGCATGGACGGCATCGATCAGGGCAAACGCGCCCGGGCCCAGCAGGCCCGCTACCCCCTCATCAAACCCTTCCGGGACGCCATGGAGAACCGCCACCAGTGGTGCATCGCGGGCGTCCCGGGCAAAAAGTGGGCGCAGAAGGTCTTCCCCGGTCTTCCGCCGGAGGAGGCCGTGGAACGCCTGTGGCGCGCCATCCTCTTCTCGGCCCGGGCCGAGGGCGACCCCATCGCCAACTGGAACGAGCACAACGCGACGATCCACCGCCGGACGGAACAGCTCAACGCTCTGGCCTTCACCGCGCTGGAATACAAGTCGTCCAACGGGACGGATCTCCGCGTCGGTCTCATCCCGCAGGGCATTTTCTGCGGCGCCGCGGAAAAGGACCTCTCCGACCGGGAATTCAACCCCAACATCCCCTCCGAGGAGATCTTCACCTCGCCCCTGCGGGGCAAGGCCGAGGGGATCGTCCGCGCCGTCAAGCCCCTGTCGTGGCAGGGAAGCGTCGTCGAAAACTTCTTCATCCGCTTCGAGAACGGCCGGGCCGTCGAGGCCGGCGCGGAAAAGGGTCGGGAGACCCTCGAAAAGATCATTTCCATGGACGAGGGCGCCGCTTTCCTCGGCGAGTGCGCCCTCATCGACAAAAATTCCCCCATCAACAGTTCGGGGATCCTCTTTTACAGCACGCTCTACGACGAGAACGCCTGCTGTCATCTCGCCCTCGGCCGCGGCTTCGAAAACTGCATCCGTGACTACGGCAAATATTCCCTCGGAGAACTCCGCGCCATGGGGATCAACGACAGCATGGTCCATGTGGACTTCATGATAGGCGCCCCGGATCTGGACATCGACGGTCTCACTTCCGACGGCCGCAGGATCCCGGTCTTCCGCAACGGCTCGTGGTGCTTCTGAGGGACGCGCCGTGAAAAAGGACTCCGCCGCCTACACCAAAGGCTCCATCGGCAAAACGCTGATAAAGACCGCCTTCGCCATGGTCCCGGGGACCTTGGCCATGTCGGGCTACAATCTGGCCGACGCCTTCTTCGTCGGCCGTCTGGGCCGGGAACCGCTGGCGGCCATGGGCTTCACCTTCCCCGTCATCATGCTGGCGTGGTGCATCTTCCACGGCGTGGGCGTGGGCGTGGTGGCCACGGTCTCCCAGTCCCTCGGCGGCGGACGGCGCAACAAAGCCGCGGGTCTGGTGGAGTGCGGGATATTGCTCTCCGTTCTGATCTCCGTCGTCATCGCCGTTCTGGGCATGGCCGGATGCGGCTGGATCTTCCGGCAATTCGGGGCCCGGGGCAACACCCTCGTTCTCGTCACGGCCTACATGAACATCTGGTTTTTCGGCTGCGTCACGGGGACGCTCTCGGGATTGGGCAACTCGCTCCTCATCGCCGCGGGCGACGCAAGAACGGCCGCCGTCATGATGATGTCGGGCATGGTGCTCAACGCCCTCCTGGATCCCCTGATGATCTTCGGTCTGGGCCCCTTCCCCGCTTGGGGGATCCGGGGCGCGGCGCTGGCCACGGTGCTGTCGCAGATGCTGGCCGCGGGCACGGTCCTCGCCATCGTCAAGTTCCGGCACGGCCTCATCCGGTTCGAGAAGATCCCTTTGAAAAGGCTCGTGACCGCGTGGAAAATGATCATCCGCTTCGCCGTGCCCGCAACCATCGGTATGCTGATGATGCCCGCGGGCATGGCGGTCGTCACCCGGGTCACCGCGACCTTCGGAGACGCCGTGGTCGCCGCCACCGCCGCCGCTGGCAGAGTGGAGGCCGTGGCCTTCATCCTGCCCATGGCCATGGGCATCTCCCTCGTCCCCATGATCGGCCAGAACTACGGGGCGAGGCTCTACGGCCGGATCCGGGGGATCCAGCGCTTCTCCATCCGTTTCGCGGGACTGTATCTCCTCGTCATGGCGGTGCTGTTTTTCTTCCTCGCGCCCGTGGTGGCGAACTGGTTCGCCCCCGGCGACGCGGAGGTGCGCCGCGTCATGATCCTCGGCATGCGGATCGTCCCCTGGGGATTCTCCTTCATCGAGATCCACCGCTACGGGGGCTTCTTCTTCACGGGGAGCGGCCGGCCCTCCGTCGCCGCCTGGCTCAACGGCATCAGGATGCTGGGACTCCTGGTCCCCCTGTCGCTGCTGGCCCTGCCCTTCGACTCGGTGACGATCCTCTTCTGCGCAAGGCTGCTGGCCGACACGCTCTCTGGACTGCTGGCCTGGTACGCCTCCTCCCGGCTGATGAAGGCCCTGCCCGCCAACGGCGCGGTCCCGCCCGTTCCGGACAAAAGATTTTTCGGTCTGATGCAGATGTTCCCCGCGCCGCTTGCGAGACGAAAGAGAGGTAAAAATGAAATATGAGGTCATCGACGCCCACGTCCACCCCTTCACGCCCGACTGCGGCAAAAACATCGCCCGTTTCGGACACCCCGCGACGACGGAGGCGTTCTTCGACGAGCTGAAAAGTCTCGGGATCGCCCGGTGCTGCGGCAGCTTCATCGTCACGGCGGAGACGTTGGACTTTTCCGACGTGATGAAACTCAACGAAGCGGCGCTGGCCCTGCGGGAGAAATATCCCGATTTCTACGTGCCCGGGATCCACATCCACGGCGGCTATCCCGAGGAGTCACGCCGGATGCTCCGGGAGTTCCACAAGGAGGGCGTGCGCTGGATCGGAGAGCTGGTCAACTACAGCATGCCCGTGGGCGACTACGACTGCCCCGGAATGATGAAAATTTACGAGACCGTTTCGGAGCTGGGGATGGTCCTCAATCTCCACGTGAGCACGCCCCAGCTGGACGCGCTGGAAACGGTCGCAAAAAGTTTTCCCCGCATGAACATCGTGCTGGCCCACCCGGGAGACGCGGATTTTGCCCAGCGGCTGGCGGTCCTGCAGAAACATCCCAATCTTCACATCGACATCTCGGGGACCGGGCTCTTCCGCTGGGGCTGTCTGCGCCGCCTGACGGACGCGCTGGGCGCGGAGCGCGTCCTCTTCGGCAGCGACTTCCCCACCTGCAGTCCGGGGATGAATCTTCACGGCGGGCTCTGCGAGCACCTGACCGAAAAGGAATTCCAGCTCGTCCTCGGCGGCAACTTCCGGCGGCTCACCGGTCTTCCCGTCGCCTGACGGTTCTTTCCGCGGCCTCGCGGACGACGCGGAAGCCCACGTTGGCGTAACCCCGTTCAGGATCCCGGCCCGTGCCGCGGGCCTCGGTGCGGCAGTCGGTGCGGCGGCTGTCCCACGCGCCGCCCTTGACCGCGCGGCGGGTCCCGACGGCGGTGGAAGTCCACTCCCAGACGTTGCCCCACATATCCACCGCACCGCAGGCGGCGAGGGTTTTTCGATAAGCGTCCACGGGGGTCGTACCTTCGTTCTCGCCGCAGTTGAAATCGGCGTCCTTGGGCATGTGTCCCGCCGCGGCTTCCCATTCCTCTTCGGCGGGCAGGCGGTAGACCGCTCCGGCGTCATCTTTCTCCGTCAGATACCTGCAGTAGGCGGCGGCATCCTCATAACTCACATTCACCACGGGGTGCTTCGCCTTGCCTTCCGGCATTTTGCCGCCGCGCCAGCCGGCGGGGGCCTTCCGTCCCGTCGCCGCGACGAAACGGGCGTATTCCTCATTGGTCACGGGCGCGTAACCGATGGAGACGCGCTCCCCCGCGCCGAGGACCTGCTGATAGCCGTCGCGACTGCGGTCGCGCAGTCCCGGACGGAACCGGCCGTCGGTGAAGCGCCGCAGGGAGTTTTCCACCCGCTTGTCGCGGTCCCTGAGCATCTCGTCAACTATCGTCTGCATCTCCTCGACCTTGTAACGGTCCCGGGCGGTGCGCTCGAGCTCTTCCAGCTTCGCCTTTTTGCGGGCGACGACGGCGTCGTAGTTGCGTTCGATCTGAGCCTTGAGCGCGGCGCGGTTTTCCTCGCTGGGATCGCGCCTGTAAGCAGCGATCAGGCGCCGGGTCTCGTCGTTGAGCCGGGGCCGCTCCTTTTCGACGGTGGTGCTGAAACGATGGAGTTTCGCATTGGGGTTGACCCGGCGCGGCGGTTCTTCGGCGATGACGATGCTTCCGGCAAGAACGATGCCCGCAGCGGCGGCTGCCAGAAATCTTTTCATGATGTCCTCTTTTTCTCTTTTCAATGTTTTCTGTCGTCCCGATTTTCTCCTTTTCAAGCCCGCTTCAGATTAAAACACCGCAGAGTTTTATCCTTGTTCAAATTTGCCGTCTTTAGTTCAAGACCGCCTCATGAAATTGAAGTTTTGATCAACTCAGCGGGAGGATCTTTTCCGTGGCCGGCGATTTTTCTTCCGCAGAGGCTGATCGCTCCCGTCTGAAGTCATGTCGCTTTTTTCATTGACAGATGATATCCCGGAATCCTTTCCCCGCTTACGGTCCGGTGGGGGCGGCATGGGAAATTTCTTGCCGCAATACAGACAGGTGATCATGGGGGAACCGCCCTTCACATTTTTCTTTTCTCCGCCTTTCTGACGGTCATCGGGCGGCAGAGGCGGTCTGTGTCCGGTTTTTCCCGACGATTCATCGCGGCCTTGCGGAGGCACCTTCGGACGATCTCCCTGCTTCCCGCCTTTCGGAGGAGGCGGAAGTTCCACTTTCCTGCCGCAATGCGGACAGGGAACCATCGGGACATGCCGTTCTCCATCATCTTTTATGTCGCGTCGACTTCCGGATTTCGACGGCGGTTCCGGTGGAGCCGCATAAAGCACCCCTGTTCCCATGATACAAAGCGTTGCAAGTCCGACGGCGATAATCTGGTTGCGTTTTTGCATAATTCCTCCTGTTCTTACAAACGAATGCATCGATTGCTGCTCTTTCAACGTATGGACCCTGTTTCTTTTTCGGCGGGAACCCTCGCGGCTCTCCACAGGTAAGAACGCGGAGACGGGGGAAAATCTACAGGGGATTTTCAAATCAGTCGCGGCCGCGCCGGTCGCGGTTTCCCCGGCCGCCGTTTTGCCGGCGGCGATACTGTTCCCGGTTCAGCGCGCCGCGGTCATGACGGGACTCCCGCGGCTTGGACGGCTTGAGATCGGAGGTCAGGCGGAAATCCGCCAGCGGCCTGTAACCCGCCGCCTTCATCAGATCGTCCCAATTTTCCGGAAGGTCGATCTTCACCGTCGCAGTCCCGCCGCCGGGCATGGTCTGGACCTTGTTCCGGGCGGCGTCCCCCGTGATCAGGAAAGCGGTCATCCCCTGTTTCAGCGCCGGGACTGTCATCTGCTCGTCATCGGGGTAATCCCGCCACGGCGCGGTCGGCGTTTTTTCGGGTTTTTCCGTGCGGCGGATGTAGCCGGAAAATTCACGTATGGTGTGCGCGCTGTTCTCCTTCGCACTGCCCGGGGCCGCATAATATTTCGCATAGACCCGCTCCCGGACCGGGCGGCGCGCCAGCTTCACCAGCTGCGCCTCCATTTCGTCCACCGTCCTGTATTTTTTGGCGAGGATCGCCGCCACAGGTTCCGTCATGAGCACGGTGCGCTCGACGAACTGTTTGCCGCTGCCGAGGGCGAACTGGCCCCGTTCCGTGATGTCCCAGGCGATCAATTCAGCAAGTTTCCGAGCATCCGTGCTCGCCGGGGTCATGTTGTTGCCCCAGAGCAGCGCCGAAGCCACCGTGATCGTGCTGTCGTTCAGGTCATAGCCGTTCCGCATATGGAACGGCGCCCAGCCGACGCGCACACATGCCGCATCGTCTTCCGCAAGACACCACGCCATCGGATACCCGAAGGTCCCCATCCGGTTCTGCTTGACGTAATAACCGCAGAGGTTGATCATCGCCAAGTTCAGGAACCGCCCGATGGCCGTATTGGCCCCGGCGTTCATCTGTCCCTGCCCGCAGTCCACGCCGAGCTGCCGTGCAACGGGACCGTTCAGCCAGCAGAAGGGCAGCCAGGCATGGGTGCTGCTCAGCGTCCAATGGAACTTATGTACGCCGAGCCCTTTGGTCATGGCGATCAAGACTGGCATATATTCGGGCTTGCATCCGGCCATCACCGCATTCACGGCCACGTGCCACGCCTTGACGTCCCGATTCGCGGGCGGCAGAACGGCGATGGTGTCGTTCCACTTGTACGGCGTGTATTTCATGAATCCATTGACCTTGGCGAAGGTCGGCGGCACGATGGGAAGATTGTCCGTCCAGTTCATTTCCTTGAAATACGCCTGCACCTCGTCGAACGTGCCGTAGAAAACATCGTCGCGGATGTCGCCCTTGCCGCCTTTCTCTCCCGCCGCCTTTTCCTCCGGGGTGACGGGCCTGGTCAGCGCGGCAACGATCTGCGGCCAGAGGACCTCGCGGGTGTTGCGGATGAGTTCCGCCTCGGTATGCAGCGCGAACGCGCCGGGATATTTCGCCACGCGAAGCACGGCGACGCCGCTGTTGAGCGCGGTGTAACGGGCTTGATCGACGAATCCCGGTCCGGCGATGACGACGGAGGGCACGCCGACATATTCCGCCGCGATGCAGGAACCCGTCTCCTTGGGGGTGCAGAGACCGCAGCCGCCGTTGCCGGAAATCACGGCGTCGACTTTCATTTCCTTCAATTTGCGCTGGAATTCCTCCTTGGCCCGGCGGTGCATGCCCGGCGGGGGATACACGCCCGCGCCGCCGATCTCCTCGTGGAGGATGACCTTCGCGTCCGGATAATGTTCGAGGATGAGCCGTTTGATCTCGGGATGCGTGATTCTCGCCATGAAATTCGTGCCGACCACGGCAATCGTCTTGCCGGAAAGGGTTTTGAGCCGGGGAGCCTGACGAATCGGCTTCACCGCCGAACGCCCCACGGGCGACACCACGGAAAAACCCGGTCCCTTCGCGGCCGGCTTGGCGGCTTTTCCGGGTGCGGCGGACTCCGCCGAGCCGAGTTTGCACGTTTCGTCGCAGACCATCCGGCCGGACCGAGTCCCATCGTCACCCCGTATGACGGATGTGGTCAGGCAAATACTTACTCCCATCGCTGTTACGTAAAAGGCTCTTTTTATTTTCACCTCCATATCACAAGTGCCGGTCACTTCTCCGAGAACGCGGTTTCATGGAAAATCCACACCCATTCCCCTCTGTTATTTCGGTTCGGCGGCCAGGCGGAAACCGACCGTGTTGTAACGCCCTTGCGCACGGCGTCCCTCTCCGCGAAAATCCGTCCGACAGGAATTTTTGTTGGCATACCACGAGCCGCCGCGAATCGCATTGACGGTCCTGCCGCGTTCCGCTCCGTTGGTCGCGGTGATTTCTGAGCTTGTCCAGTCCCAGGAGTTGCCCGCCATGTCGAAGCAGCCGCAGGGGCTTTTCCCTTCCGGATGGGCGTCGACGGCACTCGTGAAGCCGCCTTCAGCCGAAAGTTTGCGGAAAAGGTCGCAGTAGACGAAGCCGGTGTAATCGGCGTGATTTATCCAGCCCCGGACCTGTCCGCGCCCGTTCACGGAGATCAGTTCCCGCAGCGGAACGGATTCCCCTCGACGGGTCGATCTCTGATGGAAAAACGTCACTTTCAAGTCCGGTGACTTTGCAAGATAATACGAGGCCACCACCGCATTGAAATTGAAGGGAGCGGCGATCAGACCGTTTTTCATGCGGACCTGATCCGAATTTCCCCACGGAAAGGCGCAATGCTTCGGTCCGGCCGCGGCATTTTCCCATTCGGCTTCGGTCGGCAGACGGAAATGCCATCGGGGGTGCTTCTTTTCCATATAGCGGCAATAGGCGTTCGCATCGTCAACGGAAACTTCCAGCACAGGATGCTTCGCCTTGCCTTTCGGAAATTTTCCGTTCCGCCAGTAGCGCGGCGGCCGATGCCCGGTCGCCTTGCAGAACTCAGCGTATTCCGCGTTGGTGACGGGATATTTCGCCAGCCGGTAAGGTTTGGGAATGGGCGATTTTTCCCCGGCATTCCCGCGGGGACCGCGGCTCTGCAGATCGCGGGCGAAGGCGAAGTCGGGATTGGCGGGAATTCTGACGAAATCCTTTTCAGGGTCGCTTCCGGCGAATACGGAAACACCGCAGGAAATGCTCAGGCAGAAACCGATTCCGATCGCAGCGGCGTGAATATTCTTTTTCATGTTTCTCCTTTCGATGTTTTCAGTTTTTTTGTCCGTCTGGCGGTAAGAATGCGGAGATCCGGAAAAATCTACACGGGAGTCCGATGTTTTTCGCAAAATTCCCGGTCATCGGGCGTCGCCGTCGTTTTTTTCCCGGCCGTTTTCCTCGAGCTGCCGACGGAAATCTTCGAGTTCCGGGCCGCTGTACTGCCGGAGTTCTTTTTCGATTTTCCTCAGGAGAGCTTCCTCTTCCTTTTCCGCCCCGCGGCGGCGGATCATGGTGAGACGGTTCAGCTGCAGCTGGATCAGTTCCTTCCGGATCGCATCGGAATTTTCGGGGTTGAGGGACAGGATCTCCAGAATGCCGAGCAGACGTTCGTTTCTTTTCAGCGCTCCGGGTCCGCCGCCCCGCCGGAAAAGGCTCGAGATATGACGGGAATGAAGTTTGACCGCCGCGGAAACGACCGCGGGATCGTTGGGCCAGCGTCCCAGCATCCGTTCGGCGATGAAGAGCGCATTGTCGAGGGAATCGCGCCCCTCCCGCATGTCCCGTCTCATCCGGAACCGGCGGAGCATCAGCTCCACCAGGGCAAGGCTGTATTCGGGATCGTCCGGGTAGGCGTCCGCAAGGCCGGAGAGCAGAACCGCGGCATTGGGCTCCACGCCGGGGATCCGCAGAGCATGAAAAAGTCGCGGATTGCCGCCAAGCAGGACCGCATACTGGAAACGGTACCGGGGATCGTCCGGCCGATTTTTGAGCAGTTCCTCCAGGATCCGGAATGCGCGGCCCCTCTCGGGGCTGTCGGGCGCATCGGAAAGGGCCAGCAGGGCGAGCACGGCCTCGAAACGCTCTTTTTCGTCTTTCGAGTGCTCGAACTTGGAAACCACCTGACGGAACAGCGCACCGGCTTCGGCCTTTTTGCCCCGTTCCTTCAGCACCGCGGCCAGCCGGTTCATGGAGACGGCCCCGGAACGGCGGCTCATCACATTCCGGAACGCCTTTTCCGCCAAAGCGTAATCCCCGCTCCGCAGGGCGCACTTTCCGATGATGACGTAGGCTTCGGCGATCCGGGATCCCGACGTGTTGCGCTGTTCGACGACGGCCTGATAATAGGGCAGAAGAGCGGAGAGCAGTTCGGAATTTTTCCGGGAGGGCGGCTGCTCCGAGACCCGGGTGAAGATCTTGCTGATCGCCGAATCGGCCATTTTCGCGTTCCGTTCGGCAAGCCGCAGGGCGGCCCGGGTCCGGACGTAGCCGACAGCCAGCGCGGCCGCAAGGGCCGCCGCACATCCGGCCAGAGCGAAGGTCATGACGGCCAGAGCCGGTTTCCGGCGGCACCACAGGATGAAGCGGTGCCAAGGGGAGGAGGCGAAAGCCCGGACCGGTTCCCGGGCAAGAAAATGCTGAAGATCGGAGACGACTTCGTCCATGTCGGCATAGCGGTCCTTCGGGTCGAAGGCAAGGCATTTGTTGACGATGGCGGCGAATTCCGGCTCACGGCAGACGAGGGGTTCGACCGGAGCCGAACAGATCCGGTTTCTCAGATCCTCCCGCGACTTGGCCTGGAGCAGGGGCCGCCCCGCCGCAAGTTCGTAAAAGGTCGCGCCGAAGGCGTACTGATCGGTGGCAAAGGTGTTGACGCCGTCGGCCAGCCGTTCGGGGGCCATGTAGCGCAGCGTCCCGCTCCGGCTGTTCCGGTCTTCCACCACGGGCTCCTCCCCCGTCAGGATGAAGGCGATCCCGAAATCGCCGATGTGGACATTGCCCTCGGCGTCCAGCAGCATATTGGCGGGCTTGACGTCCCGGTGGAGCACGCCGCAGCGATGGGCGTAGGCCAGCGCCTGCGCCGCCTGCAGGGCGATCCGGGCCAGTTCCCGCAGATCGGTGAAGCGGCAGGTATCCAGCCCCCTGCCCTCGATCAGCTCCATGGCGTAATAGCAGCGCTCCTCGCTGCACCCGGCGCCGTAGATCTTGACGATGTTCGGGTGGTGGAGCATCGCGATGACTTTGGCTTCGTTCTCGAACTGCGTCCGCTGTTCGGCGCTGGTGAGCAAAGAGGAGTTGAGGAGTTTGACCGCAACACGCCGATCCAGCGACACCTGAACGGCCTCGAAGACCACGCCCATGCCGCCGCTGCCCAGTTTGCGCACCAGACGGTAATCGGGATCCGGCAGATTGGTCCGGGAGGGAACGGGTTCCGCCGGAGTCTCAGTCCGCACCGTCCCCTGCCCGATCTTTTCCATATCCAGCATCAGAGAGAGAAGACCGCGCAGTTCTTCGGCATGTTCGGGGTATCCGGCAACGAAGGTCTCGACGTCCAAAGCCTCCCCCGCCTCCCGGCGTTCCAGAAACGAGGAAGCGATCTCTTCGAGGGAAAGGTCTTCGCTCATGGCTCGAACTCCGTGTATTCGGCCAGTTTCTCCCGGAGCCGCTGAAGGGCGCGGACGTAACGGATGCTGGCGGCCTTGGGCTCGATCCCGAGCAGCTGGGCGCACTCGGCGTTCCCCAGTCCGTCGAAGTGACGCATCTCCAATATGCAGCGGTCGTTTTCGGAGAGGCTTTCGAGGGCCTCCTTGAGGAGCGCGTACCGGTCGCTCCGGGCGGCCCGGGTGACGGGGCCCGTCATCGTGTCGGCGAACCGGTTCCAGCCGGCCCGGGCGGGGCTTTCGGTATCCCCGCCGTCGGCGACCTCCAGCTCCTTGTAGGCGTCGCGCTTGCGGCTCTGCAAGTGCTTCCGTTCGGCGGTGGCGATGGTCTGAAGAAGGATCGTCCGGAGTTTGAAGTAAACGGGGACGTCGGGGCGGTTCTCGAAAAAGTCGATTCTGGAGCAGGCGGCGCTCAGGGCGTCCTGCACGATGTCTTCCGGCGTGACCCGCCGGGAGAGGACGGGGTTGAGATCCCGCCGGGCCAGAGACAGGAGCTGCCCGCGGTACGCGAGAAACTTCTCCGCCCAGTCGTTCCGCCGTTCCGTATCCGACCCGCTCATCTCGAACCCCCTTTCCGGAAGTAATATAACACCGTCCGGCAAAATATGCCAGTCGAAGGTAAGGGAAATCCCCTGTAACGCTCGAAATCCACCCGTAAGAACGCGGGATTTTCGGCTTTTCTACACCCTCTTTCGAAAAAAGTCCGAAATTGCGGGCGCCATCAATATATTGGAACGGGGAAACGGCCCCTTCCTGAAAAATGTGTAGATTCGACAAAGTTTTTCGCATTCTTACCGCCAGGACCCCGAAAAAGGGGCAAAAAAAGGAAAGGAGATCGAACCATGTATATCGACGCAGGCACAGGCAGCATGCTCATTCAGGCCGCCGCGGCGGGAGTTTTCACTTGTCTCATCTTTTTCCGGCAGATCACGGCGTGGTGCAGGACCCAGTTCCGGAGAAAGGAGAGGGAAAATGGGACCGACATCGGCTGAACGGCTCCCCGGTTCCTTCCGCGATCCCTCCGGATTCGTTTTCCGGCATGAGGGAAAACTCTTCAGGAAGATCTCGGAACGGGGAAAGAAGGATTTCGAACTCTTCCTCCGTTCCGGTCTGGCCGGAAAACTCGTGCGGGAGGGCAAACTCGTCCCGTTCGAACCGACGGCGGACGACTCCGTGATCGAACTCGCCGAGCTGCCCTTCGTCACCTACCCCTACGAATGGAGTTTCAGCCAGCTGCGCGACGCCGCTCTGCTGACGCTCGAGCTGGCCGACGCGGCGCTGGATCACGGCATGATCCTTCAGGACGCGACGGCGTTCAACGTGACCTTTGCGGACGGGCGGCCGATCTTCATGGATCACGGCTCCTTCTGCGCCTGCCGCCCGGGAGAGGGCTGGGGCGCCTACCGGCAGTTCACGATGCACTTCCTCGCGCCGCTGCTGCTGATGAGACACGTCGATCTGCGCTGTCTGGATCTTTTCCGCGCTCATCTCGAGGGTTTCCCCCTGGACCTCGCCTCGCGTCTGCTGCCCCGGCGATCGTGGCTGAGTCTCCATCCGCTGATCCATATCCATCTCCACGCGCTGATGGAAAAAAAATACTCTTCGGGGACCGGGAAGACGCGGATCCCCCGCTCCTCCCCGGAACGGCTGCACGCCCTTTTCGGCGAACTCGAAAGATACGTTTCCCGCCTGACTTTTCCGGGACAGAAGACCGACTGGGCGGACTATTACGCCGACAACAACTACTCGAAAGAAAACTTCCTTTTCAAAAAAGAGGAGATCGACCGGATCTGCCGGAGACTGTCGCCGGAAACCGCCGTCGATCTTGGCGCCAACACCGGCGTTTTCTCGGAGATCGCCGCGAAATACGCCCGCCGGGTCATCGCGGCGGACATAGACCCCACTGCCGTCGAGGGGCTGTACCGGCTCGCCAAAACGGAATATCCCAACATCTTCCCCGTTCTGCTGGATCTCAACAATCCCACGCCGGGACTGGGCATGTTCAACAGGGAACGGCAGGACTTCTACTCCCGGTGCCGCGGCGAGCTGGTGATGGGGCTGGCCCTGATGCATCATCTGCGCATCACCGGCAACTGGCCGCTGGATCATATCGTCCGGCTGTTCGCCGGAATGACCTCGCGGACCGCCGTCGTGGAGTTCGTCCCCAAAAGCGACTCCCAGGTGCGGCGGCTCCTGCGGTCCCGGGAGGACATCTTCGACGACTGGACGATCGACGACGTCGTCCGGGCCTTCCGCCAAAAATTCGGCACCTGCCGGCTCATCCCGATCCCGGATTCCGAACGGATGCTTCTGGAACTGACCCTGTGACAGGGAGAAAATTTCCCATGAAAAATTTTTTGCGCTCCTCGACCGGCGCGGCGCTCCTCGTTCCGGCGGCAGCCGCCTGCGCGATCCTGTTTCCCTGCGCGGAGGTCTATCTCAGAAACCGCGCTTACTTTTCCCTCTCCCTCCGGGCCGCGGCGGGATTCGGCGCGACGGCATTCCTCGTCTGTTTCCTCGCGGGAGCCGCCGTGCTTCTGGCTCTGCGGAGGACCCGTTTTTTTTCCGCGGCGGCCGCCCTCTTTTTGGGATCCTGCGTTTCGTTTCTTTTTCAGTATCTGTTCTGGAGCGGCTTCTTTCCGGAAGCGCCGCGGGACATTGTTTTTGCGCCATACATGCTTTTTCTGGCCGCCATCCATCTGATCCTGCTGCTCGTGCCGCCCGCTGCGGCGGTCTTTTTCCGCCGCACCGTCATCCGGAATGCGTCGGGGATCGCCGCGGTGATCATCCTGACGCAGCTCGTTTCCGTCGCCTGCGCCTGCTTCGACAGCCGTACACGGAATTACGATTTCACGGAGCACACCCTCTCGGAGGCAAAGAAATTCGAGTTCGGCCGCAAGGAGAACGTGATCGTCCTCGTCGTCGACGCCATGGGGGAACGGCTCTGCAAGGAGGTCATGGCGCAGTACCCCGAAGTCCGCGAGCTCTTCCGGGACTTCGTCTGTTTCGACCGGATGACCAGCCCCATCCCCCGGACCATGTACGCCGTGCCGTCGATCCTGACCGGCATCGGATACCCTCACGTCAACGGGGTCCCGGATGAAGACGGCCACGCCGAATACCTGAAACGCGCCTGCCGGGCGGAAAACTCTCTGTTTCAGGGATTGAAAAAACGGGGATTCCGGGTCGAGGGCTACCCTTTTCTGCTCCAGACCATCAGCTACAGTCCGGATGTCATCGACAACTCCGTTCCCGTCTCGGGACAGGTCGAAAAACACTCCGCCATGGAGATTTTGGACACGGCCGTGAGCCGCCAGATCCCCTTCTTCATCAAGCCGTTTCTCGAGGAATACTACTACGTTGCCACCGACCGCTTCACCACGCCCCGGGATCCGGAGGCCGCCGTTTCGGGGAACGAGCCCTTCGACGTCGCCTTCTTCCGCGGTCTCGACAGGACGTTCCGTGTCGGCGAACGGGACAAAGTCTTCAAATATCTGCACATCAGCGGCGCCCACGACCCCCTGGAGACCGACGAACGTCTCGCCGTCTCCCCGGAGACGAGCAGAGTCCGCCAGCTGCGCGGCGCGCTGAGGATCGTCGAACTGCTGCTGGCAAAACTCAAAAACGCAAAGCTGTACGACGACGCCGTGATCGTCGTCATCGGCGACCACACGGAGTTCTACGCGCCGGAAAATCTGGCCTTCATCAAGCGCCGGGGAGAAAGACACGGGAAGCTCGTCTTCAACGCCCTCCCCTGCACGACGGCGGACGTGGCGGGGACCGTGCTGAAGGAGGTCGATCCCTCCTTTTCCGGGAAATCCCTTTTCGACAAGCCGCTTCTGGCGGGCGACGGCTCCTGCCGCAGGAGTCTCCGGCTGGAAAACGAACGTCTGAGTCCTTGGGAAAAGGCCGGACCGATCCCGACGGGAAGATTCACGCTGTACTCGAAAGCCTTCGGCATCACGGGAAACAGGCTCTTCATCAAACCCGATTTTGATGTTTTTCCCCCCGCCGCGGAAGCGACGCTTTTCGTGCGCGACACCGCAACGGGCGCCTGCCGGACCTGCCGGGGCACCGTGCCGAAGGACGACCGCTTTCTTATGGAGTCCCCGGAACTTGCCCTCCCCGACGGGGTCTACCAGCTGTTCCTGCGGACCCGGACGCCGGGCGAGCGGAGCGCGGCTGTCCTGCAGAGTCTGCCGCAGTTTCTGACGGTCTCGGGCGGAACGTACCGGTGGGAAAATCTTTATCCGGTCCGCCCCCGGGCGATGCGGCTTGGGGAGGAGATCCGTTTCCGGGCCATGCGGCCCTATCCGCAGGTGGAGTTCCCCGACGGGACGGCTCCCCGCGTGGACGGCTTCATTCTCGAAGAAGGGCAAAGCCTCGGCATCCGTCTTCCCGCGCTGGCCGCCCCGGCCCGGCTGACGGTGCGGGCGGATCGGCCCGTCTTCCCGCCCGGCGTCATGACGCTGTACAAAGACGGTGTCGCGGCGGCCCGGCTGGCCGCGGGCGATCGGGAGAGATGCGTCCTGACGATCCCCCTCCCGCCGGGAGAGGCGCGCACGATGAAACTGCATATCGGCTTCACCGCGAAACGGCAGGGACGGGACAAGCCGCAAGTCCGCGCCCGGCTCCTCATCGCGGGGTTCGCCCTGCGGACGGACCTTCCCGGCGCACCGGCGCGCTGACCGGAAGCTCCGTCCCTCCGCTTGCCTTTTGCCGGGGAAGCGCTATATTACGGGAAAGGAGCTTCGAAATGAAAGATCTGATCCTGCGGCCGGAACGGCCGGAACAAGACCGGGAAATGGAGGAGATCGTCCGCGACGCCTTCTGGGACAAGTTCTGCCCCGGGTGCAGCGAACACCTCGTCGTCCGCAACTTGCGGCAGTCTCCCGCGATCGTCCCCGAACTCTGCCTTGCGGCCGAGATCGGCGGACGGCTCGCCGGCGGCATCTGGTACGCGCAAGGTGCCATCCGCAGCGGCAGAACGCACCACCCCGTCCTCACCATGGGCCCCGTCTGCGTGAGCCCGGAATACCAGTGCCGGGGCGTCGGCTCAACTTTGATCGAAAAGACCCTGTCTCTCGCAGCGGGCAAGTCCTGCGCCGTCATCATCTACGGGGATATCGGCTACTACGCGCGCTTCGGCTTCCGTCCCGCCTCCGATCACGGGATCACCGACGCCGAGGGCAGCTTCTGCCCCGCGATCCTGATTTATCCGCTGGCGGAGGAGATCCCTTCCGGGGCCTTCGACGAGGGCAGCGTCTATCACGTGACCCCCGAAGCCGTGCGGGCCTTCGACAAGACTTTTGCGCCCCGGCGGAAGCACTGCCATTCCCAGCAGCTCTTTTTCTTCCCTCCTGAGCCTCCGCCGGAGGACCCGCTGCTCCGGGCCTCGTGGGATCTGCGGCAGCAGGCCGCAGGCGTTTTGCGGGACTCGGGCGTTCTGGAGGCGTGGGAGAGTCTCGGTGCGAAAGTCCGGAGCGTCGGCTCCTTCAGGAACGGTCTCATGATGAAGCACCGGGACATCGATCTTCACGTCTACACGCCCGTTCTGGACGTTTCCTCCGTCCTGAAGGCCCTGACGCCCGTCATCGCCTCCCCGCGGACGGTCTCCCTCGACTTCGTCAACGGGGCCGAAACGGATGAGTGCTGTCTGGAGTGGCATCTCAAGCTCCGGGACGATTCCGGAGAGCTGTGGAAGATCGACATGATCCAGATCCTCGCCGGGTCGAAGTACGACGGCGTGATGGAGGATGTCGCCGAGGCCGTCATCGACGCCGCGACGCCCGAAATGCGCAAAACGATCCTCGCCCTGAAAAACGCCTGTCCCGATGACCGGCCGGTCTGCGGCGTCGAATTCTACAAGGCGGTGATCTCCGACGGCGTGACGACCTGGCGGGAATTTCTGGAGCGGCGGAAGAAGGATCCTCCGGGCGCCCTGATGCACTGGAAACCCGCCCTCCGCTGACCATTCCCCGGAACGGCGTGCATTCGCGGGGATATGCGATCTTTCACGGCGCCGCCCGTTTCCGCCGTTTTTTCCTCTTTATTTCCGGCGCAAAAAACTTGCAATCCCGCCGTTCGCGTACTATTGTATACGGGTGTATTTTCGAAACAGGAGCCTGTTATGCCGGAAACCGTAAAAATAAGCAGTTTGGAGTGTCTGCGGCAGCTCTTCGGGAACTTCCGCAGGACCGTCAATTTCAATGCGCTCGTCACCGACGACGTCTTCCGGCGCTGTCAGGACGCCGAGAAGGAGCTGGACGTCATCGTCGAGCTGGCCAATCAGCACGGTCTGGGCGCCGAAAATCACGCGGACATCTCCGAAGTGATCAAAACGTATTCGGGTCCCGTGATGCTCCGGATGGACAACGGTCAGTGGATCCTCATCTTCAACTCGGCCCAGCTCGTCCGGGAGGACCGCGTCCCCATTTTCGAAGGAACGGCGGGCAAGCCCATCCTCTCCTCCAAAGAGCAGATCATGAATCACGCCGGAAACGCGGCGGTCGTCTTCAGAAATCTTCAGGAAGTGGACGCCAAGGCCCAGAGCGGCCTCTTCTGCCTCTGCTCCATCGCCCGACATCACAACGTCGCCATGGATCTCCGCCGGGTCATGCACGATTTCGCCGTGGACGCGGAGGAACCCCGCCCGGCCCTGCTGCGGGCCATCGCCGACAGTTTCGAATTCAAGAGCCGCACCCTCAAGCTGACCTGGGAAAAACTGATCGCCCTGGGACAGGCCTTTCCCGCCATCGGCCGCAAGAAAAACGGCAAGTACGTGGTGCTGTGCGGCGTCCGCTCCAACCCCGACGAGACCGTCAGTCTGGCCATCCTCGACCCGGAGAACATCCGGCCCGACACCCGCTTCACCTTCCTCAGCCGCGAGGAGACCGAAGATTTGCTGGAACGGGAGGTATGGCTTCTCAAACGCCGCTACAAACTGACCGATGAGGACCGTCCCTTCTCGCTGGCCTGGTTCCTGCCGGAGTTCTTCAAGCTCAAGGGGATCTTTGCCCAGATCGCCCTCACCGTGGCCATGATCACCGTTCTCTCGCTGGTCGTGCCCCTCTTTTTCCAGATCGTCGTGGACAAGGTGCTGGTCAACAAGTCCTACCACACCTTGAACGTCCTCGGCTTCGGGATCATCTGCGCCATCATCTTCAACGGTTTCCTGGACTATCTGCGGAGCTATTTCCTGCTGTTCGCGACCAATAAGATCGACGTGGCCACCGCGACGAAGACATTCCGCCACCTGATGCGCCTGCCAGTGGACTTTTTCGAGCGGGTGCCATCGGGAGTCCTTCTCAAGCACATGCAGCAGACCGAAAAGATCCGGGGCTTCCTCTCGGGGAACCTCTTCTTCACCATCCTCGACCTGTGCTCGCTGCTGATCTTCGTCCCCGTCCTGCTGCTGTACTCGGTGAGCCTGACCCTCGTCGTGCTGGGCTACTCCCTGCTGATGGCTCTGGTCATCGCGTGTCTCATCAAACCCTTCCAGAACCGCCTCAACGAACTCTATCAGGCGGAAGGGAAACGCCAGAGCATGCTGGTCGAATCCATCCACGGCGTCAGGACCGTCAAATCCCTGGCCCTGGAGCCCGTTGAGGAGAAACAGTGGGACGACTCCACCGCCTACGCGGTCAAATCCTACTTCAAGGTGGGCAAGATCTCCATGACCGCAAAAAGCATCAGTCAGGTGCTGGAAATGCTCATGACCATCACCGTGATCTGGCTCGGCGCGTGGATGGTCTTCGAACACCGCCTTTCGGTGGGCGCCCTGATCGCCTTCCAGATGCTGGCCGGCCGGGTCACAGGTCCCTTGGTCAAACTGGTGGGACTGATCCACGAGTACCAGCAGATCGCCCTCTCCGTCAAGATGCTGGGCGTCGTGATGAACACCCCCAAAGAACCCGCGGGCGGCGGCGTCCGCAATCCCCTGCGCGGCGCCATCTCCTTCGAGCACGTGACGTTCCAGTACCGTCCGGACCTCCCCGCCGTCATCCGGGATTTCTCCCTCGACATCAAGCCCGGGACCACCCTCGGCATCGTCGGACGCTCCGGCTCGGGCAAGACCACCGTCACGAAACTGCTCCAGGGCCTCTACCCCGTGGTCCAGGGCCTGATCAAAATAGACGGCATCGACATCCGCGAGATCGACAAATCCCATCTGCGCAGCAGCATCGGCGTCGTCCTTCAGGAAAATTACTTCTTCAGCGGCACCGTCCGTGAAAACATCAGCCTCACCAAACGCAGCGCCAGTCTCGAGGAGATCATCTACGCCTCCAAACTGGCCGGAGCCGACGAGTTCGTCCAGAAACTCCCCCGGGGCTACGACACCGTCCTCGAAGAGAACGCCTCCAACCTCTCCGGCGGTCAGAAACAGCGGCTGGCCATCGCCCGCGCCCTGCTCAACAATCCCCCGATCCTCATCTTCGACGAGGCCACCAGCGCGCTGGACCCCGAAAGCGAATACGTGATCCAGAAAAACCTCAGGTCCATCGCCCGGGGCCGTACCGTGCTGATCATTTCCCACCGTCTGAGCATCGTCAGCGGCAGCGACCAGATCATCGTGATCGACGCCGGGGAGATATCTTCCCAGGGGACCCACCGCGAACTGCTCTCACAGCCCGGGACCTATCAGGAGTTCTGGAACCAGCAGATGCGCAACCATACGGAAGATCAGCCGCCCCGGCAGCCCCCAACCTACACCCTGGCATAGACTATGAAACTGCGAAACCTTTTCTCCCGCCGCAAACAGGAAATCCCCTCTCAGGCCATCGAGTTTCAGCCCGATGCGCTGGAGATCGCCAACTCACGGCTTCCCCTCTGGGCCCGGTACAGCGTCATCTTCGCCTTCCTCTTTCTGCTCGGCGCCCTGCTGTGGTCCATTTTCGGCCAAGTCGACGTGATCGTCACCGGCAACGGCAAGATCGTCAGCGACAAGCAGACCATCGTCATGAAGCCTCTGGAACTCACCGTCATCGAAAAGATCCACGTCCGCGTGGGCCAGGTCGTCAAACCCGGTGACGTGCTCATCACCTTCCGTCCCACCATCAACATGGCCGAAGCCCACCGGCTGGAGCTGGAAGTCGACAGCCTCACCGCCCAGTTCGAGCGGCTTCAGGCCGAGTTCTACGGGAACGACTATCACGCCAAAAGCAAGGAACGCTTCCCCCAGCTTCAGGAGGCCATCTTCAAACAGAGAAGAGAGTATTTCCAGCAGAAGATCAGCTACTATGACGAAGCCCTCAAGCAGCTGGATGCCCAGAAGAAGAGCCGCGAAGTGAACCTCGCCAAACAGCGTGAGCGTCTCGCCGAGATCCAGAAGCTGGAGAAATCCTTCGCCTATTTGATGGAACGCAAGGCCATGACGCTCAAAACGTTGACCGAGACGAAACTCTCCCGCATGCAGATGGAGGCCACCGTCGATGAAATGGAGAACAGTCTCCTCGAACTGATCCACCAGCGGGAGAGCACCGTCTCCTCCAAAAACGCCTTCATCCAGGAGTGGCGCAACGCCATCAGCGAGAAACTCGTGGAGACCGAAAGGGAACTCTCCGCCAACCAGCAGCAGTACGAGAAAAACCGGATGCGGGTCGACTCACTCCAGCTCCGCGCTCCCTGCGAAGCCGTCGTCCACGAGATCGCCGCCTTCTCGCAGGGCTCCGCCGTCCGCGAGGCCGAGGCTCTCATCACCCTCATCCCCCTGGACGGCAAACTGGAACTCGAAGTCGAGATCCGTCCCCAGGACATCGGCAAGATCGGCGTCGGTTCCGAAGCCCGCATCAAGCTCACCGCCTGGCCCTTCCAGAAACACGGCACATTGGAGGGCGTCGTGCGCAACATCTCCGAGGACACCTTCTCCAAACAGGCCCGCGGCACGGAGATCCCCGGCGACAGCATGACCTTCTACCGGACGCGCATCACCATCGGGGGCAAACTCACCAACGTCCCCGCCAGCTTCCGTCTCATCCCCGGCATGGAGGTCACCGCCGAGATCAAGACCGGCC
Source organism: Lentisphaeria bacterium (assembly GCA_017450705.1). Classification (GTDB taxonomy): domain Bacteria; phylum Verrucomicrobiota; class Lentisphaeria; order Victivallales; family Victivallaceae; genus UBA1784. The sequence continues at coordinate 486 of JAFSTC010000012.1, read as the reverse complement.
GCCGCCGCATCATCGAATATCTGATCTACCCCCTCATCAAAGCCCTCGACGAAACCGCCAGAGAACCCTGACGGGAAGGTATGAGGTATGAGAGATGAGAGATGAGATGGGGCCGGAGGGCTGTCGCCCGTCCGGTCCATTGGACTTATAGGACCTGTAAGACCTATCGGCCTGTCCGGCCCCGCGGTAACTTTTACCGTTGCGGCATGATCGTCACTATACCGGCTTCGGGGGAGGAACAGCACACGCAAGGGGGTCCGGGGGGAAGAAAATCGCGTGAGCGACTTTTCGTCCCCCCCGGCGGACGGGTAGCACCCGCGGGCGTATAACGGCGCGTTGCCCTTGCGGGGACGCGCCGGACAGAAAACCAACCGCAGAGAACTCCCACGTCCCACGGGCAAAGAAATCGCCGAGACCGTCGCCGTCACCCGACCCCGCAGCAAATAAGACCGGAGCGGCTTCATCGTCACCATACGGGTTTCGAGC
>JAFSTC010000011.1 GCA_017450705.1 Lentisphaeria bacterium | reverse complement strand
GGAAAAACTTTTTTTCTTGGGAAAAAAAGTTTTTCCCCTCCCCCGGAACCATCTTCCCCCTTTTTCAGAGCAAGCGCAGGGCGTCGTCGAGGGCGGCGATGATGTCGGCTTTGTTTTCGAGGCCGATGGAGAGGCGGATGAGTTCGGGGGGCAGGCCGGCCTTGATCTGGTCCTCTTCGCTGAGCTGGGAGTGGGTGGTGCTGGCGGGGTGGATGATGAGGCTTTTTGCGTCGCCGACGTTGGCGATGATGGTGAAAAGTTCCACGCTGTCGACGAGTTTCTGAGCCTCTTTGGCGCCGCCCTTGACGCCGAAGACGACCATGCCGTTGGCGCCGTCGGGGAGATATTTTTGAGCCAGGGGGTTATCGCCGGGATATTTCACCCACGCGACTTTGGGATGGTTTTTCAGGAAATCCGCGACGGCGCGGCCGTTTTCGCTGTGTTTGGCGGTGCGGAGCGCGAGGCTTTCGAGGCCCTGGAGGAAGATCCAGGCGGCGTCGGGGGCGAGGGTCGGGCCCTGGTTGCGCAGACCGACGGTGCGCAGGCGGAGGGCGAAGGCGATCTCGTTGCCGGGACCGAGGTCATGGGCGAAGCGCAGGCCGTGGTAGCCGCGGTCGGGTTCGTTGTAGAGGGCGAATTTGGGATCGGTCCAGTCGAAGTTGCCGGCGTCGATGACGGCGCCGCCGATGGCGGTGCCGTGGCCGCCGATCCATTTGGAGAGGGAGTGGACGACGATGTTGGCGCCGTGTTCGATGGGCCGGAGGAGGGAGGGGGGCGTGAAGGTGGAATCGACGATCAGCGGCAGATGGTGTTTTTGGGCGATCTTAGCGTACCCTTCGATATCGGCGATGTCCAGTGCAGGGTTGCCCACGGTCTCGATGTAGATCGCGCGGGTGCGCTCCGTTATCGCGGCCTCCACCGCCGGAAAATCATTGACGGGGGTGAAGTTGACCTTGATGCCCTGCTGGGGCAGGATGGCGTCGAACTGGGTGTAGGTGCCGCCGTAGAGGTTGCTGGCGGAAACGATCTCGTCGCCCTGCCGGGCGATATTGGTGATGGTGAAATAGATCGCCGCGGTGCCGGAGGAAAGGGCCAGCGCGGCCTTGCCGCCCTCCAGGGCCGCGAGGCGTTTCTCGAGGACGTCTTCGGTGGGGTTCATCAGCCGGGCGTAGATGTTGCCGCTTTCGCGGAGGGCGAAAAGATCGGCGCCGTGCTGAGAGCTCTTGAACGCGTACGCGGTGGTGCGGTAGACCGGGACCGCCCGCGACAGCGTCGCCGGATCGGGGACCTGCCCCGCGTGGATGGCCAGCGTTTCCAGGTGATAATGTTTGTCGCTCATGGAGACACCTCCTTATACTCTATTGTTTTTGTCGAGTTTTGTCCGAAAAAGAACGGGGAGAGACGCTCCCCGATCTTGTCACGACCCTAATATACTGCCGGGAAAAACGGTTGTCAAGCCGAAAAGACAATTATTTTGGTAGTTTTTTGTTTTCGAGGGGCGGGACGCCGGATTTTCCCCGGGGAAAGGGGGGCTTTCAGTCGGCGCGGAGCAGACGGAGACGGGCCGTTTCGGGGAAGGAGCCGGGGAGGGCGACGGCGCAGACATCCCCGAGGACGGCCAGAAGCGCCGCAAGGCGCGGGGCAAGCGGCGGCGGTCAGGGCGCCCAGACCGGCAGCGGTCCATGCCGCCTGTACCGCCTTGTCCCGTGTGCAGATCATAAGCCGTTCCTCTCTGGTTTTCCGGTAAAATTAGCATGGATTTTTCCTTTTGTCAAGGGGAGACCCGCGTTCCCGCCGAAAATCCGTCGCGCCGTCAGGAGCATCCCCGCGTCCCGCCGCAAAAAGCGCCGCTTTTCCCGTCGCGGAGGGAAGGTTTTCAACGGTGGGTGCGTTTCGTGAAGTTGTCGGCATTTTCCATATCCCGTGTGAAGAGTTTTTCCGGGATGGAAAAAATGACTTGCCGTTCCGGATGCCTGATCCGGAAGGAAAAGGTTCTTCTTCCGTTTTCAGAGCTGACGGAAGCATTGGGGTCGTTTTCCAGATCGTCCCAGTAGGGCATGCGGACCGAATCGCTGCCGCTGAGATCGTCCAGGATAAAGAGGAAAAAGAAAAAGCGCACCCAGCAGGAGCCCCCTTCGCTCGTGGCGGTTCGGATCACTTCGTTTCTGCCGACGAAGAAAAAATCGTAATGATTCCGGCTAAAAAGATAAGGCCCGACCAGCAGATAAGGTTTGCCGCGGGCCTTGTAGACGGCGATTTTTTCCGTTCGACCGTCGACGGATATCTCCGTTTCCATGTTCCGAAGATAGGCCCCGCTGCCGAAGGTCATGCAGCAAAAAACGATCGTTCCCAGCCAGAGACAATAGAGTGCCAGCGGAACGGAGAGGACCGCCGCCAGTACGATGCCGAAAACCTTGCAAAACTTTTTGACCCACGCCATCTTCTTTGTCCGGAAGAAGCGGACAGCCTCCGCTCGGCATAATATAGCAGGCCTTTTTCTTATTTCAATACGCAGGAAAAATCGCATCGATCGGAACAAGTTGTTGCTTCGTGAAAATCACTTTTTCCGAACAGTAGCGGACATAAACGCAAAGAGTCGCCTTGGTTATCGAGCAGAGATATTTTTTAAAGTCCATATCCTGACCGGTCAAGTCAATACATCCTCCTGACGCAGGCTCGGTTCCTCCGTGTACCGTAAACGAATCTTTTTTGCGTCCGCGCATATCGGTGGCGTCGTCCGGGTGCAATCGCCAATGAAAATTTCCCCAGGACGGCATTCCCGTAATATGCTTTTTGATATTAAAATTCACAATGGAACCGCTTTCTTTTCGGTCCATCGTATACAAGCCGTGTGGAAGGCCTCCCACGTTTTCAATTCCTTGCCGTTTGTAAGAATAATCGAATGTTATCGTATCGACTTCACGTTGCAAATTTGAAGAGATTCTCTCTATGTTTATTTTCTTGTCTACAGGTTGTCCGGCCACAGCATCAAGTAAAAGTTCTCCGTCGCTGGACAGCAGATAGCGACCATTGAAGAGCAGAAAAAGATCTTCGGATTCCAGTTTTCTGTTTTCCATCCGGGCAATAATGATTTGTTCGGCAAGTTCTTCTGCCAGATTCTCGGAAAGACGATGCCTGCTGGTGAATACCGCCGCCGCATGCTGTTTTTCTTTTTGGAGTTCCGCACTTCTTAAGGTTATTGGAATATCCTGATATTTACAGCGGCAATTCGGATGGATCGGCAGGGTCGGACGTCGCGGATCATCTTTCCTGAAGACTTTTTCATGATAGCATCGGCAGGAGTCACATGTTTTACCGTTTCTTTCGGCAATAAATTTTGTGTAATGCGGCAGGGAGATGCGTTCAAGAATCTGTTTTATTTGTTCCAAATCCATTTTTTGTTTCTCCATTCGGCGGTGATTGTTTGACACTAGTGTCTCCACGTACTGACGTCCTTCGTCACCCGGTAAAGTTGCAGCATTTTGTAGGTTATGAAGGAAGAAATGAGACAAAAATGTTTGGCAACGTTATTCGGCGCACTCCCCCCCGTCTCCTCAAAACACTCCGCTTTTCTCGAAAAGGATGGGGGCCCGGGGGAAGGGAAAAACACTTTTCACGGGGAAAAGTGGTTTTACCTTACCCCGGCTTCCCTCACGCCATGTCACAATCCCCTGCAATTGGCGGCGCAGCGGTCGGCGTTTTCGCGG
>JAFSTC010000001.1 GCA_017450705.1 Lentisphaeria bacterium | reverse complement strand
GGCACGTTATAGCACTTCTCCCGTAGAACGCCGAATTTTCCTTTTTGGGGAACTTTCGGGGGATTTTTACCCTCTCATGGGGAAAAAATGGGGAAGTGTTTTGAATGCCAATCAGCCATCTCCCGAATCGGGAGCCAAACCCGCTCCCTGATAATCCGGTGACGGGATAATATACAGCTGTCTTCTCCGTTTTGCAAACGTAAGATATCCCCTTTTTCAGATCTGCCCCGTGAATCAGACCGATACATCCGTTTGAATATGTAAAGAAAGCCCGGTCTTTTTCCGATCCGGACTTGAAAAAAGCCGGGCCGCGTATAAATTATAGGTGAAGGGAAGGAGCCTTATGAAACAGAATCTCACAGCCAGCGTCTACAGTTTCGAGAAACTGCGCCGCGAGGGGTATCTTTACGTCGACAAGACCGAATACATCTGGCAGCTAATCAATCCTGCCGGAGAATCCTATTTTCTGTCGCGTCCCCGCCGCTTCGGCAAATCGCTGACCGTTTCCACCCTGAAGGCTGTTTTCGAGGGCAAAAAAGAACTCTTCAACGGGCTGGCTATTTATGACAAGCCTTATGACTGGAAACCGTATCCGGTCATTCATCTGAGTTTCGGCGATTACAATGTGGTTTCCGATGCGGAACGGGAGCTTCCCCGATACCTGATGGAAAAACTCCGGAAACTGGCGCAGGAACACTCGGTGACTTTGCCGGACAGCACCCCCGGGACTTGTTTCGGAGCGTTGATCGACAAACTCGCTGAGCGGAGCGGACAGGTGGTGATTCTGGTCGACGAGTATGATAAACCGATCCTCGACAACATCACAAACCCGCACATCAAAGAGATCCAGCGGTGTTTGAAAGGGTTTTACAGCGTGCTGAAAGACCGTAACAGTCAGGAGCGTCTTCTCTTCGTCACCGGAGTCAGTAAATTCTGCCATGTCTCTCTCTTCTCCGACCTGAACAATTTGACGGACATCACCATGGATGCCCGTTACGCAACTATGCTCGGTTACACGCAGGACGAATTCGAGAGTTCATTCAAAGAGTGGATCGCGTCAGTCGAACCGCATTTGGGCCTTTCTCACAAGGATCTGCTGGCCGAGATCAAGAACTGGTATGACGGCTATCGCTTTGAGGGAGGGGCGGAGACCGTCTACAATCCGGTGTCGCTGGCCAACTTCTTCATCAACAACGGCAAGTTCGATAATTACTGGTTTTCGACCGGTACGGCCAGTCTGCTCTTCGAACTTATGAAGCAACAGCATTTCGATCTGCCAGAGGCGTTGGAGTCCACCGTATCGACAGCCTTCTTCGAGGCCTTTGAAATCGACCAGCTCAACCCGAAGACCCTGCTGTATCAGACGGGCTATCTGACCATTGGAAAAACCGTAAAGGTCCCGGTTCCCTACACCAAAGTGCAGAATACCGAATATTCTCTGGTCTTCCCGAATCACGAGGTCAAGAGTTCCTTCAACGACCATCTGCTGAAATACTACGCCAACGTCCAGACGGATCAATCCCAGCGGCTGATACGGGAACTGATCCGGGAGATCGGCAGCGGCAATGCGGACGGTTTCATGAAACGGCTTCAGGTTCTCTTTGCTGCCATCCCGTACAATATGCGAGGGAAGCAGGAGCACGACTACCAGACCGTCATCTACGTTATTTTCATGATGCTGCACTTCTTCATCGAAGCGGAACACCACACCAACGAAGGCCGGATTGATCTCGTTTTCTGCGCCGGTGAATGGATCTACGTGATCGAGTTGAAGATGGACAAGACCGCAGAGGAGGCGATGCGGCAGATCAAAGCCAAGCACTACGCCACGAAATTTCTGAATCGCGGCAAGCGCATCATGCTCATCGGCGCCAATTTCGACTCCGAAAAGGGGCAGCTGACCGACTGGCTCAAAGAAGAACTCCTGTGACTCTGCGGCTGTCATCCCGAGACTATGGCAGAGGTATTCCGCGATGCCTTACTTGGTCGCCGGCACCGTTCATATCGACGAGGGCAATCAAAATGATCTGGGGGTCTGGCTGGCGCGCTTCCTGAGTTCGACCAGCCCCGTAGCACATCCCCGGGGACTGGCATCAGAGATCTTACGGCACGGCTCAGATCCAGTTGCGGCAAAAAAATCCCCCGATGAGGGGGGATTGGACCGGAGTTGCTTAAAACTCGGTCCCGCAGTCACGGCAGATGTAACCGTCGTCCCATTCGATCACGTCGTCGGAGCCGCAGACAGGGCAGCGTTCCATCACATCCTCCAGATGTACCCGCAGTCAGGGCATTTCCAGTTGCGGATCACGTTTTCGTCAACGAGCTTGCCGACCGTGTTCCCGGCGACGGCTCCACCCGCGGCACCCACGAGGATGCCCAGAAGAGTACCGATACCAGGGAACAGCAGGCTTCCGACAATGGCTCCGGTCTTGGCTCCGGCGGTAGCGGCGACGTAACCGCCCGCACCGGTTCCGATGACCGTTGCCGGGCCGCGGACCGTATTGACGGGATAGGCTTTCCCGTTGCAGCGAGGACAGTCCATAGACCACCTCCTTACCACGAGAGCGACACGGCGAACACCGCGTCGTCCGTCTTTTCTTCCGGAGAGGTCGCTTGAGCCAGCATTTCCACTTCATGAAGAAACTGCTCCAGCGCTTCATGGCTGATGTCCGGCTTCAGGAGACAGCGGAGTTTTTCCTTGCAGACCTCCCTGAAATCGGGCTTGTTCCGATGCGCCAGAACCTCGACGCAGGCTTGGTGAAGGCGATCCACCACGTCGTCGTCGATCTCGCGCTCTTCCGCGTTGCCCGGCACTTCGGGGAGTTCGCGGTTGAGCCAGTCCTGAAGCCAGTAGGTCTTGCACCCGTGGTAGACGTCCTCGGTCACGTACTGCACTCGCTCCGGCCTGATCGGGATGGTTTTTCCCTTCTTGGTGAGGAGGATCGTTCCGCTGACCTCCGACGATTTGAACATGGCGCCGATGAAGGTCTTTTTCGACAAATAAACGTCAAGTCCCATAAATAATTCCTTTCTGTATATGGGGTTGAAAAAATACCGGAGGCGTGTTTCGGCCTCCGGGGTGCTGGGGATACTTCGGAGTTCGCACCGTCTCCTCCGAAGCGTGGTGGTGCCCCCGGTTCAACGGGTCCATAATTCCGGCCGATTGCCGTCGAGGCCGAAAAGCCGCGTGAGTCCGCGATAGCAGATGTCGGCCCGGCCCGGACTATACTTTTTCGCGTGCTCGGTGAAGGCGTTGAGCAAACTCCAGCGGGTCGGGTCGGCGAACTCCTCGTGACAGGGTTTCTGAAATTCCCGGAAGATCGGCACGATGTCGCAGCTGTTGACGGCTCCGACCTCGGCTGCTCTCACGATCACCGCCCGCGCTTCGTCGGGGCGCACCTCATGGAGTTTCAGATCCTCGGAGACGGTTTCGAGGTTGAGAAATTCCATCTCCAACTCTTCCACCGCTTCCACCACCAGATCGCCCAACTTGATGCGGCTCGTATGGCGTCGATGAAGCACCATCGTCCCCCCGAACGCGAGGTTCGAACAGCACATCACGGAGATGCCCGCGGCCAATCCTACGGCCAGACTTTGATCGTGACTGTTGCGGATGCCGATGCATCTGGACCACTCCGGAGAACTGCTCCGGTTGATCCGCATGACGCCGAACATCCGCTGACCCTCGCGGGCGAGACCGTACTGCTCGTCGAGGATCTGCCAGTTCTTTGCCCTGACCGCTTCGGCCACGGCGGCGATCACGTCCGCATGGGCCACGGGATGCCAGCTCGCCGTACCCGCAGGGGTCGGCACGTTGGCGATCTCTTCACGCCCCACGAACTTTCCATTGCACATCATCAGGCTCATTTGACACCTCCTTTGCGGCACCGATCGCGATAGGGACAGTCGCCGCAGTTCATCTGGCTTTCGTTGCGGTAGAAGGCTTCCGCGTTGACGCAGCGCTCCACCTGACGGCAGAGTTCCGCGAAACGGGTTAGCTCGTCCCCAGTCCGCACCGTGTACCAGTTTCCCACCTGGGGCACTTTGGCCTTGGTGTAGACGTCGTACCGGAAGAGCGGCGTGTGCTGATACTTGGCGCGGTAGGCATAGCAATACGCCGTTGCCTGTCGCTCGAAATCGGCCTTACCGGCTGGCCACCGGGAACCGCTGGTCTTCCAGTCCACGATACAAGGCTCCTTGTCGCCTTCCTCCACCACCAGATCGAACTCGCCGATCAAGGGCCTCTCCACACCGGGGATGGTGACGGAGAAGGACTCGGCCACGCTTTTCACCGTGTAGTCGTCCTGCCAGTTCTCCAGCGCCACGGAGAGCATATCGCCCGCCTTGGCGACACAGCCGTCGAAGGTCTCGTCCGGCTTGTAGGTGAGGGCCGGACCTGCCGCTTCGGTCTCGGCTTTGAAGACCGCGAAAAAATTCTCCTTCGCGTCATCCAGCGTGAACTCCGATCCCCGGATCGCCCGTTCCGACAGCACCGCATGAAACGCCCGCCCGAAGGCGAAACACGCCCCGGAGCGTTCCTCCGGAGCGTGTTCGATGTAGCGAAACGCGTACTTCATGGGGCACTGAAGGTAGGTGTTGAGAGCACTGTAACTCCAATGCGGTGTCGCGTCCATTACGCCGCCCTCCACTGCTCGATCAGCGCGGAACACTGCTTCCGGGTCAGCTGGTCAACACTCGGTACGTTGTTCTGTGCGGCGATCTGCGCCGGAGTGATCCCTCTCCGGCTGGCCAGCGAAAGAAGATAACTGATCTGTTTCGGGCTGGCAGGGTAACCGGTCTGCGCCTCGGATTTCGGAGCGTTCTGCGGCTCGGAAGTCCCCTGTTTCGCGGGGGCGTTCTCGTGCAGTTCCGCTTCGACCGATTCGCGGACCATGGCGAAGGTTTCGTGGATCTTGCCGTTGAGCTGTTCCTGACTGAGCCCGTCCGGCAGTTCGACCTCGATGGAGGCGTGGTAGCTCTGGCTGGTGTACTCCCCATCCGCGGGGACCTTCTTGCTGTAACTGGCGTTCAATTTCAGCATTTTCCTTTTCCTCCTGAAAAAGACGAGAGGCCGGGGCGTGATCGCCTCGACCTCTCATGGGTTGATGGTTGGTTCGGCTTAAATCGCCATACGGATGCGTTCGATGGCGCGGCGGGCCTGGATGAATTCGCGTTCCTTCTGCTTCTGCGCGATGGCGACCTCTTTCACTTTGCGGGCAAGAAGCACGGATTCATCACACATGGCGCGGATACGGGTCTTGAAATCATCCACGGCGGAGGCCAGTTCGTCCAGCGGATTGGCCGGGACTTCGGGGTTGATGACCGGGGCGGCAGGCTGTGCAACGGGCACGGCCACAGCAGGGGTTTGCATTTCGTTCATTTCTTCCTCCTGTTTGGGTTGAACGGTTTGCGTATGTGGAACCGCCAGCGGCATTGAAACGAATGTCCCTATGCCGCCTGTGGCGATGAACGGACTCCTTCCGTCGCAGAAGGAGAGTTTGCTGTGTCCTTCTCCCAGCAGACGCAGCAGAATGTCCCGGTTGACGGTGACGGAGAACTCGCCCCAGTCGAGCGGAAACTCGGCGGCGACGACGGTGCGCATTTCCTTTGCGGCGATTTCCAGCGAGGCGTGATCGTCGCCCATGCTGAGCGTCACAGGATTGTTGGGCGGATCGGCGGGAACGTTCCGCAGAAAGATCGCCAGCTGGGACGCACGGGGCTCGTCGAGTTTGACGACGTGGCGCAGATTCGCCTCCTGCGGAACGATCATCCGCCAGTTGGGGAACATTCCTGCAAGAGCCTTTCCCGTCCACCGCCAGTTGCCGAACTCGAAGCGGAAGAAGCGATCCTCCTTGTCGCACCAGGTCGCAAGCCGTCCCGCATCCCGGCTCTTGGTGGCCAGCAGGGCGTGAGGGAACGGGACCGTCAGATCGGCGACGGCAAGCGGCGCGTCGATATGCAGCAGCTCCTTGCCGTTGGTGGCGACCATGCCCTCGCGGCAGAAGTGGATCCCCTGCAATATCTGCCGGTAATTGCCGCGGTCCACGATGGGGGCCAGAGTCGCCAGCATCCCGACGAAGTTCTCCGGGAGATCGGAGACCTCGCTTCCCTCCTTCCCGCAGCGCTCCTCGGGCCACTCGACGTTGACGGTGCGCATCAGACAGTGTTCGACGCCGAACTTGCCCTCTCCGTACTCGAGGACGAGGGTTTTGTTCCGGCTGGCACGGACGATGCTGCGGAACTCATCGAAGTTCACGACGACCGCGAACTCTTCCACGCCCTCGACCGGGAGCGTGTAGGTGATCGCCTCGTTCACTCCCGCCGTCTGGAACGAGATCTGATTGTTTTTGCCTTCGATCCGCAAAGACCGGTACACCTCCACCGGGCTTGTTCTGCAGACCAGCTTCCCCAAAGCCCCCAGGGCTCCGGCCAACTCGCTTTTTGAGATTTCCACGTTCATACGACCTCCTTTTGAGTTAAGGGTTGAAAAACAAGGCCCCGCCGATCCCGAAGGACCGGCAGGGCTACATTGATCGTGAGCTTATCTCACGGAGGTAATATATATGTCAAATTATTTGAAAAGCGATTTATATGCCCGCGGCCACGATACCATGCTGTAAAAATAACATGACGGCACGACCTTTCCCCGGCGGCACGACACACTCGGGAATGTTTCTTTGTCTTTGCGGCGTCCAATGAAGTAGAATTGTGTATGCTTAAAGTAATTTCCGGCATGGAAAATAACGACTGTCCGTGGTATCTTAGCCGAGAGTCGGACAAGTGTCTTTTGTATGGAAAAGAAAAAAACATAAAGACGGGGAGCAGATGAGCATGCAGATCGATTTCACGGGAAAAGTCGTCGCAGTGACGGGCGCCGCAGGAGGCCTCGGTTCGGCGATGGTCCGTCGCTTTTCGGAGAGCGGCGCCGCGGTCGCGGTGTGCGGCCGCAGGGATGGTCGGACCGGTCGGGCCGAAGCGCTGGCGGCGGAGATCGCGCAGACCGGACGGACGGCGAAAGCCTATGCACTGGACGTTTCCGACCGGGAGAACGTCGCCGAAGTCTGCCGGCAGATCGCGGCGGATCTCGGCGGGATCGACGTCTGGGTCAACAACGCCGGGATCAACGTCGGTCCGGAGCAGCGGCGCAATGTGGACCAGTTCGACGACGGCTGGTGGGATGCGATCGTCAAAGTCGATCTGGACGGTGTCTACAATTGTTCCAAAGCGGCCGTTTCCTACCTGAAAAAGCGTCCCGGATCCAACCTTGTCAACATCAGTTCGATCGTCGGTCTGGTCCCGCTCCGCCGGCAGTGCGCTTTTACGGCCGCCAAGGCCGGGGTCGTCAATTTTTCCAAGGCCATGGCGCTCGAGCTGGCGGAGTTCGGCATCCGGGTGAATGTGGTTGCGCCGGGAACCATCGGGATCGTCAAAACCAACAAACTCTGGACCGATCCGACGGCGATGGAGGGACTGCTCTCTCATATCCCGATGCACCGACAGGGAACTCCGGACGAGATCGCGGATACGGTCCTGTTCCTGAGCAGCGACCGCGCCTCGTACATCACGGGAACGGTGCTCACCGTCGATGGCGGCTGGCTCTGCGGCTACGCCCGGGACTTCTGAAGGAGAAGAGACCGATCATGGCAAGTTTCGCTTCATACGTGACGGGTTTCCGGGTCCCGGAGGGAAAACTCGGCGTTTTCTTTCTCGGACAGGCCGGTTTCCTCTTCAAAACCGACCGGGATCGTCTGGTCGCGGTCGACCCCTATCTCTCGGACTGCTGCAACCGCTATTTCGGTTTCCGGCGGATGATGGCACGGCTCTTTCAGCCCTACGACTTCGTCTTCGATCTGCTGCTGGCCACGCACGCCCACTACGACCACTTCGATGTGGACGCGGCGCCGATGCTGCTGGACAACGGCACCACCGCGCTGGTCGCGGCAAGGGATGTCGAGGTCGAATGCGACCGGCTGGGACTGAAAGGAGATTTCACATTTCTGCGGGCCGGGGAATCTGTCGAGCGGTGCGGCGTCGGCATCAGGGCTCTCTTCTGCGACCACGGGCCGGAGACGCCGGACGCGATCGGTTTCCGGCTGACGTTCGGCGGCATCACCGTGTGTCTCACCGGCGACGCCCGTTACCGTCCCGATCTTCCGCCGGAACCCGAAGCCTGCGGCGCCGATTTGCTGATCCTGCCGATCAACGGGGCGTTCGGCAATCCGAATGCGCTTCAGGCGGTCGAAATCATCAAAAGTCTGAAGCCCCGGCTTGCGGTCCCCTGCCACTTCGGCAATTTTGCCGAACACGGCGGCGATCCGCAGGCCTTCCTGCAGGGCGCGCAGGAGGCGAAACTCGCCTGTCGGTTCATGCGTCAGGGCGAAGGCATTCTGATCGGGGAACGGAAATGAAGGCATTGGTCATCGAAGCGCCGCGACGGGCGGCTGTCCGGGAAATCCCGCTCCCGCCCCTCTGCGGTGATATGGTGCGGATCCAAGTGAGATACGCCGGATTGTGCGCGACCGATCTCGCGATCTACACGGGAGAGTGCAGTTTCGTCCGGAACGGTCTGATCCGTTATCCCGTCCGGCCGGGGCACGAATATGCGGGCGTGGTGGCTGAGGTCGGCCCCGAAGTCACCAAATTCCGGCCGGGCGACAGGGTCTTCTCCGACTGCGCGGTGACTTGCGGGAAGTGCCCGGCCTGCCGCGAAGGGCGGTTCGAGGATTGCCCGGAGGTCCGTTCCCTCGGCACGGTCAACACCTGGGACGGATGCTTCGCGGAATTTCAGGATATGCCCGAGCGCCATGTGCATCCGCTGCCGGATGGCGTTTCGCTGGAGGAAGGGGCGCTGATCGAACCTGCGGCCGTCGCCTACGACGCCTTCCGCGGCGTGTCGGCCCCCGTCGGTACCGTTGCCGTGATCGGCGCCGGGCCGATCGGCATGTCGGCGGCGTGGATCGCCAAAAATTTCGGGGCCGGCCGGGTGGTCATGATCGGGCGCAACGCAGGGAAACTTGCGGTCGCCGAAAAGATCGGCGCCGATGTGACTGTCGACCTCACGGCGGAGGATCCTGTCGCAGCCGTGAAAAAATTCACCGGCGGGCGGGGCGCCGATCTTGTCGTCGAGGCGACCGGCGCGGAAACGGCGCTGAAACTTGCCATCGAACTGGTCCGCGTCGACGGCCGGGTGTCGCTGGCGGGGTTCTTCGATCACCCGCTCAGGGAGTTCGCCATCGACGAACCGATCCTGAAGGGAATCGCCCTGTGCGGTGCGAAGGGCCACTTCGGTCACGCGGTCAAAGTGGGTGAAATGATGGCGAAAGTCCCGGGAAAACTCGCGCAGATCATCACGCACCGGGTGAAATTCGCCGACTGCCTGGAGTTTTTCGAACACGAAGAAAAATACCACAAAGCCAAAATAAAAGTTCTACTGGAGTTCTGAAAATGGAAAAATTGAAGCCTCTCCTGGTGGAAGTCGCCAAAGTCAAACCGTTGATTTTCGGCGAAAGTTATCAGTCCCGCATGATCCTCGACCACGTGATCACCGGACGCGACGGCGTGATCCAGATCAATCACGGCACGGTCAAGGCCGGATGCGCGCTGGACGGAGCCACTCATGAAGCCGACGAGATCTACTACATCCTGAGCGGTGAAGGACTGATCAAGCTGGACGACAAAATCGAAAAGGTCGTGCCCGATCAGGTGATCTTCATCCCCGCCGGGTGTTTTCACGCGCTGGACAACCGCGGGGGGAAAGAGGATCTCAAGATCCTGACCTTCTGGAAGGATTACCGTTTCAACGACGCTTACGAAGTACGGATGAAACTTTGGGGAAAATCATTCAAAACCATAGACGAGGAGTAAAAAAATGAAACCGCTCAACGAATACATCGACCACACCGCGCTCAAGGCTTTCGTCACCGAGGAGAAGATCGCCCAGCTCTGCGAAGAGGCAAAAAAATACAGCTTTGCTTCGGTATGCATCAATCCCTGCAACATCCCTCTCGCAAAGAAACTGCTCGCGGGCAGCGGCGTCAAGGTCTGCACGGTGATCGGTTTCCCGCTGGGAGCGAACACCACCGCGACGAAGGTCGCGGAAACGCGGGATGCCGCCGGGATGGGATGCGACGAGTTCGACATGGTGATCAATGTCGGCGCGCTCAAGGACGGGAAACTCGACTATGTCCGTAACGAGATCCGCGCCGTGGTCGACGCGGTGCCCGGCAAGTGCGTCAAGGTCATCATCGAGACCGCGTTCCTCACCGACGAGGAGAAGGTCACGGCGGTGAGACTCGCCTGCGAGGCGGGCGCCTCGTTCGTCAAGACCTGTACCGGGTTCAACGAGGGCGTGGCGACGGTTGCCGACGTCGCGCTGATGAAGGCGAACGTCTCCGGTAAAGTCAAGGTGAAGGCCTCGGCGGGGATCCGGACCAGAAAGGACGCGCTCGCGCTGATCGGAGCCGGAGCGGAACGGCTGGGAACCTCCGCCGGAACGGCCATCGTTTCCGGGGAATGATCCGGCAGAAAGGGGGTCCTCTCATGGGAAAGATCGTCGGAGTCGGCAGTCTGATCGTGGACATCGCCGCGTTCACGGATCACTTTCCGGTCGCGGGAGAGACGGCGCTGGGCAAAACGCTGCGTTTCGGGCCCGGCGGCAAGGGCAGCAACCAGATGACCGCGGCGCACCGGGCCGGGGCCGAAGCCGTCATCATCGGACGGGTGGGGCAAGATCGGCTCGGCGAACTGATGCTGGCCCATTACCGCAGCGAAGGCATGACGGCAAAATATATCAAACTTTCCGCGGAGAACGAGACCGGGAGCGCTTTGATCGAGGTCGAGACCGGCTCCGGACAGAATCGGATCATCATCGTCAAAGGCGCCTGTGCCGAAATCACCGCCGATGACGTTCGGGAGGCGGAGAGCGAATTTGCCTCCTGCGATCTGGTCGTCACCCAACTGGAGACCAGCATCGGTTCGATCATGGAGTGCAGGCGTCTGGCGGAAAAACATCGCAAGCCTTTTCTGCTCAATCCCGCGCCCTTTCAGGAGGTGCCGCCGGAACTCTTTTCCGGGACCGACTGGGTGACGCCCAACGAGACCGAAGCGGAGTTCTTCACGGGGATCCCGGTCCGGGACCGCGACGGAGCGGCGGCGGCCGCCGCCGCGCTGCTGAAGCGCGGGGTGAAGCACGCGGTCATCACGCTGGGAAAGAACGGCGTCTTCTATTCCGACGGCAACCGGGAGATCCTGCTCCCCGGTGTCAAGGTCGATGCAGTGGACACCACCGGCGCGGGCGATGCCTTCAACGGAGCCCTGGCCGCCGCGCTCACGGAAAAGATGGAGATCGAAACGGCGCTCAAATTCGCCAACTGTGCCGGGGCGCTCTCCACGACCCGGCACGGCACAGCTCCGGCGATGCCGACGCGTGCCGAGATACTGCGGTGTCTGAAAGAGAATTACGGCATTTGACCGTGACGGCCGCGCCATGCGTGTATCCGCGGGGTCCGCGGACCGGCGGCTTCAGGAGGGAAGCAAAGATGATCGATGAGGAATGTTATCTGGGGCGGTGCAGTGCCGCGTACCGGAAAATAATGAAAAAAGGGATCGGATCGGCCGACCCGCTTCTTGTGTTCAGCATCCTGCGGCTGGCAAAAGTTGCAATGAACGCCGAAGATCCCTCCGCCGAATGGTCGGAGATCTATACCCGCTGTCAGGCGCAGATCGAAACCGTCCCCCGGCAGGCGCCCGGGGAGACGGCGGGTCTGGACTGGCCGATCCATCCCGGGGCGGCATGGATGGCCGCCCGGGGAAACGAGGCGTATGTGAAGCCTTTTCTCGAAGCGGCGGAAAAGCTCGTTGAAAATGGGCATCGGAACGGCGACGGTCTCTTCGACGATCCCAAGTACCCCGGCCATCTTTCCACCGAGATCGCGGCGATGACGATCCCGGCTCTGGCGTGGGCGGGCGTGTGCGGCAAAGATGAGCGGTTCTTCGACGAGGCGATCCGTCAGTTCGAGGGATACATGGCCGCGCTGTACGATCCCGCGGCGCGTTTGTGGCACCCGGGATATCTGCCGGGACGGGCCTCGGCCGAAATGTGGCCCGTCAGGGATAAAACACCGCAGAGTCAGGCGCTGTATCTGAAGCACACCGGCCGTTTTCCCGGATGCTGGGGGAGAGGAGAAGGATATGCGCTTTTCGCCCTCTCGGAACTTGTTTTCGAACTGCCCGACGGCCACCCGAAAAAGGCGGAACTGCTCAAGATCAGGGAAGATATGCTCGCGGGAGTCCTGCCGTATCAGGATCCCGAGGGGATGTGGCATCAAGTGCTGGACGACTGGGGCTCCTATGCGGAAAGTTCCGGTTCCGCATGGATCCTCTATGCCGTGGAGCGGGGCCTCAAACGCGGCACGATCGACCGCGCCCGCTTTTCGGTTCCCTGCCAGAGGGGGTTGGCGGGGCTGGCTCGGTATCTGACCTGGGACGGCGGCATATTCAATGTTTCCCAGGGGTGCGTCTGTCCCGGCGGCCGCGGCACGACCGCCGATTATGCGCTTCTGGGCTGGGAAAGAAATCTGCCGCAGGGGCTTGCTCCGGCGATCCTGGCACTGCAGCTGGCCTTTCAGCTCGAGTTGCACGCCCTGATCCCTTCCTTCTCGAAAACTGCCGAACTCTTCCCGGGAGATGAAAAATGAATTATGCGCTGACGGCTTTCAAAATGTGGGACCGTTACCTGCGGCAGGATTTTCCCCCGGCCTACACGACGGTGCTGACCTGTTATGCCGCGCTGCGGCTGGCCGAAGTGACGAACGATGAGGCTCTTCTCGGCGAAGTTCTGGAGAAGATCCGGCCCTACTGGAACGGTGATGTCCCCTCCGTCTCGGGTTATTACGGAAAGTACGACTATTCCTGGGGCGGCAACGCCTCCGCGTGGGCCTTGCGGCGCGGTTATCTGCCGGAAGCGGCGGCGGAAAAGTTGTGCACGGCCTGTGACGGTCTGCTCCATCGCCAGCCCCGGAGCGCGGACGGGACTTTCTGCCAGCCTACATGGTACGACAGTTCGAACTGGAGCTACTGCTGGATCGACACGGTCTTCGGCGTGTGCCCGTTTCTGCTGTGGACGGGGTTGAGTTGCAGCCGTCCCGAATACGTGGACGAGGCTGCGGCCCAGATGCGCAAGCATCACGAACTGCTCTTCGATCTGGAGCGCGGACTCTATCACCAGGCGATCAACGGCCGCCGGCCGGGAAAGACGCCGGGGTTCTGGAGCCGCGGCGTGGGCTGGGGACTTCACGCGCTGGTCGATCTTGCCGCCGATCTGCCGGCGGAACACCCGGAGTACGGATTCATCCGGAAAGCCTTTTCCGATGTCCTGGCGGGCTGTCTCGCCGCTCAGGATGAGGAAGGCATGTGGCACCAGAGCATGGACGACTTCGGCACTTATCCGGAAACCTCCGGAACGGGGCTGATCCTCTACGCATTGGGCAAAGGCATTCGGACGGGGCTTCTCCCGGAAGAAAAGTATCTGGACGCTTTCCGGAAGGGATTCAGGGGGCTGGCCGGATACCTCGCGCTGGACGGATCGGTCCACAACTGCTGCAGCGGCTGCTGCTGTCCGGGTTACAACGGGACGGTCGCGGACTATCAGCAGCGCGCCTGGGTGATGAACGACCATCATGCCTTCGGGTCGCCGATCCTGGCCTGCACCGAGGCCGTGGAACTGCTCAAGCTCGGGTTGCCCGATGATGATGAAGCGTAACCCGTGCGATCCCGTCGTCGGGTCGGATGCATCGAAAAACTTCCAATATAGAGACGGCACTTTCGAAAGCAACAACAGATGTTTTGACAGTGCCGTTCATAGAACACATTGATTGCAAAAGGAGTCGGTCATGAACGAAAAAATCAATTATCCCATCACAGTTTCGGAGATGCGCGAGCGCTACCTCAAACTCTATTCCGGCGCGGTCAACGACGTCATGCGTTTCGACTATCACGTCAACGCCGCGCTGCCCTCGTGTTATCTGCCCCTGCGGGAAAAGATGAAACTCTGCGGACAGGCCTTCACCATCAAGGGCGCGCCCGACATCACCACCGACGGCGAGTTCGAGATGCGGGCGCAGATGCTGGAAGATCTGCCCGAAGACAGCGTGGTCATGTTCGACTGCACCGGGGACACCGTCACCGCCCAGTGGGGAGAGGTCATGACCAAGGCCGCGCTCCGGGCGGGCTGCCGGGGAGCGTTCATCAACGGCATCCGGGACACCGAGGCCATTCTGGAACTGGGGTTCCCGGTCTTCCACATCTACCGGACCAACGTCGGCATGCTGGGGCGGTTCCGGATGTACTATTACCAGAAACCCGTCCGGATCGGCGAAGTCACCGTCAACCCCGGGGACTGGATCTTCGGCGACATCGACGGCGTGATCTGCATCCCGGCGTCCGAGGCGTACACGGTGCTGCTCAAGGCCGAAGGGATCCTGAAAAAAGAGGTGACGATCCGCCAGATGGTCGACTCGGGCATGAAACCGACCCAGGTGGTCAAAAACGGAGGGTACTTCTGATGAAGGCGTCGCAATACATCGAAGCCGGCCGGATCGAATACCGCGAGATCCCGCTGGCGGAACCGGGGGACGACGAGCTCCGGGTCAAAGTGGCCTATTGCGGCATCTGCGGGACCGATCTGCACATTTTCAAGGGGCACATGGATGCCCGGGTCAAAGCGCCGCAGGCCGTGGGACACGAGGTGAGCGGCACGGTCGCCGCCGTGGGGAAGAACGTCACCGGCTTTAAAATCGGGCAGAAAGTGACCGTGCGGCCGCTGGACAACTGCGGAACGTGCAACACATGCAAGGCGGGCTTCACCCACATCTGCGAAAAACTGCGCTTCCTCGGCATCGAGACCGCGGGCGGCTTCGCGGAGTACTGGACCGTCCCGGGGCGGCTCGTCCACGCGCTGCCCGAAGACATGCCCTTGAAACTTGCGGCGCTGGTGGAACCATTGGCCGTGGCCTGTCACGACGTGCGCCGTTCGGAACTGCGTCCCGGCGACCGCGTGGTCGTGAACGGCGGGGGCCCCATCGGCATGCTCATCGCCCTGTGCGCCCGGGCGGCGGGGGGCATCGTCACCGTGTGCGAGATCAACGAAAAACGGCTGGAACTGGCCCGGGAACTGGGTTTCGAGACCGTCAATCCGCTGAAGGAAGATCCCGTTGGGATCGTCCGGGCTGAAACGGGCGGCAGCGGCGCGGATGTGGTCTTCGAGGTCTCCGGCTCCGAAGCGGGAGCGCGGGTCGTCACCGAACTGGCCCGGCCCCGGGGCACCATCGTTGTGGTGGCGATCTTCGCCAAACCCGTTCCCGTGGATCTGCACAAGTTTTTCTGGAAGGAACTCCGGATGCTTGGAGCCCGGGTCTATGAGGCGCGGGACTACGAACAGGCCATCGCGCTGGCCGCGGGGAACAGTCTCCCGCTGGAGCGTCTGATAAGCCGGGTCTTCCCGCTTTCGGAACTTCAGCAGGCCTTCGAATTCCTCACGAAAACGCCGGACGCGATGAAAGTTTTGATCCAATGCAGCGAGGTGGAAAAATGATTCTCGATCTTTTCAAATTGAATGGAAAAACCGCGCTGGTGACAGGCTGCCGCCGGGGCATCGGCAAGGGCATCGCCCTCGGACTGGCCGAGGCGGGCGCGGACATCATCGGCGTCAGCGCCTCGCTGGAGGAGAACAGCGAAGTCGAAAAGGAAGTCAAGGCGCTGGGCCGCAACTTCTACCGCTACGCCTGCGACTTCTCGGACCGCAAGGCGCTGTACGACTTCATCGCCAGGGTGAAGAGCGAACACCCCCAAGTCGACATCCTCTTCAACAACGCCGGGACGATCCTGCGGAAACCCGCCGCGGAGCATCCCGACGAATACTGGGACAAGGTCATCGACACCAATCTCACCGCCCAGTTCATCCTCGCCCGGGAGTTCGGGAAGGAGATGGTGGCCCGCCGTTCCGGCAAGATCGTCTTCACCTGTTCGCTTCTGACCTTCCAGGGCGGGATCACCGTGCCGGGCTACGCCGCCAGCAAGGCGGGCGTGGGCGAGCTGGTCATGGCGCTCTCCAACGAGTGGGCCAAGTTCGGCGTCAACGTCAACGGCATCGCCCCGGGCTACATCGCCACGGACAACACGCAGGCCCTGCGGAACGATCCCGTGCGCAGTCAGGCCATCCTCGAGCGCATCCCCGCCGGACGCTGGGGCACGCCAGAGGACTTCAAGGGCGTGGCGGTGTTCCTCGCCTCCGCCGCCAGCGACTACGTCGACGGATCGATCTACCTCGTCGACGGCGGTTGGATGGGGAGGTGAAAAAATGAAAAAAAGACTGCTTTCGCTGTGTCCCATCGCCGATCAGGCGGCGAAAGCCCGCATCGCAGAATACTTCGACATCACGGAGCTTGAAAAATGCACCGAGGAGGAGCTTTTCGGCCGCGCCGGTTCCTTCGAGGCGCTGATCGTGCCTTATTCTTCCGCGATGCTGGTCAGCGAGCGGGTGATCGACAAGTCGCCCGATCTCGAGATCATCGCCTCCAGCTACGGCGGGACCCGGCAGAACATCGCCGACATCTACGCCATCCGCAAGGGGATCAAGGTGCTGCACACCGGGGCCTCCCGGGAGCGGCCCATGGCGGAGTACACGCTGGCGCTGGTGCTCTCCTCGTTCCTGCGGATCAACAATTATTATCACGACATGTGCGCGGGCGAGTGGCCCCGCTTCAAGTATCCCCGGTCCCGCATCCTCAAGGACCGCAAAGTCGCCGTCGTGGGCTACGGGCGTATCGGCAAGGCCATCGTCGATCTCTTCAAAAACTTCACCCCCGACATCTCCGTGGTGAGCCGCCACCTGACGCCGGAGGAGGCCGCGGCCGACAAGGTGAAGACCATCACCCTCGACGAAGCCTTTGCCAAGTCCGAAGTGATCATCCTCGCCGGAGGCAACACGCCCGCCAACCGGCATCTCGTGGGTGCGAAACAGTTTGCCCTGATGGGCAAAGACGCCCTTTTCGTCAATATCGCCCGGGGCGCCATGGTGGACGAAGCCGCCATGGCCGCGGCCGCCGCAGAAAGGCCGATCTTCCTCGCGCTGGACGTCTTCGAGACCGAGCCGCTGCCCGCGGATTCCCCGCTGCGCAACCGGGAGAACGTGCTCATCACGCCCCACCGCGCCAACAACTCCATCGAGTTCGAGGAGCGCTGGAAATGCCTCGCCGCCGACCTCGTTCAACTGGCCCAAGGCGGTCTTCCCGATTCCGTCCTCACCGAAGAACGGGCCAAAACCATGAGCGAGTCGTAAGAAAACGATCCGCCGACGGGGCGTCAGTCGTTCTCGAGATGATGCATTTTGCGGTAGGCGTTGGGCGGGAACCCCGACAGTTTCTTGAATTTTCGGCTGAAATGAAATGCGGAACAGTAACCCAGCTGCCCGGCGATCTCGGAAATGGTATATTCGTTGCGGGAGAGCAGCAGACAGGCCTTGCGGTAACGTTCGTGCTCGAAGTACTGTCCGGGGGACATGCCGGTCACGGAACGGAATACGGCGAGAAAACGCGAATTCGACAGATATATGCTGCGGGCCAGACTGCCGATGGCCGGCATCTTGGTCGTATTGGCAAGCAGCTGCATCACGGGCAGGCAGCGCTGGAGATCTTTGTTGATGCCTCTGCTCTTTTCGGGCTTCGGTCTGCCGAAACGCAGCAAAGCGGCGCAAAACCCCGCCCCGAGCACCTGCTGACTGACGGAGTATCCGAAATCCAGCACTCTCGGCAGCATGACCAGCTGCTCGAGATAGAAGGCGATCTCCGCGCTTTTCTCCGCGGGAATGATATTGGGCAATTCGTAATAATCCAGAACATCCAGGACGGTCATGGTACGGAAGAAAAAGTGCATCCACAGGCTGACTTCGGAGGAGTCGCTCTGCAGATCGTTGATCCGGTGCGGAACGCCCGCAGGAACGAAGATGATGTCCCGGGACCGGGCTTTGAGAGACGGCTTGTCCCTGAACTCCACGATAGCGGAGGTCCCGTCGCAGGGAGTCTCCCGCATACAGCAGAGATGGAAGGGCATAGTCCGCCAGCCCGTCGAGTGTTTTTCGGGGACCGCGGTTCTGTTTCCGACAACGTATTCGAAACTTACCTGCAGCGGCAGGGCTGTGCGGGCACTGTCCCTGTCGCAGGGCAGACAGAAGAGTTGGTCGATCATTTCGTGTATTCCCCTGATGTCACCGGATGTCTCCCCTTTATTTCGACCTCACCTATGTTAATATATATCGCGGAAAATGTTTTTCAAATTGCATTTGACAGGAATATCGTGTATATTTTTTCGAAAGGCGGCGAAAAAAATGTCCATTGAACAGGAGGCGTGACGATGGCGGTCAAAATTCCGGAAAAACTCTCGATCTCATTTCCCATCTGGGCCCTGATCGACACGGCGCCGGGCGGCAGGTACGCCGACATGGAGCGTTTTGTCGCCGAACACGCCGAGCGCGGCTTCAACTGCATCCGGTTCGAGGACGGCGCGGGGCTGATCCACGACAAAGACGGGCGGCTCGTCAGAAACGTTCCCATTCGCGAACCCTTCACCGGATACACCGGCAACATCCGTCAAAGCTGGAACTTCGGCCGCGGCGGGGAGTGCGACCTCTTCGGGCGGCTGGTCGAACTGCTGGAGGCCGCACGGAAATACGATATCTACGTCATTCTTTCCAGCTGGTATTATCTGCACACCTACTGGTATTTCGGCGATGAACTGCGCAATCTCGAACTGCACGCGATCCCGCCGCACCGGCGCTTCATGTTCTTCGCCCAGGAGCTCGACAGGATCCTCTCCGCCCTGCGCGAGCGGGGCCTCATCGACAGGATCGCGGCGGCGGAGGTCATGAACGAAGCCGACGGTCTGCCCTTCATCAACGGTTACGGCGGCGTGAACGGCCTCGCGGTCGAAACGCTCCGGAAATTCCGGGACGAACACGAACAGGCGATTTCCTTCCTGCGGGAAAAACATCCGGATGTCCGCTTCGCCGGCGATACCTACACGCCGTACACCGACGTCGACCAGATGCCGCGCAATATCCAGATGTGGAATTTCCACCTCTATGCCGTGTGGGACATCTACGCCCGGGTCCTCGAAGGGGATCTGCTGACGCCGGGCGTCGAGATCGAAAGTTCCCCCGCCTACCGGAACGCCATGAGATTCCGTTCCCCCGACGCCGCGAAGTCGCTCGCCGACATCCGGCGCAGCCGTCTGGGACGGCTTCCGGCGGCGGAAGACTGGGTGCGCCGCATCTGGCTCTACAGCGGGCTCGACCGGGAAAAGACGCCCGAATTGGACAAACTCCTCTGCGAGACCTTCGACCGGAACGAAGCGCTCTACCGCGAAAAACTCATGGAGGGGCTTCTGCACGCCCGAAATTTGCGCGACCGGATCGTCCCCGGCGTTCCGTGGGCGATGGCGGAGGGCATTACCTACTGCGGAAGCAATTTCATCACGTGGGAGGAGCATCATCCGCGCTACTGGGAGTTCCTCGAGTACGCCGTAGACTGCTGCCGCAAGGTCGGTCTTGACGGATGCGTCATACGCACCTGCTGCGGTCCGGAGGATCCGTGCTGGGACGTCTGCAAAGAAAAACTCCTCCATCTGAACCGCCGCTTTCAGGGACTGGAATGATTTTCATGAGAGGAGACCGCCTGTGAAAACAAGTCAAATGTCGCTCCGGGTGCAGACCCCGCTGTGGGAAAACAACGCCGTTTTCGAACGCTTCTTCAAACTGATGTGCCAAGTGCGCCCCGTGGACGAACTGGCCCTTTTCGCCCACGACATCCAAACCCCCGCGCCGCTCGAAACGATGCTGCGCAGAACGGAGATCCTCAAGAAACGCATCCCGCGGCTCCGGGCGGCGGGGTTCCGCGTCGGGATCAACAACCTCTGCACCATCGGGCACGCCGACGAAAACCTCGCCGTCTCCCGGCAGCTGCGCGGCCGCCTCTTCATGGACATCGACGGCCGCGCTTCGCCCGGCAATTTCTGCCCGCGCGACCCGGAGTGGCGGCAGAACTACGTCATCCCCCTCTACCGCGCACTGGCGGAGACGGCTCCCGACTTCATCTGGATCGACGACGACCTGCGGCTCACCGGCCACGGGGCGGCGCAGCGCGGCTGCTTCTGCGACGCGTGTTTCAAGGATCTGCTCGAATACTTTTCTCTCGACACCGACCGCGCTGGTTTTACGGCGTACTTCGACGGCGGAGCTCCGCCCGATGAACTGCGCCGCCGCCGGAAAAAACTGCTGGAGTGGAACCGCCGGGTCCTGCTGGACGAATTGCAGGTCATCGAGGAAGCCGTTCACGGCGTCGATGGATCCATCGTGCTGGGCAAGATGGATTGCGTCGACTCCTGGGAGGCCGACCGCGCCCGCGAAGTCCGGGTGCTGGCCGGAAGGAACGGGACCCCGGTCATCTGGCGTCCGGGCGGCGGGTTCTATACCGATTTTCAACCCGACGAGATGCTGGGCAAGGAGCGGATCATCGAGATGGTCGTCGCGGATCTGCCGCCGCAGGTAAGCTCCATCCAGAGCGAGATCGAAAATTTCCCCTACCTCAATCTGCGGAAAAGCCGGAAGATCACCGCGTTGGAGACCTCCCTCTACTGCGTCGCCGGCTGCACCGGGGCCGCCCTCAACGTCCTGCCCGACGACGAATGGTCCCCCATGGAGAGTTATGCCGAACTGCTGCAGGAACTCAAGGCGCAAAAGTCCTTCAACGACCGCATCGTGGCATGCAAAGACGGCATGCCCAACACGGGGATATGGGACGGCGCGGACAAAGATCAGGAGCTGGGCAACGGCGAACGGAGCGCCCATTTCCTCAGCCAGCCCGCGAGCTGGCCGCCGAGCTCGCTCAACAGCCGGGATTTTCCCGTGCTCGGACTCCCCCTGACGGAATCCCGTTCCGGGTGTTCCTGCGCGGTATTGAACGCCTTTGCCGCGCGGGGATTGGACGACGCCGTGCTGGAGGAACTTCTCGCAAAGGGCGTTTACATGGATTGCGGCGCCCTCGACGTGCTGAACGAACGGGGGTTCGCGGCATACACGGGCTTCGTCAGCGGTCGGCGGTTCGAACGTGACGCGATGGAGCTTGCGGTGGAGCACCCGCTGAATCCGGAGCATTTTCTGCGCAATCCCCGCCAAAGTTTCTGGGGCGGGACCGCCGCCGCGCTCGAACCCGCCGCAGAGGATGCCTGCGTTCTGACAAAACTCGTCGATTACGAAAGAAACGTGCTGGCCCCCTGCACCTCCGGCGTGTTCGTCAACCGCTTCGGGGGCCGGATCGCAGTCTGCTGCTGCAGCCCGTGGGATTTTCTTGCCGTCCGGCCGAAATATCTCCAGATGCACGCGATTTTCCGCTGGCTGTCAAGGGGAGAACTCGATGCGGAGATCCCCGACTGCCGGGCGAGGATCTCGATCTGGAGCTGCCGCGGCAGCGGGCATCTTGCCGCGTTTCTCCTCAACACCTCGCTGGATCCGGTCGAGAGGCTCGTCGTCCGTCTGAAAACCCGGAGCCGGTCGGCGATCCTCATCAGAAACGGCCGACCGGATGAAAAGATCTCCTCCTGCGGAGGGGACGGCGTCTTCGCGGACTTCCCCCTCGACGTCCCTCCCTTCGAACTGCTGGTGCTCGACACGGGAATAAGTTGATAAACAACGCGAGCATCAGTCGTTTCGTGCATGTTTTCAGAAGATTTGTACATGGAACAAAAGGGCGGCTCCCTGTATAGTAGGTATGTTTCGCGGTCTCAACGTCAAAATCCGAACGAAAGGGGGTCTGTCATGAATGCGAAAAACAATCGAGTCTCCGGAAAATGTTTCACGTTGATCGAGCTTCTGGTCGTGATCGCCATCATCGCCATATTGGCGTCGATGCTGATGCCGGCCCTTCAGCAGGCACGGGATCGGGCGAAAACGACGAAATGCAGTTCCCATCTGAAAGAGGTCGGTCTCGCAATGCAGATGTATCTTGACGGCAACAATGACGAAATGTACATCTACCACGGGGATTCGGAGACCCGCTGGTGCACTCTCATCAACGAGACGATCAACGAGAACGGTCGGTCGGCCAACTCGAAAAAGAACTGGCCCTTCGGCAAAGCCAACTACATCAGCAATCCCGACATGCTGCTCTGTCCCGCGGTCGTGCCCTATCGGAGTCAGGTGAAGACCTACGGGGGCACGACGCCGACCGCCGCCGGAGAGAAAAACGCGATGAATGTGTCTTTTTACGGGTCTTTCACGTCCTCGGACCGCTGGGCGAAAAGTCCCAGGGATTCCAATCGCAAGGTTTTTGCCGGCGCCAAGAGCAACGAGTCGGTGCTGCGGCCCAAACTGCTCCGGTCCCCCACCACCTGTCTCGTGCTTGCGGACAACTGGCATGCCCAGTGGAAGACCCAGCACTACTATCTTGATCTGGGCAGCGGCAACAGCATCAACGTGCTCAACGGCGCTCACGGCGACCGGGCGAACATCCTCTGGGCCGACGGGCACGTCACGCTCAACGGCATCGGCGACGTCCGGACGATCCTGCCCTGGGTGACCTGGAATCAGGGCGGACACTTTCATCTTTCTTCGTCCGATTCGGTCATTCCGTACTGACGGATCATTTGTCTTCCGCCGGGTTCGAAAAACGCAGTCGCAATACTTGTTGCCGTCGTCAGCAGGCTGTCTTTGCCGCGGGACGCAAAAAGAAAAGGGAAACGCACCATGTTCAAACGAATTCTCCTGTCGGTCTTCTGCCTGTCGCTCTTCTGCGCGGCATCGGCGAAGACCATGACGCGCAAGGATTTCGTACAGCCGGTCGAGCAGGGGAAACTCCTGCTGGTGCCGACTTTCGTTTCGTGCAGCGTCTACTACGGTTCTCCCGAACTCGAAAACGTCCGGCTCGAGTTCCGTCCCAAGGGGTCGAAGCAACCGTGGCGTCAGGCGCTCACGCCGCTCTACTATCCGGAATTCAACAACTATCGCGGCAGCATCGTCCGGCTGGAGGAGGACACGAAGTACGAGATCCGCTTCCTTTCCGGCGGCAAGGAAGTGTGCCGCGGCGACGTCCGCACGTGGAAAAGCGACGTCCCTGTGGCCCGGACCGTGTACATCACGCCGGAAATGATGAAAAACCCGCCCATCAAAATTTCCGACAAGGGCGACCGGAAAGGCTGGGTGCGCTACACCGTCAAGCCCGGGACGGTGCTGGAAAACAACACCGACAAACTTTCGATCCTGTTTGACGGAGCCGGTTACGTCCTGCTCGACGACATCGTTCTGAAGGCGGGCCATTTCCGCCACGCCGTCGAGATCCACAACTCCGGCTTCATCCGCATCCGCAACTGCGACATCAGCCGCTGGGGCCGGGTCGGCAAACAGCGTTTCGACAAGGGCGGCAAGTTCTACGAGGACGTCTCCACCACGCACTTCGGCTGGAAGGACGGCGGCAAACTGCCCTACGTCAACTTCAATGCGGCGATCCGTCTTCAGCGGTGCAGCGACGTGGTCATCGAGCGCTGCTACATCCACGATCCCCGCAACCACGCCAACAGCTGGCGTTACTCCCATCCTCAGGGACCCTGCGGGATTCTGATGGACTGCGTGCGCTATTCGACGGTCATCCGTTACTGCGACATCGTCGGCAGTGACGGGCACTGGTTTAACGACTGCGTCGAGGGCATCGGCAATTTCGAGGAATCCGGCGGCTTCCGCCGCGATGCCGACATCTACGGCAATTTCATGTACTTCAGCGCCGACGACAACATCGAACTCGACGGCGGCCAGCAGAACGTCAGATGCTTCGACAACCGTTTTCAGGCCTCGTTCTGCGGCGTATCGATCCAGGGGTGCGCCGTCGGACCGTCTTACGTCTTCGGCAATCTCTTCTTCGGCATGGGCGACGAATTCGGCGAATGCGGCCAGACCATCAAAACCGGCAACGGCCGCCACGGCCGGGACGCCAGCGCGTTCGTCTTCAACAACACCCTCGCGGGAAACGGGACCGAGGCCGGGATCATCCTGATGAAGACGCTGCGGGCTTTCGTCCAGAACAACGTCTTCTCCGGCAAGGTGCGGATCTGCGGACTCGCCTTTGCTCCCCCGTCGGTGCTGGTCAACAATTCGCTGAAGGTCAAATTTGCCGACGGCGGCCGTTTCGTTCCGGCGAAACCCGTTCCCTCGCAGACGATCCCGAATTTCAACGCGCCGGGCGACATCAATGGAGCCGTCCAGCCGGGGAACGAGTTTTCCACCACGCCCCTCCGGCCGATCCCGGTCGTTCTCGACCGTGAATTCATCACCGGCGTCAAGGTGAAAAACGGCGATGCCGCGCCGAAGAGCGCGGCCGTCACCGCTCAAGTCAGGGGCAAAGGTTTTTCCTCCGAGTTCGTCATCCGCAAAAACGACGGCGTCGACTGGTTCGACGTGACGCCCGCCCGAGGGGTTTTCCGCTCCGGGGAAAAGGTGGCGTTCACCGTCAAATTCCACGGGGAAAAGATGAAGCAGCGCAGAAGTTACCGCGCGGCCTTCCTCATCCGGCTCGCCGACGGGACGTCGCGTCCCGTGACCGTCGAGGCGGAAACCGATTTCATTCCGCCCGCGAGACCGCACAGGGAGGGGGAGTTCGCGCTCTACCTCGACCCTGCCAAACCCTCGAACGGGGAGACCGCGCCGATGGTCGATGACAAAAACGGGATTTCCGGCCGGTGTTTCGAGCTGAACAGGGAGCTGTGCAAAGACAAGGTCTTCGAATACAAATTTCAGGTTCCGAAGGACGGCCGGTATTATTTCCTGCTCCGCGGGTACGGCCCGCGGCGCAGCATCCAGGCGGCGGTCGACGGCGGCAAGTTCGAACTTTCGCCGATGCGGACCTTCCCTTACATGACCTACTCGATGCTCATTCCCGGCCGCGATTCCGGCAATTTCCTACGGCATTACGACCTGAAGAAGGGTGAACACACCCTGCGTCTCAAGGCGTTCAAGAAGGGTTTGCGGTTCGACACCATCGCCGTGACGGATTCCCCGGGGTCGTTCGAACCGAGATGACGGAAACATGAAACTGCTTCCGCTGCTGCCGCTTCTCGGCGTTTTGAACCTTTTCGCCGCGGAGAACTGGCCGCTGAAGGATTTTCCGCGGCGCATCAGGCTCGACTGGAACAAGGCGATGCTTCAAAGCGACAGAAATGTCCATTTGAAGTTCGATCCCGGGAAACTCGCCCGTCTCGCCGGAGTCCCGGCGTCGGCGGGAAATTGCGCGGCGGCGGCTGAAACGTCATCCGGCTTCCGGCGTCTGCCGGTGTTTCAGACTTCCGGGTCGATTTTTTTCACGCCGCCGGAAGACACAAAAGCCCTGTGGCTCTATTTCGGAGCGCCCGACGGGGACTCCCGCTTCGCCGCGCCCGACAACGATCTCTTCAAAAACGTACTCGAAGCCGGCGGCTGGAGGATCGGCGGCAGAAACGAAAAGGTCCGGCTTCACCCGGAGATCATCTTTCCCGAGGACCCGGAACAGGGCCGCATATCGCGGCTCGCCGACGGACTTCTGTTCTCGGCGCGCGACGTCAAAAAAAGACACTTCGTCAATTTTTTCAAGGATGTGAAACTGCCGGAAAACAGTGCTGGAAGTTGTCATTTCGAAATCGGTTTCACCTCCCTCTCCCGAATGGCCTGGGGAATGGGCGTGCGGCTGCACCAGTTCGACGGGAAGGGCAGGATCCTGCCGGTCGGCGTCGTCGATCCCCGGTGGCTCGCTCCGCTGACCGTTCCCGGCAAGGACACCCTGATCTCCCTGCCGGGGCGCATCCATCCCGAGGCGGAGAAGATCCGGATCCACATCGCTCTCTCCGCCGTGCCTCAGAAGTATGACGTTTACGGCCGCGCTCTGGCCGGGGACAGCACCGATGCCCTGCCTGTCCTCAAGGTGAGCCGTCTCTCGCTGCGCAGCGGTCTCGAAATGCCCCTGCAGGCCTTCCGCAGCACGCTCTTTTCTCCCGTTGAAAAAGGGACGGATGATTATGCGCTTTTTTTCGACGGTCGCACGGCTCCCTTCTTCAGCACTTCGGGACAGGGGGTCTGGGCCGAAGCCCATGTTTTGAGAAGTCAGAAACACTACGCCTGGCCCCTCGGCGACGGAACGGTCGAGGTCAAGATCGATCCGCTCTGGAAAGAACCCGAAAAGACGATAACCCTCATCGACGCCTACGAGCATACGCAGGGGTATATGTTTCGCGTCACCTACCAGAGGAGCACCAAAACGCTGACCCTCATCATCCGGGAGTTTCCCAAACGGGGGCTCTTCCGGTGGGAGGCCCATGACCGCAGGCTCATCGGCAAACGCCGTCAATGGCAGGTCAAGACCGATATCCCCGAAAATGTCTGGAGCGATCTTGCCTTCTGCTGGGGCCGGAGCGGCGTCCGCATATTTCTCAACGGCAAAAAGATACTCGAGGACGGAAGTTACCGCCACCATGAGGCGGTCCTGACTTTGCACAACAATCCCGACAAGATCGTTCCCTACGCCGTCGCCCTCGGAACAGAAGTGCGCCGGGTGAGGGGGATCGCCCCCCGGCTGCAACCGTTTTTCCACGGCAGAATGAACGAATTGCGCATCTCTTCCAAAATGCGTTATGACCGCGATTACACCCCGGTCCGGCGCTTTCGGGCGGATCCTTCCACTTTGGCGCTCTTCACGTTCGACCGCGTCCTCGACGGCGTGCGGCACGACGGCGAAAAATTCATCGACGGCTCCCTGCTGACCGCGGACGCTCCGCGCGAAGGCGCGATTCATGTCGAGGCGAAGAACGGAACCGCCGAAACGATCCCCTGGGTCCCGGCAAAACTGGCCGCGGAAAACGATCCGCGGCGCTTTCTGAACAAGCTGAACTACCGGGATGTTCCGCGGGCCTGCGACTTTCGGACGATGCGCCGGGAGCACCGGAAAAAACTCACGCTCGAACCGGGCGGAAAGGCGGAGCTCTTCGTGGACGGAGATCCTCTGATGGAAAGTGTCGAGATCTTTTGCCCGGCGGATGCGGAGAAGCCGCTTCGCGCGCCGTTTCTGCTCAACGCCGGCGACATCGATCCGCGTTCCTACGGGGACCTGCGCGACTCTCTGGGGATCCCTCCCGGTGCGACCGATGCGCAAAAGGTGCGGCAGGTGTTCAATATGCTGCTCAAGTCGTCCGACTATTTTCTCAGCAATCAGGTCTGTATTTCCGCCGACGGCGTGTCGCGGCCGGTGATGTATGAGCCGATGACCCTGCTGAACAGTTATTGCGGGTTCGAGTGCGGACCGCTGAACAATATGGCGGTCAATCTGTTCGCCAATGTCGCGGGCTGTCCGTCGTCGCCGGCCGACGGTTACTATCACGCCTTCGAACAGGTCCTGATCGACGGCAAGTGGGCTCTGTACGACCTTTCGGCGCAGACCTGTTTCCCCGCCCGCGACCGTCGGACGCAGGCAAGTCTGGCCGAAATAGAAAAAGATCCCTATTTGATGTATCAGTTCCACACTTCGCCCGTGACGGGCGCAAGCAGCGATCACTTCATCCGTTCGTGGAGACGGTCGTATCACGTCCACATCGCGCAGTTTCCCCGCCGCATGGACTACGTGCTCAATCCCGGCGAGAGTTTCCGTTATCACTGGTTCAACGATGGAAGCGGCAACATTCTGGTGACCGACCGCATGAAGGAAAATGCCGCGGGTCATTGGCAGGATGTCACGCAGGAGCAGCAACTTTCGGGCCGAACCGGTCGCCTGCGGCGCTTTTTTCCCGACAGTGCCGTCGGCATTTTCTCCTTCCGCGGCCGTCCCTCCCGAAAAAATCCGGCTTTTTTCGACGCCACGGAAAAAAGTTTCTGCTACCGGATCGACACGCCCTATCCCATCGTCAAAGGCCGGTATGCGGCGGCGGGGAAGGACGGCAGGCCGATCTCCCTTGCCTGTTCGCGGGATAACGGCAGGACCTTCTTCCCCCTGACGGAAGAGGCTCTCACCGAGCCGATCATGGCCAGAACGAGCCTCATCGTGCGGGTAAACGCGCCGACGGAGGAAATCGGATCCTTTTCCGCACGGACCTTCGTGCAGCTGAACCCGCGTCTGCTGGGCGGCGCTTTGAAAAAAGGCGGAAACCGGTTGACCCTGAAGGCCGACAGCGGTCCGAAAGCCGAGATCGTGCTGACGTACCGCACGGAGGCTTCACCCGCAGTCATCGGCGGGCTTCTGACCAGCGGCGCCCGGCGGGGGGCCGAACTGAAACTGGCGGCGTGGGAGGCCGGAAAAACGCTGACCCTGCCGGTCACCGGTCTCTCGTCCCGCGCAAGCGTGACGGCCACACAGGGATTCACGGCGCAGTTGAAAGCGGGACGACTCGAAGTGACCTCCCCGCCCGGCGTGCATCAGATGGGGGAAATCAAAATTACCGACGGCGGCCTGGTTACGGAGGTCGCCGTTGTCTCGGCTCCCGGGTGCCGGATGCTGACTGCGGACAGGGCAAAGGTCTCCGGAAAGAGCCGGGTGTGCCCGCCGGATGAGGATTATGCGATGCCCGTGGTGAGATTCGGCGATGCCGGCGATGCGGTCCGCTTCGATTTCGCCCCTGTCCCCGCGGGGAACTATCTGCTGTTCACGCTGTTCCGTCAGCCGCAGGGCGGACGGGGAACGGGCGGCTTCTACGATACGCTGGCCCTCGCGGATTTCGGAAAAAAGCCCGTCGTCGTCGGTTATATCCGGAACGGAACGGCCGATTTCTACAAGGCCTGCTACGGAACGGACCTTTCTCGCCTCAAATGGGACTACCCACTGGACGGCGGGGCCTATCCCTATCAGCCCCAACTTGTTCTGCGGCTTCCCGAAACGAAGGGTCTCACGTTCCGAGCCCTGCATCCCGGACTGGCTTTCGGCGGCGCGCTGCTGCTGCCGTGCGGCGGGGAAGCATTCGACGGGAGACTCCGTCAGCTGCTCACCGGGATCAACTGCAATTTCTGGAGAATAAAGGATCATGAGTGACCCGGCGCATCCCGCGGGATGCCCGGAAAACGAGAGGTTGTTATGCATTGGATCGATTGGCTGATTTTGACGGTGCCGTTTCTGACGGTGCTGGGGCTTGCGTTTTACTCCCGGCGTTACGTCCGCGGCGTCGTCGACTTTCTCGCCGCCGGACGGGTGGCGGGACGCTACGTCATCACCGTCGGCGACGTCGCGGCCGGTATGAGCGTCATCACCGTGACCGCCCTCGTCGAAGCCAAATACCAGTGCGGATTTTCCATGAGTTTCTGGGAGCTGATCACCCTGCCGCTGGGAACGATCTTCAGTTTGAGCGGCTATTGCATCTACCGCTACCGGGCGACGCGGGCGCTTTCGATCGGGCAGTTCCTCGAAATGCGTTACAGCCGGAGTTTCCGGGTGATCGCCGCGACGATACGCACCGTTGCCGAAATGATCACAAACTCCATCGGCCCGGCGGTTGCGGCCAATTTCTTCATTTTTTATCTCGGACTCCCCCATCGGATCATGATCTGCGGGATCAATCTGCCGACCTTCATCCTGCTCACCGGGATCCTGCTCGTCATCGCCGTTTTGGTTCTGTGGCCCGGCGGCCGGATCTCGCTGCTCATCACCGACTGTTTCCAGAGCCTGATGAGCTATCCGGTTTTCCTGATACTCACCGGGTACGTTTTTCTCAACTTCAACTGGGGCCGGGACATCGTGCCCGTCATGATGGACCGGGTCCCCGGCGAAAGTTACCTCAATCCCTACGACATCGGGCACCTGCGCGATTTCAATCTCTTCGCGTTGGTCTTCACCATCACCAACAGCATCCTCAACCGCGCCGCGTGGATCGGCAACGACACCACGGGTTCCGGCCGGACCCCCCACGAACAGAAGATGGCAAACATCCTCGGCACCTGGCGCAGCGGTTTCGCGGCCGTCATGCAGATCGTCATCGCGCTGATGATCGTCTGCTTCATGGCGCACGTCAAGTTCGCGGATCGGGCGCATGATGTCCGGATCAAACTTTCCGACAAGATCCTCGACGGAGTTGTCGCCGACGCCGACGCCCGGGCAAAAATCAGCCGGGCGGTGCGAAAGGTCCCGGTGCAGCGCCATCGGATCGGGATCGACGAACCCCTCTCGCGCAAGAAGAATCTGGATACGCCTTACCTCGATGCCGCGCTGAAGGAGATGCGGGCGGTTTCAGTCGAAAGGGCGGTCCGCGGTCTTGACGGGGAAGCGGCCCAAGAGGCGGCCAGGGAGGCGACGGCCCGGGCCAACGCCAGGTTTCAGAATTTCCGCAGTCTCTATCACCAGATGATGATGCCCATCGCGCTGCGCACCCTGTTCCCCGTCGGGCTGACGGGGATCTTCGCGTTGCTGATGATCATGCTGCTCATCTCCACCGACGACAGCCGCATCTTCAACGCCTCGAGCACCATCGTTCAGGATATGATCCTGCCGTTTCTCAAGCGGGCTCCGAGCCCGAGAGCGCATCTGATGATGCTGCGGCTGATGTCGATCGGCGTGGCGCTTTTCTTCTTCGTCGTCGCGGTGTTTTTCACCCAGCTGGACTATATCAACATGTTCGTCACGATCATGTGCAGTCTCTGGCTGGGGGCCGCCGGTCCCATCATGGTTTTCGGGTTGTACAGCCGCTTCGGGAACACCGTCGGCGCTTACTGCTCGCTCGTCTTCGGTTCGGGGATCTCGCTGGCCGGACTCCTCTGTCAGCGGAACTGGGCGGACCGCATCCATCCCTTTCTCGTCGCGAAGGGCTGGGAGGAAGCTGTCGGCCGGTTTCTGGAAGCCTGTTCGGGACCGTTCGAACCCTTCATCGTCTGGCGGATGGATGCCGTCAAATTTCCCGTCAACAGTTACGAGATCAGCATGATCGCGATGATCAGCGGGGTACTGGCCTACGTCATCGGCAGTCTGGTGACGTTCCGCCGCCCCTACAACCTCGACCGTCTGCTCCGCCGCGGAGCGTATGCCGATGACGGAAAACCGCAGGAAAAAGTTCCGTGGACCCTCGGGACCGTGTGGAGCAAACTCATCGGCATCACCCCCGAATACTCCCGCGGCGACCGCGTCATTGCGTGGAGCGTCTTTTTCTACAACATCGTCTACAAACTTCTGCTCACCTTCGTCGCGGTGCTGATCTGGAATCATTTTTCGCCGTGGCCCATCGAGTGGTGGAGCTGCTATTTCTTCATCGTCATTCTGGCGGTGCCGAGTGCGGCGGGCATCGTAACCACCTTCTGGTTCATGATCGGCGGGATCATCGATCTCCGGCGGCTTTTCAGGGATCTTTCCCGGCGGATCGACAACCCCCTCGACAACGGGCAGGTCGAAGGACACGTCTCTCTGGCCGACAAGGCACGTCTCGGCGGGGAGCGCTCCGGCGGGCAAATGTGACGGATCGGTCGTTTTCATGAATACGGTTTTGAAATTCCAAACGGAAAGGAGAAAGAAATGTTTTCCGGAATCGCCGCGGGGCTGCTCTCCGCACTTTTGATCAGCATCAGTTTCGTTTTTTCCCGCGCCCATGTCCGGAAATACGGTGATCCGGTTCAGCTGGCGGTGCATTCCCAGCTGGTGATGGGGGTCGGCGGGGTCATCATGCTGCTGGCAAGCCTCTTTTTTCAGCCGATCCCGCTGAACGATCGGCGGTTTCTTCTGCTGCTGGCGGGAAATGTGGGCTTCTTCCTGATCGCGCAAAC
Source organism: Lentisphaeria bacterium (assembly GCA_017450705.1). Taxonomy (GTDB): domain Bacteria; phylum Verrucomicrobiota; class Lentisphaeria; order Victivallales; family Victivallaceae; genus UBA1784. The sequence goes on along the minus strand of JAFSTC010000001.1, from coordinate 66,872 downwards.
GAGTTTCTTCATCGTGATCAAGCAGTTAGAGGCCTCGCGCGCTTCCTCGCTGCTGGGGCTGAAGCTGATCGTTCTGGCCCTGATCGCCGTTCTGATGGGGAAACCTGTTTCCTCACTGCAATGGCTGGCGATCGTCCTGTGCACGATCGCGGCCGTCGGGATGAATTTTTCCGGCGGACATCTTGCGCCGCGGAGCGTTTTCTGGCTGATGCTGTCGGTGCTCTTTTACGCGCTTTGCGACAGCTGTATCGCCGAAATGATGCTGATGATGCCGGGGAAATCCATGATGACCAATTCGTTCGGCGTGATCGGCGTTTCCTACACGGCGCTGGCGCTGGCGGCGCTGCCGGCAACGTGGAAGTACCCGTTTCGGAAAAAACCGATGCTGGATACGATTCCTTACGGAGCGTTCTATTTTACCTCGATTCTGTTCCTGATGACGTGTTACGGCCTGATCGGGGTGGTGTTCGGGAGCGTCATGCAGGCGGGCCGCGGCGTGATTTCCGTGCTGCTGGGCATCCTGCTGATCCGGCTCGGCGTGGAAAAAACCGAACCGATGGTCTCCCCGCGGCTGTGGATCCAGCGCGGGCTGATGGCGCTCCTGATGCTGACCGCCATGGCGCTGTACACCTGCGCTTCGCTGAAGTGACGCGCGGGCAGGGGCAAGAAGGGTCCCGTCGGGAAAAAAGGGATCGGCGGCATTGATCGAAACCGGCCATGATTTATCGGTCAAAAACTGCGGGAATATCATGAAATTCAAAAAGATCTTTCTGATTGCCGCCGCCGCGCTCACCTTCACTTCGGGGGCTGCCGACCAGCGGTCTTCTTTCGTCGCCGCCGCCTTGAAACAGTGGATCGATTCCGGGGAGCTTCCCGGTGCGATAAGCGTCCTTTCGCAGGGCGGCCGGCAGGAGATCGCCTGTCTCGGCTGGGCCGATGTCGAGCGCCGGATTCCGATGTCCCTTGACCGAACTTTCATGCAGTGTTCCCAGACCAAGGGCTTCTGCGGCGTCACCGTCGCCATCCTGGTCGAGGAAGGCAAACTTTCGCTCGACGACCCGGTCGCAAAATTCCTGCCGGAATTCGCCGAACTTAAAATCGCCGTCAGGAATGCCGAAGGCAAACGCGTCCTTATCCCGGCGAAAAACGTCCTGACCGTCCGGATGGTGATGAATCATACCGGCGGTTTCCCCTTCGAGATCCCCACCAAGAAAGTCAAAGGCTGGCCCGGCCTCCCGCTTCGGGATACCGCGCGCGAAGCGGCCGCCAATCCGCTTCTCTTCGAGCCCGGTACAAAATTCCGGTATTCCAACACAGGGATCGACATCGGCGCCGCCGTCATCAAGGCCGTCACCGGCAAACCCTGGGATGTCTTTCTCAAGGAGCGGGTGCTCGATCCTCTCGGCATGAAGGACACCACCTTCAATCCAACCGATGAACAGCTGGCCCGCGCCATTTCCCTGTATGCCATCCGCGACGGGGCTCCGCCGAAATTTCTGAGTTTCGACCGCTGGATGCCGCTCCCGCACAACGGACCCGGCGTCTATCCCTCCGCCGGCGCCGGTCTCTGGACCACCGTCCCCGATCAGCTGAAGTTCTACCGGATGCTGATGAACCTCGGCATCGGCGACAACGGCGTACGGATCCTCAAGGAGGAGACTGTGAAATCCCTGCTGGCGACCTCCACCCGTCCGCCCGAACTCGGTTCGTACTCTCTCGGTCTGGATGTCGATTTCGCGAGAGGTACCATGGGGCACGGCGGTGCCTGGGGAACGGTCTGTACCGTCAACTGGAGGACGAAACAGTTGAATCTCTGGGTCGTCCAGCAGGTCGGCAAGCCCGCCGCCTGCCGGTGGCTGACCGCGCGGAGAAAAGCCGCGAACAAATTCTTTTCCTCCAAATTCGACGACTCCGGCGCCCGGCGCTACACCGGCCGGCTTGAATAGTCTCGCTTCGTCTGCCGTCCCCGCCCCCTCCGGCATCGTTCCGGGAAGCCGTAAGGACTCACCAAAAACTCGACTGAACAACTGAAACGGCCTCTCCCGCTTCAACGGGAGGGGCCGTTCCGTAAAAGCATTTTTCCAAATTCAAACCGGGGCAGTCATTTTTGCGGCGAAGTATCGTGCAGGGCTCACAAACTGATGCCCTCTCTCTCGCCATTGCCGTCCATGCGGTCGGGCTCATCAACAGTGAAAAGGGAAAAGCTATGCGGCTCTGTCGGCTGCCCCCGCCAGATCGCTTTCCCCAGGTAATACAGCCGGTCGATCACATTCTCGTTGGTCGCTTTGGGGACATAACACTGACCTTCAAGTATTTTCTTGCGTCCATTGTAGCGGATCCCGGTTTCTATGGCCGCCTTTTTTATATGACACGCCTTGGCCAGTTCGCTTCCCATCTCGTTGAAAAAGTTGTTGATGCTTTTCTCGATCTCGGGCAGCGGCGTCGATTCAGTTACCATCTGCTCCACGACAAAACCGAATTCTTTTTTTTCCGGCGCACGACTCTCCATTTTGCTTCCTTCTTCCGGTACAACGGGATCCTCGAACTCATTTTTCGTACTCATTTTCATTCCTCCGTGGGTGAGTTATACTATCCCGAACGATTGTGTTTTTTTACTCCGGCACGAAAAACACATCCTCCCCGTTGCACTTCCATTTGCACGTGATTTTTACCGCATCTTTTTTTGCCGATGTACTATAATATGTCGGTACCTAACTCGGGAACAAAACTTTGAGGTTAATCTGAGCTTGCGGTCCAAGGGGATTCTGTATAGTACATGTATATAACAACTACACAAACACTCTCTTTACAAGAACCTCACATTTCCCAATAACACATTCACTACAAGAGGATTACCATGTCAAGGAAGAAGATAACAGAACAGAAAGAAACAGGATACAGATTTTACAAAACCTATCTGAACAAAGGAATTGAGATGATAGATTACATGAGCGGAAGACATGGGAGAGTGATGCAGACGAGGATGGATTTCAGGTATCCGCAGGAGATGGATGCCGATGGAAGCAACAGAGACTTTTCCAGAGCATTACAGGGATTGACGAAAGAACTCAGACGGGAAGGCTATGATCCGCAGTACATAGGACGCAGGGAACAGAAAGAGCAACCCCATCAGCACTACCACCTTAACATGCTTACCGATGCGAAGAAACACGAGAGCAGACAGAGGATCATCGAAAAGGCGGAGAGGCATTGGGGCAACGCGTTGGGCCTGACGCCGGAGGAAGTCCACGAGAAGCAGCTGGTCTATCCCTGCAATCGAGATATGAACGGAGATCTGCGTCCCAACGGCTATATGCTGGCAAGGCGCAAGGGAGACTTTGAGACGACCAGAAGAACGATGATCCGGCAGATGGCATACGTCACCAAATACATCCCGGAAGATACCACGCCCAGCACCACTCGCAAGTTTTTCGTCTCGCAGTATGGAAAACGACAAAGCGATCCGGAAAAGATCTGAGCAACGGGCAACTTGATTGCCTCAACAGCGCGCCAGAGGGAGGACAAAATATATCTCTCTTATGGAAAGTATGTTATCGTGTTGTTTTTTTACTTTCTCCGCAGATAGTATTGGGTAACCCGAAACCAACACAAAGACGGAGAAAAAAATGGATACGACACACATTATTTGTCACCAGTGCGAGCGGGAATCTTTTTCGGAAGAGACCGCTGTTGTCCGTTGTCCTTACTGCGGATCAAAACGGATCGACACCGCCACCGCTAACAGATCTGAAACCGCTCTTTCCGCAATGGGCTTTGACAAACTCAGTGAAGAACAAAAAGCGATCGTTCTGTCTACGGAGGGGGTCAACTATGTGGAAGCCGGACCTGGAACTGCGAAGTCAACCGCGCTCGTATTCCGTGCCCGTTACCTGATCCATTACAGGCGGGACGGGATACACAGACCTTTGATTTTGACTTTTACGAATCATGCCGTGGATCAGATTGCCCGGGCCTTCTTAAACGAAAGACCGCAGGAGAGACCTTATGTTGCGACGCTTCATGGGTTTGCTTACGGGAGTCTTCGTAAGTTCCGGAATCTGCTGCCGTATGAATTTCAGGATTTTCGGGTCATGAACGAGGACGACTGGAACCTGTTTCTTACTTGGAACCGGACTCACACCCCCGCCGTTGATGGTAAGTTGTCAGGCGCAGGAATCAAAGAGATCATCCGGCAAAAGAAACGTACATCCCCTTATATTTCGGCTCTGATGGGCTGGGCGGAGAGCGATGATCCCTTGTTGTTCGCTTTCCTCTGTTACCAGCGCGAAAACTGTCTGCTGGATTTTGACGACCTGATCCAAGCACTTGTCTGGCTGATGAAGAATGACGAGGCTGCGTGTCATGAAATCGCCGACCGGTACCGCTATGTCCTCGTTGACGGCTCTCAGAACCTTACTGCTTCTGAACTCGAACTGCTGGACTTGCTTACCTCGCGTTACCGGAATCTTTTTCTGGCGGGAGACTCTGATCAAAGCATCTGCGGAGGGCGGGAAGCTGAGAACCCCGTGAACGACTGGCTGGACTCTCTGGGCTGTGAGGTGCATCGTTTTTCCCTTACGCTCAATTACCGGTCGTCGCAAGCCATCCTGGACGTCGCGGAACATGTGATCTCTCCCGCTCCGAATCGTAAGCCTAAGACGTTGAAGGCGGTTGATCCCGATGGAACCAAAGTCGTGGTAAAAGAGTGCCCGGATCCTGCTCATGAGGCAGAATTCATAGCGTCGTCGATCGAACTTGCCGCCGATCATTCATCTCAGCCGCGCCCTTTGAAATATTCGGATATCGCTGTCCTTGCCCGGAATCACGAGTCTCTGCATCCGATTCGAGAAGCCTTGATCGAAAAGAACATTCCGGTCAGCTCCGGCAGCGGGACTCCATTGCTGCAAAGACCTGTGATCCAGTCCGTGATTCGTCATTTGCGGTTCCTTGACGCCCCGAATCACTTGACCATGAGCGCCTTGGACGAACCTCTGATCCCCGAGAAGTTTTGGCCGGAATTTTTTGCCGCACTCGAAGATGCCGATGGATGGATCTACGACACCCTGTTCTGGTTCGATGACGATGATGATGACGTCAAACAGACTGCACACGGTCACTGGTTCGAGAAAGTTCTGGGATCTGTGAATCAACGCTTTGTGGAAATGAGGAGATCGTCTCTGACCGCTTTGATGGAAATCTTTTTGACCGAATTTGCCGCAGCCAATCCCGAGGCCGAACAGGATATTCAGGATTTCCGGAGATTATGCCGAAAACTGCTGAAAAAATCAGGCGACGATCTGAGCGTGTTCTTGGATCTTCTGACTTTTTCGGCCCAGGAGGAAACGGAACCTGAAGAACAGCGGGATCACGTTCATCTGCTGACCTTGCACGGATCGGAGGGGCGGCAGTTCAAAAAAGTGTTCATCGCCGGGGTCAATGCTTCCGTCATCCCCGATCCACAAGGCGATTATGAGGAGGAGCGCCGCCTGCTTTACGTGGGCGTCACGCGGGCCGAAAAAGAACTGGTCATCAGTTATTATCGTGACTCTTGCGGTCATGCGGAAGAGCCATCACCGTTTCTGGGCGATGTGCTTCGATCTCAGTCCGCGATGTTCTGCCCGGTTGAAGGGGACGAGCAGGCATTGTTTCAGCCAGTACGGGAAGGATCACGATAAGGACATGGAACAGCGAAGGAAATGGGCGCACCGAAGAAAAAGCCCCACCCACGCTGACGCAGGAGGAGCCGGTCGAGAGGTTGTCTGACGACAACTTGGATATCACATGCCGCATGCGTGAAGAACGCGGCTGAAAATATACGGATATACGGAAGTTTTTATCCTCAAAATTTAATATCGCAGATTTTACAGTGCATATAACCGCGCAGCAGCTTCATGGAGCCCGGAACCTTGATGTTCGTGCTGTAGCGGCACTCCGGACGCAGACGGAGCATACCCTGACTGAATCGCTGTTCGATCTGCCGGGGGCTCAAATGGACCACCGCGTCATTGTTCCAGCCGATATACCGGGCGAAATTGTAGAAGGCGGGAACAACATCCCGGGAAAGGATCGAGTTGTCGGGATCGTAAACGACGCGTTCCCTGATGAACGTTTCGACCGGAGAAGATTCGTCCAGCAAATATTCGATGGCCTCTTCCTGCTTTTTGCCTTTGACGATGATCCCGCCGGAGCACAGCAGTTTCAAGGCGCCATCGATACCCCATGCCAGTATCCCCTCTCGCTCTTCATCAAGAAGCAGCTTATCAAAGCCTTCGATCCGCTTGAAGTTCTCCGGTTTCCGACAGTCGATCCAGATCATGCGCCGCTTGAAGGCATCCCTGCTGTTCCCGAGGTTCAACGCCAGATCGCCGTTGCCGGTGATGATGATGTTGAAGTTGCCGCGGACATAAATACGGCTGTTGCGGTTCTTCTGTTCGGCCGTCAGCAAATCGTTGCCGGTGTATTTCTTCAAGGCGTTGATATTGTTGGCGCTCAGGGCATCGTTGTTAACATCCTTGGCGGTCAGCAGGATTTTCGACGCATACTCGGCAAGCTCGAAGGGACTCGCCAGACGATCCAGATGCAGTTCGGTGACATTCTCGCTGCCGACGATGGCTTCGATGATGTTCACCAGAACGCTTTTGCCGATCTCCGCGGGCCCGGAGATGATCAAAAACGTCTGGCTGATGTTCGCGTGGAGAAGACACTGCCCGAAATAGAGCTGGATAAGCAGCAGATCGTCTTTGTTCTCGAGCATCGGCAGGACGAGATCGTTGATGAACCGCGGACACTTGGCCTCGGGGTTGTAGGGGAGATTGATCCGGTTGCGGCTGTTGAACTCCGGCGAGAACGGAACGCCGTTAAAGCGCCGCGCATCCTTGTCGAATACCAGCAGATGATCCCGCAGGTGTATGAAGCGGCAGGGCGGCAGCGGAAAGTTATCGATCCCGATCTCGCACCGGAAGAGCCTCACGATCCCGTTAAGCGCGGCGTGGGTCAGAGCCGTGCAGATCAACGTTCGATTACAGTCAGAAGGAGCGACGGTCATAGCCAATGCCTTGAGGCGGTTGAGAACGGCATCTTCCCTGAGCTCCACCCACGTTCCGAATACGCTGTACCGTTCGTACCGCTTCAACGGCCGGATGTACCGTACACGCCACGAGGATTTGAGCAATTTACACAAACATGTGCAGTTGAGCTTCAGAGCCGTTTTCATTTTGAGGAACGGCTCTCCGTACCGAGCAATGATTTTTTGCATCCTGTCACGATCCATTTTATGATCTCCTATATCGCGTTACTGGATCAGTTGAATTGATGTTTTCATCTTCCGACTGCTGGTGAAGTATTGTGACATTGCGGTCCTTCAAGGCCCGCAGTTCATCTTCCGCGTGTTCCTGAACCGACCACTCATGCCTGTTGAGCGTGATCTTAAACGCCGAAGCATCGCCGAACAACAGCGGCCGATCTTCAACTATGTACTCGTGCCTGTTTTTTTCGGGCCACCAAAAATGAATGTCCCGACTGCCGATATCGCTGAAAAACGCCTCCGCTGACCGATCCTCTTCCGAGACGATAACGACGACTCCTATCCGGTGTTTCTGTGCCCATTCACAGGCGGTCTGGAGCTCTTTTTTATATTCGCCGACGATTTGCCGGGCTTCGAAAACGAAGACGTTGAAGCCGTTTTCTTTGACGATGTGCTGAAGATCGTTTTCCACCTTTTCCCTGTTGCCGCAGGGGATTTCATAACTGGGCGGGTTGTCTGCCGACAACTCCTTGAAAATGGTCTCGTGCCGGGGCTTCGTATTGCTCTTGATGAACAGTGCGGGGTTGACCTTGCGGCAGCACGGCCATTTACCCGGATAAATCCCGCCGTTACGCAGTCCGGAAACAATGCTGCACGCCACCAACGTCAAATCAACGCCCGTGTGCGCGGTCATTACCGTAATTTCTCCGGCCGTTATTAAATTTTCCACGATGGGATGCCTCGTGTTGTCGGCAAGAGCGCCATAGCGATCCAAGCGGAGATTGTCAGGGATGTCAATGCCCTGCGCCATCGCCATCCGCACGATATCGTCAACACCGGCATCGCTCGGCGTGTAAAGTGAGACCACGTTGGGAATCTTAATATCGACCTTACGCATTATGCCGCCTCCCTTCCTGCGAAGGACACGCTTCTTCGATGGTTTTTACCCCGACCTTGATATCCATGTCTTTGAGGCGGGACGCCAGTAAAACTCCTTCCTCAAGGTTCCGCCGGTTTTCATATTTGTCTTTACTTCTTCCAATCAGGACCTTCACGTCCCGACCACGCAGGCAATCAAGTTCCAAATGCGGAATCATCCCCCGACCGAAGCAGTAGGAGAGGAATATACGCCGCGGAGGGTTCTCGATGACGCTGTTCGTACATCCGAGGGTGTTCGTTATCCACACTTCGGCCTTCGGGTACCACTTCAGTTGCTCGCTTCCAAGCAGCCACCATTTCGGTGAAAACGCGAAATAGCAGACCATCGGCTGGCGGAACTTGGGGTGTTTCGCGAAGGTCAGCGGCACGATGACGCGCTCTCCGCCGATAACCGTCTCCAAGATGAGATGGCGGATAAAGCCGTCGAAATCGCGTACGGGCACGACCCTCTCCTGCCACGTTTCCTTTATCAGCGGATACTGTTCATACTCAATTTTCGCTTCTTGCCATGTGTTTTCTTTGCGCCGGACAATGGGATCGTTCCACTCGCCGGATAAGTTCAGGGCCGGAGCGATCTGCCCGGCCAATTCGGCGACGGAGCTGAACTCGCACCCCCTTGCCTGTAAAAATTTCAAAACAGTGTTCAAAACCGGATACCGATCACAAGACGGAAGCAGCACCTCATCCGTGATGCCATAATTGATCGCCTTCAGCCCGGCGATAAGCGGGTGGGAGCCGGAGATACCTTTTGCATCGATGCCGTAAAGCGCCGGGGCGCCCGGAAAAGCCGGTGTATCCCGCACGATCCGCAGGTGCTCTCCTAACTGAAGCTCATCTTGCGTGCCTCCCTGCGACACACTAAGAGCCCGTTGCAGCTCTCCCGCCGGAAATGCAAGATGGGCGAATTCGGCCTTGGAAGTCATGGAAACTTTCGCCTCCTTCTTGCGCCCTCGCGGTTCGCCGGCGGAAATACACACATCAGCCATTCTACCCAAGCCCCCGATGGATGAGGTTGTTGACGCTGCAGCGGATATCAGGTTCCGGCTGCCCACTTATGATCGCATCGATGACGAGATCATAACGGAACTGACGAAAAAAATTCACTTCCAGGGTTTTCCCGAAAAAAAGCAGAAAAAGCCCGACAATCAACAGCGGATCGTGCAGGAAACTACAGTTTTCCCGCCAGATAAAAAAGCTGCGGAGCATTTCATCAACATCGTAAGCGTACTCGATCGTCCGCGGAATCAGAAGAGCCGCTTCTCGATGCAGCACGGGCATATAGTCGTACCCGAGGGGCTTGGGCAGTGCGTTGATATAAGCAGTTATCTCCGCCAGCCGGTCCGCGGCGAACGTCACCGGCGGCCTATTGAACATCCACTCCACGCTGAAGAACTGCGTGGCGATGACGTGGATACGACGGCGGGTTTCCGCGTAAGCCGGGTGCGGATTACCACCGACTCCCGCCGCCCGCGCAAGTTTTTCTTCCGTTGCCGCCTCCATGCTCATCAGCGGTATTGTACTGCCGAACGGCTGAAATGCGAACATCGCCCGGTTCAAAAAGCCTGCGGGAGTTTCCGGATGGAAGCCCTTAACGACCTCGGTTTTGTTCCCTGCCGGAACCGGAGGCGCAAAACACGCCGACTCCGGCGACTGCTCCGCGACCATCGGTTCTGTCATTTCTTTGTCCATTTTTTTACCTTTCGTGAATAGTTGTCTGCAGACAACTTGTCCCCCGCTCGCGAGCGGAGGACAAGCTGATTCTGCTATTTTTCTTCGCCGTCATCATCGGCGGCTTCCTCGACGGGATCACTGCTGTCATCGGCGGCGGATTCGCCGCTGATCGCGCTTTTCAGGCGCTCGTCTTCCCGTTTATGGATGACCGCGCAGAACTGGGTGATCGCATCGGCATCTGCCCCCGACAGCGTTCCGCCCGCGTCCCTAAAGTCCTGCACTGTATGGCAAAGGGTCACCACGCTTGAAAGTTTCTCTTTGAACTTTTCCAACGCCCCCGAGAAGGTTTCCTGCCTGGACATGGTTTCCCCAATGTGGGGCAGATGGATGTAATCCGGGTCATTGCGCCGGTACTCGTCAAGGACGGCACGGATCTCCGCTCCCGTGGGAACATGGTCCCAGATAGGGTTCGGCGTCACTTGATCCTGGGGATCAACGCCGGGGGGCCCGGCTTCGTCCTCGGCAGAGGCTTCGTCTCTGTCGGAGAGATTCGCCCCGTCGACCATTACGGCGCTGTTCTCTTCTTTTTCTTCTTCGTCGCCTTCGCACTCGTTTGCGATGCTGGAAGCAGCTTCGGTGTTCCGAGCGCCCGCGGTACGGGATGCCGCACTGCCGACGTTGGCGCGGGGCAGATCCCGCGCCGATTTCGCGGCAAGGTAATGCTTTTGGCAAGCCGTCGTGTAGAGCGTCTGCCACAGGTTTTCATTTTTGTTTGTCAGGATCGCCCGGACTACGGACTCGGGCGGGATCTGATGCGGTGCAAACCCCATCAGAATGATAAAGTTTCCATATTTCAGGAGATGCGAGATCGTCCCCTTCGAATACCCCAGGGACAGCAGATACCTTCGGGTACTTTTCTTGCCGTCCCGTTCATAGAACTTAAACTTTTGATGCAAAGCGACAGCAACTGCAGCGCTCTTGTAACTGGTTTGATGATCGGAAATTGCCTCGGTAACCCAATGGTACATTTCCTCCATGTCGGCAGAATCGCAATTTTCGCGCGATCCGGCTATGATCAAATGCTCGAATTTGTCTTCCTCCATTGTTGATATTCCTTTCTTTGGGTTGGAAAACTATACTTGCCTACGTGTTTGTCCCTCTTCATCAGACTGGTGGTCCCCTATTTTTTATTCTCATCGTCTCCCCCCTCCTCTTTTTGGCAACCGTCTTCGAGCGAGCCGGTCTGGGCATAGTCGAGGATGTCCTTATTGAGGTAACGGACGGTCTTGCCACCGATCATTCGACGCCTGAACGGAAACGCTCCTTCCTTTTCCAGAGCACGGAACTGGGAATAGGAGACCGAGAGCATCTCCGCCGCCTCCGGGCCCGTAATCAGCCTCGGGGGGATCACGGGAGCCAACTCGCCGGTCTTTGCCAGCGCCGTCAGATTCCGACGGATGATCGAGAGTTCGCCACTCGTAACCAAGCCGGAGTCCAGAAGCTGGGCCAGCAGGCGGCACGCCAGATATACCGTCTGCAGCCGCAATCTTTCTTCAGTTCGGGCCACGAAAACCTCCATCTTGACCTTTTTTTTGCGTGTTTTCTGCGTAACGGAGATAATATACCACGTGTTCCGAGTGAATTATGAAAAATAATTTCAAAAATTATTTTGAGTGAATTTATGCTCAATGATGGGACATTTAAAATATATTGAAGTGTCCCATATTGGATTTGACTTTTGCATGAGCGGGTGGTATATTGGGGAAAATCGGGAGGTGTTCCATGAAGACCGTCGCTCTGAAATCGCAAGGGAACAACGATATTGACTCATTGTTCCAACAGCCCATCGAAACCCTTTGCAGCTATACCGCCGTGGATTTCGCCGAACATTCGGCGGCTGCTATGCTTCCGGATGAATTGCGGGCACTGTATCTGAAGCAATGCGAACTCTATCGACCGATCGAGAACGAAATTGCACAAGATTATCTTCTGCATTTGACCGTTCTTGTTTTCATTTACAGAAAGTGTGCTCAGGCAGAGAAAATCATAAATCAGTTTATCTGTGATCCCGATTTTTATGTCCGGCAGCCGCGAACAAAAAATCCGGTGTGGCAGAAATGCGTAAAAATGCACGCGGCCATCAAAAAATTGGGGCTGCTGCAATCAGTCAAAGAAAAAAGTGCCAGTATCAAGCACGATGCCGATTATGTAAACATGCTTTCACTCTGCAGAAAAAAATCGCATTCGAACATCGTCATCTCTGAGGAATTGGAAAAAACTTTTCACTTTAACCGCAAAGAAAATCCGGAACAATATGAGCGGCTAAGGAAAAGATTTCTTCGATTCCGCAAAAAGTATCGGGAAAATTCTTTCAAGAACCTTCCATGGCCGTCGGATGATTTTTATTTTTTTGCTGATATCCTGAAATGGTGTTTTGTTGAAATCGATCCTGGATTTTATATTCTGGAAGACATCGGTGATTCCGATGTTAACGTCAATACATTTCTCCTTAAAGCGTTTAATGTCGCAGATCAGATCCCCCAGAGGAAATCAACACGAGCCCGAGTGGATAAAATTTTTGCCGAATACACCCGGTTGACTCAAAAGTTCGAGCAATGTATCCACGACAAAAACAGAGCGGAAAAAATAAAGCTCAGACCGAAAATAAAAGAGCTTGAAACGAGTTTGATCAAGTACAACGAGTCATCCGTAATCCATGATCCTGTGACGGCATATTCAAAAGCGGAACAACAAAAATTAAATATCACATTGAGAGGCGCAATTATCGGTCGAACGGAAGAAGCAAAGGCAATGCAATGGAAGGCCAATGGATTCACAGAGCTGCCAATCGAACTTTCTCCTCGCGGAAAATTTATTCAGACAAGAGAGCATCTCACGGGGAATGGTTTCAAGTGCATCCCCGCCGGTTCCATATTAACCAACATCCAACTTGAGCTTTATGTCCCTCAATCAGAGGGCATGTCTGACAATGATACGCTCCTTTTCTTAAAAAGAATATCCAAATCGGCCATACTCTGTGATTCCCCGTACAGCCGCATGGGAAGATTCATGTTATTTGATATTCCGGTGACTCTGAAGAATTTTTCCGAATTGATGCAAAAAGCTGATTTGTTTCCTGTCAATGCCTCATTTACAATAACTTTTAAGGGACGTCTGAAGAAAACAGTTTTCCTGAAATGGGATAAGGATTTTCCGCCCCCTCAACCTCCTGCGGCAACGAAAGCAAAAGGGCCTGACAACGGCGACAAGAGAAAAAATCAGAAGCCGAAATTGTCAGGAAAGCAAAAAATGGATTGCCTTCTGGCATCCGTGGCTTCGCCCGGCATATTGGAAGAACTGATGACCGAATACAACTTTACCAGGGAAGATTATCAATGCTGGATCGATACACTTTTCAAAAAAGCGAATACCATTTTTGAAGAGCCGGGAGAAGAAAAAGGCTCGGAAGATAAGCCTATCCCCGAGCCTTGATGAAACTACTTTATCTGCGGTTTACGCCTCAAGCATCCTTTTGATCTGATCCAACACTTCTTGAGTCGGTTCCGGTTTGGAATCCAGCAGCTTTATCACGGCTTCAACCCGATCCTTCAGCGAGTCATTTCCCATGACTCCGGAGATCGCGTTGATCGCCTCTCTCTGGGCCGCATCCCCAACATGCGTGTAATATTTGTCCGCGATTTCCGAATCTGTTCCCAGAATCGAAAGCAGGACCGCCTTGGATACTCCGGCCTCAGCACAGAACGAACAGAACGAGTGACGCAGAGAATGGAAGCCGTAGACCGTCATCTTCTTGTCCCTGCCCGGCACATCCACAGACGGCTCAAGGCCGATCCAGCGGATTACCCGGAGAACGTCGATGTTCACGAGATTGTTGCCGACGTTCTTTCCCACCGCATTGGTTTTGTTGTACCGGGCCGCGGTTTTCGGGCAGACATACTGATCGACACGCCAAGCCTGCGCTTCCTTCAGCACTTCGAACAACGGAGGCGCTATCGGGATCGTGACCTCCTTGCCCGTCTTGAACTGTTTGACGAAAATCCGCTGGTGCTTCAGGTCCACGTTCTGCCACTGGAGGAGCACACAGTCCTTCAGCCTCTGTCCGGTGTACATCCCGACATAGTAAACCACCCGGATTTCAGGCTTGTTCATGACCCGATGCTCAGTATCAGCCAGCACGTCCCGAAGCTGCTGTTCCTGCTCCTGCGTCAAAGCCAGCCTCCGGACAACATTTCCTTGTTCTTCGCGCTGATTACGGAAGATCTGCTTGGCCCGGAATGGATTTTCACCGCCGCAGTAATCTTTCAGGCACTCGAATATCTTGCGGATACGCCTTATTTTCCGATTGTGGGTATCGACTGCAATTCTCGTGGTTTTCAGATAATCGATATACTTGGAAACGACCTCCGGAGTAATATCAGAAATGACCGATAAAGCCCTCCGCTGTCCTTTTTCATTACCGCTTCTTCCCTCTGCGTAGCCAATGAATTCCTGAAGGGAGGAACGATACATCAACGACTCGTGCGGAGTCAAGGGCCTGGCACGATCCGGATGGACTTCGTATTTTGCCCATATCCCGGACAGAGGAAGATTTTCTGCGATTTTCGAGAATCCCTTGATGGCTTTGATCTGGGCGATGGCGACATCCTGGGTCGGCGCTTCCCAGACAGCATCCAGGTCGGCTGCTTTCCGGCAGGCTTCCTCAAAGTCGGAGGTTTTCAGGGAAAATTCTTTACGGACCCCATCTGCCACCATCAGCCGGTAGTAATAGGGACCGTCTTTTTCCTTCTGCCGTAATTTCCCTCGCAACTGCTTCAATCTCTTCCTGCCCCTCTGAACACCGTTTGCTTTCATGACGTGACCATCCTGTCGGCACGTTACGGCACAATATAGCATTCAAAACACAGGTTCGCAACAAAAATGGGGAAGTTTTGGGGAAGTTTTTGCAATTTTGAGGTTAAAAATGGTACCGGAGGTGGGACTTGAACCCACACACTCTAGGAGTACCAGATTTTGAGTCTAGCGCGTCTGCCATTCCGCCACTCCGGCCCGTGTGTTTTCTTAAAATAGCACCATCGCGGAATTTTTCAAGAGACCTTCCTCCCAAAAAGGTACGGGAGATGAGAGATGAGATGGAGCCTGCTGTCCGACGGCCCTGCGTATGTCTGACTTGTCGGACTTGCCGGACAAGCGGGGGCATTACAGCGGCCCACGGGCAAAGAAGTCGTCGACGAGACCGCCGTCGGACAGCCCCACGGTGAATAAAATGACTGCGGCTTGATCGTCACCATACGGGGTACGCCTGAGCAACAGAGAAGATAGGGGGTGAAGGGGGAAAGAAAACAGCGGAGGTACGACGCTGTTGTCTTTCCCCTTCCGGCAAGCCGAAACGCCTTTCCAGTCCGCGGCCCGCGTGTCACCGGCCTGCCCGCCTCCCCGTGCCACGGGGCGCCGGGCGGGTGGCAGAGAGCGGGCGGATAACGGCGCGTTGCCCTTACGGGGACGCGCCGGACAGAAAACAAACCGTTCCCCTCCTGCGGCTCCCCGCCTTGTCCCGCCATAGCGTCGCAGGCGCGACGGCGGAAGGGCTCTTCCGCAGTTATGCCGGAGCCGACGTTCGGCCGGCGCAAGCGCCCCCGCATGAAGCCCGCGGGCCCGACCGTCAGATGGCGGCGAGACTGGTGCTCCATTCGTTGCCGACGCTGCCGTAGTAGCGCCATTCGAGGGTGTCGGCG
The DNA here is from genome assembly GCA_017450705.1 of Lentisphaeria bacterium. GTDB lineage: Bacteria > Verrucomicrobiota > Lentisphaeria > Victivallales > Victivallaceae > UBA1784. The sequence goes on along the minus strand of JAFSTC010000001.1, from coordinate 51,266 downwards.
CCCTTGACGAGCTGGGCGCCCAGGTCGCCTGCGGAAGTGCGGACGCGAAGGTCGTCGGTGCCGTCGCCGTCGAAATCGGCGATCTGTTCCACGGCGACGGAGCCCAAGTCGCCGAGGCCGAACCAGGCCTGGGCGCTGCCGTCCCGGACGAGCCATGCTCCGAAGTAAGTGCCTTTCTGAAGCAAGACGTCATCGATGCCGTCGCCGTTGAAGTCGCCCGCGCCTGCGATGGCAAATCCCTCGCCCACGGTATCGAGGTCGGACCAGGCCATGGTGCCGTCGGATTGGGTGAGCCAGCTCCCGGCGAAGCCCGCGTCGTGCTTCAGGACCACATCGTCCCGGCCGTCGCCGTTGAGGTCGCCCACCGCGGCGATCTTCCACTCATCGCCGAGGCTCTGGAAGTAGTTCCAGCCGGTGGTCTCGCCGCCGGTGAAGAAGCAACCCACGGCGCCGTTGACGTTGCGCAGAAGCAGATCGGTCTGGCCGTCGGCATTGAAGTCGCCGAGGCCGAGGATCTGGGTCGAGTCGTCGAACTGGCCCACGGTCTCCCAGCCCGAAACGTGTCCCGAATCGTCCGTGACCCATGCACCGATGACGTTGTCGGCGTTCTTCACATAGACGTCATTGGTGGCCTTGCCCGCCGTGGTGACGCCCATGCCGAAGATCTCCCAGCCCGCGTTGCGCTGGCTCAAATCGCCCCAGACGGCGGTCTGGTTTTCCTGAACCAGCCACGCGCCGGTGGCGCCCTCCGCGCCGTGGCCCGGCTGGGTGATGGACATGACGACGTCGGCCCTGCCGTCGCCGTTGAGGTCGCCGGGGGAAATGGGGACGACGGGGTCTCCGGAGACGGTCAGCGTGAGCGTATCGGAATCGAGGTTCAGCGTGTAATCCCGGTCCGACAAAGTGACGGTGCTCCCGACGGCGAGATCGGCGCTTTCGCCCCGCGTGTCGGAGATGGTGAAGGTCTCTCCTCCGAAATAAACCACATTTTCGGCGAGGGTGTAGACGCCTTCGGTCTGTGTCGCGGAAACGGTGATGGTGAAGTCCGGCGTTCCCAAAGACATCAGCGCCGCGAGATTGTTGACCACGGCCGGGTCGAAAGTCTTCCGCGCCGTCAGGTCGAAGGAGACTTCCGCATTGGGACCGATGAAGCCGTCCACCGCGTTCTCAAGCCGGATCCCGCAAATCGTCCCGTCGATGGCCAGATACGCCTTGGAACCGGCGACAACAGAGGAAGCCGTGCCGCCGCAGTCGACATTCAGGGCCCCTCTTGAGTTGACCGTGACGCCGGAAGCCGTGCCGCCGCCGGAGACAACCAGCAATCCCTTGGAGCCGACGATCGTTCCCGCGGCCGTGCCGCCGCTGGAGATCTCCATGTCGCCCTGGTAATCGACGGTGACGTCGACGGCCGTGCCGTTGAGCAGAAGAACACCGCCGGAGCTGACGGTGGTGGAAACCGCCGTGCCGCCGAGCCTCACCTTCAGGGTGCCGCTCTGATTGACGACGGTATCGACCGCGCTGCCGCCGGGAACGACTTTCATGAGGCCGCCTGAGACGATCTCGGTTCGGGAGGCGACGCCGCCGCTGGAAACGTAGACCTCGGCGTCGCGCCCAGAGACCGTCGTGGAGAGGGCCAGGCCGCCGGCGCGAATGTCCATTTCCCCCTCCTCCACCGCGGTCTTCGTCGCCGTGCCGCCGAACTCCACCCACATTTCGGCGTCGCCCCGCACGGTCGCCATGACCGCGGTGCCGCCGCTCCACACCTGGATCTCGTTGTCGTCGCCGCTGACGACCTTGCCGGTCAGGACGGCAGCGTGGGAGAGCAGGGACGCTCCGTTGCCATAGTACACGCCGGAGTAGGAGTTGGCGAACATGACGACAGCGCCGTTCTCCCAGTAAACTTCTCCGACGGTGGGGGTCCAGGCGACGTTGGTCGCGGTGCAGCCGCTGCGCACGATCAGCATCCCGTAACGGGAGACCCGGGCGGCATCGGCGCTGCCGCCGGACCAGAGTTCGACGCAGCCGCCGTTCGAAATGCCGAAAGAGGAGGCCGTTCCGCCGGACATCACGATGGCGGAGCAATTTCCCCCGACCGTCTTGCCGGTCATGACGGAAGTGTTGGAGAGCAGATTTCCGCCGGAAGCGAAGTAAACGCCGGAATAGGAATTCGTGAAGGAAATATACGAACCGTCCTCGAGCTCGACGGCTCCGACGCCGGGGGTCCATTCGACGTTCACGGCGCGGGCGTCATGGTTGACGATGAGCGTGCCGCCGTTTTTGATGAAGACGTATGCCGCGGAGCCGCCGGCATCCACCTCCATCTCGCCGCCGCTGGAGATCGTGGTCGAAAGGGCCGATCCGTCGACCTCCATCCCGCCATCCTCGCGGATCGTGGTCAAAACGGCGGTCCCGCCGAAATTGACCAGAAGAAAATCGCCCTCGTTCAAAACCAGGCCGGATGAAGTCACGCCCGGTCCTATCCAGTACTCACCCATTTTCCTGCTCCTTCCTTCGACGGGACATGATGCATAACCCGTCGGTTCCTAATGTACCATACTTTCTGTCCGAAAGCAAATGCTCCGGCGATGTTTTCCGGTCCGGAAGCCGGTGCAGGCAAAGTCTTTTCGCCAGACGGGGGAATTTGTTTTCCCGTTCACCGGATTTCCGCCGGCACATGGGCCGCGGCGGCAAAGGTCTCCAGGAGCTTGGCGTAGGTCACGGGTTTGAGGAGGATGCCCGTGAAGAAACAGGTCCGCATGTCGCGCCGGAACTCCGTGTCGGCCGTCACGGCGAACACGGGGAGCCGGTCGAAACGGCCGTCGGCACGGAGTTTTTCGATGAACTCCAGCCCGTTCATATTGGGCATCCAGAGATCCGAAAGGACGAGATCGGGGAGTTCCCCGGCCTTTTCCGCCGAATCGAGGACTTTCAGCGCCTCCGCGCCGTCGCAGGCGTGATCGATGGCAGTGACGCCCGCCTTCTTCAGAAAGGCCGTCAGGACCTTGCGGTTGACCGGAGAATCGTCGACGACCAGAACACGCTTCGGCAGTTCCGCCTGCGCGGCGGCGAGTTTCGGCGGGGCGGCAGGCTCCGACACTCCCTCATGGACCGCGACGCCGGGGATGCGGATCCGGAAAATCGACCCCTTCCCGAGTTCGCTCTCGACGGTGAGTTCCCCGCCCATCGCCTCGACCAGGCGCTTGCAGATGGAGAGTCCGAGGCCCGTTCCCCCGGCGCTCCGGTCGGCGGCGTGGCTCGGATCTCCGACCTGGACGAAGGGCTCGAGGACCCGCGTGAGCATGTCGGGAGGAATGCCGCATCCCGTGTCGGCAACGGCAAGATCGAGGGTCGTGTCGGCGTAAGAGGCCGTGACCGTCACGGAGCCCTTTTCGGTGAACTTGACCGCGTTGCCGATCAGGTTGAAGAGGATCTGGCGGAACCGGTGTTCGTCCAGCAGGATCGGCGGCGTGCCGGCCGTCTTGTCGACAAGTTCGATCCCCTTCCCCGAGGCGGCCAGACGGAAGGAGGCAAACACCTCGTCCGTGAGATGAGACAGCCGCACCGGCTCCGGATGGAGCATCATTTTGCCGGAATCCATTTTCGCCAGATCGAGGACGTCGTTCACCAGCTCCAGCAGCGTCGTGCCGCTGGCGCGGATGGAGCGGAGCGCCTCCTCCCGCTCCCCGGAATTTTCGATTCCGTCCTGGAGAAGTTCGGAATACCCGAGGATCGCGTTGAGCGGCGTGCGGATGTCGTGGCTCACGATGCTGAAAAACAAACTCCGGGCCTTCTCGGCCGTGCGGGCGCGGTCCAGTGCCGCCCCCAGTTCGGCGATGTGTCTTGCGGTCTGTTCGTCCTCGATGATGAAGACGTGGAGAAAACAGTTGCCGACGAGACACCCCAGCGAGGTGAAGGGCGTGAGGGGCCAGATCACCTGCAGCATGATCGCCGCCGCCATGGTGATGCAGAACATGAACACCATCATGCTGCGCCTGCGGAGGGACTCCCGGCTGCCGAAGGCCTTTGCGAGCACGAAAGAGGCGATGAGAAGATTGAAGCCGACCAGAAGATAAAAGGCCGGATCGCGGATCCAGCCCGTGTGGTAAATCCCCGCGGCGTCGATGTGGAAGAAGCAATCGTTCCAGGGATTGACCGCCAGCGCCGCAAGGTTGAAGACCCAGAGCGCGTACCCGACCGTGGAGAGGATCAGCGTCGACCGCCGTCCGAAACAGAGATAGTCGATGACGAAGCGGCACCACATGAAAGCGAAAGCCACGAGGGAGAGGAAGAAGAAGATCGTTTCGACATAGAGGAGACGCGTCCAGCCGAGTCCGGCAAAAATCCCCCAGAGGGCGTCGGTGATGTAATAGGCCAAAGTCCCCACAAGGAAGCCGCGGTACCCCGAGCCGCGCGCGCTGACCATCCGCCGCCCCGTGAGCAGATTGAAGTTGATGATCAGATGGATCGCTATCGCGACAACGGAGAATACGGAGTATGTGTAACCCTGCATGCCGTCTCCCGATTTTCGTCCCGAAATTCCTTTGCGATCTCATTAATGTAGCACAAGGAGAGGACTTTTTCAAGAAATCCCCCGAGAAGCGGGGGACGGGGACGGACGGGGGGATCAAACCGCTTTCGGAACGCCCCCGGCAAAGGCCTCCAGGAGCTTGTCGTAGGTCAGGGGCTTGAGGAGGACGCCCGTGAAGAGACGCCCCCGTTCGTCGCGCTGATACTCCGTGTCGGCCGTCAGGGCGAAGACCGGGAGACGCTCGAAGCGGGGATCGGCGCGGAGCTTTTCGATGAACTCGATGCCGTTCATGTTCGGCATCCAGAGATCCGAGAAGACGAAATCGCAGGGGTTTCCCGCCTTTTCCGCCGAATCGAGGACCTTCAGAGCCTCCGCGCCGTCGCAGGCGTGGTCGATGGCAACGACGCCCGCTTTTTTCAGAAAGGCCGTCAGGACGGCGCGGTTGACCGGGGAATCGTCGACGATGAGCACGTGCCGCGGCAGTTTTTCCGGGGCGGCCGCAGGGACCGCTTCGAACGGGACGCCCGCCTGTTCCCCGGCGGCGGCGACGCCCGGGATGCGGATCCGGAAAACGGATCCCTTCCCCAGTTCGCTCTCGACGGTGAGTTCCCCGCCCATCGCCTCGACCAGACGCCGGCAGATGGAGAGCCCGAGGCCCGTCCCCATGGCCCGGTCGGCCGAGTGGCCCGGATCCTGGACCTGAACGAAGGGGTCGAGGACGCGGGTGAGCATGTCGGCAGGGATGCCGCATCCCGTGTCAGCCACGTCAAGGTCGAGAGTCATCCCTGCGTAGGAGGCCGTGACCGTCACGGAGCCCTTTTCGGTGAACTTGACCGCGTTCCCGATCAGATTGAAGATGATCTGGCGGAAACGGTGCTCGTCCAGCAGAACCGCCGGTATCTCCGCCGTTTTGTCGACAAGTTCGATCCCCTTCTCCGAGGCGGCCAGACGGAAGGAGGAAAACACCTCGTCCGTCAGCTCGGACAACCGCACGGGGCCGGGCTGGAGCGTCATCTTGCCCGAATCCATCTTCGCCAGATCGAGGACGTCGTTCACCAGCTCCAGAAGCGTCGTGCCGCTGGCCCGGATGGCCCGGAGCGCCTCTTCCCGTTCGGCGGGATCGGCGATCCCGCTCTGGAGGAGCTCCGAATATCCGAGGATCGCGTTGAGCGGCGTGCGGATGTCATGGCTCACGATGCTGAAAAACAAACTCCGGGCCTTCTCGGCCGTGCGGGCCCGCTCCAGCGCCTTCTCCAGTTCGGCCATGTGCTTGACGGTCTGCTCGCGCTCGAAGACGGCCTGCCGCAGTTCGGCCCGTTCGTCCTCGATGACGAAGATATGGAAAAAGCAGTTGCCGATGAGCAGACCCAGCGCGTAGTACGGCCAGAGCGGCCAGAGGATCTGGAAGACGATGGCCACCGCCATGGTAAGACAGAACAGGAACACCACCATGTTCCGCCGGTTCCCGGACGCCCGGCGGGCCAGAGCCTTCACAAGCACGGAGACCGCCATCAGGATATTCAGGGCCGCCAGAGGATAGAAGAGGAAGAGCCGCAGGGGCCCCGCGCTGTAACTGCCTTGCTCGTCGAAATGGAAGAGACAATCGTTGAAAACATTGGCCGTCAGCAGCACGACGTACAGGGCCAGAAGCCCGTAGCCGCCCCAGGAAAGAAACCGCTCCGGCCGGCCGTGGATGTCCAGATAGGCGATGACGAAACGGCACCAGGCAAGAACGGAGACGGCGATGGCGATGTAGTAGAACATCGTGTCGGCGTACAGGAGCCGGGTCCACTCGAGGCCCGCCAGCACGCCCCAGAGCGCGTCGGAGATGTAATAGAAAAAGACGGCCTGCAGAAAAACCCGGTACTCGCGGGTGCCGTGGACGGTGATCGTCCCCCGCCCCAGTCCGAAGTTGACGATGAGATGGATCGCCATGGCCAGAAAGGCGACCGAGGAATAGATGTAATCCTGCATAAAACTTTTTCCCGATGCTTCACAGGGACGCCCGGGGCTCCCACGGCAAGGCGGCTCAGTCCGGACATATCCGCTGTGCTGCGTAAAATGTACTGCAATTCCGCGGAGAATGCAAGACGCGCCGCACCTTTTTTTCGGAAAATCTCATCGTGCGCCGAGGCCCGTTTCCCGGCGGCGGGGGAACGATTTTTTCACTTCAGGGAGTCGAGGATGAAGTCGGCGATGTCCCGCGCGATCCGGGTGCGGACCCCCATCAGCCCGTGCCGGGCCCTGTAACTCCTGAACGCGCGGATCCTCTTCCCCCCTCCGGCGCAGGCCGCGGCGTAAAAGTCTTTCAGCAGATCGTTGGGGATGCACGTATCCCACTCCCCGACGATGAGCAGTAGATCCACGTCTTTCAGCCGGGCCGCCGCCTTCGGAAAGGCGTAGGCCGCCGCGTGCCGGGCGAGGTCGTCGCAGACCGCCTCGAACCCGTCGGTGCGCAGGACTTCCAGTCCGTTGTCGATCATGAATTTTTTCATCTCCTCCTTCGGCATCTTCCGGAACATCGTCCCGATGTCGCAGGGGGCCAGCATGACGATCCCCCGCACGCCGGGGACCTCCGCCGCCGCGTTGAGCACGGTATTGCCCCCCATGCTGTGCCCGATCAGGAAGACCGCCTCGGGATCGACGCGGTATTTTTTCCGGAACGCCGGGCTCCTTACGTAGCGGACGAGGTTCGCGGCATCCTCCACGCAATGGGAAACGCTGTACTTGCCCCGGCTGCCCCACGCGCCCCGGTGATGGGGGATCACCACCACGCACCCGGCCCGGCAGAGGGCCTGCCCGATATCGTCGAACCGCCCGAATCCCGCGAAGCCGTGGAAGATCAGCACGCAGGGCACCTCCCCTCCGAAGGAACGCTCGGGGAGCAGGATCTGCCCGTAGATCTCCGATCCGCCGCTCTCGAAGACCAGCGCATCGTAGTCGGAGGCCGTCTTCGCTCCCCCCGCGCCCCCGTCGCAGAAGAGCGCCTTCACATCCAGCGGCACCCGGGGAACACACTCTCCCCCCGTCAGCACGGCGGCCGTCATCGCGGCGAAACTCAACGAAAAAAACAAATATCCCAGCCGGTTCATCAGGCCGTCCCCTTTCCGTTTTCGGGCTGCTGCCAATAGCTTTTCCAAAATATACACACCCGCGGAGCATTTTTCAACGTCCGACGGGAAGGGAGGGATACGGAGATGACGCCTTGTCGACATCCTCGGCGTCATCTCAGAGATTTTCCGCTGAAACCGGACTTGAATTTGCCGGATGTCGCGCTATAGTTAACGGAAGACAGAAACGGAATCTCCAAAAAAGGAAGATCTCCCATGCAATATCTCAACATGCTGCCGTATCAGGTCAGAAAAGCCATCGACGACCGCGTCCCCGTCATCCTGCCGCTGGGCGTCATCGAGTACCACGCGGAACACCTGCCCCTGGGCGTGGACTGCTTCACGTGCATCAACGCGATAGAACGGGTGGAGAAACGCCATCCCGAAGTCGTCGTCCTGCCGCCCTTCTACTACGGCGCGGCCTCCCTCGCCGTGGCCAAACCCGAACGCAACGGCACCGTCCACGTGGATGCCGAAAAACTCATCCCCGTCGCCGAGGAGATCTTCCGCGGTCTCCTCCGGGTCGGGTTCCGCAACATCCACGGCTTCATCGCCCACCAGACCGAGGAGTTCATCCAGGGCATGCCCACCGACCTCGCCTTCCGCATGGCCGCCCGCCACACGGTCTTCCAGTGGCTGGAACAGGAGAGCGGCGAAGGCTGGTGGGGCACCGAAAAGTTCAGCAATTACTACGCCGGAGCCAACAACCCCTTCAACTGGATCAAGATCCACACCTGCCGCGAAAACGACCTCTCCGGCGAACACGCAAGACGCTTCCCCGGCGACCACGCGGGCAAGCTCGAGACCTCCGAGACCATGTGCATCTGCCCCGGCCTCGTGGAACTCGACCGCATCGACGGCTCCCTCTGGTACGCCCGCTCGGGGAAGGAAGCCTCCGCCGCCTACGGCGACGCCGCCCTCGAAGCCGCCGCAGAAGATATCGAACTTACCCTTTTTCCCAAAAAACAGTTTCCCGCCGGGAGCGAAAAATGAGCGAACGCAATTACGATTTCAGGAAACGTCACTGGGAATACCACAAAATTGACCGCCGGGACCCCGGCCGCAAGCCGGAGTCGGGAGAGATACTGCTGACCGAAGACTGGAAGATCGGCTTTGCTCCCTCCTGCGGTCCCATCGCCGAGATCGCCGCCGACGACTTTCAGGACTATCTCCGGAAAAGCATGGGCGTCTCGCTCCCCCTCACCCGGACCGACGGCCCCCGGACCCTTTGGATCGAAGTCTCCCCCGATGTCGAAACGGGCTTCGCCGTCGACGTGACGGGCGTTCACGTGACCGTCGCCGCTTCCTGCGACGCCATGACCTTCCGCGGCACCATCCACCTCGAAGACATGATGAATCTGGAGGAAGCCCCCGTCCTGCCGCTGGGCCGCTTCGTCCGCAAGCCGCTGTACAACACCCGGACCGTCCACTCCGGCACCGGCCTTGACGCCTACCCCGATCAGGAACTGCTGGCATTGCTCCACGCCGGGTACGACTGCATCGATCTCTTCCTCATCGGCATCGACCGCAACCGTCTGGGCTACTGCGACTTCAACGACGTCATCACCCGAGCCGCCCGCTACGGCATCAAAACCGTCTTCCACAACTACATCCAGACGCGCATCCACCCCGACGAGGCCGGCGCGCAGGAGAGATTCGACGCCGTCTACGGCGAAATTTTCCGCCGCTACCCCGGCGTCAGCTCCATCGGGCTTTGCGGCGAGTGTCTCGAATTCCCCAGCCGCGACCCGGCGACGACCGGGAAGCCCTACGACGAAAGCGTCGTCGACGGCATCCCCGACACCCGCCCCAGCCCGGGCTGGTACCCCTGCGAGGACTATCCGGCGTATATCCAGTGCATCGAGCGGGCCGTCCACAAATTCAAGCCCGACGCCGAGGTGAGCTTCAGCACCTACAACTGGGGCTACGCCCCCCTCGAACTGCGCAAAAAGTTCCTCGAACGCTTCCCCGAAAAAGTCTGCCTCTCGGTGTGCTACGAGATCTTTTCGCAGCGGAAACTCGAGGGGCTCTCCACCCCCGTCATGGACTACACCATGTCCGCCGAGGAGCCGGGGTATTATTTCACCACCGAGTGCGAAGAGGCCCACAAACACGGGATCAAGCTCACCGGCAACGTCAACACCGCGGGCATCGCCTGGGACTTCGGCTGCGTTCCCATGGTCCCCGCCCCCGAAAAAGTCCTGCACCGCGACCGCCGTCTCCGGGAGGCCGCTAAAAAATGGGACGTGCGGAATCACTACTGCACCCACCATTACGGCTGGTGGAACGGCGTCGCCGCCGATCTCGGCAAATGGTCCGGCTGGGAGGATTTCGAACCCGACTACGATCTGCTGCTCGACAAAATCGCCCGCCGCGACTACGGCAAAGCGGCCGCACCGCACGTCCGCGCCGCTTGGCGCCTCTGGAGCGAGGCCATGAGCTTCTACACCGCCAGCAACGAGGACCAGTACGGTCCCTGGCGCGTGGGCCCCGCCTACCCCTTCATCTTCCATCCCAACCTCTCCCGGACCATGTCGGGCAAGGAGATCCAATTCCCCACGGCCCCCCACGCCCATTTCGGCTGGCGGATCATCAAAACCTTTTACACGCCCTACGAGAACGACGAACAGTCCCCCGGCTTCCTCCGCTACCCCGCCGAGATCCGCTCCCTCGAAAAAATGCTCGATTTGTGGAATAAAGGCCTCGAAAAAGCCCGCGCGGCCGTGGAACTTGCCGAGCCCCGCAAAAAGGACGAGGCCCGCCGCCTCGAAGCGCTGGGGCACTTCATCCGCAACTTCATCGTCACCACGATCGGTATAAAGAGGTGGTGGCGCGCCAACATGGCCTTGCAGAACGCTTCCTCTTCCGAAGAAGCGGAAAAATATCTGGACGAGATCGAGGCCATCGCCCGCGCGGAAGCCGAAAACGTCCGCGACACCATCCCCGCCGTCGAATTCGACTCCCGCCTCGGCTGGGAGCCCAGCATGGAGTACGTCTGCGACAGGTGGCACCTGGAGTGGAAACTCCGCCAGCTCGACAGCGCCCTCCGCGAGACCGCCGCCTACCGCCGCATGCTCCGTCTGTGAAAAAAGAAAGGGGGGAGACGTTCCGGGGGAGGGGAAAAACTTTTTTTCACGTTAAAAAAATTTTTTCCCCTCCCCCGGGCCCCCTTCTCTTTTCAAAAAAAGCGGAGTATTTTGAGGGAGAAGATGCTGTCCGGCGCGTCTCCGGTCTGTCCTGCCGCAGCCTTGGCGGGGGCGGAGGGGCAACGCGCTGTTGTCCGCCCGCTCTTTTCTACCCGCCCCTCTCCCGGGCCCTCACCTTTTTTCAAGAAAAGCGGCGTATTTCAAGGAGGGATGACCCCGCGCGGCAGCCGGGTTCAGAAGGAGACGTGGACGTTCCCCGAGATCTTCGTCGGAGGCAGCATGACTTTGAGACCGGGACAAGAGTCCCAGTCCTCACGCTCCCAGTCGCGGAGCAGCAGGGGATCCGTGGGCGGGCCCCAGGGATTGAGGTCGATGATCAAAATCTCTTCGTCGCTCGTCACATAGATATCCATGACGAAATCGCTGACCGGCAGCTGCCAGACAACGGAATCAACCAGCTTTTCCGCGATCTTCCAGTAACGTTTGCCCCGTTTGTCCAGCAGAGGGAAGTGACGGGTGAGCCAGTACTGGCTCATGGCGGCCAGCACCCCGTTGCGGATGAAGAGGCGGAACTCCCGCGCCCGGGTGATGCGCCGGAAGGGACGCAGGCAGATGAAACCGACCTCCCCCGCCGCCGCGGAACGGCGGACTTTTTCGCTCAGGAAAAGATATTTCCACGCGCTCTCGGGGGAGTAGACCGCGCCCCGCTTCCCGAGAAAACGCTCGGTATCCGTGGGCGAACACATGTCGGTCGAAGTGAAGCAGTTGCCCGGGATCTTCGACATGGGCTGACGGAGATCCTCGATGACCTGTTTCGAAATGGACTTGGGGGCCTGTTCCCGCTCCCCGTCCGACGCGGCCAGCAGGGCCGCCGCCTCTGGACGCAGGCGGACGAAGGCCGTGGGAAAGGCGTGGGAGGCCAGATAGGGATACCAGTTGGGTATTTTGAGGAATTCCCTGTCGTCACTCATGGGGGAGCTCCTTCTCCTGTTCCGCGAGGTCCCGTTCCAGCCGGGCCGTCACGTAGAGCCAGTAGATCAGCAGTCCGACCATGTAAACCGTGCCGAAGCTGAAAAGGGGCAGATCCAATGCGGGGAAGGCCGAGGCCACCGCCAGAGAGGGGAATCCCGCGTAGAGACCGACCTTCCAGAACTCCAAGCCGCGGAGCCGGCGCGGCGCGCGGCCCGCCGCGGTGAGCCGGAACATCCCGGCAAAGACCGCCGTGTAGAGGAAGGGGAGCAGGATCGTCAGAAGCAGATTCTCGATCATCAGCCCCGCGCGCAGGATGGCGGTGCAGGTCGCGGCCAGCTCCCTCACGGTGAAGGACTCCCTGCCTTCGATGTCCCATTTGCCGGGAGCGTCGAGTTTGAGCCGGAGAAGTCCCGAAGTGGTCAGGGTCCGGTTGCCGGTCAGCTCCACCCGGCCGCTGCCGGGCACGACGGTGCTGGCGGTCCAGCTGTCGGCGTCCCCGCGGACCGCAGTGGCGAACCCCCTGGGCGCCCAGAAGACGACATACAGGCATTTTTCCAACTCCTTCGCGGAGAGCGTCGCCTCGCCCTTGGGAAAGTAACACAGCAGACCGCCGCCCGGCAGGACGATGCTGCGGGCGGCACCGGGCTGCTTTTCGGGCAGCAGACCCTCCGGCGCGTTCAGGACTTTGTTCCCGAAGACCGCGGCAAAGGCGCCCGCCGCCGCCCGGATCGCGGGACGGCGCCTTCTCATCTCGCCGGAGGTGATGAGAAGCGAGGCGAGGACCGCCAGCAGGATCACATGAAAGACCGTCCGGCCCCAGCTCTGAAAACGCAATCTGTGAAAAACGGCGACGCCGGAGCAGACCCCGAAAAAGGCGCTCAAAAAGGAGACTTTTCCGCTCATTTGCGCGTCACCCGGCGGAAGTTGCAGTGCCTTCCGGACTCCAGAAGCTGCTGCATCTGGCCGGAGATGCGCCGGGCGGCATCGGGGGAGAGACGGTCCGTGAAGAGGATGCCGTCGAGATGATCCGTTTCGTGCTGGATGCAGCGGGCAAGAAGACCGCCGCACTCGCCCTCGATGAAGCTCCCGTCCAGCAGCTGCGCCCGGAAGGCGATCCGCTCGGGACGCACCACGGGAGCCCAGATCTGGGGCACCGAAAGACACCCCTCCTCACGCTCGCAGACGGCGTCGGAGAAACCGGTCACCTCGGGATTCACCAGCGCCATGGGCATGGCGCCGTACATGCGTTCTTCGAATTCCGTAAGTCCCGCCGCAGCCTCCTTTTCCGAAAGGGGCACGTCGATGACGATGAGCCGCAGGGACTCCCCGTACTGGGGCGCGGCCAAACCGATCCCGTCGAAGGCCGCCATGCAGGAGATCATCTTCTCCGCCATCTCCCGTATCTCCGGCGTCACGGCGCCCACGGGGGACGCCGACACGCTCAGGACCCGGTCTCCGGCCGTCCTGACCTCATATCTCTTTTTGGCTCTCAGCATAAAGCGCGGACGCCCGTTACTTCTTCGCAGGCTCCGTGGCCGTCGCGGGGATCTCGGGCACGGTCTTCTTTTCGGGCACGACCACCTCGGGCTCGGCCTTCACAGCTTCGGCCTTCACAGCTTCGGCCTTCACAGCTTCGGCCTTCACAGCTTCGGCCTTCACAGCTTCGGCCTTCACAGGCTCTGCCTTTTTGGCGGGCGCAGCCTTCTTCTTGGCGGGCGCAGCCTTCTTCACAGGCTCGGTCTTCTTGGCGGGCTCGGTCTTCGAAGCCGCGATCTTCTCGGCTTCGGCCTTGTCTGCCGCAGCCTTCTGGTCAGGCGCAACGGCCTTTTCCAGCTTGACCGTCCCGGCGGGCTGTGTCTTCTTCTCACGGGCCTTCTGTGCGTGAGGACCCTTGGCATTTTCCAGACCCGGCGCGGCGGCGCCAGCCTTGCCGCTCTGCTTGGCGTAGTACTCGGCGGTGTTGACGCCCACGGCCGCATCGAGCTGCGCCCGGGCGTTCTGGATGTTGATGTAGCTCGACGCAAGGTTGGTCTCGGCCTGCACCAGGTCGCGCTGGGCCTCGTTGAGACGGGTCAGCTCGGCATTGCCGGCCCGGTACTCGTCATCCACCAGATCCCGCTGCTTCTTGGAGAGGTCCCGGGTCTTGAGGTAGAGTTTGTTCTTCTTGACGTTCTGGATGTAGTTGGCGTAGGCGGTGCGGACTTCGCGCACCACGGCGAACCACTGGGTCGCCACGCTGTAGTCGGCCACGGCCAGGTAGGCCTGATATTCACGCACCTTGTTGTAGCGGACCAGTCCGTTGAAAACGGTCCAGCTGGCGGAGAGGCCGTAGCTGAAAGAGGGCGTGTTGGCGTAATCGTGGGCAGACCGGGGATATTCGTAGTCATGGTAGCGGCTGAGATTCGTGTTGTACCCGAAATTCGCGAAGGCGGAAGCCTGGGGAGAGTAGGCGCTGTAGGTGGCGTACATCTGGTACTTTGCGACCTCCAGCTGATCCCGGTACCCCTTGAGGTCGGGCCGGTTCGCCAGGGCCGCATCGAGATAGACCTCCACGGAGGGCATGTTCTCGTAGATGCTTTTGAAATCGCCGTCGAAGGACAAATCGGCGGGCAGCGTGCCGTCGGGGTAACCCATGAGCACGGCCAGCGCGTAGACCGCCGTCTCGTACTGGTAGTCGGCGGCGATCATGCTGACATCGGCGTTGTTCATGAGGATCTGGAAGTTGAGCACATCGCTCAGCGGGACGGCGCCCGCGTCGAACTTGTACTGGGTATCCTTGAGGGAGACCTGCTGGAATTTGCGGTCCTCGTCGGCAATGCGGCGGTTTTCGATGGCGAGCAGAACTTCGTTGTAGGCGTAGGCCACGGAACGCATGAGCAGACGGCAGGCGTCGGCTTCGAGGTGCTTCCTGTAATTGACGTTATGCTTGGCGGCGAGCCAGTTGAACTCGCGGGCCAGACCGTCGAAGAGCAGCAGATTGGCCGAAACGCCGGTGCTGGTGGTGAAACTGTCGGTCCGGCGGTGCTCGCCGGGCTGACCGTAATCCGCCGCGTTCACCTGATGCGTCGCCCAGCTGTGGGTGTTCTTCATGGTGAAGTCCGCGGTGATGACGGGGGAGTAGGCGCCCAAAGCCTGATAATACTTGGACCGGGCGGCGTTGATGGAGAAGGCGGCCGAGAGGTAATCGGGATTGTTCTCCAGCGCGATGCGCTGGGCGTCGGCGAGGGTCAGGCTCTTCATCCCCTTGAAAAGATCGTCATTTTTGTCTTTCTCTCTGTGGGAGAAGGAGTTCCCGTACGTCGCCTTGGGCGCGGCCGGATAGTTGTAACACCCGCACAGCAGAAGCAGTCCGGAAGCAAGAGAAATCAGTTTCGAGCTCGTTCTCATTCTTTCCCCATCCTATTTGTCAGGCTTTTTTGCGTTTTACACCGTTCTTAAACTTAGGAAGTCTTAACGGATTACTATACCACAAAAACGGAAATTTTCAAGCCTTTTTCAACAGGACGGACGGGATTTTCATGTATTTTTCGCCCGGATGTCCCGGAAAGCGCGGGACCGCGGCGGGCTCACGTCCGCCGCCAGGGCCACAGGAGTTTTTCCGCAGGGAAGCCCTTTTGCCGGAGAAAGGAGAGTATCTCCTCCAGGTCACGCTCCGGCAGCGCCCGCTCACGGGCGAGGATCCAGAGATACGACGGATCCCGGCCCGTCACAACGCTGTAACGGTAATCGGGAGCCAGCTTGATGATCCGGTAAGCGCCGTAGAAGGGGCGGAAAAAGGAGACTTGCAAAAGCCCCTCCCCCGGCTTGCCCGCGGGATAAGCCACCCCCGTGACGGACTTTTTCTCCCCGTTCTTCACGCCGCTGTTGACCACGGCGATACCGCCGCCGGGCCGGGGGGAATACTCGGCCCGCACCTCGGTCATCCCCTCTTCGAAACGGTTGGGCAGACGGGCGATCTCGTACCACGTCCCCATGTAACGCGCCGCGTCGAAATCCGTCACGGCGGGGATATCCGCCGGATGAGAACAGCCCGCAAGCACCCCCGAAACCAATGCGAAAACGAAAAAAATACGGTTTTTCATAAAAAAACACCTCCTCCGGCTGCAATCTAAACCGGAAGGAGGCGGTTTTCAAGGGTCCGACCCGGGGAAAAACCGAAAAAAGCGGAAAAATCCCCGGTCCTCACCTGTTCGCGGCTTCTTTCTGCCGCTGGGCGTGGTAGTAGAAGCACAGGACGTAGTCGGTGGACACCATCAGCAGATCGAGGACGTAAAGCCAGAACACCCAGTCGTGGAAACCGGCGCAGCCGCGCCTCGAAAGATGTCCGATGATGCCGGAAATGTAGCCCAGAATGACCAGCGTCATGAAGATGAAGCTCTTGCCTGCGGGATTTTTCACCCGGATGGTTTTGGCGATCGCCGACGGCCAGCTGGCGCCGAAACAGATGAGCATGATGCCGACCCAGATATCCATAATGAATTTCCTCCCGGGATGAAAACCCTAACCGAGACGCGGATCGTCGAAGCGGATGATCTCGCCCGTATCTTCCGAAAGCTCCGCCGCGAAACAGAGCTTCATGGTGTTGAGGGCATCCACGGCGGACATTTCGGGCTTTTTCCCCGTGGCGGCCAGCTCGATCACGTGAAGATTCTGCCCCAGCACATTGTGGTAGTACAGCAGCCCGTCCTTTTTGGGGTCGAAGGTGATCTCTTCGACGATCTTGCTGTCCATGTACTCCGGCGTGTCGCTGAACTCCCAGCGGCGCATGCGGTGCTTGAAGACGTCGGCCTCGACGGCTCCCTTGGTGCCGCAGATGTGGAACTGCAGGAAGTGCCCGTCGTCGACCTCTTTCTTGCCGTTCTGCAGAGGATCCCGGGCCAGATGGGACTCGGCGATGTACATGATGAAATTCAGAACCGCCACGCGGCCGTCGGGATAACGGGTCATGATCTGGTGATTGTCCCGGTGATGAAAATAGGGCACGACCTTGGCCGACGACAGGGAATACACGCTCTCGGGAACGGCGTCGAAATACCAGCGCTGGAGATCCAGATAGTGCGAGAGCTTTTCCCCGATGAGGAAACTGCCGGTGCTGAGACTGCGCCAGGTGTTCTTCTTGTGGAATTCGCAGCAGTAGTAGCGGCACTGGTCGTTCACCGGCGTGCCGATGAGTCCGGCGTCGATCCACTGCCGGAGCCGGGTGTACATCTGGGAGTAGTGCAGTTCGAAGCCCACTTGCAGAAAGGCCCCGGTCTCCTTCTCCACCTCGCACATGTGACGGGCCTCCCCGAGGGAACAGCCCATGGGCTTTTCCATCAGCACGGCCTTGCCGGCGCGCATGCACTTTTCGGCCAGCTCGACATGGGTCTCGTTGGGCGAGGCGATGGAGACGAAACCGACCGAGGGATCCGCAAGGATGCTCTCGAGGGAGGCGGGAAGGATCTTCAGCTCTTCGCAGCGGGACTTGCACCGCGCCGGATCGGGTTCGAAACCGTAGACTTTGTCGATATACGGCGACTCCAGGGCCGCCTGGACATGGGTCGCACCCATCTGTCCGACGCCGAGGACGGCGGCATTCATTTTCTTCATTCGAGATCCTCCTTGGTAAAAGCCTCCTCATCCGAACGGCGCGGGAGACGGTTTGTCAGTTCCAATAAGATATCACCGGATCGCGCTTTTTTCAATGGGTTCGCCCTTGAGCGCGGCGATGTTTTTCCGGATGTTCTCATCTCCCGGACTGAGGGCGAGCGCCCTTTCGAAGCGGGCCAGAGCTTCGGTTTTGTTCCCGAGGCAGAGGGCGGCCAGAGCCAGGTAGAACTCCTTTTCCAGCGGTTCGAAGGCGCCGTAGAATTTCGCCGTTCTGCGGTAGACTTCGGCGGCGGCGTCCCGCATGCCGGCCTTCTGGTACATGCCCGCCGCGGTCAGGAGGACGCACCGGGGGTAACCGTAAGGCGTGCAGAGAAGCAGTTCCCACGCCGGATCCCACAGGACGCGTTCGAGCTTTTTCATTCCCGGGACCGCCTGACCGGCGCGGACGAGAAGGACGCCCTCGAGGGAATCGGCGAAAAATGAAATGATCTTCCGCCGGTTCGGAGAGAGCTCCCCGTAATCGCTCCGCAGCAGATCGAGATTTTTCCGGACGCCCGGCAGATCCCCCTTGTCGAATTTCCGCACCGTCTCCGTGATCACCATACGGTAGTTCGGCCGGGGAGCGGACAATACCGCCGCCATGTAGCTTTCCTGCGATTCCCAGACGAAGACCTGCCGGCGGCACATCAGCCCCATGCCCAGGACCGCGGCGGCCGCCAGCAGCACCGCCGTTTTTTCCGCCGCGGGATGCCGCCGGACGAAACGGCACAGGGCGAAAGCGCATCCCGTAACGACGAACACGGCGGGGAAGTAGCTGTACCTGTCGGCGTAATCCACGTCGCCGATCTGAAAGAGCGCGGGAAAGACCGCCGCGGAAAAACAGACGCAAAGCGGCAGATGGACGCGGAGCGTCCCGGTGTGCCTGCGGCGTGCGGACTCCAGAAGCAGGATCGCCCCCGCCCCCGTCAGCCAGAGGGGCAGGAGCGAGTTCTCCGTCAGGGAAAAATGCGGATAAAAGGGGTTGAGTCCGACCGGGAAAAAAGTTTTCCAGAAGTACATCCCGTACCGCCAGCCCATGACGGCCAGGGTCTCCGCGATCCCCCGGCTGCCGACGTCCATGACCGGATCGAACACCAGTTTGTACGCCGCGAACCACAGCAGGGAAACGCCCCAGAAAGCGCCGGTGTATTTCAGGCAGGACGCAGGTTTCGCCCAACGGCACCGGCTCCACAGATAAGCGGCAAGGACCGCCGGGAGTCCGATCATGGCCGGCTTGACGAAAAACGTCGCGGCAAAGAGAAACAGCGACAGAAGGAAAACGCCCGTGCTCTTCCGCCGCATGAAGCGGATGAAGAAGACGATGCTCCACAGACCGAGGGCCAGGATCAGCACATCCTTGCGCTCGCTCAGCCAGGCCACGGATTCCGCCCGCTGGGGGTGGACCGCCCAGAAGAGGACAGCCAGAGCCGCCGGAACGGGAGAAAACTTCAGCAGCCGCGCCCCGCAGAAAAATGCCGCCGCCGCCGCGAAATGGAGCAGAACATTCCCGAGGCGGGCGCCGAACATGAAATGCTCGGGCCCCCATACGAGGCGGTCGAGCATGAACGAGTATCCCGTGAGCGGCCCCCACAGTCCCAGCACGGGGCGGCTCCAGAGCCGGATATTGGCGAGCGTCAGCGTCAGCAGATGCCGCCGCTCCGTGTAAATGGTGTCATCCGACAGGACATCCGTGAAAAAACAGGCGGGACCGAAGACAACGGCGACCGCCGCGGCGATGACGGCCAGCGCGATCAGATCGTTCTTTCTTCCGGGCGTCATGATCTCTTCAGCACGAGGGCCGTCCGGCAGGGCAGATAGAGGGCAAGCTGCGCTCCGGCGGCCGTCGGGAGCGTTTCGTACCTCTGATCCGGGACCCTGCGGGAGAAGCCGTCGTAGGCCGCTTCGTCGCTGTCGAGAAGAGTCGTGTAAGTGCCCGGCAGGACCTCGAAGGCGTAATCGGCGTAACTGTTCACCGGATGGAAGTTGAAGCAGAAGAGAAGTCCCCCCCGTTCGAAGATCAGGACCTTCTTTTCGTCGTCGATCCTCACGGTCTGCACCCGGAAGCGGTAGAGGTGAAAGGCCTTGAGCAGAGCCAGCATGGCCCGGTCGAAGGCGGCCAGACGGCCGTAGCGGAGATGGCCGTCGTCGGCGAGGCTCCACATCCGGCGGGCGTGGTCGTAACTCCAGTTGTTGCCCTGCCGGGGGAAATCCACCCACTCGGGATGCCCGAACTCATTGCCCATGAAATTGAGGTAGCCGCAGTCCGCCGAAACGGCCGTGGCCAGCCGGGTGATCTTGTGGAGCGCCACCGCCCGGTCGATGAGGATGTTCCGGGAGCCGGTGTCCATGGCGGTGTACATGGCGCTGTCGGCCAGGGTGAACATGGCGGTCTTGCCGCCCACGATGGCCTGGTCGTGACACTCCACGTAGCTCACCGTGCGCTCGTCCCGGCGGCGGTTGAGGAGCTCGCCGTACAGATAGAACATGTTCCAGTGCTCGTCCCGCTGGTCGAAGAGCTTGAACCACATGTCGGTGACGCCCATGGCCATTCGGCAGTCGAATCCGGCGCCGTCGGGGGAGGCAAGACCGGGCATGCCGCTCACGTCCTCGGCCACGGTGACGGCGTCGGGACGGACGGCGTGGATGACCTTGTTGGCCAAAGTGAGATACGCCAGCGCGTCCTCGTCCACCTGACTGTCGAAATACTCCCGGTAGTCGGTGAAGCTCCGGCCCAGACCGTGGTGGAGATAGAGCATGCTGGTCACGCCGTCGAAGCGGAAGCCGTCGACATGGAATTCATCCAGATAGTAGCGGCAGTTGGAGAGCAGGAAATGCAGCACTTCAGGCTTGCCGTAGTCGAAGCAGAGGGAGTCCCAGTTGGCGTGGATCCCCCGGGGGCCCTGATGGAAATAAGCGCAGCTGGTCCCGTCGATTTTGGCGATGCCCTCCATCTCGTTTCGGACGGCGTGGGAGTGGACGAGGTCGATGATGACCCGCAGTCCCAGCCCGTGGGAAGCGTCCACCAGAGACTTGAATTCCTCCGGGGTCCCGAAGCGGCCCGAAACGGCGAAGAAATTGGCCACGTGATAGCCGAAACTGCCGTAATAGGGATGCCCCATGATCGCCATGAACTGGAGCGTGTTGTAGCCGCTCTTCGCGATCCGGGGCAGGATCTTCTCTTCGAATTCGCGGAAGGTGCCGACCTTGGCCTCCTCCTGGGCCATGCCCACGTGGGTCTCGTAGATCAGCAGTTCCTCTTGTCTGGGCGGCGAGGGATGACGGAAGACGTAAGGCTTCTCCGGTTCCCACACCATGGCGGAAAAAAGCCCGGTGATCCTGTCCTGGACGACCCTGCGGGCATAGGCGGGGATGCGGCTGCCCGCGCCGGAGGGCCAGGTGACGTGCATGTGATAGTACATGCCGTGGCGGAGTTTCTCCGCGGGCAGTTCGATCTGCCACACGCCGCCCGGCGCGGGAGAAAGGGCGTATTCGCTCCGGATCTCCCAGTCGGAAAAATCTCCGATGAGCGTGACGCCCGTGGCCAGAGGCGCCCATTCGCGGAACACCCAGCCCGCTGCCGTGCGGTGCAGTCCGAAGTACTCGTGGGCCGAGGAAAAGTCCGCAAGGGACATCTTTCCTTCGGTCAGGCGCCGCTCCAGCGCCTCCGCCCGGCGTTTCCGGCCGTCGATGATCTCCAAGTAGGGGGCGAGATAGGGATCGCTTCCGAAGGGCTCCGGGACGTTGGGGCGGGGAGGGATCTTCATCGCGGACTCTCTCCTGTTTTGCCGATCTTATTCGTAGACCGTCGCCAGCAGCGGACGCGCCAGCATGGCCTCGTAAATTTTGATGTATTCCTGCGCCGTGACGTCGTGGTTGAACCGCTGGCGGCTGGAACGCATGACCCTGTCGATCACCGCGCTCCTGAACTCCGGCGGACGGGCGTAGAAGCGCATGGCCTCGTCGATGGCCCAGAAAAGGCCCCCGTCGTCGTAGTCGTTGAACCGGAAGCCGTTGCCGGTCATACCGTCCTCGCTCAGGTGCTCCACCGTGTCGTGGAGACCGCCCGTATTGCGCACCACGGGGAGAGATCCGTAGTACTGGCAGATCATCTGCGGCAGGCCGCAGGGCTCGAAGAGCGACGGCATGAGCATGAAATCCGACGCCGCGAATCCCAGATGGGAGAGATCCTCCTCGAAGTCGCACACGGTCACCCGGTCGTAGAAGTCATGCTGCGCCACGATGTCCCTGAAGACCTGCTGGTAACTGCCGTTGGCCACGATGGCGATCTGCAGTCCCGTCCTGTAATACTTGTCGATGACCCGGTAGAGGATGTGGGCCAGCAGCGGACACCCTTTCTGCGCGGGATCCAGACGGCTGGGCCAGAAGAAGACCGGGGCGTCGGGATCGACCGTCATGCCCGTGCGCTCCTGGAAGGCGACCTTGTTGGCGCGCTTGCCTTCGACGTGGCTCCCGGCGCTGTAGTTCATGACGAGGGCCTTGTCCTCCTCCGGGATGCTGTCGGCGTCGGGGGAGTTGAGGATCCCCGCCGCGCAGCCGGCGTAGTACTTGCCCGCCATTTCGGCGCGGATGCCCTCGGGAACGAAGTCGTACATCCCGTCCACCACCTCCTTCAGGAAGGTGGGACTGACCGTGTTGATGTAGTGCGAGGCAAAAATGCCGCTGGCCAGCAGATCCACCGGGTTGGTGGAACGGCTCTCCTCGTAATTGTACGGGGGCCGGGTGTAGTAGAGGTTGCTCCAGAAGGGCGCCGCGTCGATGCCCCGGTCCTCGATGCTCTCCAGCGTGGCCTTGTAGGTGTGGATGTTGTGCACGGTGCAGAGACAGGGGATCCCCAGTCTCCGGGCCGCCGCGGGGATCAGCCCCGTCATCCAGTCGTTGCAGTGGATGAGGTCGGGCTTCACCGAGGGGATGATGTTGTTGATCACCTCCCGCTGGAAGGCCATGGCCTGAAGGAAACAATCCCGGGAGTAGTTGCTGTAGACGGAATCCCGGTAGTAGAACACCCTGTCTTCGGCCAGATGGATCCGGCTGTTGTTCAGGTGGTTCATGTAGACCCGGAGCTCTTCGTTCACCAGCTTGCCCACGTCGACGTGGAACATTTTCCGGTAGTGGGGCAGAGCCACGTGCACATCGGCCCCCTGGCGGAACAGGGCGGCGACGAGACTTGCGGAGACGTCGGCCATCCCCCCCGCCTTGGCGTGGAGACTGTGGACCATGTTGCCCATGCCGTCCGGAAGATAGGTGATCTCCGGCGTCACAACGAGGATCCGGGGATTTTTTCCCGATTTTTTACGCATCGTACAGTCTCCTTTATCCGGGGAGTCCTACTTGGGCCAGCACATGAAACCGGGCACGCTGTTGTCCCACTCGGTCCCGGCGGCCTTGATCCGCGCCGTGATGCCGAAGCGTCCGGAGCGGGAGCAGACGACCTGACAGCCGTAGAGGTAGTCGCCGTTGCCCCGGTCCTCCAGTTTCTTCATGGTGACCGACTGACTGCTGACGATCTCGTTGCGGGCGTCGACAGTCCCGAGATAGGCCTCCACGTCCACCGCCTCCGGCGGGAGATCGCCGAGGTTGACGGTGACGGTGATGTCCAGCTTGTCGCCCACGTGGGCGTTGCCGAGGGCTCCGCCCGCAACGACGGGGGGATCGATCCGCAGCCGCCCGTTGTAGACGTTGGCGACCAGTTCCTTCTTCTGGCTGACGAGGAACCGGGCGTACTCGGCGTCGTTGGCGGTCAGCTTCTCGTAGTTTTTCGCCGCGGGCGAATAGAACTCCTTGTCGTACTGGCTGACCATGCGATGGCTGGAGAAATCCCCCAGCCCCGTGGCGATGGATTCCTTCATGTAGCGGATCCAGCGGACGGGCAGATCGCCGTTGCTCCGGTCGTAGAAGCAGGGGATGATCTCCTGCTCCAGCAGGTTGAAGAGCTGCTGGGAGTCGTAGTTGTCGCGGTCCTCGTCGTCGGTGTAGTAGTCGCTGCTGCCGATGGCCCAGCCGTTGACGCCGTTGTAGGCTTCGGCCCACCAGCCGTCGAGGATGCTGCAGTTGACCACGCCGTTGACGGCCGCCTTCATGCCGCTGGTGCCGCTGGCCTCCTGGGGACGCCGGGGGGTGTTCAGCCACACGTCGACGCCCTGGACAAGATAGCGGGCCATACCGATGTCGTAGTTTTCGAGGAAGAGCAGCCGGTGCTGGATGTTTTCGCTCTGGGCGAACTGGATCAGTTCCTTGATCAGCTGCTTGCCGCCATTGTCGGCGGGATGGGCCTTGCCCGCGAAGATGAACTGGACGGGCCGGTTGTTGTCCCGCAGAAGCCGCAGCAGACGCTGCTTGTCGCGGAGCAGAAGGGTCCCGCGCTTGTAGGTGGCGAAACGGCGTGCGAAGCCGACGGTGAGGATGTCCGGCTGGAGAAGCACGGCACGCTCCCGGGAGGGCTCCTTTCCTCCGTCGATGAGGTAGCGGAAATTGTTCTGCGCCCAGCGCCGGGCGTGCCGGATGAGGGACTGGCGGCAGAGCTCGTGGGTCATCCACAGCTCCTCGTCGGGAATGGCTTCGAGCCCCGCGCGCAACTGACCGTCGTCGGGATTCTGGGCCCAGGTGTGGACCAGGTAACGGTCGAAAAGCTCGCCCATCTTGCCGGAGACCCACGACTTGATGTGGACGCCGTTGGTGATGTGGCGGATCGGGATCTCGGCCACGGAACGCTCGGGCCACAGGTGCTTCCACATGTGCCGGGCGACTTCGCCGTGGAGCTTGCTCACGCCGTTGCTGTAGTTGGCGGCCAGCCGCAGACCGAAAACGGTCATGGACATCTCGCCGGACCGTCCCCGCTCGCCGATGGGGATCCCCCAGCGGATGATCCGCTCGAGATCCAGTTTGGCCTCGGCGGCGAAGTTGGCCAGATAGGGCCGCAGCATGTTGATGTCGAAGACCTCGTTCCCGGCGGGAACGGGGGTGTGCGTGGTGAAGATGTTGGAACGCCACACGACCTCCAGCGCGGTGTCCGGGTCGTAGTTGCGGTTGTTGACGTAGTGGGCGATGCGGGCAAGGGAGAGGAATCCGGCGTGCCCCTCGTTCATGTGGCAGACCGCGGGGTCGCACCCCAGGGCCAGCAGGGCCTTGACGCCGCCGATGCCCAGCAGGAGCTCCTGGTGCAGACGCATGCGCTTGTCGCCGCCGTAGAGCCGCCAGGTGACCTCCCGCAGGTCGGGGGGATTCTGGGGCAGCTCCGTATCGAGGAGCACCAGCGGGACGTTGCCCACCCAGAGGACCCACACCGCCGCGGCGATCTCCCGGTCGTTGAGCTTCATGGTGATGGTGATCTCGCGGCCTTCGGGGTCACAGCCCCGGACCAGAGGCAGATCCTGGATCTCCGAAATGGGGTAGTGCTCGATCTGCCACCCGGTGCGGTCGAGGACCTGCATGAAATACCCCTGCCGGTAGAGCAGTCCCACGGCGACGAGAGGCAGTTTCAGGTCGCTGGCGGCCTTGAGATGATCTCCGGCCAGCACGCCGAGACCGCCGGAGAAGATGCGGATGCTCTCGTGGATGCCGAACTCGAGAGAGAAATAGGCCGTCTTGCGTCCCGAGAAGGGCACGCAGCCCTCCATGCTGCGCTCGAATTCGGACTTGACCGCGTGGAGCCGCCGCAGATACCCTACGTCGCGGGCCAGCTCCTCCAGACGTTCCTGAGGCACTTTGCGCAGAAAGGCCTTGGCGGTGCCGTGGAGCTCCCGCCACAGGACGGGGTCGATCCGCATGAAAAGTTCGATGGCGTTCTGATGCCAGCACCACCAGATGTTGTCCACGAGGACTTCCAGAAATTTAAGCTCCGACGGGATCCGCGGCGCCACGTTGTACAGCTGAAGGTTCATGTTGAAAAAGATCCGTTCTCTGCTCTTGACACAGGAACACGGAAAAACAGGACCACCCCCGTCCTATATTTCCGTGTCTCTGCGATGGATTCGAAGATATTTTACTTTTCGCCGACGAACAGGATGCTGTTGAGCGTTCCGAATTCGTTGGGTGTGAAATTCGGATTGGCCGCGTCCAGACACCAGTTGCCGTCCACGACAAACTTGTACTGATATTCCCCGGGGGCGAGCCGGAGCTGACAGCGGTAGACACCGCTGTTGTCCTTGTCCTTCATTAGCTTATCGACCTTCCACCCGTTGAAGGTGCCGGCGGCGAAAACCTGCCGACCGGGCATGCCCTCGTACACCAGCGTGACCGCACGGAGGGCGGGACCGGTCTTCTTCTCTGCAGCGGGCTTCGCGCTCTTCGCGGCGGCCCGCACGGTCGTCTTCTTGCTGCTCATAGTTCGTTTTCTCCCTGTAAAAAAGTCCTCTTCAGTTCTTCGGAACCCGTTTCATTAATATAGCACGTTCGGAGGGACTTATCAAGTCTTTGTAGACCGGATGCGTGGGAAAAAGCCGGTAGGCCATGCGTCCGAAAAGAGCGGCCCGGGCGGGCTCCCGGCGGGCCTCGGCGATCTTCGCGAGGCGAGCATACACCGCCGGACGGCGGGGATCCCGCTTCAGGGATTCCTGCAGAAAAGCCTCGGCCCGGTCCAGATCCCCCGCGGCCAGACAGTGATCCGCCATGAGATTGCAGGCGAAGGGATGCGTCTTCCTCAGGGATTCGACCCGCCGCCACTGGCGGAGGATCAGCTCCTCCCCCGGCCGCTCTCCGGGCGGGGCGTGGAGCATGTCGAAGAGCGCCGAATAGGCGACGTCACCGGCGAGACACCGGCCGTTGAGCCAAAACGATCCCGCTCCGGCCGCCGCGAGAAGCAGGAGCGCTGCGAGCCGGGGAAAAAGTCCCGGCGTCTTCTCCGTCAGGGGCTCGTCGGGAGCGAAGGCGATGAAAAGCATCCCGGCCGCCGCGAGACAGGCGGGGATCTGCATGTTGATGTCGCAGCAGCAGTGCAGAACGAAGGCGATCCCTCCCCACAGCACGGCGTTGGCCTCGGCATCGTTTTCCCTGCGCCGGCGTCCCAGCACGATCAGGGGGAGGAGCAGAGCGGCCGAAGCGGCGGCCCCGGCGGGGAGACCCGCCTGCAGGATGAGGCTCAAAAAGACGTTGTGGGGATCGTGGGCGGACTCATCCGTATCCGTCGTTTTCTCCCGCATGTGACGGTAGAAGAACTCGCCCCAGCCGTGGCCGGTCAGGGGCTTCTCCGGCAGCATGAGGCAGGCCGTGCGCAGATAATCCGCGCGCTCTTCGAAGGAGCCGAACCCCCGCCCCGCCCGCCGGATGTACAGCGCCCCCCCCGCGACGGCGAGGCAGAGGACCGCGAGCAGGGAGAGCCGGATCCAGCGCTTCCACGGCCGCGTGAGCGCGTAGAGCGCCCCCGTCACCAGCGCGCAGAGGAACGCGCCGCGGGTCTTGGTCATGAGAAAGACCGCCGCAGCCGGGATGAGCATGACGCAGGTGAAGAGCGGCACGGAGATCCGGACGGGGTCGAAATGCCGCCCCATCTTCCGGAAGGCCATCACCGCGACGGGAACGGTCAGGAGCAGAAATCCCCCCAGCACGTTGGCGGAAACCATGGCGGCGTAGACCCGGTCGTCGGCGACCTTGGCCCGCAGGACGGGACTTACGGCGATCCCCCCTGCCTCCTGACGGGCGATGAAGTCCCGCATCTCGGAAAAGCCGAAAAAATACTGGTGCAGACCGTTCACGCAGAGCAGCAGCACTCCGAAAGCCAGCGCCGCCGTGAAGCGTCCCCGCCACAAGCCGGCGTCATCCCCCGCAAGAAACAGATAGGCCGCGCCGCAGAAGGCGGAGACGCCCAGCAGATGGGCCAGTTCCCCCCCGGCGTAGAAGGGCGCGCCGGAGTTGATCAGCCCCGCCAGACCCGCCGCGGAAAAGCCCGCGACCCAGAAGAGGGCCGTCAGACTCCGGAACGTACATTTGACGGGGACGCGGCAGACGGTCAGGCCCAGCAGCAGCGCGGCGCCGGAAAAAACGCCGAAACTGTGGGCCGGCCAGTTGATGATGAGCCACGAAAAGAGATCGGAGGGAAAGAATCCCGCCGCCTCCGGCATGACGGCCAGGGATCCGAACTTGAGCGGCAGCAGGAAAACCAGTAAGCACACGTACCACCCCGCCGCGTTCCGAAGCAGAGCGCGGAGGGAAAAGGCCTCCGGTGATCTTTCTTTTTGTTTTTTCATGCGATCCCGGGTATCCCCCGCTGTTCCACGGTGACGGTGTCGCCGTCGCGGGCGGCGGAAACGGGGAAGGACAGGCCCTGCGGCAGAGTCAGGGCCCCGTCTTTTTCGTAGCGGGGACCGATGTGGGTGAAGATCACCCGCTTCAGGGAGAGAGAACGCAGTTTTTTCTCCATGGTCTCCGGGGGCGCGTGGGTGAGTTCGCAGATGCAGAGATCGGCCGCCTGCGCCGCCTCGACGGGGAAGTCCGAAAGATCGGCGGCGAGATCCCCCGTGTAGAGGATCTTTTTCCCGGAACCTTCGATCAGAAAGGCGTAACTGGGGAATTTCCCCCGCCCGTGATCGGTGGGCACGGCCGTCACGGAAACGCTCCCGTCGGAAAAGAAACGGCCCGGTTCGATGATCTGGTACGTCACCTCGAGATCCGGGGGGACGGGGTAGGCCAGACGCAGCAGGGAATCCACCGGAGACACCGCCGCGGGATCGGGCAGACAGGCGCGGGGCTTCAGTTTGTGCTTGACGAGGTGCTTGAGCAGATGGGGCAGATCGGCGCAGTGGTCCAAGTGCATGTGGGAGATGAAGACGGCGCGCAGACGCCCGAAATCGAATCCCAGGCGGACGAGGGAGGCCGTCGCGGGAGAACCGCAGTCGAAAAGATACCCCGCCTCCCCCGCTTCGAGCAGAAACGAGGCGTTGTAACGGTCGACCGTGGGGTCGCCGTGGGAGGTCCCGAGAAACGTGATCTTCACTTTGGCTTTGCCCTGTTTTCCTTTTGCGGCGCGCCGTCGTGCCGGACGGCGACGACGGTGTCCACGTAGATGGCGTTATCCTTTTTCGAACCGGAGACATAGGCGGGCCCCGTGAATTTCGCGGAGAACCAGATCTGCTCCCAGGTGTTGTCCTTCGGGTCGCCGTAGGTCAATTTGTACCAGTGATTGACCCGGGCGTTGATCCCCCAGCCGTGGCCCCAGAAATTGGATTTCACGTCGAGCACGATCTTGCCCGGGATCCTGTACCAGTGGTACTTTTCATCCTGCGGGACTTTTTTCAGGACAAGCCCGATCTTTTTGCCGCCGCTGGACATGTAGAAACCCGTGGTGCGGAATCTGTGCTTGCCCGGCATGATCTTGTTCACGCCGTGACAGGCGGGATCGGGATGGGCTGATTTGACCGCCCTGCCCTGAGGAGAGTCGGGATCGTCGACGATCATGCTCCGGATGCCCCGGCTGGGATGGAAATCGGCGAAAGTCGCGACGCGCAGATCGAACGTCGGGATATCCTTGAACCGCGGCGGCAGAACGGGCAGGAACGCCGCGTTTCTGAACTTGTCCTCGAAGAGCTTGTCGCCCTTCTCCGGCTTTTCGCAGGGGAAGCGCCGGATATGATCGTGAACGTACTTGCGGCATTCTTCGACCAGCTGTTCCCGGCCGATCCCCGCCGCGGTGAAGGTTTTTTCATAATTGGGCCAGCGCACGAGGACGCTCCAGATGGGCGTGATGAGTTCCGAGCGGATCCTGCGGGCGTGCCGGGGCGACGAAGTCTCCGCCGCCCGCGTGAAAGCTTTGTAGAGCCCGAGCATGAAGTCCGGCGTGGCGAACTGCCACTCGCTCACCTGGGAGCTGGAGGGCTTCTGGGGATCCTTCGCCACGCCTTCGCGGATGAGCCGGAAATACTCGTACATGACGGGCGCGGCCTTTTCCCCGTAGTAGTGGCGGATGAAAAGCCGGGCCAGCGCCTCGGGATCCTCCTCCGGGTCCACCATGAGGCGGCAGGCGACGAAGTAATTGAGCATCATGAAATTCTGCGGCGAGTAGGCGTCCATGCTCGCCTCGATGAAGAGCGCGTTGATGCCGTGGCGCAGGAAGTACAGGAAGTCCGGCTTCAGGGCGTCGAACACGCTCTCCACCCGGGGCGGCTGGAAGTAGCTGCCGCCCAGATTCCAGTAGTCCCACAGCATCTTGACGTGAGGCGTGCCGAACTTGGTCCACGTTTCGAAATAGGAGATCGCCTCGGGATTCTTCGCCTTTTCGATGGGCCGGAAGGGATCCCGGGTGCTGAAGGTGTCGCAGAGCCGGAAGAGGATGTTTTTTTCGGGGATGATTTTGTTCGGCAGTTTCCGGCCGTGGGTCGCGTGGCCCTGGATCCGGATGATGACGTCGGGGTACTCCTTTCTGATGTTCCGGGCGAGATAGTTGGAGAAATCCACCAGAAGCCCCGTGTCGGAGCCGTCGTATTCGGAAATTTTGCGGCACGCCGGGCACTGGCAGAACTCCGGCGTGTCGTCCAGCCGGGTGACGTCGTAGACAACGGACCACTCCTCGGGGGATTTCGCCGCCCGGTTCCTGCGGATCATTTCGCGGAGAGACGCCAGCGCGACTTTGCGGACCTCGGGGCTGGACATGCAGACGTCGCCCCGCATGGTGAAGGAGCGGGGCTTCACCCGCCTGCCCTCACGGTCCATGGCGAAATACTCGGGGTGCGTATCGTAAAGTTTGGGGTTGACGTAAAGCGACATGGTGTGCCACTCGGGCCAGTGGCAGAGGTTGTAGATCTTCCCGACATAGTACGGGGGAAGCGCCTGACTTGTGCTGCCGTTGATGCGCGAGCGCAGACGCCATGAGAGATACGCGTCGATGACTTCGGGAGAAGCCCACTGGGAAGCGCGGTTCTTCCCGTATTTGCCCCGCATGAGCAACCGGGGGATCCCGTCGTAGATCACCCGGCCCACGAAAGCGGGCTTGCGCCTTTCGTCGAAAACGGGGAAATCGCTTCCCGGCTTGGGAATGACCGTTTCGTCGGGCGTGAGGAAGGCGACGCCCAGTTTTTCCAGCATGCGGTAAACGCCGTAGAGGGTCCCCGCCGGACGACCGCCCGCGACGATGAGGCTGTCGCCCGAAGTTTTGAGCAGCCACTCCTCCTGATCGAAGGAGGCGAAATCGACTTTGTTTTCCGCGGCGAACTTCGTCCGTCCCAGATAAACGGCGGGCTTGCCCGCGCTCTGCGATTCGGGGATGACGACGAGGTCACGCCCGTAGATGAGCTTGTAGAAGTGCTTCAGCTCCTGTTCCGCCCGTTTTTCCAGCCGGGAGGGATCGTCCCCCGTGACCAGATAGCGGGGAACAGTCCCCGCCGCGGCGATGACCGCAAAAAAAAGCGCCGCAGACAGCCAACCAAGTTTTTTCATCATACGATTCTCCTTCGTTGAATATATACGCCGATGCCGTTTTTGTCAAATGATCCCCGTCCCGGATGAGACCAGGGCATAGCGTGCAAAGTCCTCGTTATCCGCCGGGACCCGGTCGGGCAGGCGGCATTCGAGTTCCTCGATCCGGGGGACTGCGCCGTCGAGAAATTCGCCGATCCGAACGGCCGTTTCCTCCAGCCGGGCGATGAGCGCGGCGTTACGGGCCTGAATCCGCTCCAGTCCGAAGGGCCGGGCGCTGCGCATCCACTGCCTCCGGAAGCTCGCGTCGAACGCCCGGACGGAGGCGACAAGCTCGGGAACGTTTTTTTTCGCGATCTCCTGCAGACCGTCCCGGTCTTTCCGGTCATAAGCGTCGGCAAGAGCCGCGTGGAACCGCAGTTTTCCGATAAGCAGGTCGACGATGTTGCCCGCGTGGAGCAGATCCCCGTCGTCCTTCCCGCACGTCAGGGGGACGAGAGAGGCGCGGATTTTTTCGAGTTCGGCCAGCAGATCGGTATCAAACCGGGAATCCTGTCTGCGGTATCCGAAAAACGCGACGCCCTGCAGCGGATCGTCCCAAATCAGATATGAAGAAAATATTTTCATCTTCTTTCCGTCCGCTCCGATCCGGACGGCGTTGATCTTTGCGGCAGTGAGGTACGCCCGGTAATCCGCGGGCGCACAGACGGCGTCGAAGCGGGCCGCCGTACGCGCCCCGCCGTCTCCGCCCCACACCTGGTCAGCGGCATAAAAAACTCCTGCCAGCGCGGAATCGATGTCGCAGAAAGCGCCGTCATCGCCCCACATGGTGAAAATCAGTTCCTTCACGTGTTCCCGGCGGCAGGCATCGAGGCACGGCGGAACGGTTTCGGCAGTTTTTCCGTGATCGTACCACAGCGTGGGCCAGGTCCAGATGCCGGAGGCCATCACCGGCTCAAATCCCAGTTCCCTGTGGCGACGGATCATGGCGGCGTAAAAATCCGCATCCGTATGATAGTAGTCCCAGTAAACCAACTGCACGTCGCGGGGAATGGCCTCGCGCACATCGTCGGGAATCGGAGAAGTGCAGTCGTAATACTCCTGTTCCGGATTGGAGAGCCGGAAATACATGTCGGACCAAATCATCGGTGTCAGCCCCCGCTCCCGGCAGAGGGCGTCGACCCGGGCAAGATGGCGGTTGAAGATGTCGAAACCGCGCTCGTATCCGTTGCGGTCGAGAAAGACGCCGCGTCCGAGATCATGGGTCTCATCCATGCCGATGTGGATCCTGCGCGAAGAGAGGGCTCCGCTCCAGAAGTCCAGCATCTTTTCAATCAGGGAAAAAGTCTCCGGCCGATCGGCCAGAAGCACGGACGCCGTGTCACGCACCGGCCGGTATCGGCTCCAGCGCAGGATCTGCTCCATGTGGCCGAGGGTCTGGATGCAGCCGACGAGTTCGATCCCGAGATCGCGGGCGCAGCGGTCCAGCTCCCTGATCTCCCCGGCGGAATACCCGCCCCGCATGAATCCGAAGACGGGTTCGTCCTCGAGGACATAAGTATCCTCGCAGTACAGCATGACCATGTTGTATCCGGCCAGAGCCAGTCGGCGGAACCAGCTTTTGAGCGCGGGCACCGTCATCGTCATGTTGCGCGACAGATCGATCATGATCCCCAGCACGGAAAAGGGCAGACTCTCTTCAGCTTCCATCCCGGCCAGCGCACAGCCGATGCCCCGGGCGGCGGCCGTCGGCGACGTGAAGCCGATCCGATACCCCCGCCCTTCCCGGACGACCCGGACCCGGGAACCGTTTCCGGGCAGCCGTTCGAAGACCAGACCGACCCCCTCCGCCGCCGAACCGTATTCCTCCGCCAGCGAGGCGAGCAGCGGAGAAAGCGCCTCCGGCACGTCCTTTTGCGAATGGACGAATTTTCCTTTTTTCATCGTCGCACGACGTCACTTTCTGGATGAGAGCTTCTGGAAGGTGCCGAACTTCGCCAGGGGATAATCCGTCTTTTCCCACTGGTAGCGGGCCTTGTTCTCTTCCTCGTTCCAGGACATCTGGAAGGCCTCCACGTGCAGATCGCCGACGAGGGTGTTTTTCATCATGGCGTGATGTCCCAGCTCCAGCGCCACGTTTTTGTAGGAGAGCGGCGCGCAGTGCAGATAGAACATCTCGGTCCCCCGGGACCAGCCGGGCGACGTGGAAACGTAGCCGTCGCCCTCGAAAATGAGGATGGTCATGTTGACGTATTTTCTCGTGAATTTCAGCGGCGTCATGTAGGTCGTTCCGTTCCAGATCTGCCCGACGGACTGTTCGACGATGTAACTGCGGTTGCGGTAACGGCCCAGGGAGTCCTTCATCCAGTCCACCTTTTTGAGATCCGTCCCCGGGGTACGGGTGGGATCGGCCTTGTCGTCGAGGATCCCCAGCGTCATGTACTTGCCCTCCAGCAGCTGTTTGAAGGGGTAGTTGTCCCAGGCCGGGAAGTAATCGTTGTGGTCCTGACTGTAGTGCATGACCCCCGTGCCCTGGGATTTCATGTTCGCCATGCAGTCGGAGCGCAGCGCCCGCTCCCGGGCCTTCCCCAGCGCGGGCATCAGCATCGAGGCCAGGATCGCGATGATGGCGATCACGACCAGCAGCTCGATCAGGGTGAAGCGGGGGAAGCGACCCTCCGGGCCGCGGGTCGGATGATTCTTTTCGTGCATTTTCAGGGTCCCTCCTTGATTTTATGCGGGGCCGGCGTCCGGCGCCGTTCCCGGGTTCACAGGTCAAGCAGATCGTATCTCGCCGGTCGGAAGACGGCTTTCTGGATCACCCGGCCGGGGTGGGGTTCGTCGATGAGCCGCAGGGCGTACTCGCAGAGCATTTCCGCGGCCTGATCCATGTCGCGGCAGATGAAATTGATCCCCGGCTCGAGGGGCGGCAGGGACTGCCCCGCCGAACCGGTGGTGATGAGCGTGAAATCCCGGCCGGGCACCCGGCCCGCGGCAACGAGTTCGTCGTAGAGCAGATGGGCGCTCCAGCCGCTGCCCCAGATGGCGGTGAAACCGGCGATCCTGTCGATGTGCCGCCGGATGGCCCGGACGGCCAGACGCCAGGCTTCCGGATAGGCGAGATCCCGTCCGTCGCCGAAAAGAAGCGTCTGCAGTTCCCCCGGCGTTCCGCCGTGGCGGGAAATGAGACGGCGGATCCGCTCGATCTTGATTTTGGACGGACGGGCGTCCCGGCCGAAAAAGAGCATCCTTGCGCGATGCTCCCGGGGAATGGCCGCGAAGGCCTCCGAGCAGGCGGAGGAGCTGTCGTACATGAAGTAAGAGAGCCAGCGGTGATCGGGATAGGGGCAGCGGGCCATCTCCTCGTTGAGGGTGAGGATCAGCCGGGGACTGATCCTGCGGAGCAGTTCGAGGGACTGGCCGTTGAGCATCAGCCCGCCCGCGATGTAGACGTCGGCGGTATTGGAGTCGAGGATCCGCCGGATGTGGGGCGCGAGCCGTCCCGGCCGGTGGTCCGCCCGAATCAGCTCCAGCGTGCAGCCGCTCCCCTGAAGGACGTCGCACATCCTGCGGATCATGGCGCCGGACTCGGGCTTGCCCAGATCCCGCTCCATGGCTCCCAGCACCAGGGCGATGCGCCGCGTGGGCTTCAAGCGGTCCGGCCGCGCCGCCCGGGAGGGCATGACGCCGTGCTTGCGGCACAGATTCCGGATCTCTTCGCATTTTTCCCGGCTGATGCGCCAGCAGGTGTCGGGATTCAGCGCGCGGGACACCGTGGAACGGCTGACGCCCGCCAGACGGGCGATATCGGCGGCGGTCATTTTCTTCGGCATAGCGGTCCCTCCCTTCCCTGTGCCTTAATATAGACAGCGGGGAGCCGTTTTGCAAAAAATGTGCACAACTCTGGTTTCAGAACAGAAATATCTTATTCTTTCCAAGAGAGTTGCGACATCAGGCCGTGCGCACTTTTTTCTTGGCGGGGGGGCGTCAGCGGCGGAGGAGCACCACGGCGTCCACCCAGACGGCGTTGTCCATTTTCGAGCCCTTGACGTAATCCGGTCCTGTGAATTTGGCGGAGAACCAGATCTGCTCCCAGGTGTTGGCCTCCGTTCCCGCCTCAGGAAGAAACCAGTGCGCCAGAGTGCAGCGGATCGCACCGCCGTGTCCGGAAAACCCGGCGTGTTCGTCCAGAACGAGCCGTCCGGGGATGCGGTACCAGTGATACGCTTCGTCCTGCGGGACTTCCGTCAGGACGAGCTCGGTTTTTCCGCCGCCGCCCGTCACGGAAAAGGCCGTGGTGCGCAAGCCCTCCCGCCCCGGTACGATCCGGGCGACGCCGTGGCGGGCGGGATCGGGATGGGCCGACTTGAGCGCCCGGCCCTGGGGAGATTCCGGATCCGCCGTCACGGCGCAGAAGTTTTCGGC
Organism: Lentisphaeria bacterium; assembly: GCA_017450705.1. GTDB lineage: Bacteria > Verrucomicrobiota > Lentisphaeria > Victivallales > Victivallaceae > UBA1784. Next base: position 16,098 of record JAFSTC010000001.1, on the reverse strand, counting down.
GTCCCGGCGGAAGAACGGAAAGGCCGCGCACCGCCGGTCCCCCTCGGGCACGCGCAGAAAAGATTTCGGCAGAACGGGGAGGAATTCCGCGCTCCGGAACTTTTCGTCGAACAGGGCGTCGCCCTTCTCGGGGCGGTCGCAGGGGAACCGCCGGACGTGGGATCGGGCGTATTCGCGGCACTCCGAAAGCAGCCGCTCCCGGGTGATCCCGGCGGCGGTGAAAACCTTTTCGTAACGGGGCCAGCGCACGAGGACGCTCCAGATCGGGGTGATGAGTTCCGACCGGATCCTGCGGGAAAAGCGGGGCAGCTCCGCCTCCGCGGCCGCCCGGGAGAGATCCCTGTAGAAGCCCAGCATGAATCCCGGCGTCGCGAAATGCCACTCCCCGACGCTGACGCCCTCGGGCTTCAGCGGATCCGATGCGACCCCCCGGCGGATGAGCCGGAAGTACCGGCCGATCACGGAAGAAGCCTTCTCCCCATAGTACCCGCGGATGAAAAGCCGGGCCAGCGCCTCGGGATCACCGTCGGGATCGACCAGAAGTCGACTCGCGACGAAATAATTGAGCATCATGAAATTCTGCGGCGAACAGTTGTCCGTTTCGGCCGAAATGACGAGGGCGTTGATGCCGTGATCGAGGTAATGCCGGAAATCCGGACGAAGCGTGTCGAAGACGCTCTCCACCCGGGGCGGCTGAAAGGCCTCCCCGCCGGTGTTCCAGCGGGTCCGGAGCAGCTTCACGTGAGGGGTCCCGAGGGGGACCCAGTCCATGAAGAACGCGAGGAGCCGCCCCGAGGCGGCCTGCCGGACGGGACGGAAGATATCGCTCCGGGCCCCGTCGGAAAAGGACAGCAGGACGTTCTTTTCGGGAAGGATCTTCCCGGGGAGATCGAGGCCGCCGGAAACGCTCTCCTGGGGCGTGCGCAGGACGACGTCGGGATATTCCCGGCGGATGCCGCGGGCGAGGCTGTTGACGAAATCCATCAGCAGGCCGCCGTCGGACCCGTGGTACGCCGCGATCCGCCGGCAGTCTTCGCAGCGGCAGTACGGCGCTTTGCCGTCGGTCCGGCTGACATCGTAGACGACCGGATACTCCCGGGGGTTCTTTCCCGCCCGGTCTTGCCGGATCATCCTGCGCAGGGACTCCAGCGCCGTCCGCCGGGTCTCGACATTGGACATACAGACGTCGTGCCGTCCCCGGAAGCCCTCTCCGTCCGCGGCGAAAAGGGACGGACGGACGTCGAAAAGCTTCGGATCCACGTACAAGCCCATGGTGCCGGTCTCGGGCCGGTGGCGGATGTCGTTGATCCGGCCCGTGTAATACAGCGGGATCCCCTTTTCGGAACCGCCGTTGATCCGGGAGCGCAGTTCCCACAGGCGGTAGGCCTCGAGGACCTGGGGTTCGGCCCACTGCCCCGCGGGAAGCGCGTCGTGCCGGAGCACGGCGGGGATACCGTCGCGGATGACCCGTCCGGCAAACGCGGGACTTCCCCTCTCGTTGAAAACGGGGAAGTCCTTTCCCGGCAGGGGGATTACCGTCTCGTCGGGCGCGAGGAACGCCACGCCGAGATTTTCGAGGACCTGATAGACCCCGTACAGGATCCCGGCGGGGGAGCCGCCCGCGATGACGAGCCCCTCTCCGACGGTTTTGACCAGCCACTCCTCCGGGCCGAAATTGTCGGTTTTGATCCCGGCGGCCGAAGCCGTTTCGGTCCGCCCCAGAAAAAAGGCGGGCGCGCCGTTCCTCCGGGACTCCGGGACGCGGAGAAGAGGCCTGCCGTAGATCGCCTTGTAGAAAAACATCAGCTCCTGGGCAGCGCGTTCCTCGAAGGCCGTCGGGGCCCGGGGCACGACGAGGTAGCGGGGGACCTCCCCCGCGACCGCCGCCGCGGCCATGATGAGGGCAACGGACAGAACAAGGATCCCGCGCATAGCTTCCTCTCGTCCAAGAAAAATCAGACCTATCTTCCTAAGATAGCACGTTTTTCGTCATTTTTCAAGGGGTCCGGGAACGGCCAGAACCAGCCGGTCGATGAAGACGGCGTTCCCGCGGGTCGAGCCGGGCGAGGAGGCCGGGCCCTGGAATTTGATCGAGAGGTAGAGGTCGTATTCGTTCTCCGCGCCCCGGCTCCAGAAGCGGTCCAGGGGGAACTGGAGCGCCCAGGAGCCGTGGCCCCAGAAGATCGTCATGGGCGTGATCCGGATCCGGCCCAGATGATGCCAGTGGTACTTTTCGTCCCGGGTGCGGAGGAACTTGCGCTTCAGCAGGGATTTTTTCAGGAAACGGCTCTGGACGCCGCATGAAAACTCCGCCGTGTGGGGGTGATCTTTGCCCGTCTTTCTCAGCGTGACGGCCGATCCCGTCGGCGAGTCGGGATCCTTCTCCAGGCGGGCGCCGTACTTCCTCAGTTCGTTCATGTCGGGGTAATCCAGCGTGGTGATCTCGTAGACACGCCGCCCTTTCAGCTCTTCCGGCAGGGGATACTTCGCCCCGGGGACGGGGTCGCTCAGCTGACGGATGGTTTTTTCGAGGGGACGGGCGTACCGGGCCGTCAGGGGCCCGAAGCAACGCCGGAGCACCGGGGTGAAGTTCTTCTCGATCCGGCGCAAAATCTCCTTCCGCGAGGGCAGTCCCGGCTCCCCGGGCCATGCGTCCCGGACCGAGAACCGGGTCAGGTCGAGGACGAAACGCTCGGCGGCGATCCGGAGGAGGAGTGCCCGGTCGTTCCCGGCAAGTTTCTCCGCGGCGGCGAGATGCCGCTCGGACTCACGGAAAAAGGCGCGGTCGAGATAGTTCAGCTGCACCGCGGAGGTGACGCTCAGATGAGGATGCTCCTGCTGACGGGTCCGGATGTGCTCGTAGAGTCGGCGCATGGGGCCCGCCGCCGGACCGTAGATGTTTTCGAAATACTTGTCGAGGATCGTCTCCAGGTCGAGAGTACAATCCTTCATCGTCTGGTAGCCGGCAAAGACCCGCAGACCGTGGAAGGAGGCGAGATGGGGCCCTTCGCATTCGCCGAAGATGTAATCGCTCCCATGGGCCTTGTAAAGACGGACGTTCTTCCAGATGGCGTCGATGTTGACGATCCCGCCGTTGCAGACGTCGGTGCCGTAGTTGATCCAGTAGGTCCAGAGCTGGACGGCGCCGATCCGGCTCCAGGCCAGAAGATCCGCGAGGGCGGAGGCGTTGACGGGATCGTCGGCGCTCTTCATGTTGTGACACGCCCCCCGGAAGGTCACGTCGATGGGGGAGAGCCGCACGAAGACGTTTTCCCGGGGCCGGATCCCCCGGGGGGCCTTGGAGGTGAAGTAATAGGCCGACGTCTGGATTCTGACGTCGGGATAGACTTGCGCGACTTCGTCCGCGACGGAGTTGACGAACTCCAGCATGGCTCCCGAGGGGGAACCGTACTTTTCCGCCAGCGCCCGGCAGGCCGGGCAGACGCAGTTGCCCCGGTCGGTGTCGTTGATGGAGAGGTTGTAGAACTCAGGCGGATACTGCGGGAATTCCGCCCGGTCCCGGGCGACGTATCCCTTCATCTGTTCGGCAAACTTCTTGCGCGCGAGAGCGCTGGAAAAACAGACCTGCCCCGGCCCCCGGATGCTCACGGGCCGCAGACGGCGGCCCCGATCGTCCAGACTCAGGGCCTCCTCCATGCCCTTTTCGGGCCACGCTTTGATGTAGTGGTAGAGGGTGTTGAGGGGCGCGGGACGGCCAAGCACGGGAGTGATGCCCCACGCGGCCTTTTCGGTGGGGGTGAGCTCCTCCTCCCAGAAGATGTTTTCCCGCATGCGGCTTCTGAAGCGCAGCAGAGCTTCGCGCATTTCCCCCTTGTAATTGCAGAGGCGCATGACGTAGACGCCCCGGTAACGGACCGAGGGCCTGATCCGCAGATCGGTCCCCTTCGGGATCGCGAGGTCCCGTTTCTTCGGGACGGCCGCCGTCAAAGGGTCCGGCCAGACGACGCCGCAGAAGCGCTCCAGAAAAGAGTAGACGCCGTAAAGGGTGCCCCGGGGCCGTCCGCCGCCGATGACGACGTCACCGCCGACGGCGCGGATCAGGGACTCCTCCATGCCGTACTTCGAAAAGTCGATCCCCGCCTCCCGGGCGAACCGGGTGTCCCCGAGGTAGATCCGCGGTCCCGGGACCGCCGCCCCTTCGCGGACGACGGCGATCTTTCCGCCGAGACTCTTCTCCAGGTGGGTTTTGAGTTCCTCCGCCGCGGTGACGGTGGACGGCTCGGGTTCCCGGGGGATGACGATCCCGACGGCGCCCGCGGCAAGGGAAACCAGCAGAACGAAAGAAACAGCGAACGATTTTTTCGGAAATCTCATCATTTTCCCCCGTTTTTCAAAAGCTAATATGACGCGGATTTTTATTTTTTTCAAGTCCCCGGCAAAAGATTTCCGACATTTCCGACATCGCGGGCGCGTCAGCTGGAAAAAAAGGCGTTCCCGTGCTATATTTAGTCGCGGTCCAACGGAAGAGGTCCGGCTCGGGACAGGAAAAAGCGATCCTTCGAAGTCCTCCCGTCTTCCGCATCGGGATCGAAATCGTTCGGAGAAAGGAAGTGTCACAAATGAGAAAGGCCCTGATCATTCTGGCGGCCGCCCTGCTCGGCGGCATGTCGGCGGCGGAGTACCCCGTCGAAAAACTCACGCTCTGCGGCGGCGCCGTCGCGGAGAACGGCGTCCTGAAGCTGGACGGCAGGAAGGCCTATGCCGTCATCCCCGGAACGGAGTCCGTGGCCGTCGTCGCCCCGGGAGCCACCTTCGCCTGTTCGGTCAAGCCGCAGTTCGAAGCCCGCAAGGGAGCGCGCAACGAGATCATGGACGCCTATTTCTCCAAACAGGGAGTGCCCTTCACCCTCTGCCGCTGGGGCGGCGCCATTTCCAGCCGCATCCGCAACGCCGCGACCGGGAAATACGAGATCGTCAGATGCTACGCCCTGCCGAAAGCCGGTGCGTGGACGCATCTCGCCTTCGTGATCGAACCCGCTGCGGGCAAGGAAAACGTCTGGAATTTCCGCTTCTACGTGAACGGTCAGCTGAAGTTCGAGAAGACCGTCGAAAACCTCTCTCCCGACGTCGGCCGCGGCCCCGTGGAACTGGGCAAAGGCTGGGCCGGCCCCTGGATGTTCTCGGGCGAAATGACCGACATCACCGTCGAGCCGAAAGTCCTGACCGCCGAAGAGATCGCCGGTCTGGCCGCAAAAAGCCGCGCCCGCAAGTGAGACGATCCGCCCTCTTGCCGTATTTTTTCAAACGGGACTATTGAAAAATTCCCTTTCGGGGAGTATGTTATCTGCGCGGGCGTGTGCATTGCCTCGAGGAAAACGTCTGAAATGCACCCGTATCCGCAGAAAAAAGTTTTGAATCGGAACCCAAATCGCAATATTTGACGGAGAGAGGAAGATGAAACAGGATTTCATTCAATTCGTGACCAAGGAGTCAGTCATGACTCTGGAAGGGAAAAACAAGCTGGAGGTCATGGATTACCTGATCACCCGCGCGGCGGATCTCACCAAGCTCAACAGAGACACCATTTTCCGGCTGATCTGGAAACGTGAGCAGATGATGACCACCGGCGTGGGCGGCATGCTGGCCCTGCCCCACATCCGCATCAACGACATCCTTCATCCCTACGTGCTGGTCGGCGTGTGCCGGAACCCCATCACGGATTATCAGGGGCAGGACGACCTCCCCGTCCGCGTCATCGTCCTCACCGTCGCTCCCGATGAAGATCAGGAAGCCTATCTGCAGCTGCTGAGCGGCATCTCACGGCGGTTCCGGGATCCCAAGCTGCTGGAGGATCTGATCGCCGCCGCCGGCAATGCCGTCAAGATGTTCGAGATCATCCAGAATCAGGAGGCCTGACCGTGAACGCCCGACCGATCAACGAACTGGCCGCAAAAGTCCAGATCGATTTCCACTGTCTGGAGGACGGCTGCGCCGAAGTGGTGAAATTCAATCTCTCCGAGATCGTCTCCAAGGATTTTCAGGCGGTCTGCCCCAAGTGCCACAAGGCCTATCAGCTGGACGCCGCGCTGAGGGACAAGCTCGCCCGCATGCTCGATCTGATCCACGCCATCCGCCGTTCCGAGGACATCCTCGGCGACGCCATGGTCTCCGTCAACGTCGCGGGCGGCGAGGTCCGGATCCCCTACGCGCTGCTGCTGACACGGCTCAACACGCTGATCACGCTGGATCTCGGGGACCGCAAGGTCGATTTCCACCTGTGGGTCGAACCCTCCTCGCCGGATACTTTCCGGTAAGGCAGTTTTGCGCCGGTGCCTCCGCCGCGGCGGGGGCCGTTGTTCCCTGACGCGTCGATCTTTTTTTCCCGCCGAAAGCGGGAGAAGGCATATAACCTTTCCAGTTTGAGGGATTTTACATCATGACCGAAAAAGAAATCGTCGATATCCTCGAAAAGTCGGGCGCCCTGCTCAGCGGACACTTCCAGCTGCGCAGCGGACTGCACAGCAACCGGTTCTTCCAGGCGGCCCTGCTGCTCCAGTATCCGGACAAGGCCGAGACCGTCTGCCGCTTCGTGGCCGAGAGTTTCCGCAATTCCGGCGTCGAAACCGTCATCTCCCCCGCCGTGGGCGGACTGATCGTGGGCCAGGAGATCGCAAGAGCCCTCGGGTGCCGCGCCGTCTTCGCGGACAAGGAGGACGGCGAGCTCGTCCTCAAGCGGGGCTTCACCCTGAAAAAAGGCGAAAGGGTCCTGGTCGCCGAAGATGTGGTGACCAAGGGCGGCCGCGTCCAGCAGACCATCGATCTTGTCCGCGGTTTCGGCGCGGAGGTCGTCGGCGTCGCCGTGCTGGTGGACCGCTCCGGCGGCACGGCCTCTTTCGACGTGCCCGTCTTCAAGAGCGCGCTCAAGCTCTCGCTGCCGACCTTCGACCCCGCCGAGTGCCCCCTGTGCAGGCAGGGCCTCCCCGTCGACCGGCCCGGCTCGAAGTAACACGTAAGGATCCTCACGATGCTGTCAGCCATTTTCAAAGCCGTGTTCGGAACGAAATCCCAGCGCGACGTGAAGCGGATGCTGCCCCTCGTGGCGAAGATCAACGCCATCGAGCTGGAACTGCAGAAGCTTTCCGACGACGAGATCAAAGCCAAGACGCCGGAATTCAAGGAGCGTCTCGCCAAGGGCGAAACGCTCGACGACATCATGTGCGAAGCCTTCGCCGTGGTCAAAAACACCTGCCGCCGTCTGGTCGGGACCGAATTCGAAGTGTGCGGACAACCCATGAAGTGGGACATGATCCCCTTCGACGTCCAGCTCATGGGCGGCATCGCGCTCCACCGCGGCAACATCGCCGAAATGGCCACCGGCGAGGGCAAGACTCTCGTGGCCACGCTGCCGCTCTACCTCAACGCCCTTACCGGGAAAAACTGCCAGCTGGTGACCGTCAACGACTACCTCGCCCGCCGCGACTCGTCGTGGATGGGCCAGATCTACACCTTCCTCGGTCTCACCGTCGGCTGTCTCCAGAACATGCAGCCGCCCGACGTCCGCCGCGAACAGTACGCCTGCGACATCACCTACGGCACCAACAGCGAATTCGGCTTCGACTATCTGCGCGATATGGGCATGGCCTCCGACAAGGAGGAGCTGGTCCAGCGCGACCACTACTACGCGATCATCGACGAGATCGACAGCATCCTCATCGACGAGGCGCGGACGCCGCTCATCATTTCGGGACCGGTCCCGATGTCCGACAGCCAGTTCGAAGAGCTTCAGCCCAAAGTCGCCTCTCTGTACAGCAGTCAGAATCTGCTCTGCTCCCGGCTCGCCCGTGAGGCCAAAGCCGTCCTCGAGGACGAAAACGCCTCCCCCGAGGCCGTGGACGCCGCCATGATCAAACTGCTCCAGGTCAAATTCGGCATGCCGACCCACAAACAGCTGCTGCGGATCCTCGAAAACGGCGAGATCGTGCGGGAGCTGGAGAAGGTGGAGTCCCGGGTGCGCAGCGACAACAACCGCGGTCTGCTCCAGGAGGTCCAGTCGGAGCTCTTCTTCACCATCGACGAAAAGACCAACGAGGCCGACCTGACCGCCCGGGGCCGCGAGGCCATCGCCCCCGGCAGTCCCGAGGATTTCATCATGCCCGATCTGCTGGAGGAGATCCACCGCATCGACACCGACGAAAATCTCTCCCCCGAGCAGCGCACGGCCCGGCGCAACCAGTTTCAGGAGGAGTTCTCCGTCAAGAGCGAGCGTCTGCACGACCTCTCGCAGCTGCTCAAGGCCTACTGCCTCTTCGAGAAGGACGTCAACTACGTGGTCCAGGACCGCAAGGTCATGATCGTGGACGAACACACCGGGCGTCTCATGCCCGGCCGGCGCTTCTCCGACGGACTGCATCAGGCCCTCGAGGCCAAGGAACGCGTCCCCATCGAGCAGGAGACGCAGACCATGGCCACCATCACCATCCAGAACTATTTCCGGCTCTACAAAAAACTGGCCGGCATGACGGGAACGGCGGAAACCGAGGCCGCGGAGTTCCACCAGATCTACAAGCTGGACGTCATCGTCATCCCCACCAACAAGCCCTGCATCCGCAAGGACGACAACGACTCGATCTTCAAGACGAAGCGCGAGAAATTCAACGCCATCGTCAACGACGTGGAGGAGCGGCACAAGCTGGGCCAGCCGGTGCTGCTGGGAACGATCTCGGTGGAAGACTCCGAGATCCTTTCGCGCATGCTCAAGATGCGGGGGATCCCCCACAACGTCCTCAACGCGAAAAACCATGAGCACGAGGCCGAGATCGTCGCCCGGGCGGGGACGCCCGGCTCCGTGACCGTCGCCACCAACATGGCCGGCCGCGGCACCGACATCAAACTGGCTCCCGGCGTCGCCGAGCTGGGCGGACTGCACGTCATCGGCTCCTCCCGTCACGACTCCCGCCGCATCGACCGCCAGCTGCGCGGCAGATGCTCCCGTCAGGGCGACCCCGGCTCCTCCAAGTTCTACGTCTCCCTGGAGGACAACCTCATGCGCCTCTTCGGCTCCGACCGGATCGTCAAAATTTTCGACCGCTTCGGACTGGAGGAGGGCGACGAACTCCAGCATCCCTGGCTCAACAAATCCATCGAGACGGCCCAGCGCCGGGTGGAGCAGCAGCACTTCTCCATCCGCAAGCGGACTCTGGACTTCGACGACGTGATGAACAAGCAGCGCGAGATCATCTACCAGCTGCGGCACGACGCGCTGGTCTCCGACAAGCCGATGGACGTGCTTTTCGGCGTGGTGGAGCTGGCCGTAGGCAACGAGATCCAGTCCTGTTCCGCCTACGGCGAACGCCGGAAGGACGGCGTGGTCTTCGACGCGGAGCGCCTCGTCGCCTATCTCAACGACGCCTTCCCGCTGGAATTCAAGGTCTCGGACCTCACCGAAGGCCTGGAGGACGGCAAGCTGACCAGTGCCGACAAGCTGACGATCCAGATCGTGGACCGGGTGGAAAAGGCCTACGTCGACAGCCACGCCGATCTGCCCGAGGAACAGCTGACCTACCTCGTGCGCCACACGGTGCTCGAGGCCATCGACCGGCTCTGGCAGGAACACCTGTACGCCATGGATCAGCTGCGCTCCAGCATGTCCCTGCGGGTCTACGCACAGAAGGATCCCCTGGTGGAGTACAAGCACGAGGCTTTCGGCATCTTCAAGAGCATGATGGACCAGATCTACCGGGACGTGGCCCACAACCTCTTCCGGGTCACCATCACGCGCCTCTCCTCCTTCGACGAACTGCTGGCCTCGATGCCTCAGGAGATGATCCATCAGACCTTCGAGCAGTTCGACGGCGCCCTGCCCCCCGGACTGCCGCAGATGCCCGAAGAGGAACCCGAACCGGAGATCCCCGTCACCTTCCACAGGGAGACGCCCAAGGTCGGCCGCAACGACCCCTGCCCCTGCGGAAGCGGCAAAAAATACAAGAACTGCTGCGGCAAACACAACTGACAAAAACCGGAACCGTCGATATGGACACCATCGCCGAAAAGATCCGTGCGCTCAAGGAAAAACAGGGCGCGGTCATTCTGGCCCACAACTACGTTTCCCCCGAGGTGCAGGATCTGGCGGACTTCGTCGGCGACTCCCTCGAGCTGAGCATCAAAGCCCGGGACGCGAAGGCGAAGACGATCGTCTTCTGCGGCGTCTCCTTCATGGCGGAGACGGCGAAACTGCTTTCGCCTGATTCGAAGGTGCTCCACCCCGTTCCCGGGGCCGGGTGCGCCATGGCCGACATGGCGAAGGCCGAGGACATCGCCGCCTACAGGAAGGCCCATCCCGGAACGGTCATCGTGGCCTACGTGAACACCACCGCGGCGGCCAAGGCCGAAGTGGATCTCTGCTGCACCTCGGCCAATGCCGAAAAAGTGATCCGTTCCATCCCGGCGGGGACGGAGATATTGTTCCTGCCCGACCGCAATCTCGGGCAAAACGTGATGAACAGCACCGGCCGGAAAATGGAGCTGTGGCCCGGATTCTGCCCGGTCCACAACGGGATCGGTCCCGACATGATCTCGGCGGCGCGCAAAGCTCACCCGGAAGCGGTTCTTTTCGTCCATCCCGAATGTCTTCCGGAAACGGTGGCCGCGGCGGACATGGCGCTCTCCACGGGCGGCATGCTCCGGGCCGTCCGGGAGTCGGAGGCAAAGGAGTTCATCGTCGGGACGGAGTACGGCATCATCCACCGTCTGAAAAAGGAAAATCCCGACAAAGTCTTTTATCCGCTGCAGCCCCTTCCCGCCTGCGGCGACATGAAAAAGATCCGTCCCGAGGACGTTCTCCGCTGTCTCGAGTGCGGCTGCGGCGAGGTCACGCTTCCCGCGGACATCATGAAGAGGGCCCGGCTGCCCGTCGACCGCATGCTGGCGCTCTGAGAAAAGATCCGATATACGCATCAACAGCAACCGTGAAGAAGGAGTTGTCAAAATGAAGATCGTGTCCGTTTGCGCGGCAATATTCTGTCTGTTCCTGGGCCTGACGGCGGCGGAGAATTCCCAGATCGTCATCTTCAACACAGGCAAAAACGCGACCATCAAGGCGGTCGAAAAGGGCGGACTCAACATCTTCGAAAAGACCGCGACGGACAGAAAAACCGGCGCGAGACTCTATCAGTGTCTGTATTTCGCCATTTCGGCAAAATCCCAGAGCGCGCTCAGGACGATCACCGTCAAGTTCGAGGCGGCCAACGGCGACCTCTCCGTTCTGGTGGGGCTGAAAAACTCCGCCATGCTCCGCTGGACGAGTCTCAAGGTCGACGGCAAGGAGCTTCTGACCAACGTCAAGACAGGGGAGATCTTCAACACGAAGAATTTCTCCGCGGGCAAGATCGGAGAAAAGAAGCTGATCACCCTCGAAGGGACCTTCCGCGGGACCACCCGCAAGGAGCAGACGGCCGCGAAGAACGCTTCTCAGAACAAAAAAGCCGCGAAGAAAAACAAATCGTCCAAGAACAAGTAGGTCCGGGGAGAGGGATATGCCGCGGACGGAGGGAAGTCCGGAATCAGCCGGCGTAAGTTCCCGGGCGGTGCTCGATTTCGTCGCCGCTCTGGAGAAATTCGAATTTGTCCACAGTTTCATCCTGACCCGGAACGAGATCCGGATCGCTTCGGGCTGGTGGAGCCCTTACACGTCCGAAACGCCCCATCTGCTCTTCTCGCTGAGCAAGAGCTTCATCAGCTGCGCCGTGGGCATCGCCGTCGGGGAAAAGCGCCTGACGACCGACACCCGGCTCCTCGACATCTTTCCCGAATACCGGCCGGTCGTCACCGACGGGCGGTTCGAAAGGATGACGATCCGGCATCTCCTCACCATGACCACGGGGCACGAAGTCTGCTCGACGGCGTTTTTCAAGGCCGCTCCCGACGGGGATCTCAAGCGGGATTTCTTCACGTCTCCGCTGGTCTTCGAACCGGGAAGCCGTTTCGTCTACAATTCCGGGGCGACCTTCATGCTGTCGGCGGCGATCCGCCGCCTGACCGGAGAGAACCCCTCGGTCTACCTGAAAAAAAGGCTTCTCGAACCGCTGGGGATCCCCGACAGGCTCTGGGACAAGAGTCCGGACGGGACCGAGCTCGGCGGCTGGGGCTACCGGCTGACGACCGATGAGATCGCCTCCTTTGCCCAGATGCTCCTGCACGGGGGACGATCGGGCGGGAAACAGCTGATCCCCGAAGAATACCTCGCCGCCGCGACCGCCTTTCAGGTCGACAACGCCATGAACGAAGCCCCCGACTGGAAACAGGGCTACGGCTTCCAGTTCTGGAGATGCCGTCACAACGCCTTCCGGGGCGACGGCGCTTTCGGGCAGTACGCGTTGGTCGTCCCCGAGCAACGCATGACGCTGGCCGTGACCGCCGGCGGCAAGAACATGCAGACGATCCTCGACATCGTCTGGGATCATCTGCTGCCCCGTCTCGAAGACCATCCTCTGCCGGAGGATCCGGACTCCTGCGGACGCCTGCGGGAAAAACTCGCCTCCCTGGCCCTTCCCCGGCTCCATGGCGTCCCGCCGTGCCGGGACTCGGTCGTCTCGGCCGCATTCGCCCCCAATCCCGCGGGGATCCGCCGCGTGCGGATCGAACGGACGCCCGCCCGCTGTCAGGTCGGCTTCACGCTGGACGACGGCAGGCTGGAAACGCTCCGGGCGGGCTGGGAAACGCCGGAGGAAGGAACGACGGCTCTCGAAGACGGCGAGGAGCGTTCCTTCTCCGCCACGGCGGAGACGGCGGGGGACGGCGTCAGACTCAGGGTCTATTTCACCTCGACGCCCTTCGTTTCGGAATACCGTTTCACCGTGACCGGGAACACGGTCGTCTTCTCGCGGGAACGCAACCTTTACTTCCGCACGGCGCCGTGGCCGGAACTTTGCGGAGAGATCGAAAAAAACATGCCGGGGCCGGAAAAATGAAATACATCGACGTCCACTGTCACGTCTTCCCCGAAAACATCGCGCAGAAGGCGGTGGCCTATCTCCAGGACTACTACCACTTCACCTGGCAGGGCACGGGACTGATCGGCGACATCAAAGCCGGCTGCCGCGAGGCGGGCATCTCCCGGAGCGTCATCTTCTCCTCGGCGACCAAACCGGCCCAGGTGCCCCACATCAACGATTACATCAGCTCCCTCGTGCGGGAGGATCCGGAGCTTTTCATCGGCCTGGGGACCATCCATCCGGGATATCCGGAGCACATGGCGGAGCTGGACCGGATCTCGGCGCTGGGGCTGCGGGGACTGAAGATCCACCCCGATTTCCAGATGCTGAACATCGACGCGCCGGAGATGATGCCGGTCTACGCCCGGACGCGGGAGCTGGGGCATATCCTGCTCTTCCACACGGGCGACCCCGATGTGGACTACTCGTCGCCGCGCCGTCTGGCCCGGGTGATCGAGGCCTTTCCCGGTCTGCGGATCATCGCGGCCCACCTGGGGGGCTACGGCTGCTGGGACGCGGCGGAAAAGTACATCATCGGCAAAGACGTCTGGATCGACGTCTCCAGCGCCATCCGTTTCGTCGGTCCGGAGCGGGCGCGGCATCTCGTCCTGGCCCACGGGACGGACCGGGTCCTCTTTGCCAGCGACTACCCCGCGGTGCGGCCGAAACAGGCCCAGCTGGATCTGGCGTCTCTCGGCCTCGGCCCGGAGGACATGGAAAAGATCTGCCACCTGAACGCGGAAAAACTCTTCGGACTCCCCTCCTGCGGCTGAAAAACCGCCCGCGCGCGCCTTTATTGCATTTTATTCTTCCGATCGCCGGAGTTGCCGCTTGACTTTTCGTCTAATCGACGGTATGTTACATAGACGTATGATTGTGGTTTAAAATTTTATTTACGCCGGGTTCGGGATCATGGAGCGAAAAACTTTCAGTCAGGTGCAGATATACGTCCGAGAGGGCTACAACCGCGCGGCCAAACAGGCGGCGGTCGGCAACTACAACGAGGCGATCAGGATCCTCGTTCCCATCGTCAAGAACAATCCTTCGGTGCCGATCCTGTTCGAGAAGCTGCGGGACTACGAAATGGCGAAATGCCGCAAGGGCGGCGCGCTTGGCAAAATCTTCTGGCAGCTGCTGTCGCCGGTCTTCTTCATCGCCGTCAAGATCGTTTCCCTGATCGACCCCGTCAAAGCCATGGCCATGTGCGAGGGGCCCCTGGCCTCCTGCGTGGACCTGCCGCTGATCCTGACCGCCATGGCCGACGCGTCGGAGGCCAGCGCGGCGCCGTGGGGCGCGGTGACGGCCCTCAACGTCATCCGGGTCTTCCATCCCAACAACGAGGGCAATCTCCGCCGTCTGGCCGTCGCCATGCAGCACAACAACCAGGCCGCCGAGGGACTCAAAATCTTCCGGATCCTCGCCAAGAAGCATCCCGAGAATCTGGCGATGCAGAACGAACTGCGGGCCGCCATGGCCCTGTCGAGCATCGAGGCCGGCAAGTGGGAGGACAAGGGCTCGACGCAGGACAAGACCGACCTCAAAGACGCCCTCATCAACCAGCTCATGCAGGGAACGATCCACGACGCCGATCAGGCCCAGCTGCTCATCGACAAATTCCAGAAGGATCTGGAGACCAGCGACTCCGTCGATCTCCGGCGCAAGATGGCCGACGCCTACATGATCAAAGAGGACTACGAGGCGGCCTACCGGGAGTACAAAAACGTCGAGCAGAAGCTCGGCGTGGCCGATCCCGTGCTGGACAAGCAGATCGAGCGGGCCCAGCTGGCCCAGATGGACAAGGAAATCGCCACGCTCGAATCCCAGGGCGCCGACGAGCAGCAGATCGCCGCGGCGAAGGCGAAACGCGACGCCTGCCACGAGGAACGCGTCGTCACCCGGGCGAAGAACTTCCCCAACGACATCCAGCTGCAGTTCGATCTGGCGGAACTGCGTTTCGAACAGGACAACTTCGAGGAGGCCCGGCAGATCTTCGAGTCGATCAGCGACAATCCCCAGAAGCACAGGGCCTGTCTCGTCTACCTCGGCCGGTGCGCCATCGCGACGGGGGACACGGCCACGGCGGAACCCCTTCTGGCGGAAGCGGTCAAGGATATGTACCGCATGGATAAATACCGCCGCGAGGCCCTCTACTATCTGGCCATCGCCTACGAAGGCAACGGCAAGACCGCGGAGGCCGTCGACTGTTACAAGACCATCCGCGCCAGCGTGGAGAATTACCGTGACATCGCCGACCGTCTCAAAGCCCTCGGCGTCGAAGTCTGAGAAAAACCGTCCTCAAGTTTGGAAAGGATATACGGCAAATGTCTGACACTGACAGCACCACCCCCGCGGGGGGCTTCTCCCCGGAAGATACGAAAACCCGCAAGACAGTGCGCCTGCATCCGGCCCAGGGCGGTCCCAATCTGCTCAGGCAGGAAAAGATCGCCGATCCCCTGGGCGCCCGGGACACGGATACCAGCAATCTGGAAATACTCGACGACACCCAGACGCGGCGCACCGTCAAGATCAAGCCTCTGGCGCCGCCCTCGGTCAGTCCGGTGAAGATCCCTCTTGACGCCGAGAACACGAACACGCGCAAGACGGTGGTGCTCCATCCTCAGCCCGGCGCGGCCGGAAGCGGCGAAGACACCCGCACGCGCAAGACGGTGGTGCTCCGTCCCCAGGCCGAACAGGCCGCCCCCGCCCCTGCCCCGGCTCCGGCTGTGGAGGTCTCGGACGAAACGGTCGCCGTCGCCAAACCCAAACTTGCGCCGAAACCGCCCGTGGCGATCACGCCCGCTCCGGCTCCGGCCCCGGCCGTGGAAGTTTCGGATGAGACGGTCTCCGTCGCAAAACCCAAACCGGCTTCGACGCCGACCGTGCCGATCAAACCTGCGGCCCCGGCCGTGGAAGTTTCGGATGAGACGGTCTCCGTCGCAAAACCCAAACCGGCTTCGACGCCGACCGTGCCGATCAAACCTGCGGCTCCGGCCGTGGAGGTTTCGGATGAGACGGTCTCCGTCGCAAAACCGAAGCCTGCCCCGACCGCCGCAGTGCCGGTCACGTCCGCCCCGGCGCCCGCCGCCTCCGAAGGCGGGGAGGAGGACGAGCAGACCGTCAAGATCAAGCGCCCGCTGACGCCGCCCCG
>JAFSTC010000117.1 GCA_017450705.1 Lentisphaeria bacterium | reverse complement strand
GATGAGGGGACCGAAGTCCGTCATGGCGCCCACGCCCATGAAGATCAGCAGCGGGAACACGCCGGACTCGATGCCCACGTTGTAGATCATGCCCTGCAGTCCGTCGGGACCGGAGATGCCCGCCAGCGGAATGTTCGCCAGCAGCGCGCCGAACCCGATGGGCAGCAGCAGCAGCGGCTCGAACTGCTTGACGATGGCAAGATAGATCAGCACGAAGGAGACGAGGATCATGAAGACCCGTCCCAGTCCGAGGATCCAGGTGGACTTGAAGTCGGACGAGCTCTGGCGGCAGATATCGTAAATGCCGGTGCTTCTCCACAGGCCCCGGAGGGATTCGCCCCAGCTCGTGGCAAGTTTGTTGGCTTTGCCCGTGTCGTTGTTCACGGAGTCATGGGCGATCTCCATGGGGATGAAGCATCCGATGAGCATGCCCGCTTCCAGCGTGGCCGCCGGGATGACCCGGGGATTGATCCACTTCGTCTTGAACGAGGCGGTCGCTTTGACCTTGCCCTTGCTCCGTCCGGCGGGGTGAAGGATCAGAAGCTCCCGTCCGGGAGAGACCTTCTGGCGGTCGGAGACGGTCACCGAGTACACCGTGGCGGGCTTGTTCCACTCGTAGACCAGATAGCGGCAGCCGTCCTGGGTCTCGTACCAGCCGAAAAGCTCGTCGCTGTCGGCCGCGATGCGCCGGGCTCCGGCGGGGAGGGCATACCGGGGAGAGGCCGCTTTCAGGCAGGCCGCGGGGACCGCCTGCGACAGGGAGGGTTCCTGCGGGATCGCTCCGGCGGAGAAGACCGCCAGAAGGAGCGCCAGCATCGGGATGGATTTCAGTGTGCGCATGATTCGTCAGCCCCTGGGTTCGATCATGACCACCGCGTCCCCGGCGGAAACGACTCCGCCCTGGGAAACGCAGACCTCTTTGACGACGCCGGCGAAACCGGCTTTGATCTCGTTCTCCATCTTGACGGCTTCGAGGATGAGCAGGGTGTCGTCCGCGGCGACTTCGTCTCCGGGCTGGACCAGAAGCTTCATCACCGTGCCGGGCAGCGGCGCGGGAACGGCTTTGGCGTCTCCGGACCCGGCCGCGGGTGCGGCGGCCTTGGCGGCGGAGGAAGCGCCTTCGCTCAGCTTGACGGTGAAAGTTTTGCCATTGACCTTGGCCGTGTAATCGCCGCTTCCGGAGATCTCGACCGTCACGTTTTTGCCGTCCACGCTGGCCGTGTAGACGCCGGACCCGGCTGCGGGCGCGGCGGCCTTGGCGGGAGATGCCGCTTCCTTGTAGCGGATGCCGTTGGGACGGTCGCCCTTGAGGTAGTTGACACCCTTTTCGCCGCAGGCGGCGACGATGAAGATGTTTTCATCGGTGACCTCCAGACCGGCGGCCTGGAGCTGTTCGGTGGCGGCCTTGATGCCGAGGGCGGGATTTTTGTCGTTGAGTTCAACCACGGCGGAAGTGGTGGGCTCCAGCTTCAGCTGCTGGCGGGCCAGTTCGACGATCTGGGGATCCGGGGCGGTGGGGGTCTTGCCGAAGTAGCCCAGCACCATCTTGCCGTAGCCGTCGGTGATCTTCTTCCACGGTCCCTGCATGGCGTTGGTGAAAGCCTGCTGGAAGTAGAACTGGGAGACCGGGGTGACGGAGGTGCCGAAACCGCCCTTGGCCACCACGTCTCGCATCTCCTCGATGCACTTGCCGTACTTGTCGAGGCAGTTGTTGTCGCGCATCATCTGGGTGTTGGCCGTCAGCGCACCGCCGGGCATGGGGCTGAAGACGATCTTGGGGGAGACTTGCATGGATTCCGGCGGGATGAAGTATTTTTCCATGCACTTTTCGAAGACGTCCTCGGCGGCGTTGATCTTTTCGGGATCGATGTCGAGGGTGTACTCGGTGCCGCGCAGACGCTGGTACATGACGAGAATGTCCGCTTCGCAGGTGCCGCCGGACATGGGGCTCATGGCCAGGTCGATCACATCCGCGCCGGCCTCGATTGCCGCGTAGTTGCAGCTGACCGCCATCCCGGCCGTGTCGTGGGTGTGGAACTGGATCTCACGGCCTTCGCCGATGAGCTGGCGGGCCATTTTCACCGTCTCGTAGACGGTGGCGGGAGTGCTGGTGCCGCTGGCGTCCTTGAAGGCCAGGGAGTCGAAGGGCACGCCGTCGTCGAGGATTGCCCGGACGATGTCGGCGTAGAATTTCGGCGTGTGGGCGTAGGACTCGTTGAGTCCGGGGGCCAGTCCCATCATGGTGACGGTGACCTGATGTTTCAGCCCGGCGGCGCTGATGCTGCGGCCGGAGCCGGAGAGGTTGCGCACGTCGTTGAGCGCGTCGAAGTTGCGGATCGTGGTGATGCCGTGCTTTTTGAAGAGTTTGGCGTGCAGATCGATGATGTCGCTGGACTGGGAGGAGAGACCCACCACGTTGACGCCCCGGGCCAGGGTTTGGAGATTGACGTCCGGACCGGCCACTTCGCGGCAGCGGTCCATCATCTCGAAGGCGTCCTGCTGGCAGTAGAAGTAGAGGCTCTGGAAACGGGCGCCGCCGCCGATCTCGAGGTGCGTGATGCCGGCTTTGACCGCCGCATCGAGGGCGGGCAGGAAGTCCTCCGTGCGGACCCTGGCTCCGAGACGGGACTGGAAACCGTCCCGGAACGAACAATCCATGAATTTGATTTTTTTCATCTGAAGTGCGACTCCATTTATGTTGTTTGATTCGACGTCAAAAAATCTTTCGTTCTACTTGCCCAGTTTGCGGGCCACGGCGGCGGCCGCCACCGCCGCCAGCGTCGCGTCGTCGGGACCTGCCGCGGGCGTTTTCGCGGGTTTCTTTTCCCCGCTCTGCAGAGCGTTCTCGAAGGGGCGCAGACACCGGGACATGAATTTCATCGAGAGGATCATCACGATGAGGAAGATGTAGACCATCCCCATGCCGAGGACCATCATCCGCAGACCTGCGGACAGGAGATCAAAACTGCTGGAACCCATAAAAACCACCTTTTCCGTCCGGCCCCGGCGGAGAACCGTTCCCCGCCGCCGCCGATCCCGATTAAATGTTCAACGCCGAAGCGTTTATCTTGACATCGCCGCAGGTGAAGCGCCGTTCGACGCCGTCGCAGACGAAGAGCATCGCTCCGTCATCGTCCACGTCGCGGAACAGCCCCGTCATGGATCTTCCGGAGGGATCGACCACCTCGATCACGTGTCCGGCGAGGCGGTTGCGGTCGCGCCACCGGGCGAAAACTTCCCGCGGATGATGTTGACACATAATATAATACCTTTTCACGGCTTTTGCCAGTCCGCCGATCAAAAAATCGACGTCGAAATGCCGCCCGGTCAGCGAAAAAAGCGAGGCCGCCGGCTGACCGGCGCCGGAGAGCAGTTCGTCCCCGGAGTTGACGTTGACGCCGATCCCGCAGACGATGCACTTCATGGCGCCGTGTTCCCAGACCGCTTCGGAGAGCAGGCCCGCGAGTTTCGATTTCCCGACGTAGATGTCGTTGGGCCACTTGAAGTAGGGCGAGAGCTCGGGGGCGGCTTCGGAGATGACGCTCAGCGCGGCCACGCCCGTGATCGCGCCGGCCAGAAAGGGACGGTCCAGGTTTTTGAAAACGCACGTCGCCATGATGTCCCGTCCGGGCCCCGAGAGCCATTTGCGGCCCATCCGGCCCCGGCCGGCGGTCTGGATCCGGGCCGAGACCAGAGTCCCGTCGGGCAGTTCTCCCGCGTGCTCCTTGGCGTAGGTGTTGGTCGAATCGACCACATCCAGTCTGACGATGGGCGGCTCCATGGCTTCGGCGGGTCACCGCGAGGACCCGGCGACCTCCCGGTTCTGGAAGATCGCCACGGCCCACATGGCGGCGATGACGATGTAGAACAGCACGTAGAACGCGGCGTCAACGATGTAGCCCGCCGGGATGTGCCGGTTGACCGCCACGGCGTCGGCCAGCCAGAAGAACTGCCAGTTGGGGATCACCGCGTAGAAGAATCCGAACACGGCGTTGAGCGCGGCGGAATCCGTCTCCCGCTGAAAGAGATAGCTCGACACCAGCCCGAGAAAGAACATCAGCGTGCAGAAGCACAGATTGGGGACCACGTCGAAGCGCGTCGCGGCCACAACGGCGACCGTGGACATGGCCAGCACCGCGAAATTGATCAGCAGCAGCGCCTTGACCAGATCGCGCATGCCCAGAGCCGGATGGGGCTGGGTGGCGATGCACACGACCGCAAAGGCCGGCACGAGCACGGCCGCGGCCAGAGAGGCGATCTCGGGAAAGGAGGCGCCGCGCCAGAAATTGGCCACCATGCCGATGACGCACGCCGCGGCCAGACTTCCCAGAAACGAGAAGTAGAGCGTCATGTCGAACCTGAACTGATCGGTGGCGATGTAGACCGCCACGATGCAGGCGCAGTTGCACAGCGCGGCGAAGAGGGAGGCCGCCGTGACGATCCCGGCGATCTTGCCCGCGATGAAGCTCCAGCGCTGCACGGGCTTGGAGAGGAGCAGCAGCACCGTTCCGTTACGCATCTCCCGGGCGATGGTGTAGCTGGCGCACAGCACGGCGACCACCAGGGAGAAGATCAGTCCGGTGGCCATGGAGCTGTCGACCACCAGCTTCATCTGTTCGGAAAAGACGAAGATGGCCGCCGAGGGATAGTGCCCGATCAGCACCAGCGCCGAGAGGAGCATGAGAAAATACACGGGCTCCCGGAGCGACTCCCGGAAGGCGTTGACGGCGATCTTGAAAAGGTTGAACATGCGGCCGGCTCCGGGAAGGCGTCAGGCTGCGGGCGCCTGGGATTCGGCGGCGGCCTTTTCCCCGCTTCCCGCCGCGGGGGCGTCCCCGGTCGCGGGGGCGGCCATTTCGCTGCTCTCCGCCGCGGGAGCGCTCTCGGCCGGCGGAACGACTCCCGCCGGAGCCTTTTTCTCACCGTCGGGCAGACTCACCGGACGGTAGATCCTGCCGTTGTTGAGCATGGTCTCGCGCAGACGCTTGAAGTTGGAGGCCAGATGCGAAAGATTGAGCATGAAATTAAGTTCTTCGGCCATGCGGTACCAGTCCACGCCGTCGATGCGGACCACTGGGATGGTACGGTCCAGACGATCGATATATCTCTTGTTCACCAGCGTGTCGTTGCCGATGACCACGATGCGTTTGGGGTGGAGGAAGCGCACGAAGGCGTTGAGCCGGGCCTCCCGGATCTGGATG
The DNA here is from genome assembly GCA_017450705.1 of Lentisphaeria bacterium. Taxonomy (GTDB): domain Bacteria; phylum Verrucomicrobiota; class Lentisphaeria; order Victivallales; family Victivallaceae; genus UBA1784. Next base: position 4,776 of record JAFSTC010000117.1, on the reverse strand, counting down.
GCCGTCTTGCCCGGCAGGGCGGGGCAGAAGAAAATGCGCTCGTCTTTGGAATCCGGCGTGGGCAGCAGCAGGTAGGGGGCGCGGCACTCGTTCTGGATCAATTCGGCCAGCAGCCGGGGACTCTTGTAGTTGCTGACGACGACCAGCGTCTCGGGGACCCGTTTCGGACCCAGACTGACCCACGGCGCGGCGCAGAGCGTCCCGGCCGTGACGGCGATGACCGCGAGAGAAACCGATTTCTTCAAAGAAAACATGCTGACACCTCGATATGATGATTTTTATGATCCGGAGACAAACGCTCTTCTATATAAATATAACCGTTTTCCCGATGTATGGCAAATCGAAAAAACGAAAGAGTCGTCTTTTTTTTGCAAAATCCCTGCCGGAACGGGGAGAAAACGCCTGGCGGCCCCTCCCGGAAAAAAGCCGCAGGCCCGCCCCTGAGGGGGGACCTGCGGTATGTTCCGTTCGACGGAGCCGGCATCAGTGATGATGCGGTCCGTGATGCGGTCCGTGATACGGCGGCGGCGGCATGGGCCGGGGACGGGGCGGCCGGTAGACCACGGGCGCGGGCCGGTAGACCACGGGGGCCGGGCGGTAGACCACGGGAGCGGGTTCGTAGACCACGGGGGCCGGAGCCACGACCACGGGGGCCGGGGCTACCACGGGGGCCGGAGCCACCACGGGGGCGGCCACCACGGGGGCCGGGGCCACAACCACGGGACGGGGATTGGTCACCGCGCCCAGCGTGTAGATGGAGGCTCCCACCAGGCCCACGATGTCGCTGGCAAGGCGCACGCCGCTGCTCCCGCCGCCGTGATGATGGTGGTGGGGCGGCGGCGGACCGGCCATGACGGCGGTCGTCAGGAGAACAGCGGTACCGAACAGCATCAGCTTTTTCATCTTTACAACTCCTTGTTGATGGTTTTTGAATTTCTCCGGCGCTCCCCGCACCGGATCGTTCACCCCTTATAACGTGATTTTTTATTAGGATATTTTAATTGTTTGAAAAATTTGATTATTTTGCCAGTTGGCTCCTGCAGTAGGCGGCCCTGACCACGTCCCTTTCGGCGGAGGAGAGGGTCCTGCCGGCGTTCTTCTGGAGATGGGCGGGATGGATGGTGAGGAACATTTCGTTGACGCGGTGGATGTCCACGTTGTTGAAAAGCCCCATGTCCACGCCGACCCGGAGTCCGGAGAGGCAGTTGAGGGCCTCCTTGCTGGAGAGCTTGTAACTGTGCCGCAGGATGCCGTAGGAGCGGCCCACGTGGTCCAGCAGGGAGGCCTGATCCCGCTCCAGAAGCTGGACCCGGGCGGCCTTCTCGTGGGTGATGAGCTGGCGGATGACCTGCGAGAGGTTCTCGACGATCCCCGACTCCGTCTCCCCGAGGGTCACCTGATTGGAGACCTGAAAGAGATTGCCCTGATTGTCGGAGCCCTCGCCGAAGATGCCCCGCACCGCCAGATTGAGCTTGTTGATGCCGTGGATGGTGGCTGTGATCTTGTTCGTCATCACGAGTCCGGGCAGATGGAGCATCACCGACGCGCGCATGCCCGTGCCCACATTGGTGGGACAGCAGGTGAGATACCCCAGCTGGTCGTCGAAGGCGTAGTCAAGATGGGCGGCCAGTTCGTCGTCGAGGGCGTTGATGGTCTTCCAGACCTTGTCCAGCTGGAAGCCCGGGGCCAGCACCTGGATGCGCAGCTGATCCTCCTCGTTGATCATGATGGAGCATGATTCGTCGCTGCGCACCAGCAGACGGCTTCCCTCGGGATGGTCGATGAAGTCCCGGCTGGCCAGACGGCGTTCCAGCAGGATCTCCCGGTCGACGACGGGCAGTTCCGCCATGTCGAAGGAGAAGCAGTCGGGGCATCCGAGACTGCCCGAGGCGTTGGCGGCGGCGCTGACCAGATCGCAGACCTCCGTCAGCTGTTCCGGCTCCGCGGCGCAGGGGAAGGGATATCCCCGCAGGTTCCGCGCCAGACGGATCCGGCTTGAGATGGCGATGTCCTCGTCCGGGCCGGAATCGGCGAGAAAGCTCACGGGACTTGCGAGGAGGCGCTTCACGGCGTCACTTTTCATCGGAGACTTCTCCTCGGGGTTCCAGTGATTTGAGCTTGTCGTTCAGGGCGTTGAGCTTGTCGCGGCAGACGGCGGCCTTTTCGTACTCCTCGCGGCGGACGAGTTCGGCCAGTTTCTTCCGGGTCCGGGTGATCTCGATGCGCAGGGCCGCGGCGTTGAGCAGGGGATCGGTCTTGTCCGGCCGCTTGCCGATGTGCATCTCGCCCCGCTGGATGCGGTTCAGCGCCTCGCCGATGATGGCCGAAAAAGTTCTGTAGCACTCGGGACATCCCAGCCGGCCGTGGGAACTCTGGAGCTTTTCCATGTTCCAGCCGCAGGCGGGACAGGTGATCCCGGGGTCGGATTTCTTTTCGTCGGGAGAGGAGTCCTCTTCGGCATGGGGCTTGGCCATTTCGCCGATGTTGAAAAGCACCTCTGCGAGATTGAATCCCAGCGCGCCCAGCACGCCCTGCTCCTCCTTCTCCCGGGCGCAGTCGGCGCACAGATGCAGGGACTCCACCTTGCCGTTGGAGACCTTTTTGACGTGTATCGTCGCTTCCTTCTTCTTGCACCTGTCGCAGAGCATTCCGAATCCTTTCCTCTTTTAACATGGAATATACATCGCGGAAGCGGATTCTTCAAGTCTCCGCCGCCGGCTCCCCGGCTTTTTTTCTGCCGGCGGGCTGTTTTTCCGCCGTTTTTTCCTTTTTTTCCCTTGACAAGAGGCGCCGCCGAAGCTATATTTGGGTCCGTGCGGCCGCCGGGCGCTCCGGCGGAGAAGTGTTTTCGAGTTCAACGACAGCGGTGAAGAAAGTATGACTGCCAATTCAGACGATGCGGTCCCGTTAGGACGCGGCGCCGGGGACAGGAGATCTTTGCCGTTCGATCGGGACATCTGACGCGGCATCCCTCTCCCGCAAAGGGCGTATCCGTTCCGCCCGCCTCCCCGGCTTTCCGCAGAACGCCGGCAGCTGCAAAGGGAGGATATCCTGATGTTGAGATGTTACGATCTTGTCGATGGACGGGTCCAGATGTGTCCGGAGGGTCAGTCCGGGCTCATCCAGGTCTACAGCGATCCGTCCGAAGAGGAAAAGAATTACCTGGTCAACGACTGCGGCATCGACAGCCACACGCTGGCTTCCGCCCTGGATGAGGACGAGATCAGCCGTGTGGAATATGAAGCCAATCACGTTGCCGTCATCATGAAGCGCCCCGGCAACGTCCAGGTGCAGAGCCGGATGGCCTTCCGCGTTTCCAGCGTCGGCGCGTTCCTTTTCCGGGACCGGATCATCGTCATCCAGACCGATGTGATGCCCCTTTTCGAGCACGGCAAGATGCCTTTGCGGGGCAACAGCGTGCAGGGTGTGCTGCTGCGGCTCCTGCACCACGCGACGCACCACTTTCTCCAGCATCTGCGGATCATCCGGAACATTTCGGACGAGATCGAGAACAAGATCGAGTACGCCGTCACCAACAAGTCTCTGGTCAATATGTTCGCGCTCATGAAGTGCCTGACCTACTACGAATCGGCCACCAGCGCCAATCAGGTCCTTTTGCGGCGGCTGCGCAACGATGCCGGACGCATCGGCTTCGATCAGGAGGAGATCGACTTCCTCGAAGACATCACGGTCGAGAACCAGCAGTGCGACAATCTGACCAACATCTACACGGGCATTCTCACGGGCATGTCCGACGCCCGGGTCTCCATCGTCAGCAACAATCTGGCGGTCATCATGAAATATCTGGCCATCATCAACATCGTGTTTCTGCCCCTCACGGTCATCACCGGTCTCGGGGGCATGTCCGAATTTTCCATGATGACCAGCGGCATCTGGTGGCCCCACGCCTACAGCGCCCTGGTGCTGGTGCTGGTGCTCATCGGCTACGTGACCTACCTTCTTGTCCGCAAGATCGGCACCAACAATTCCGCGAAGAGGTGACAAAAATGGCCAAGAAACAGAAAAAGCAGCGTTCCAGCGCCATGCGCAGCAAGCAGAAGGCTCTCTGCCGCAAACTGGACTGGGCGGCGCTCCTCCTGGGCGGCACGATCCTCATCGCCGCCGTGGGCACGGCGGGCGCCGATTACGATCTTTCCAAGGGCAATCCCCAGGGGTTCGCCATGTGGTTCCTGCTGATCATGGGCTGGATCCCGCTGGAGATCGTGGGGGTCGCCCGGTGGCTTTTCGGCATCCATCAGGAGATCTCTCCCGCAGGGGAAGGACCGACGCTGGGGATCTGCGCGCTTTCGGCGCTGGCGGTGGTATGGGCGCTCTTCCGTTTCCACATCGCCCGGACCTGCCGTCCGGAGGTTTTGCGTGCGGCGTTCCACATCACATTGATCTTCGCCTGCTGGGGGATCTTCCAGCTGCTCTGCTGTTTCGTGGCCTTCAGCAGCGAGCGTTCGGACATCGCGCCGCTGGACAAGACGCTCACGCGTCAGCTGACCCATCAGCTCGTTCCCGCGCCCAAGGTCAAGCCCAGTCGGTAAGAATTTTTCGTTTTTTGCGGAAAAATCTCCGGAAACGGCTTGCAAATTCGACGAAGCGGGGGTATGTTATAAAACATTGAGTGTTCCGGCATAGCTCAGCGGTAGAGTAGGTGGCTGTTAACCACTTGGTCCTTGGTTCGAATCCAAGTGCCGGAGCCATTTCAATTTATTGGAAATGGCGACAAACGCGTGATTCGGCGGATCGTTTCGATCCGCGCTTTTTTTT
>JAFSTC010000116.1 GCA_017450705.1 Lentisphaeria bacterium | reverse complement strand
TGGCGCGCCTTGCAAAAGCGCGAAACAGCCGCTTCCTCGGGGTGTACCGCAGAAGGGTACGCCCCTCGAAATCGTCAGTCCCGCCATTTTTGCAATGCATCACCAATCCGGCGCCGCTGTTTTTGCCAGGTCCATCTTGCGCGAGTAACAGAGAAGAAAAGGGGTGAAGGGGGAAAGAAAATCGCGGGCGGGCGGCAGAGAGCTGGCGGATAACGGCGCGTTGCCCTTACGGGGACGCGCCGGACAGAAAACAAAACGCTCTTCCCTGCGGCTCCCCGTCAGGGCAAGCCGCAGTTACACCGGAGCCGACGTTCGGCCGGAGCCGACGTTCGGCCGGCGCCAGCGCCCCCGCAAAAAGCCCACGACTCCCGCGCCGCTCAGATGGCGGCGAGGCTTGTGCTCCATTCGGCGCCGACGCTGCCGTAGTAGCGCCACTCGAGGGTGTCTGCGCCCTTGACGAGCTGAGCGCCGAGATCGCCCGCGGAGGTGCGGATCCGCAGATCGTCTTTGCCGTCGCCGTCGAAGTCGGCGATCTGTTCGACCGTCACATCGCCGAGATCGCCGAGGCCGAACCAGCTCTTGACGCTGCCCGCCTCAACAAGCCATGCGCCGTAGTAGGAGCCTTTCTTGAGAAGCACGTCGTCGACGCCGTCGCCGTCGAAGTCCCCCGCGCCGATGACGGCGAAGCCCTCGGGAAGGGTATCGAGGTTGGCCCAGACCATGGTGCCGTCAGACTGGGTGAGCCAGCTTCCGGCGAAGCCCGCGTCGTGTTTCAGGACCACGTCGTCCCGGCCGTCGCCGTTGAGGTCGCCGACGGCGGAGAGCTTCCACTCGTCGCCGAGGCTCTGGAAGTAGTTCCAGCCGGTGACGGGACCACTGGTGAAATAGCATCCAACTGCGCCGTTGGTGTTGCGGAGAAGCAGATCGGTCTGGCCGTCGCCGTTGAAGTCGCCGAGGCCGAGGATCTGGGTATTGCCGTCGAACTCGCCCACGGTTTCCCAGCCCGTGACGTTGCCCGAGTCGTTCGTGACCCACGCGCCGATGACGTTGCCGGTGCTCTTGACGTAGACGTCATTGGTGGCTTTCCCGGCGGAAGTGATGCCGGTGCCGAAGATCTCCCAGCCCTTGTTGCGCTGGCTCAAGTTGCCCCACGCGGCGGTCTGATCGTTTTGGAGGAGCCACGCGCCCGTGGCCCCTTCCGCGCCGTGGCCGGACTGGGTGATGGACATGATGACGTCAGCCCGCCCGTCGCCGTTAAGGTCCCAGGGGAGACCGGAGACGATGGGAGGAACGGGCGTTCCGCTCACGGCGAGGGTGAGCAGGGCGTCAGAGAGGTTCAGGGTGTAGTCCTGTCCCGTCAAAGTGACGGTGTCTCCGACGGAGACGGAGCAGAGGTCCTTCCCCGTGTCGGCGTTGACGATGATGACGATCTGATCGAAGTCCGCCGCGCCGGAGGCGAGTTGGTAGAGGCCTTCGGCCTGCGCCGAAGCAACGGTGACGGTGAAGTCCGGCGTCCCGCGGACGCGGGAAAGGTCGGTGACGGGGGCTGCGTTCCCGGGGGCGATGGTCGAGATGTCGAAATCGACGATGCTTCCGGAATAGGCCGAAACGACCGCGCCCGAGACGAGGTCGAGCCGTCCGGTGACTTTGCCGCCGCTTGAAACGTACATTTTGCCGCCGGAAGAAACGGAGGCGTCGACGGCGGTCCCGCCCCGGGAGACGTGCATGCTGCCGCGGAACGCGACCGTTGCGCCGACGGCCGTGCCGCCGGAGCTGACGAACATCCTGCCGCCGGAGTTGACGGAGACTTCGCGAGCCGTGCCGCCGGAACTGATGAAGATTCTGCCGCCAGAGTTGACGGAGACCACGCGGGCCGTTCCGCCGTTTTCGACATAGATCCGGCCACCGGAACCGACGGCCGTGTCGGTTGCGAGACCGCCGGAGGTGACCCGCATGAGGTTCACGGCGGCATCCACAGTCTTGCCGGACATGACATTGGCGGCGGAGATGACTTCGGTCAAACCGCTATTGCTGCTGCAAAGCACCACCGCGCCTTTGGTGATACTGCCCACAGTGTGGCTGGAGACGTCGGAAATGTTTCCCGCCGCGTCGATGCCCCTGAAATATACCGTGCCATTTGAGGAGAGCGCTACGCCGCCCGCGTAGTCCAGCCACGTTTTGCCATCAAGACTGTATTCCCTCCGCACGCTGTCTTCGCTGAAGGTCGCCGTGACAACGGCACTGTCCGGGGAAATGTTCTCCACGGAAGTGGCCGGAACCACGGGCGGAATCTTGTCGATTTTGTCGACAACCACAGTTTCGAGCGAAACGTTCCCGGCGGCATCGGCGGCGCGGAAGTAAACCGTTTTGTTCTCCGCGACGGTGACGGTCGAACCGGCCGTCCAGTTCGCGTTGTCGAAACTGTACTCGATCCGCGCGTCTTCATCGCAGACGGCAGTGAGGGTAACGTCCCGATTCGCCCAGCGTTCGGGATTGCCGGTGACAGTGAGGATTGGGGCGATCCTGTCGATATTGGCGACAGTGTAGCCGACGGCCTCGGATGCCGTTCCTTTGCCGTCGATGAAGCGGAAATAGACTGTTCCATTCTCCGTCATGACGACCGGAGAAGAGTAATTGCGCCAGTTTTTGCCGTCGAGACTGTACTGCCTCTGCACCATGGCTTCGGCAAAAAACGCCGTGACTGTCACATTTTGATTTGTCAATTCGGTAATATCGGCGGAAACTGTGATCCCGGCGCTTCCGACGGTCAAAATCAAACTGTCGGCAGTCAACTTTAGGGAATAACTGGTCTCGCTGACATACAACGCCGCACCATCGACCGTGATATTGCCGTAGGTTTCCGTTACGGTCCCCACGGAAATCGTCCCCGTAAAGTTCGACGCTCTGCTGGCGAGAATGTAAGTTCCCGCCGTCTGGTTTGCGGAGACGGTTAGTAAGAAGGACGGACTTCCCTTGAGCAGCGAGAAATCGTTGACCAGCGCCGTATTTTCAGGGGCGAGCGTCGAAATATCGAAGTCGATGAAGCTGCCGGTGTAGGCGGATACAGTCGCGCCGCTTGCAATGGTGAGCGGCCCCGCAACCCTGCCGCCGCTGGAGACATACATTCTGCCGCCGGAATTGACCGTGGTGCCGACGGCCTTGCCGCCGCTGGAAACGTGCATGAGGTTCTCTGCACCGTTCCCGGCCAGCGTCTTGCCCGTCATAAAATCGGCGCTGGAAACCAACGTGCCTCCGCTGTAGGTCTTGACTGCACCGCCAGAACCGGGAGCCGGTGGAATCTCGCCCCCCTCCACCAGTAATGTCAGGGTACTGTCGGTCAGGGCCAGCGTATAGGTGAAGTCGCCGTGGCTCAACGGGCTTCCGTTGACGATGGCAATACCGAATTCCTCCGTTGCGGTTCCGACAGAGATCATTGCAGAGAAATTTGCCGCACCCTTGGCAAGCGTGTATGTTCCCGCCGCCTGACTGCCGGAAACGGTGACGGTGTACGAGGGAGCTCCCTTGATTCGGGAGAAATCGTTGACCAGTACCATGTTTTCCGGAGCAATCCCGGAAACGTCGAAGTCGATGATGCCGCCGACGTATGACGATACGGTTGCTCCGCTCGTAACGGTAAGCAGCCCCGTGACTTTGCCGCCGCTGGAGACATACAGATTGCCGCCGCTGACGGTTGTGTTCTTTGCTGTTCCACCACTGGAGACATCCATGTACCCCCGGGCATTGATGATGGTGCCGTCGGCCGTACCGCCGCTGGAAACATTCAGTTCGCCGTAGCGATCGACGGTGGTGCCGTTGGCCGTGCCCCCGCGGGAGACAGTCAGATAGCCGCTGGAACTTACGATGATACTGTCAGCCGTTCCGGAACCGACTACGACACCGCCGTCGCGAACCGTGTAGCCGGAAAGAACGGCATCTTTGACCTCGAATGCGGCTCCCGCGTAGGTTCCTTTCGCGTAGGTGCCGGGCATGACGGCAAGCTCAAGAAAAGCTCCGCTGGAGGCGATGATATCGGTTGCCGTACCGCCGCTGGAGACATACAGTTCGCCGTGCGTGTTGACGGTTGTGATATTGGCCGTGCCGCCGCTGAGAACAGTCATACGACCGCGGGAACCGATTATGGTGACACTCGCCGCTCCACCGACAACGTACATGGCCCCGTACGCATTGACTGTGGTGCTGTTGGCCGTGCCGCCGCTCATCACATACATCGATTGGCCGGAACCGATGTCTTTTTTCATCGTCAACGCAGAGGACAGCAGAACGCTTCCGGAACCGAAGTACACGCCGCTGCAATTACCGACAAACGTCACATCCGCGCCGTCTTCAACGGTCACTTCCCCGACGAACGGCGTCCAGTTGATACCCCAAGCCGTACCGCCGCTTTCGACCCACATACTGCCGCCGGAATTGACGGTGACGCCGTTGACAGTACCGGAGCTTTCGACCAGCAGTTCGCCGTCGGAATTGACCGTGGTGCTGTTGGCCGTGCCGCCGCTTTCGACACGCAGACCGCCATAGTAATTGACGGTTGTGATATTGGCCGTGCCGCCGTTGGAAATACGCAAATCGCCGAAGGAATCGACAGTTGTTCTGTTGGCCAAGCCGCCGTCTTCGATATACAGGTCACCGCCGGATACGATGGTGCTGTTTGCCACACCGCCGCCGTAGACGTACATCGCATTCGATACAACGACCCCGGTGGAGGTCACGCCGCTGGAAACATGATACTCATCCATCTCTCCCGTCTCCGATTTCTGCTGTTGATACGCTCAAAACAAATACTGATCAGTCGTACGCCCTGCAGGGCGCACACATAAGGACCGCGATAATCCAGAAGCTGGATATCGCGGCGTAAAACGGGGCAGGGGGTATGACGGCGGACGACGGGCCGTCATGAACAGGAAAAAAAGGCGCCGAGTCCCGCGGCTTTCGTCGCGAAATCCAGCATGCCCGGGAGCGGACAAAAAAAGAACCGAACGCTCCCGGGCATACACTCTGAGGTCCGACCAAGAACCACTTCCATCATGCAAGAGAACGTCCGGCAAGATGTGGAGACACAATCTCACCGGATACATTTCACCTAACGATGGAAGCAAATCACAGTTCTACTTGGTCGGTTTCAGAGTGTATTTGCTGAAATGTAACGGTTTTCAATCAACTCGGCGGCAGCGCCTTTCGGCGCAAAACCGCTGAATGCCTTAATGTAACACCGATTTGCAAAAAAATCAAGAGGCAAGAGGATCATCTGCAAGTACGGATGGGAACGGAGGAAACGGAGAGGTACGGAGATCGACGCGGCGGGCGTGTCGGACGGCCCGGCGGAGACTAAAACCGCTGCGGCGTAATCGTCACCATACGGGCTTTGCATGAGTAACAGGGAAGGTAGGGGGTGAAGGGGGAAAGAAAATCGCGGAGGTACGACGCGATTGTCTTTCCCCTTCCGGCAAGCCGTTGCAAAATATGTGCGCGGTCTTTCCGTAGAAAAACGGGAAGACCGCGCACTTATTTTGCAACACGTCTTTCTGTCCGATGCCCGCGTGCCTCCGGCCCACTCGCCTCCCCGTGCCACGGGGCGCCGGGGGGTGCGGGGGGCGGCGCAAGCGCCCCCGCATGACGCCCACGGGCCGGATCGATTTCCGAGGAAAAACGGGGGAGGGGGTTGAAAAAACGACGGGGGGAGGGTACAGTAGAAGACGAGCCGACAACCGTAATAAAAGGAGGGAAAAGGCAGTGAAAAAGGTGTTGGTGATTTTGGCGGAGGGCTTCGAGGAGATCGAGGCTGTCGGGCCTGCGGATGTCTTGAGGCGGGCCGGGGTCCGGGTGGTCATGGCAGGACTGGAGGCGCTGCGGGTCCGCGGGGCCCATGGGATGGAGCTGGCGGCGGAGGCGCTTTTGAGCGACGTTGCCGATGAGAGTTTCGACGCAGTCTTTCTGCCCGGGGGACTGCCGGGGGCGACGAATCTGCTGGCGTCGGAGGCGGTGGGGCGGATCCTCAAGTCGACGGCGGCCCGGGGCGGAGTGGTTTCGGCCATCTGCGCCGCGCCGATCGTGCTGGCGAAGCACGGGTTGCTTACGGGAAAGACTTTCACGATGTATCCCGGGTTCGACAAGTATCTGGGGGGCCTGGTCCCCACGGGGCGGCTTGCCGAGCGCTGCGGCAATGTGGTGACGGGGAAGGGCCCGGGGGCGGTGTTCGCCTTTGCCCGGGAGCTGGCGGCGGCGCTGGGCGTGGAGACGGAAGAAGTCTTCCGCGGCATGTTCGTCGCGCTTCCGTGACGGGAAGGGACGGTGGAAAAATTGTCTTCGGTGTTCGAGTGTCTGAATCGTGATCCCTCGAGCCGGGCGCGGCGCGGGGTGCTCCATACCCGGCGGGGGGATGTGCAGACGCCGGTCTTCATGCCGGTGGGGACCCGCGGCAGCGTCAAGGCGGTGTCGCCCCGGGAGCTGGACGAACTGGGGGCGCAGATCATTTTGGGCAACACCTATCACCTTTTTCTCCGTCCGGGGATGGAGGTGATCCGCGCGGCGGGGGGACTGCACCGCTTCATCGGTTACGAAAAACCCATGCTGACCGATTCCGGGGGGTTCCAGGTGTTCAGTCTGGCCACGCTGCGCAAGATCACGCCGGACGGGGTGAAGTTCGCTTCGCACATCGACGGGACGCGGTTTTTCCTCGGTCCGGTCGAATCCATGGAGATCCAGAGGACGCTGGACTCCGATATCGTCATGGCCTTCGACGAGTGCACGCCCTATCCCGCGACGCGGGAACAGGCGGCAAAGAGCGTGGATCTCACCACCCGCTGGGAGACCATGTCCCGGGAACAGCCCCTCAACGACGGACAGCTGCGGTTCGGCATCGTCCAGGGGAGCGTCTACCCCGAACTGCGGGAAAAGTCCGCGAAGGCGATCACGGCCCTCGATTTCGACGGCTACGCCATCGGTGGCGTCTCCGTCGGGGAGAGCGAGGAGGAGATGTTCCTCGCGGTGGAAGCCGCCGAGGCCTTTCTGCCCGAGGACAGGGCCCGTTACCTCATGGGGGTCGGGACGCCCAAACAGATCGTCGAGGACGTGGCCCGGGGAGTGGATATGTTCGACTGCGTGCTGCCCACCCGTCTGGGACGGCACGGCGGTGCTTTCGTGGGGAAGGGGGAGACTTTGAGCGTCAAGGCCGGACGGTACGCGACGGACTTTTCGCCCCTGGATCCCGACTGTACCTGTTACGCCTGCCGCAACTTCACCCGGGCGTATATCCGGCATCTGCTGAACGTGGGGGAGATCCTCGGCATGCAGCTCCTGTCGATCCACAATCTGCACTTTTATCTCGATCTGACCCGGCGGATCCGGGAGGCGCTGGACAACGGGACCTTTGCCGAGTTCCGCGAAGCCTGGCGGGCGGGGTGATGAAATGAAAACGGTCCTCGAACGCTTTTTGACCTATGTGAAACTCGATACGCAGTCCGATGAGACGACGGGGCTCCACCCGTCGACGGCAAAACAGCTCGTTCTGGCCCGGCTCCTCGCGGAGGAGCTGACGGAAACGGGACTTGCGGGAACGCTCCTGACGGAAAAGGGATACGTATACGCCGCGCTTCCGGCGTCCCCGGGGTGCGAAGACGCGCCGGCGGTGGGATTCATCGCCCATCTGGATACCTCCGACGCCGTGTCGGGCCGGGACGTCCGTCCCCGGGTGGTGACGCGCTGGGACGGTTCCCCCATCCCCCTCGGGGACTCGGGGATCCTCCTGAAGCCGGAACCCCACCTCGCGGGGCACGATCTTGTCGTCACGGACGGGACGACCCTGCTGGGCGCGGACGACAAGTGCGGCATCGCCGTCATCATGAGCGCGCTGGAGGAGATCATCGAAAAAAAACTCCCCCACGGGAAGATCTGCGTCGGCTTCACGCCGGACGAAGAGATCGGGCAGGGGGCGGACTTTTTCGACGTGGAGCGTTTCGGCGCCAAGTACGCTTACACCGTGGACGCGGGCCCGGAGAACGAGATCGAATACGAAAACTTCAACGCCGCCTCGGCGGCCGTCACTTTCCAGGGGGTCTCCATCCATCCGGGCTACGCGTTCGGGGTGATGGTCAACGCGCTGAAAATGGCGAGGACCTTCGACGCGCTTCTGCCGGAGTCGGAGGTGCCCGAACGCACCCGGGGCAGGGAGGGGTTCTACCACCTCACCCGGTGCTCCGGGACGCCGGAACGGGCGGAACTGCACTACATCCTGCGGGACCACGACGCCGGGCGGTTCGAGGCGCGCAAAAAAACGATCCTCGATCTCTGCGGCCGTTTCGACCGGCAGTACGGACCGGGGCGCGTTTCCGCCGTCATCCGCGATCAGTACCGCAACATGGCGGAGGTGATGAAGGATCATCCCTTCGTGGTCGAGGCCGCCCGTGAGGCCATGAAAGAGGTCGGACTCGAGCCGTCGAGTCCGCCCATCCGGGGCGGGACCGACGGGGCGCGGCTGTGTTTCATGGGACTGCCCTGTCCCAACATCGGCCACGGGGGGTACAACGCCCACAGCCGGAGCGAATACGCCGATGTCCGGGGCATGGAAACGGCCGTCCGCGTTTTGCTGGGGATCGTCACGCGGTTTTCCCTGGAAAAATGAGCTCCGGCCGAGCGGATGCATCCCATTCCCGCACCGCGAGTTAACCGTGTGCGGACTTGTCAAAACCGGAAAAAGGGTGTATATTATACGGAAATGCGCACGTGACGGAAACCGGATCAGAGAAGAGAAAAATGACGATAGCGAGCGACGGATCGAAAGTTGTGGTGACGGTGGGGAACCGTCTGGGACTTCACGCCCGTCCGGCGTCCCGGCTGGTGAAGATGCTGGCCGATTATCCCGGGGCGACGGTGACGCTGACCCGGGAGGACAATCCGGGGAGCCGCGCCGACTGCCGCAGCATCCTCTCGCTGATCATTCTCGCCGCGGGCAAGGGGACGCGCCTCGTCCTGAGCGGCAGCGGCGAAAACGCCGAGGCGGCCGTTTCCCGGATCGCCGATTTCTTCGCCGGGAACTTCGACGAGGAGTAGATCATGCCGCTGTCCGGTCAGAGTTTCAAAGTCATCGCCATCTCTCCCGGCATCGCCGTGGGGCGGGTCCAGCCGATCCGCCGCAAGGGCGCTCCCGGAGCCCCCGTTCTCCATGAAATTTCCCCCGAGATGGTCCCCGGCGAACTCGAACGCGTCCGGGAGACCTTCAAAACGACCCGGGAACAGCTGATCGCGCTCACGCAGACGGTTCGGACCAAGCTCCACACCGAGGACGCGGGCATCTTCGACGCTCATCTCATGCTGGTGGACGACCTCTCGCTGGTCTCCGAAGTGGAGAAGAGGATCAAAGAGAACCTGTGGCCGGCGGAGTACGCCCTGTACGACGCGGCGGAGTACTTCGTCCAGGTCTTCGCCAATATCCAGGACGAGTTCCTCAAGGAGCGGGCCGCCGACATCCGCGATGTTTTCGACCGGCTGATGGGCAATCTCACCCGGCAGGAGCGGAAAAAGACCGACCGCGACGACCGGCGCATCATCGTGGCCAACAGCCTGTCGCCCTCCGAGACGGTGAGTCTCGACAACAGCCGGATCCTCGGTTTCGCCATCGAAACGGGCAGCGCCACCTGTCACACGGCCATCCTCGCCCGGTCCATGCGTCTGCCAGCCGTCGCGGGGGTCCCGGCCGAAGTCATCAATTCCCTTTCCGCCGACGACAAGATCGTCATCGACGGTTTTTCCGGGCGGCTGATCGTCAATCCCGACGACCGCACCGAGGAGTCCTACCGGCTGCGCGCCAAAAGCGCGGTGGAGTTTTATCACAAGCTGGAGCGTGACAAGCGTCTGCGGCCCGAGACGACCGACGGTTTCGAGATCGATCTGGCCATCAACATCGGCTCGGCGGAACAGGTCTCCGAGCTGAAGCATACCGGCGCCTCCGGCATCGGACTGCTCCGCACGGAGTTCCTCTTCCTCGAGACCCGGACCCTTCCCGACGAGGAGGCCCAGTTCGAGATCTACAAAAACATGCTCATTGCCGCCGAGGACGCCCCCGTGACCGTCCGGACCATGGATATCGGCGGGGACAAGCTGGACAACAACATTTTCCGCGGTTCGGAATCCAACCCCTTCCTCGGGCTCCGGGGGATCCGGCTCTGTCTGTACGAAAGGCGGGACCTCTTCGAGACCCAGCTGCGGGCGCTGCTCCGCGCGGGGATCTACGGAAATCTGCGCATCATGTTCCCCATGGTCAGCAGCGTGCTCGAGGTGATCGAGGTCCGCCGGATCATCGCCAGTCTTCAGGAGCGCCTGGCCGAGGAGAAAAAGGAGTTCCTCCGCAAGCCCGTGCTGGGCGTCATGATCGAGACTCCCGCCGCCGCGCTGATGGCCGACGAACTGGGCAAACATGTGGATTTCTTCAGCATCGGCACGAACGATCTGGTGCAGTACACCATGGCCATCGACCGGGGCAACGAGCGCGTCGCCTATCTCTACAAGCCCGCGCATCCGGCCATTTTGAAGCTGATCCGCACCACAGTGCTCGCCGGGCGGAAACACAACATCTGCGTCGGCGTCTGCGGTCAGATGGCGGCGGATCCCGAACTTGTGCCGCTTCTGGTCGGACTGGGCGTCAACGAGTTGAGCGGGGAACCCGGCTCTCTCCCCATCATCCGCCGGGTGATCCGCAGCATCTCCCTCGACGCCTGTGCGCGTGTCGCCGAAGCGGCCATGGCCAGTCCGGACGCCTACACCTCTCTCGAGCTCTCCCTCGATCTGCTGAAACGCTGCGTGCCCGAGCTCTTCACCGAAAACATCGCAGGCAAGGACAAGGAACGGAAATGAAAACGATCTATCTCTCCGGTCCGATCATGGACGAAAACGAGGGGGGCGCCCGGGAGTGGCGCGTCGAGGCCGGGCGGCTTTTCGGAAGCGGTTTCCGTCTGCTGGATCCCATGCGCCGGAAATTCGTCGACCGCCAGGTGGACAGCGCCAACGAGATCGTCGAGTTCGATCTTCAGGATGTGCGCGACGCCGACATCGTCCTCGTCAACTACAACAAGCCCAGCATCGGAACGAGCATGGAGGTGTTTTACGCCTCCCACGATCTGGGCAAGTTCGTCGTCGCCTTCTCCCCCTTCGAGTACAAGGACTGCAGTCCCTGGATGGCCCGGTACTGCACCAAGATCGTCCCCGATCTGGAGAGCGCCGTGAACTACATCGAAACGCACTTTTCGGAGTAGAAAAAAGAGAGGGAAGACCCGGTCATGCTGCGCTTCATCTACAATCTCTTCCTGCCGGCGGGTTTTCTCTTCTTCCTGCCCGGACTGCTTTACAAGTACCGCTACCGCGGCGGATGGAAGGACACCTTCCGGGAGCGCTTCGGGCGCTTCACCCCCGCACGGATCGAAGAGCTGAAGGCCTTTCACGGCGCAGTATGGGTCCATGCCGTCAGCGTGGGCGAGACTGTGGTCGCCCTCTCCCTCATCCGCAGATGGAGTCAGAAGGATCCGGGAAAAAAGTTCGTCATATCCACCACGACGACCACCGGGCAGGAACTGGCCCGCAAACAGAGCTGCGGGAACACCGCCGTCATCTTCTGCCCCATCGATTTCAGGGGCATGGTCCGGCGAACGCTGGACGTTCTGCGGCCCTCCCAGCTGGTGATCTTCGAGACGGAGATCTGGCCCAACTTGATCTGCGAGGCGGGCAACAGGGGGATCCCCGTGGCTCTCGTCAACGGACGCATGAGCGATCACTCCGCTTCCGGCTACCGGAAGCTGCGGATCTTTTTCGGTCCGTTGCTGCGCCGGTTCGACCGCATCCTCGTGCAGACCGAGGCGGATGCCCGCCGGTACCTCGCCGTTTCGCCCGATGCGGCGGTCAAGGTCTGCGGCAATCTCAAATTCGATCAGGCGCTGCCGGAGAACATCGGCGATCCGGGACTCGAAAGCTGTTTCGGCCCCGGCAGACACACGGTCCTGCTGGCCGTCAGCACGCACCCCGGCGAGGAGAGCGTCATCACCGAAAGTTTCGAGCAGTTGAGCAGGGAGTTCCCCGACCTGCGCCTCGTCATCGTGCCCCGTCACGCGGAGCGGGGAGGGGAGATCGCCGACATGCTCTCCGAGCGCAAAGTCGCTTTCTTCCGCCGCAGTCTGGGAGGCGCGCCGGCCGCGCCCGTTTCCGTTCTGCTTGCGGACACAACGGGAGAGATGTTCAAGTTCATCAAAGCCTCCGACGTCGTCGTCATGGGCAAGAGTTTCGCCGGGCATGACGAGGGGCACAACCTCATCGAACCGGCCCTGCTGGACAAACCCATCGTCACGGGGAACGTCCTGCGCAATTTCCGTTTCATCCTCCAGGTGCTCAAGGAGGCCGACGCCGTCGTCACCACCGACGATGCGGGACTCACGGAGGCCCTGCGGCGTCTGCTGGCCGATGAGGAGCTGCGCTTGACCATGGGCCGCCGCGGCGGCGACGCCATCCGCAAGCACCGCGGCGCGACCGAAAAGACCATCGGTGAACTGGCCTCTCTCTCCTGAGAAGGGTCTCTCCGTCCGTGTTTGCTTTTTCCCGTGGCACATGTATATTATTCCGGCACCGCGAGAACAGCATAAAAAACAGAAAGGTCCGATCATGATAGAAAAGATACATCTCCCCATCCGCCGCGTCACCGGCGGGCCGAAACACCATTTTTTCGGTTATTTCGATAAATTCCCCTGGGACAGGAGCGGGCGCTATCTGCTGTCGCAGGAGATCGGGTTCACCGCCCGTCAGCCCGTTCCCGGCGAGAAGGCCGTTCTGGGCATGATCGACCTGCAGGACGACTGCCGGTTCATCCCCCTGGCCGAGACCGACGCCTGGTGCTGGCAGCAGGGATGCATGTTCCAGTGGCTGAACGACGCCGAGACCGAAGTCATTTACAACGACCGCGAGGGCGATCACTTCGTGTCGCGGATCCTGGACGTGAAGACCGGCAAGAAACGGACTCTCCACCGCCCCGTCTACTGTCTGAGTCCGGACGGGCAGTGGGCGCTGAGCCTCAACTTCTCACGTCTCGACCGGGAGCGGCCCGGGTACGGTTATCCCGGCGCCTTCGACAAGAACGAAAAGGTCAATACCCCCGATGACGAGGGCGTCTGGCTGGTGGATCTCAAGAACGACACCTCCCGCCTTGCCGTGAGCGTGGCGGACGTCACGGAAAAATACTTCCGGTCGGATATGGAGAATACGCCGGGCTGGTTCAATCACATGCTCTTCAGTCCCGACAGCCGCCGGATCGCCTTCTTCCACCGCTGGCGGCTGTGGAACAAGGACGGCACCCCCGGCTGGCATATCACCCACATGTTCACCGCCAACCGGGACGGGTCCGACCTGTGGCCTCTGAATCTTGAGGAGATGAGCAGTCACTACACCTGGACGGACGACACGCACATCATCAATTTCTCCAACCGCTACACCCACGGCTGGCAGTACTATCTCTACACCGACCGGACCCACCGGACCGAGATCGTGGCGCAGGATGTCTTCCCCGGCGACGGCCACTGCTCCTTCTCTCCGGACGGCAAGTGGATGCTGACGGACTCCTACCCGCTGGAAGACAACTGCCGCAGGCTGTTCCTGTACGATCTCGGGCGGAAAAATGCCTATGAGATCGGGAGTTTCTACTCCGATCCGGCCTATCCCATCCCGACCCGCTGCGATCTGCATCCCAACTGGTCCCGGGACGGGAAAGAGGTCTGCATCGACTCCATCCACGAGGGATCCCGGCAGATCTACATCATCGACGTGACGCCCCTGACGGGGAAATGATTTTCCGGAGTTCTTTATGTCGGAAAGAAAGTGGAGAGGTTACTGGATCAACGGCGGCGAAGTCGAGTCGCCGTATTTCAGAAAATGTTTCAGGCTCGTTTCCGCGCCGGAAAAGGCCGTGTGCTTTCTGTGCGGTCTGGGCTGGCATGAGCTGCGCGTCAACGGCGTTCCCGCCGACGACCGGGTGTTGGCGCCCGTCGTGACGCAGTTCGACCGGCACGTGTCGTACATCCCTTACGACGTCACGCGTCTTCTCCGTCCGGGGAAGAATGTGATCACCGTCCAGCTCGCGCCCGGGCTGTACAACGCGAGGACCCCGAACAACTGGCGCTTCAACGCCGCGCCGTGGATGGACTTCCCCAAGATGCTCTGCGATCTGGTGTGCGACGGCAGGACCGTGCTGTTTTCGGACGATTCCTGGAAGACCGCCCCCAGTGCCGTCACCTTTGCGCAGATGCGCGAGGGGGAGCATTACGACGCCCGGCTGGAGGATGACCGCATCTTTCTGCCGGACTTCGACGATTCCGGCTGGGCCGATGCGCAGTACTGCAATCCTCCCGGCGGACTGATCGTGGAGGAAGATCTGGAACCCTGCCGCGTGTGCGGGCGCATCCCGGGGAAGCGCTTCGATCTCTCGGATCAGCTTTCCGTTTTCGACTTCGGCGTCAACGTGACCGGCTGGTGCGAGATCGAACTCGAGGCTCCCGCGGGGAGTTCCGTGGACATGGAATATGCCGAGCACGTATTGCCCCACGGCGACATTTCGAGGGAAAACATCTCGCCTTACGTGAAGGGAGAGTTCCAGACGGACAAATACACCGCCCGGGGAAGCGGCGTCGAGGTCTGGCACGCCCGTTTCACCTACCACGGCTTTCGTTACTGCCGGGTGAGGATCAGCGACGAGCACGTCAAAGTCATCGGGCTTACGGCCTGTTTCATCCACAACGATTTCGAGGAGCGCGGGCGTTTTTCCAGCTCGGACGAGGTCCTGAACAAACTGCAGGAGATCACCCGGCGCACGTATCTTTGCAACTACACGGGGATCCCCACCGACTGTCCCCACCGGGAAAAGAACGGCTGGACCGGCGACGCCCAGTGCGCCATGGAAACGGGTCTGTGGAACTTCGGCTGCGAAAAGGCCGCGATCCATTTCGACCGGATCCTCGCCGATACCCAGCGGCCCTCGGGGCAGCTGCCGGGCGTCGCGCCCTGCGCCGGATGGGGGTACAACTGGGGCAGCGGTCCGGCGTGGGACATCTACCTCTTCGAAGCGCCGTGGCAGATCTTCCGCTTCACCGGAGACGACAGCGCCCTGCGGGAGTTTCTCCCCCGCATGAAGATGTATGTCGAGTACTGCCGGAGCATGGCCCACGGAAATCTTGTGCGGTTCGGACTGGAGGACTGGTGCGCCAGCAACGTCTTCGGGCGGACGCCCGTCGAAATGACAAGTTCCGCCTATTATTATTACGCCGCGAAGATCCTGTCGCACTTCGAAAAAAGATACGCGTCCCTCGCGGAGAACATCCGGCGGGCGATCAACAAAAAGTTTTACCGGGGAAAGGGCGTCTACGCCGACGGTCAGCGGACCGCCATCGCCTGCGCTCTCTATTTCGGCATCGCCGACAAGGAGACGATCCCCGACGTCGTCCTTGCGCTGGTCAAGGCCGTGCGCGCCAAAGAGCACAAAACGGGATTCGGCATCTTCGGCGCCAAGTACGTGCCCCGCGTGCTGGCCGAGTACGGGTACATCGACGACGCCTACAAGCTCGTCACCCAGCAGGCGTTTCCCGGATGGGGCCACTGGGTCGCCATCGGCGCCACGACCCTGCGGGAAAGATGGAATTCCACCGCGTCCCAGAACCACATCATGTTCGGCGACGTTTCGGCGTGGATGTTCGAGTATCTGGCCGGTTTCAAGCCCGGCATGAAGCTTATCGCTCCCCAGTTCCCCCGGGGACTCGACCGCGTGGAGGCCTCCTACCGCGATATCTCCATCAAGTGGGAGCGGGACGGCGGAGGCGTCTCCGTCGAGGTGACCGTTCCCGAAGGGCGGCACGAAACGCCCGTGCTGCGTCTGCCCTGTACGCAGGATATGCTCCTCGTCGACGGCGTGAACCGCATGACCTGCCGCCTGTGACGGCGCGCCGGAAAAGCAAATATCTCCGAGGCTGTATCCGCCATGAATGAGACTCACCGCGAAAAAAACGAAAATGCGCCCCGTTTGTCGGCGCTGTTCCCCTTTGCCGTCTTCGTCGTGTTCTATGTGGGGCTCTCGCTGTGGTCGGGCAATTTCTACAGCGTGCCCATGCCGGTGGCGTTTCTCGTCGCCTCGGCCACGGCGCTGCTCCTCGACCGCAGGAGCGGGACCGCCGAAAAAACGGAGCTTTTCGCCCGGAGCATGGGCGATATCAACATCATGCTCATGTGCATGATCTTCATCCTCGCCGGAGCCTTCGCCGCCACGGCCAAGGCCATGGGGGCGGTGGATTCCACCGTGCTTCTGGCGCGGCATCTGATCCCCGGGAATTTCCTGCTGGCCGGATTCTTTCTCATGTCCTGCTTCATCTCCCTTGCGGTCGGGACGAGCTGCGGCACCATCGCCGCGCTGACCCCCATCGCCGCGGGTCTGGTGAAGGCCGCGGGGATCTCCCCCGTGATGATGTTCGGCGCGGTGATCGGCGGTGCGATGTTCGGCGACAACATGTCCATGATCTCCGACACCACCATCGCCGCCACGCGGACCCAGGGCGTCGCCATGCGGGACAAGTTCCTCATGAACCTCAAAATCGCCCTTCCCGCCGCCGCCGTGACCTTTGTTCTCTACTGCGTCGTCGGGCGGACGGTCGCGGCCGCCGGACCTCTGGCTCCGGTGGAGGCGAAGCATTTCCTGGCCGTCACGCCCTATGTGATCGTTCTCGTCGGCGCGCTGATCGGACTTGACGTCATGACCCTGCTTTTCCTCGGGACCGCCCTGGCCGCAGTCATCGGCATCCTGTCGGGCAGTTTCACCGGGATGGAGGCTCTGGCCGCGGCGGGGAAGGGCACGCTCAATATGTCGGAAACGCTGATCGTCGCCATCCTCGCCGGAGGACTGCTGGGCGTGATCCGCCACAACGGCGGCATCGGGTATCTCCTGCGGCGCGTCGAGAGGACCGTTTCGGGCCCCCGTGGCTGCGAACTGGGGATCACCTTCCTCGTCGGCATGGTGAATCTCTTCACGGCGAACAACACCGTCGCCATCGTCATCGCGGGCCCCATCGCCCGGGAGCTGGCGCAGAAATTCCGCTGCGATCCCCGGCGCATCGCGGGGATCCTCGACACGGCCTCCTGCGTTGTGCAGGGGATCATTCCCTACGGCGCCCAGATCCTGATCGCTCTGGGCATCGCCCGGGACGCGAACATCGGGATCTCCTCCCTCAGGCTCGTCGGTTCTCTCTATTATCCCATCTGTCTCGGCGTGTTCCTGCTGCTTTTCATCCTGATTTCGGGTAAGGGGAACGAACGGTGTCAGGCGGCGTGAAGAGCGTCTTCCCCGATCCCGCTTCGGCGGATGAAAACGGCATCGTCGCCTTCTCACGGAACATCACCTGCGGTCTGCTGCGGGACGCCTACCGGCACGGGATCTTTCCCTGGCCCTTCGGCGAGGGGGAAGTCATCCCCTGGTGCGCGCCCCGGATGCGGGGCGTGCTGATGCTGGAGGATTTCCATGTCCCGGCGAGCTTCGTTCGGGAGATGAGGAAACTGGACTTCACCTGCCGGGTGGACACCTGTTTCGGCGAGGTGATCCGCGCCTGCGCCTCCGCCCTGCGCCCGGAGGGGCAGGGCACCTGGATCACGGAGGAAGTCATCCGGGCCTACTGCGAGTTCCACCGTCAGGGATACGCCCACAGTTTCGAGACCTTCGACGCCTCGGGCCGTCTTGCCGGCGGTCTCTACGGCGTTGCCGTCGGGCGGATCTTCTGCGGCGAGAGCATGTTCTACCGCGTCTCCGGCGCGTCGAAGTTCGCACTCGTCCGTCTCGCGGCATTTCTCAGGGAAAGGGGCGCGGTCCTCATCGACACGCAGATGGTCACGAATCTCACCGGCGCCTTCGGCGCCCGCGAGGTCCCTTCCGCCCGCTACATGGAACTGCTGGCGCGGTACGGCGGCGGGCCGTCGGTGCTGTTCCCGCCGCTCTGAAGAAGGAGCGTCTGCGTCGGAAAGGCGAAGCGCAGTCCGGCCCGGGTGAACTCCCGCAGAATGGCGAAATTCAGTTCGTCCAGCAGTTTTTCCTCCTCTTCGAAGGATTCCGTCTTGAAGAAGATGATGGCTCTGATGTTGAGGGCGTAACTGCCGAAGGAGGAAAAGAAAATACGGGGCGTGAACTCCCTGAGATCCTCCCCGTGAAAGTCGTCCATGATGTTGTGAAGGATCTTCACGGCCTTTTCCATCTCCTGCGGGGAGGTGTCGTAGGTGAGACCCAGGTCGACGATCCGCTTCAGGTGTCCCCTCCTGTTCCGTTTGAAGACCGCCGCGCCGGTCAGCATGCTGTTGGGCACGGTGCACAGAGTCCCGTCGTCGGTGACGATGCGGCTGCTGCGCATGCCGACGCTCCGGACGATGCCGCACACGGGGCCGCATTCGATCCTGTCGCCGATGCGGAAAGGCATGTCGGCGATGATGACCAGCGTGCCGAAGAAGTTTGAGACGGTGTCCTTCGCGGCCAGGGCGAAAGCCAGGCCGATGACCCCCGCGCTGGCCAGCAGCGCGGAGATGTTGATCTCGAAGATGCTTTGGCCGACGAAGAGAAAGGTCAGGAGGATGATCGCCGCCTTGAGAACGCTGCCGGCGATGCCAACGGTGAGATTGTCGAGGGCGTTGCTGCGTTTTTCCGCGATGCGCCGGAGATCGTCGTCGATGACCCTGACGATCCTGAGCAGTCCCCAGGCGGCGGTCGCCGAGAAGACCGTGCAGAAGAGTTTGACGGCAAAGCTCCCCGCTCCGGCGTCGAAGGTCCGGATGAGGGGCAGGGAGGCGAGAAAGCCGGCCACTTCCGCCGCGAGGACCGTGAGCGGCGGGAACAGCGCTTCGGCGAGCCGGCGGCGCCACGTCGGCGGCCGCTGCGGCAGACGCTTCAGCAGGAGCCTTGCGCCCAGAATGATGAGCGCTGCGGCGGCCCCCGCCGCCGCGCAGCCGGAGAAAGCCTGCAGGAGTTCGGTGTCGTGGAGCGAAAAATAGTTTCCCGAAACGGCGATATCCTCCCGGATCTGCGAAAGGACCGCCTCCCCGGTGAGGACCTGTTTTGCTGACATTTCCGGCATGATGCGGTCCTCCCTGTTCTTTTCTTATCACCAATAAAACGGTCCGCACTTTTTTCAAGGAGCGGTGCGGTCTTTTCACGGATTTTCCCGCCAAAAGGAGACGAATGTCGAAAAAAAGTGAAAAAAATCGAAAAATTTACGAAAAAACGCTTTAATCCGCGGGAAATCGTGTTATATTCTTAGACAGCGAGAAAGTTCGCTTTTGGAATATTTTGGTGCCGCCTGACAGCGGCGCCCGAAAATTCCGGAATTGCGGAAGTGTTTGTACGGTCGGCGGATTCCGGGGTTGGAGAGCAGATTTTTTGAGGTGCGTCCGGTCGTCCGGTGCGGTATTGGGAAGCGCCGGTGCGGGTTCGGATGGAAGGTCCTGCTGATGCAGGGGTTGCCGTCTGAAAAGTGCACCTTGAAAATATAAAGATCCCCCCTTTGTGTCCCCTCGTGCCGAAAAAACGCTTGTTCCGCGATCCCCGGGAGAGGTTTCGGGTCATGGACGAAGAAAAAAGAAGGCTGCGCCGTTTGTTTTCCGGGAGACGGTCGTCTCTGACGGAAGAGGAGCGGCGGGCGTTCGATGAGGCGATCCGCGAAAAACTGCGCGGTCTGCCGCTCTTCGTTTCCAGTCCCGCCGTCGCCGCGTTCTGCGCGTCGGGGGCGGAACCCGATCTCCTGCCTGCTCTCGGCGGAAAGCGGCTGTTCCTGCCGCGTTACAACGGCGGACAGCGGACTTATGAGCTGGTTGAGATCGCGGATCTCCGCGGGGACCTCGTCCCGGGGCGCTACGGCATTGCCGAGCCGCGTCCCGGTCTGGCCGCCGCCGACCGTGATTTTGTCGAGAGCGAGGTTTTGTTTCTCGGTCCCGCCGTCGCCTGCGACCGGACGGGAACGCGCCTGGGCCGCGGCGGCGGTTTTTACGACCGTCTGCTGGGCGGCGCGGCAAAGCCTCCGGTGGGAGTGATCTACTCCTGCCAGCTGGGTGATGCTCTGCCACGTGAGGAACACGATGTTCCCCTGGGGTGGGTCGTCACGGAAACTGAAGTGATAAAGTGTTCGACGGAAGGGCGACCCCTTCCGAACAAGGAGTGAAAAATGCTGCCAGTGCTGATATCTGTCGGGTGCGTGTTCACCGTCATCGGCATCGCTGCCGGGATGATCATAAACAACTATATCCAGAAACTGCAGAAGGACACGGCCCATCGGTCCGCCGAAAAGATCAGAAGCGATGCGGAGCGCGAAGCGGAGCATCTGCTGCGCGACGCCAGGGTCTCCGCAAAGGGCGAGGCCATCAAGATGCGCGAGGAGTGCGAAGCGGAACTTCGGGAGCGCCGCAAGGAACAGACCAACAACGAGAAGCGTCTCGCCGCCCGAGAGGAGGTCCTGGACCGCCGCATCGAGGCCGCCGATACCAAACTCAAAAACGTGGAGAAGCGCGAAAAGGAGATCGAACTTCTCCGCGAGCGTGTGGGCGCCAAGGAGAAAGAGCTCTCCAAGTGCATCTCCCAGCAGATCGATGAATTGGAGCGCATCAGCGGTTTCTCCCGCGAGGAGGCCGGCAAAATCCTGCTCGAAAAGATCAGCAACGAGGTGAAGAACGAGTCCGGCATCATGGTGCGCAACATCATCGAGGAGGCCAAGGCCCGCAGCGAGCGTGAGGCCCGCCGCATCCTGACCTACGCCATCCAGCGCTACGCCTCGGACTGCACCTATGAGCGCACCACGGCCATGATCCCGCTGCAGAACGACGAAATGAAGGGCCGGATCATCGGACGGGAGGGCCGCAACATCCGGGCCATCGAGGCCGCCACCGGCGTGAACATCCTCATCGACGACACGCCCGAAGCGGTCGTCATCAGCTGTTTCGATCCGGTCCGCAAGGAAGTGGCCCGGCAGCTGATGGAGCGGCTCATCTCCGACGGACGGATCCACCCGACCCGGATCGAGGAGCTGGCCCGCAAGATCAGCAAGGACTTGGAGGAGGAGCTTTTCCAGGTGGGCGAGGCCGCCGTGCTGGAGACGGGGATCCAGGGCGTCTCTCCCCAGATCATGAAGGTGCTGGGGCGGCTCAAATACCGTTACAGTTTCTCCCAGAACGTGCTCCAGCACTCGCTGGAAACGGCGTTCTTCATGGGGATCATCGCCGCCGAACTCGGCCTGGACGAAAAGAAGGCCAAGCGCATCGGTCTCTTCCACGACATCGGCAAGGCGCTGGATCACGAGATCGAAGGGCCCCACGCCCAGATCGGCGCCGATTTCCTGCGCAAGCACAATGAGGCCAAGGACGTCATCCACGCGGTGGCGGCCCACCACGGCGAAGTGGAGCCCGAGAGCCTGTACGACGTGCTGATCTCCGCCTGCGACACCCTGAGCGCCTCCCGTCCGGGGGCCCGGAGCGAGACCACCGAGCTTTATCTCAAGCGTCTCGAGCAGCTGGAATCCATCGCACACGAGTTTTCAGGCGTGGAGTCCTGTTTCGCCCTTCAGGCCGGGCGCGAGGTTCGGGTCGTCGTCACGCCGGAGAAGGTTTCCGAAGGCGAGGCCCAGATGCTGGCGCGGAACATCTGCGCACGCATAGAAAAGGAGATGACCTATCCCGGTCAGATCAAAGTGACCATCATCCGGGAGACCCGGTCCGTCGAATACGCAAAATAGGTTTTCCCGTCGGGAAGAGTGTGAGTTCGTCATGGCCGATCCCAGAGTCAGACTCGATATCGATCTTGCCGCGCTGGGCGGCAACGTTTCCCGGATCCGCGAGCGCGTTTCCCCCTGCCGTCTGATCGGGGTCGTCAAGGCGAACGCCTACGGAACGGGTGTCGGTCCGGTCGCGGAGACGCTGAAAAATGCGGGCGTCTCCTGTTTTGCCGTCGCCGACGTCAACGAGGCTTCTGAGGTGGCTCCGGCGGGGCTTCCCGTGCTGATCCTGGGGGCTCTTCTCCCCGGAGAGGCCGAGGAGGCCGTTGCCCGGGGGTTCATCTGCGCCGTCACGGGGTACGAAGAGGCGCGTCTTCTGAGCGCCGCCGCGGAAAAACTGCACCGTCCTGCCGTGTGTCATCTCAAGATCGACACGGGGATGGGGCGTTTCGGCCTGGTCGCCGGTTCCGCCCTTAAGGAGATCGAAAAGATCCTCCGTCTGCCCGGCCTGCAGGTCCGCGGAGCCTTTTCACATCTGGCCAGCGCCGTTTCTCCCGACGACGCCTACACGCGGATCCAGCTGGCGCGTTTCGGACATCTCATGTCGGAACTTGCGGAGCGGAAGATCGTTTTTGAAGACGTGCATATCGCGGCCAGCGGCGGGATCCGGTATTTCCCCGAGACCTGGAGTCCGCCCTTCACCATGGTCCGGTGCGGGCTTGTCATGTACGGGGCGGAGTCCTCGGCCGATGCCGTTTTCCCCGGACTTGCGGAGGTGCTGACCCTCAAGTCCCGTCTCGCGGCCGTGCGGAGACTTGAGGCCGGCAGCTGTATCGGTTACGGCCACACGTACCGGCTGAATGCTCCCGCGCTGGTCGGGACGGTTTTCGGCGGCTATGCGGACGGCGTGCCGCTGGCCCTGACCAACAGGGGCAGCGTCATCGTCAACGGCGTGTTGTGTCCGGTCGTCGGGCGGGTGTGCATGGATTACATGATGGTCCTGCTCGAAAAAGTGCCCTCCGCCCGGCCGGGGGACGAGGTCATTCTCGTCGGCAGCGGCGGCGGACACAAAATCACCTTCAGTGACTGGGCGGCCATGAAAGGCACGCATGTCCACGAGATCCTCTGTTCCATCGGGAACAGGGTCGGGCGGTGCTGCTCATGACGGACAGAAACCGGATATTCGAGCGCATCCGTTCCGGACGGGAAGCCGTCCGGTCCGGGGCGTTCCCTTCCGTGAAAGAGCGGCGTAAGACTCTGCGCCGCATGCTGGTCCTGCTGGTTTCCCACAGCGAGGCCGCCTATTCCGTTCTGGCCGACGACCTGGGGCGTTCCCGGCAGAACGCCGTCGTATCGGAGTTCCTGCCGCTGATCCGTTCCATAAAGGGGATGATCAGGCGTCTGCCTTCTCTTGCGGCGCCCCGCAGACGCCGTGTCTCATGGATCAATTTTCCGGCCCGCGGCCGGGCCGTTCCCTTCCCGTACGGCCATGTTCTGATCGCGGGCGCCTGGGATCTCCCGCTGCTGTCGACGCTGAGACCTCTCATCGGCGCCTATGCCGCCGGTAACCGCGTCGTGGTGAAACTGCCGGGACGCGCCCGCAAGTCGGCGCTGTTCATCCAGTGGCTCGTCGAGGAGACTTTCCTCGGCGACGAGGTCGTTGCCGTGGGCGGCGAGGCCGGGTTCCGGGAGCTGGCCGAATGGGGTTTCGACTGCATCTACCATGCCGATGCGGCGGCCGCGGAGGCGTATCTGAAAGAGTATTCCCCGGGAGCGGTCCCCTTTCTGCGCCCCCCCTGCGGCAAGAGTCCGGCGATCGTGGATTCCGGAGCCGCGCTGAAACAGGCGGCGAACCGGATCGTTCAGGGAAAGTTCTTCAATGCCGGACAGAACGGCGTCGCGCCCGAGATCGTCTTCGTGCACGAGCGCGTCAGGGAGCCTTTCGTCCGGTATCTCGGGCAGGCGCTGCGGCGGTTTTGCGGCGGCGAGGAGCCTCTGACTTCTCCGCAGACGGGGAGGATCATCGACGGCGTTTCCTACGAGCGGCTGAGCAGAATGTCCGGGAGCGGGCGTCTCCTCTTCGGCGGCGAGAAGGATCCCCGGCAGCTGAAGATCTCCCCCGCCGTCATCGACCGTCTGGATGCGGATGATCCCCTGCTCGGCGAAGTGATCATGGGACCTCTGCTGCCTCTGGCCGTCTTCCGGTCGGAGGAGGAGCTGATGGGGCAGCTTGCCCGGTATTCCCCGCTGCCCGCCGTCTACTATTTCGGGCGCGACCGGAGCCTTGTGCGGCGTCTGGTGCGCGAGGTCCCGTCGCGGGATCTGGTGGTCAATGACGCGGTCACCCAGCTTTTCAACGCCGAGACCTGGGATGACGGTTTTTTCTTCACGTTTTCCCGCATGAAGGATGTGATGATCCGCCCGGCGTTCTTCGACGGGGCGTGGCGCTCCCTGCCGCTCCGCGGCATCGCGGGATGGCTCGCGGACCGGATGGTCGGGTGGAGCATTTGACGGATAAGCGGATTTTCGCCGTGGATGATAAAACAGACAGCAGGAAAGGAGATTGAATGATGCCGGAGATGCCGTTGGATATCCAGTGGTTCGTTTATGCGCTCGTGAGCAACGAAGCCCTGACGGAGGCCGAAGCCGGGGAGATGTACGCTTCCCTGGGGGATCAGGCCGATCTTCAGAGTTTCGCCCAGCTGGTCCTCGACCGCCTGGCGGAGGGCATGAGCGAAGATGAGGCGAACGAGATCGCAGGTCAGATCCAGGACCTGATGGAGTATGCCGCCGAGCAGGGGCAGTCAGGGATCTCTCCCGAAGCGGCCGCCGTGGAACCGGCTGTGGAAGGATCTGCGGGTGGTTCCGCGCAGGAGGGATCCGTGCCGGAGCCTGTGCCGGAGCCTGTGCCGGAGCCTGTGCCGGAGCCTGTGCCGGAGCCTGCGCCCGTTCCTCCTCCGCCTCCGGCTTCCGGCGGCGAGTCGATCGGGAGCGAGGCCTTCGCCGACGACAGCGCGTTGTATTTCGAACCCCTGGACATCGACTACTCGCAGGTGCAGTCCTACGAGGATCTTCCCAGTCTGAGCGACACTTCTGAGCTGAACGACGCGGAGCTGGCCGAGCGGATGATCCTTCTCTTGAGCTGTCTGCGGGCGCTGGGATGCAGCGACTTGCACATTTCCGGCGGGACCCCGCCCTTCGTCCGCCGTCAGCTTCAGGTGGAGCGCATCGACTCCTACGTGCTCACGGATGAGGACTCCCGGCGGCTGAATCTGGCCATGCTCTCTCCGGTCCAGCGCAAGTTTTTTGCCGAAAAACAGGACCTGAGCTTCGCGCTCGAGGTCGGTTCCGACCGTTTCCGCGTGTGTCTCATGGAGCACAAGAACGGCGTCGGCGGCAGCTACCGTCTGGTCCCCGATCACATCTGCACGCTGGAGGAACTGGGCTTCCTGCCCAAGGATGTTCCCTACATCGAGCGTCTGCTCGACTACAACAACGGTCTGATCCTCGTCACCGGTCCCATCGGCGCCGGCAAGACGACCACCCTGGCCGCCATGGTCAACATCATCAATGACCGGCGGCAGGACCACGTCATCTCCGTCGAGGAGCCCATCGAGATCCTCCAGATCTCCAAAAACTGTCAGGTGACCCAGCGCGAAGTGGGCCACCACACCATAAGCTATCACGCCGCGCTCAAAGCCGCCCTGCGCGAGGACCCCGACGTCATCGTCATCGGCGAAATGCACGACCTGGAGACGATCGAAAACGCCATCACCGCTTCCGAAACGGGACACCTGGTGATCGGCACGCTCCACACCGGCAACGCGCCCGACACGCTGAACCGGCTGCTGGACGTGTTCCCGCCGGAGCAGCAGCCTCAGATCCGCGCCATGACCGCCGGCAGTCTGCGGGGCATCGTCTGTCAGAAGCTCGTTCCCGACGGGTTCGGCGGCGTGACCATCATCTATGAGATTTTGCTCAACACCATGGCCGTGTCCAACATCGTCGGCGAGGGCAAGGCCTTCCGGCTCAAGGCCACCATGAGCACGGCGACCAAACAGGGCATGTGCACGCTGGATCAGTGCGCCTACAACAAGTTCGAACAGGGCCTGATGACCTATGAGGCCGCCTTCGCCCAGATGACGGATGCGTCTCTGATCGCCCAGCTGCAGCAGCTGCACGCGACCCGTGAAGCTCAGAAATTGTCGAAAAAGAAAAGATAAGGGGAGGTGAAGGACCATGGCCAACGAACCTGTGATCAATAAATATCTGCGCCAGATGCTGGAAATGGGCGGATCCGACTTGCATTTATCCATCAATTTTCCCGCCAAGGCGCGTATCCACGGCAACATCCACCCTCTGGACGACGACGTTCTGGACGCCGAGCGGATGGAGCACATGCTCCACGAGATCTGCATCCCGGAGTGGCGCTGGACCGATTTCATGAAGCGCCGGGATCTGGACTTCGCCCATGAGATCCCCGGACTGGCCCGTTTCCGCTGCAACTTCATGTACAACTACCACGGCATGGGCGCCGTCCTCCGGCAGATCCCCAGCAAGATCCTGACCATGGAGGAGCTGAAACTGCCGACGGTCCTCAAGGAGATCTGCGAGTACAAGTCCGGACTCGTGCTCGTCACCGGCCCCACCGGTTCGGGAAAATCCACGACGCTGGCCGCCATGATCGACTACATCAACGAAAATACCAGCAAGCACATCATCACCATCGAGGACCCCATCGAGTTCGTCCATCCCAGCAAGAACTGCACCATCGTGCACCGCGAGGTGGGCATCCACAGCCGTTCCTTCCCCGACGCCCTCCGCGGCGCCATGCGTTCCGACCCGGACATCGTGCTGATCGGTGAGATGCGCGAGAACGAGACGATCCGCCTCGGGCTCACCTGCGCCTCCATGGGGATGCTGGTTTTCGCCACGCTGCACACCAACAACGCGCCTAAGACCATCGACCGCATCATCGACGCCTTCCCCTCCGACGAGCAGGCGCAGATCCGAACCATGCTGGCCTCCTGTCTGCAGGCGGTCGTCTCCCAGCTCCTCTGCCGCAAGAAGGGCGGCGGGCGTGTCGCCGTCCACGAGATCCTGCTGTGGGATGACGGACTGCCCAACACGATCCGGGAGGGAAAGATCTCCAATATCCGCACCATCATCGATGCCGGCGGCGGACGGGGCATGCAGTCCATGGACAACTCCATCGAGGCGCTTCTCGACGCGGACATCATCTCCGCCGAGGAGGCCTACATGAAGGCCAGCGACAAGACCCGCTTCATCAAACAGATGGAGGCCGAAGAGGCCGCGCGCATGAAGGCGAAGTGAGCCCCGGATCATGGAGGAAAAACCCGGCATAGTCTACCGTCTGTTCCATCTGCACCGCTCCGACGATGCGACGGCGGCGGCGTCCGTGGCGGAGTTTTTCGTCCCGAAATTCAACCGCTGGGTCCTGCTGCGCATGCTCTCCGTGGCGGTCTGCGCTTTCGTCGTCTTCGGGTGGCTCCTCATCCCCTGTGTGATCGACGGCGAGAGCATGATGCCGACCTTTCCCGCCCACGGATTCACCTTCTGCTGGACCGGACGCTACTGGTTCTCCTCCCCCCGCCGGGGCGACGTGGTCGTCGTCAAGTACGTTGACAAGGTGTTTTTTCTCAAGCGCATCATCGGGCTTCCGGGGGACGTCGTCCAATTCCGCCGCGGGCGGCTCTTTCTCAACGGCCGCCGTCTGCGGGAGCCCTATGTCCGCTACGTTTCCGACTGGAACACCAAGCCCATCCGGGTCTCCCCCGGTCACTGCTTCGTCGTCGGCGACAACCGCAGCCAGTACATCGAAAGGCACCGGTTCGGACAGATCCGGATGAGCCGCATCCTGGGAGCACCGCTGTTCTGATGAAAAGGATCTTTCTCCTCCTGCTCGCAGTCATCGCCGTCGGGACCGCTGTGTTTTTCTTCATGCGGAGCGACAGCGACGAACTCCGGGTGAAAAAGGTCCTCGACCGTCTGTGTGCCATGGGGACGAAGCGTGAAGGCGAGAATCCCGCCGCGGCCGCCCTGTTGATCAACAAAACCGACGAGATATTCTCTTCCGAGGTCCGCATCTCCGGCGCGGGCGGCCTTTTCGACGGCGTGAAAACGCCTTCGGGCATCACGGCGGATCTGGCCCGGTACCGCGGCGTCTTCCGCCGCGTGACCGTGCGCGCTCAGGATGCTGAGATCAGCTTCCCCGAGAAGGACCGAGCCTTTGTCGTATTTTCGGGGACCCTTTCCGGCGACGCGAAGACCGGGACCTCCGTCTCCGAAGTCCGCGACGTGGAGTGCACCCTTCTCCGCATCGATGGTCTCTGGAAAATCGGCGCCCTGACCGTCCGCGAAGTGCTGGAAAGATGATTTTTCCCGCCGGGAAGGATTGCATTTGAAAATTCCGGGTGTAAGTTAAATAAGGTGTCATGCGGAAAACTTTTTCCGTTTCCGAAAAATAATCTACAGATTGGAGTGTAAAAATGTCTCTCAAACTCAAAGAAAACGCGAAGTATGCGCTTCTCGTCCCCACCAGCATGGGCGTTCGCCTCACGCCTGTGGACAGTCAGCCCTTCCACTGCAGCGACATGTTCAAAATGCAGGTCACCAGCGCCGAGACCAACGTCGCCAGCATCGCCTCGTTCCTCGGTCTGCCGGTCAAGGTCCTCACCGCCTTCGTCAAGGACAGCCCCGTGGCCCGCATGATCAAGGACAACCTCGCCGGCCGCCACATGGATTACGAAGGGCCCGAGATCGAACAGGGCGGCCCCTGGGGCTACCGTCACCAGTTCAACCTGGCCGACAGCGGCTTCGGCAGCCGCGGCCCCCGCGTCCAGAACGACCGCGCCGGCGAAGTCGGCCGCCTGCTGGATGTCAAGTATTTCGATCTCGACCGCATCTTCGGCAAGGAGGGCGTCCAGTTCGTCCACCTCTCCGGTCTGGTCGCCGCGCTCTCGCCCAGCACCAGTTCCTTCTGCCTTGAGATCGCCCGCGCCGCCAAGAAGTACGGAACGCGCGTCTCCTTCGACCTGAACTACCGCGCCTCCTTCTGGAAGGGCCGCGAAGACGAACTGCGCGCCATCTTCTCCGAGATCGCCGGAGTCGCCGACGTCCTCATCGGCAACGAAGAAGACTTCCAGCTCTGCCTCGGCATCAAGGGCCCCGAAGCCGGCGGCAAGGCCATCGCCGACAAGATCGACAACTTCAAGGAAATGGTCGAGCGCGTCAAGGCCGCCTATCCCAACGCCTTCGCCTTCGCCACCACCCTCCGCCAGGTCGTCAACGCCAACACCCACCTCTGGGGCGCCATCGCCAACATCGATGGGGATTGGCAGATCATCGAACCCCGCGAGATCCGCGTCCTCGACCGCATCGGCGGCGGCGACGGCTTCGTCGGCGGCTTCCTCTACTCCATCCTCCGCGGCTGGGAACCCGAGAAGTGGGCTCAGTTCGGCTGGGCCACCGGCGCTCTCGCCACCACCCACCTCACCGACTACGCCCAGCCCGCCGACGAGGATCAGGTCTGGAGCATCTGGAGCGGCAACGCCCGCGTCAAACGCTGACCGGTGCGCGCGTTCGAAGCCCGTGGGAGTCATGCGGGGGCGCTTGCGCCGCCCCCCGCACCCCCCGGCGCCCCGTGGCACGGGGAGGCGGATAGGCCGCCGGCACGCGGGCCGCGGGCTGAAATGCGTGTTGCAAAATAAATGCGCGGTCTTCCCGTTTTTCTACGGAAAGACCGCGCACATATTTTGCAACGGCTTGCCGGAAGGGGACAGACAATCGTGTCGTACCTCCACGATTTTCTTTCCCCCTTCACCCCCTATCTTCTCTGTTACTCGCCCCAAACCCGTATGGTGACGGTGAAACCGCTGCGGTTAAAGTCGCCGCGCAGTTGTCCGACAGCGGTCTCATCGGCGACATCTTTGCCCGCGGACCGCGGTAATTCCCTCCTCAGCCCCGTCTCCTGCCATCTCATCTCATCTCAT
>JAFSTC010000115.1 GCA_017450705.1 Lentisphaeria bacterium | reverse complement strand
TTTCACGTCAAAAAAAAGTTTTCCCCTCCCCCCGGCCCCCCATCTCTTGTCAAAAAAAGCGGGGTGATTTGAGGGGAGACGCAAGCCGCCGAATGCGATCATGCCGAGGTGAAGACGAAGCCAGAGCATTTCCCCCTTCTCCGTAATGCTCCGTAATACTCCGTACCTATCCGTACCTATCCGTTCGGCCTTTTTGTTCTTCGCCCCCGGCGGTCACTATGTCAACCCGCATCTTCGAGTGCGTTCTGCGCCCCAACATATCGGCTCCCCCCTCCCCCCTTCCCGCGGCGGGCGGTCAGTCGCATTCGCGGCAGTAGATCATGGAAGCGATGCCGTCCCATTCGCCCGCGTCGGGGAACTCCGCTTCGAGACGGTTTTCTCCGGAACGCAGGATCCCCGTGACGTCGATCTCTTCGTTCCACGGGTCGTAGACGCGGCAGCGCCGCGGCGAAAGAAGCGTTTTCCCGTTCAGCCGGAGGACGGCTTTCCCCTGAAAAGTATCGTGCTCGAAAAGCAGCTGCCACCGGTGCGTCCCGGCATCGGGGATCGTGAAAAGCGCCCGGTAGACCGCCGTCGCGGGATAGAACCTTTTCCGCTCCGGCGCCTGATCGAAAATGTGTCTTTCGTAGATCATTTTGGGATGGGCTTGTTCCGTTCCGAAAAGCTCCCGCAAAAGGGCGTAACGGACCTGTTCCCGGCACTCTCCACCCGCGGTCACAGTCCAGTCGCGGATCGCGGCCGCGATGCCCGGCACGGGCGGGATGTAATCCCATTGCGGATGGATAAGAAAATCCAGATCCGGTTCCGGCGGGACCGGCTCGGCGTACGGAGCAAAGTCGCCGTCTTCGTCGCAGAGGTCGAAGACCGCACAACCGTACGCGGGGAGACGGAAAGTCCGGTCCGGTTCGAAGCGGAAACGCTCCGCCATGCTCTCGCCGTAGCGGAGCAAAAGCCGGGGCGCTTCGTCGAAACGCAGTTTGAACGTGCCGCCCTGCGGCGAATTGTGGAAGAAATAAAGCCGTTTGCCGCCGTCGAAGGCGCGGTACTGGGTCATGACGGTCCGGGCCGGCTTCCCCTCGCCGTCGAGGACGGCGAAGCCGTCCATCCCGAAACAGGCCTCGGGCGTCCGGAAGAACCGCTCGAACCGCTCGAACCAGGGCCGCTCCATGGGGAACGTCCGCACCAGCGCGGAATAGATCTTCTTTCCGCACCGGAAGCCCTCCGGCAGGATCTCCGCGCGTTCGAGGGTCTCCTCGTCCGCGAACTCGAACTGCACCTGATGCTCGAGAAAGAACTGGACCAGTTCATAGAGTTTTTCCATCAGTTCCAGCGCCTCGCCGCGCAGCGCCGGGCTCCTGCGCCGGAACTCGTTTTCGGGGTAGATCACGCAGACTTTGGCCGTACTGCGGGACTCCCCCAGCAGAAAGCCCAAGTTCCCCGCGTACGCGCCGAACTCGTGAAAGCGGTCGTAATCCGGCGACTGGAAAAAGAAGGATTTGCCCGCGTCGTCCTTGCGGAACCCGTCGTAGGAGTAATGAAACCCGTGGGGCACGAGAAAATTGACCCCGAGCGCGTACAGCCAGCGCATGTTGCGCTTCATACCGTCAAAATTGAAATTGTAGGCGTTGCAGCCGAAGCACTCGCTCATCACCCGGTGTTCCCCGTTCTGCTCCGCCGCCGAGGCGACCACCTTTCCCCCCAGATTGAGACTGGTGAAATTGCTCCAATTCGGGATATTGGGCGTGATGTGGTCGAATCCCGGGATCCCGGTGTATTTCTGCAGAGCAAAAATGTTCATCCCGTTGGTCGTCGCGACAGGGAGCTCCTCGCCGATCCCGTGGCCGCAGAGCAGAAGATTGTGCACCTTGCACCAGTCGTTGACGGGGCGGAAGAAGGCGTCGATGAAAAGCTCCTGAACGGTTTTCCAGTAATCCTCGCGGAGAGCGAGGGCGGCATCGGTATCACCGCAAAAGATCTCGTGCCAGCGGTTCTCGATCGCATAGCCGCGCCGTCCGCGGAACTCCTCCGCGAAACGCGGCGTCCAGGCGAAAGCGCCCCCCGTCGCCGTTTCGTCCGTGAAGATGCCGGGGATCACACCGCCGAAAAGATCGCCCAGCGCTTCCGCATATTTTTCATGGGTGAGACGGATGAATTCCTTGGTGCACGCCGCATTGAGGTTGTCCGGGATCCCCATGTACTGGCTCTTCCGGACGGTCTCGGCCGTGACGGCGAAAACCCGCCAGCCCTCCGGCAACGCGACGTCGACCTCGAGATGCGGGAACGCCGTGGCGCTCCGGTAGTGGTTATAGGTCTCCTTGCCGAAAAGATGATGATAGTACGGGCTCGGCCACAAAGTCTGGAAGAAATCGCTCCGCACCACGCCGACGTCGCCGGAAAGATCCCGCTTTTCCAGCACGTTCCCCCGGTCGTCGGTCCGGACGGCGGCAGCTTCGAGAAGCGTCCCCGTTCCCAGATCGGCGCGGACGCGTCCCCCCTCGGACGCGATATCGAAAAAGCGCAGTCCCCGCGCCCGGTACTCCGGGTGATCGAAGAAAAAACGCCCGCCCGCCGCCCCCGAAGGGAACGGGTCCTCGTCGTAAAGCCACGCATGCATTCCGACCTTCGCCGCCTCCAGCGCCGCGAAGCGGATCAGTTCGAACCATTCGCGACTTCCGTAAGGCGTCAGAAGCCCCGCCCGCGGATGAAGGAAGAACGCCGAAATATTCTGTTCCTTCATGAGCCCGATCTGCCGTTTCAGTTCCTCCTTTTCCAGCCTGTGATTCAGGAACCAAAACGGCGCCGGCGAATAATCTCTGACCGTCAGCATATACTTTTCTTCATTTTCGCTCCAGCGGCGGGATCGTCACTGCTGTTTCACCACGTGGAACACATAGGTCTGCCCGGGCCTTGTCTCGAATTTCTCTCCCGAACGGTACTTGCCTTCGATCGGTCCGAGCACCGCGCGCATGACCGTGCCGCGGGGCAGAACGATGCTTTTTGCGCCGCCGCTCTTGGCGTGGAGCGCGACCACGTCGTTGCCGACCAGAACGGGATCCCCGGTCCGGGTGTAGACATGCACACCCGCCTTTTCCGCCAAAGATCGGAGCAGCGCGGGAGGCAGATTCATCAGGGTCGAGAAATAATGGGTGACGCCGTTCCGCCGCCATTTGACAAGTCCGGGCGAACCGTCCGGCAGCGTACCGATAACTTCCTCGAAGCCCGACGCCGGAATGAACCACGGCCCGGAGGTGTTGAAGTTGACCGCCGTTTCCGCGCCGAAGCCGGGTTTCAGGGCAAGTTTCGGACGGGCGGCGGCGTTTTCCATCTTGAAGGAGATCCCGAGGAACGCCGACATCTTTTCCGCGGAGGGTCCCTTTTCCGGCGTGGTGACGCCCGCCGCATACAGCCAGAGCACAGTGGCCTTTTCCCGCTCGAAGCGTTTCATCAGCGCCTCACGGTCCGCTTCATTGAGCGTCACAAGATCGTTGACGATATAAAATTTATGCGCGGGGACCACACTTTTCTCCAGCAGATCACGCAACAGGACTTGCCTGAAGGGAACAGCGGCTTCCGGGAATCTGCGCTGCATTTCCCCCACGCTTGCGACATGCAGTCCGTTGCCCATGTTGAGCTGGACGAACATCGCGCTTTCGGGATCGGAGACCAGCGCGGTCTCGATCGGCGTGGTCCCCTTGACGGGACCGAGGGCTTCATAGGCTTTTTTGCCCTCTTTCATCACCTGGAGCAGCAGCGGTTCGCGGAACCAGTTTTCGTACATCTCGAACCAGTGGGTCCCGACGCCGCGGGTCATGGCCAGCGCGATCGCGCGGTCGATGGCCCCCACCGACTGCTCCGGCGTGCTCTGCATGCCGCCGCGGATCTCGTAATTGCTGGTCTCTCCGAAGGTCCGCAGATCCTGTTCGACGATGACCAGTTTGCCGTGGGCGGTGAAACTCTCGGCCATCTGCATGATGCCGTCGGCTTCACCGGGGAACCGCCAGGTGTAGAAGGAGGGACCCGTGAGGAAATCCACGTAAGGCGACCGGGCGACGCGCTCGATGTCGAGATGTCCAACGGTTTGGAGCCGGTTGAAGATGTTGCTGAACGCGAGGAAGTAACCGTAATACGCCCCCGCCAGCCATTTACCGTCCGTCTCCTCCTTGACGTATCTTGCCAGCGTGGTGATCGCCTCGCCCAGACTCCGGCTCCGGAAACGGAACCAGTCGATCAGCGGCATGTCCTTTTCGGGGTCCAGCAGGATCCCGACGTTCCCCTTGCCCCATTCCTTGTCGGTCGGCATCGGCGCTTTGTCGAGCGTGACGTCCGGCATGTTCCACGCCTTCCGCAGCGCGGCGTCGGTCTTGTAGCGTTCTTTCAGATAACTCCGGAACGTGGCGTGATCGGCGGGGGAATATCCGGCCATGGCGAAACGCTGCTTGTCGTCGGCGTAGCTCCAGAACCATTCACCGTTCCAGCCTTCGCTCAAGGCCAGTCCGATGACCGTGTCCGCATAGGGGGACTTCCGCAGATGACGGATCAGCGCCCGCAGTCCCGTCCGGGCGTCTTCCAGCCATTTTTTCGAAGCCAGCGCCTGCCGGTCTTTCTGCCGGTGCGGCGGCTTGCCCCCGAAGTAAGCCGTCATGTCGTCGGGGTTCTCCTTGAGCCACCAAAGGGGCATGGCCGCATTGACGTTGATGATGACTTTTGTTTCGGGGGCGCAGAACGCAACCGTTTCGAGCCTGCGGTCGACACCGCTGAAATCGAAGTCGTCTTTGGATTTCCAGAACTCGCCGAAGGACGCGCCGAAACGCATGATCTTGCAGTCGGCCGTGCGGGCGTTGCGGATCATCCAGTCCCGGGACTCCGGGCTGTGACCGAACCTGCCGCCCAGCAGGAAATAGACCGGCGCGTATTGTTTCCCGCCGATCGTGAAATACGGCCGGACACCGGTGCCCGCGACTTTCGCGGTCGTGATCGCGGGGACGGTTTCGGGCATCACTTTCACGGTACCGAGTGCGGCGTCGTTTTCAACGGTCAGGAACTCGCCGAGACTGTAAATTTTCGCCGGAGCAAACTGTTTCGGCATGGCGATCTGCACGTCGATCTTTTCGCCTTTCTTCCAAGCCCCGGTCCCGGGCACGATCCGTCCCGTCACCCGGCGTTCCGCACCGCCGGTCCCGGCAAGTTTCAATTCGAGTTTATCCGTTTTCAGCGGGACTTCTTTCAAGACTTCCGCGGAAAATTCGTTTTCGCCCGCTTTCAGCACCCGGATCTTTCCTTTGGGGCCGATATACCGGTAGCCGACCCGGGTGCTCCACGGAGCGATGGGCGGCACGCCCAA
Organism: Lentisphaeria bacterium; assembly: GCA_017450705.1. Classification (GTDB taxonomy): domain Bacteria; phylum Verrucomicrobiota; class Lentisphaeria; order Victivallales; family Victivallaceae; genus UBA1784. Next base: position 21,748 of record JAFSTC010000115.1, on the reverse strand, counting down.
TTCCATGGCTTTCCGATCGAAGACGCCGGGCTCGCTCTTGCCGCCGATGTGACAACGCCAGTTGCCGTCGCTGACAACGTAATGCGCCTTGCCGTTGACGGAAGCGTAAAGTTCGCAGAGCAGCCCGCCCCACGCCTGGGCGTTGTAGACCCGGATCACCAGACGGTTCCGCCCAGCCTTCAGATGTTTTTTCACGTCGAACTTGCCCGGGATCGACCAGTCCGCCCCCTGCCCGACCTCCCGGCCGTTCACAAAAGCCTGAAAAGAATCGTCCCCGGCAACCAGCAGTTCGGCCTCATCCGGAACAGCGTCAAGATCGAATTCCCGGAGAAACCAAACGTTTTCCGCGTCCGGACCGAAGTTGTTCCAGCACCAGATCCACGAACCCCGCCAGTAGGCGGCGGGCCGGTCCAGTTTCGGCAGCAGTCTCAAATCGGCGTGCAGAAGCGCATTCTCCGGTACCCTCCGGACAGTCATGGCCATTTCCGGCATGATGAAATCGACCGAAGGCGTTCCTGCGGGAAGTTCGACTTTGCCGATCTCCCGGTAATGGCGGTCGAGGAACCGCAGCTCCGCCGTCGCTTTTCCTTCGATCCGGCTCAGCGTATACCGTCCCCGGGGGCGCAAGTCGTACATATGGTTGATCTTCTTTTCCGCCCGGATCGACCTGAACGCAAGGGGCGCGGTCTTGCCGTGCCAGGTGATTTTCATGGACGTGATCGTGCCGCGCCACGCGGGATCCTTTCCCACGGGGAACATGATCCGATGCCATTGACCGTCGGGCAGCACGGAAAAACCGCGGTTCGACCGGTAGGTCCTGCCGTTTTCGGCCGAGGTGAAGGCGCAATCAAGATAGCCGCCCTCATCGGCGATCCGGCACTCGACCTCGACGGACTTGATTTCGGAGGCGTTCCAGCAGAGGTCGTCGCAGACGAGACCGCCTCCCTGCCCGGCGGTGAATTCAACAAAAGGGCGGGAGGCGTCTCCCCCCGCCGTACCGTTGATCCGCCAGGAGCGTCTGATCGCGGCGCCTTCGAAACTTTTCTTCCGGACTTTGCGGCTTTCGATGACCGATTTCAGTTCCTCGTCGGAGATCTCTTTGACCGTGACGCCGAGGATCTCAAGCGTCCCCTGCCCGGTGACAATCACATGGGGGCGCAGTTTGGTTTCTCCCGGCAAAGCGGTGAAAGTGTAGGTCAATTCTTCCTTTTCGTCGACGGCCCCGGCCGAGGGCACGGAGGGAAAGGGCGTGCGTTTGCCGCCGATCATCCGGAACAGCAGTCTGCCGCTGATTTTCGCATCCAGCCGTTTGAGCGTGATTTTCACGGTATAATGTTTGCCGGGGACGATATCCAGATCCGCGGCGGGAACGAAGGCGGTGTAGCCGCCGTCCACGGTCTTTTCGACCGCGTACCCATTCCCGATTTTCAGGAGTTTGCCCTTTGCGCCGCCGACGTCGACGGTCCGCCACATGAGCGCCGGGTTGAGCAGAAGATTTTCCGGAGGATCCATCTCCTCTGCATAGATCTTCCGGATCGTGACCGCGCCTTCGGCCTGCAGTCCGAAGGCGATCCGCGCCCGGGTCTCGCCGGGACGCGCGATGAAAGCGACTTCGGCGACACCGTCCTTGCCCTGTGCGGCCGGGAACGGTCTCCGGTTCGCCCCGATGACCTCCACCATGATCCGGGTCGGCAAGTTCCCTTCGTAGGCGACGCCGATCCGGTAGACTTTCCCCGGGATGAGCGGGTATTCGCCGCCCCGGTTGTAATACCAGAGGAGCCCCTTTTCCCCCGTCCGGGTGAAAACGACGCCGTCGGCGTTTTTGACCGCTTTTCCCGCCGCTCCGCCTGAACCGGTGATCCGCCATTGGGTCGAAGAGAGAATGTCTTTTCCCTGCGCGGCGAACACGCATCCGCACAAGGCCAGAACCGCGAGAAGGTTTCTGCTCATGATCTTGACTTCCTTTGCTTCGGCTCAGTTGCGGCGGACTTTATCACGGGAGCCGTCCGCACCGGAAGAGTACGCCTTGTTGCAGATCATGAGATCCCGGCTCTGGCTGACGTGACCGTCGCACCACAAGGTCGACATGGTCTCGCCGTGACGGTTGACGAAATTGCCGTTGGCCCCGCCGTCGAAGAGGTGGAACGGCGCAAGCGCCTGCGCGGCCATGACGCACTCGCCCATCAGGATTTTGGCGGAGGGATTCTTCATCAGTTCCGGACGGCCGGCAAGGACGTCCTTGATTCCCGTGACGGCCCCCGGATGGGCGAGCTTGTCATGGGTGGCGCCGTAGGCGTTGATGCCGTAATGGACGTACTTGAAAGTCCATTCCCCGGAGGGCCAGCCGGTCATTCTGGTCTTCCACGAGCCGATCTGATTGTAACTTGCGGGAATGCCCGCAGTGTTCACGGCGGGACACATCCACTGCGCGTAATTCCTGATGAACCCGCAGTTGGCGAGGAGATAGGACCAGATATACCGGTCCAGCGGGGCCGACGAACTCATGAAGGCGATCGGCGGGTAATAATCGTAGGCGTCGGTATACTGACTCATGGCCAGCGAGGTCTGTTTCAGGTTGTTGACACAGCTGGAACTCTTGGCCCGGTCCCGGGCCTGCTGCAATGCGGGCAGCAGCATCGCCGCCAGAATGGCGATGATGGCGATCACGACCAGCAGCTCGATCAGCGTGAAGTGTTTTTGCGAAGTTTTCATCATCTTTCATCCCTTTCTCTTTTGAGTCGGTTTTATTGTTTTCAAATCCATCCGGATCTCGTATGAACCATTGGGCAGGTCGAATTCTCCGGACTCGACCGTTTTGCCGTCGAGGGTCGTTTTTTTCGCCGCCAGACCGGGCAGGACGACCCGGATCCGCGTATTGCAGGGCGCGGCGATGCGCCATATCCAACTGCCGGAGGTGAATTCCCAGGCGCTCCGAACTTCGCCGTAAGGCGTTTTCAAACCGCATTCGGCGTGCCCGAGACGGCGGTCGGGTTCGGCGGCGAAAAGCAGGATCTTTCCGCCGGGACCGTCGTCGGCGAAACGGATCCCCCCGACGCAGGAGGTCATCCACTCGGCCACCGCACCGTAGGCGTAGTGGTTGAAGGAATTCATGCTGACGCGGCCGAAACCCTCCTTGACTGTGTAAGAGTTCCAGCGCTCCCAGATGGTCGTCGCCCCCTGATTGACGGAGAAAAGCCACGAGGGATATTCCTCCTGAAGCAGGAGATCGCAGGCCGTTTCCGCGTGGTTGCTCTTGCTCAAAGCCGAATTGAGCCAGGCCGTCCCCACGAAGCCCGTGGCAAGTCTGCCGCCGTTTTCGCGGATGAGTTTCACCAGGAGATCGGCGTTTTTCGAAATGTCCGCCGCTTCCAGCAGATCGAACTCGAGCGCCAGCACGCAGGAGGTCTGACTTCTGATTTTGAGCAGACCGTCGGCACCGACGAATTCCCTGCGGAAAGTTTTTTTCACCCGGTTCGCCAGCCGGGCGTAGGAAGCGGCGTCCTCCCGTCTCCCCAGAACGCGGGCGGCTTCCCCGACGATGCGGGCGGTCTCCGCGAAAAAGGCCGTTCCGATGAGGGAAGAGGGTGTCTCCACGGCGGAGAGGGCCAGCCAGTCGCCGTAGGCGGTCTTGGGCCGGATCAGATTTCGGGAGGTGTTTTTCTGGTAGTCCACCCACTTTTTCATGGCGTCGAAACACTCTTCCAGAATCGCCGCGTCGCCGTAGCGCAAATAGACGATCCACGGCACGCGGACCGCCGCGTCCGCCCACGCCGCCGCGCCCCAGCAGATGTCGAAAAGATTGGGGGCGACGCAGGGAACGGCGCCGTCCGCCCGCTGGGCTTCGCGCAGATCCCGCAGCCATTTGCGGAAGAAGGCGGCAACGTCCATGTTGAAGGCGGCCGTTGCGGCGAAGACGTCGGCGTCTCCCGTCCAGCCCAGCCGCTCGTCCCGCTGGGGGCAGTCCGTGGGGACCTCGAAGAAATTGCCGCGCTGGCCCCAGCAGACGTTGCTGTAAAGTTGGTTGACCTTTTCCGCGCCGCAGGAAAAGGAGCCGGTCACCTCGAGATCGGAATGCATCACCACGGCGACGGCCTCGATGTCCTCCGGTTTCGCGCCGGAATACTGGAACCCGTTGATCTGCAGATAGCGGAAGCCGTGGAAGGTGAAAAGGGGCTCCCACTCTTCGAAGCCGTCGACCGGTCCCCGGCAGGTGTAGTAGTCGGTGGATTTGGCGCTCCGGTAATTGAGATTGTACAATGTGCCGTCGGGATTGAGCATCTCGCCGAAATGGAAGCTGTACAGCCGCCCGGGATAGCCTTTGACGCGGACGCGCACGCGCCCGGCGATGTTCTGCCCGAAGTCCCAGATGTAGATATCCTTCTGCGGATTGAGGATCCGCACGGGCGCAAGCTCCATGATCCGGCGCACGGGGGGACAGCATTTGCGGACCAGCGCGGGCGATTTCGAAGCCGCTTCCCCGCAGGCGGCCTTGGCCCACTTCGCGTCGTCGAACCCGGGCCTGTCCCAGCCGGGCATCTCCAGCCGGGCGTCGTACTCTTCGCCGTCGTAGATGTCGGAGGAAAGGATCGGCCCCGTGGCGCACTTCCAGTCCCTCCCCGAGAGGATCATGTCGCATGAACCGTCGGCGTATCGTATTTCCAGCTGAAAAAGCAGTTCCGGGCATTCCCCGTAGGTGTTGCGCTTGCGGCCGCTGAGATAACCGCAGTACCAGCCGTCGCCGAGGACGGCCCCCGCGGCGTTCCGCCCGCGTTTCAGGAGGGACGTCACGTCGTAGGAGATATACTGGATCTGCTGTCTGAAATCGGTCCAGCCGGGTACGAAGTGATCGAACCCGACTCTTTCGCCGTTGATCCGCGCCTCGAAAAGTCCCCGGGCCGTCACGTAAAGCACCGCCCGGACCGGCTTCTTCCTGAGCTCGAACTCCCGCCGGAAATAAGGACACGGGCTGGAACAGGAACCGTTGGCCCCGGCCAGATAGATCCAGCGGGCCTTCCAGTCGCTCTTGCGCAGCAGGGCCGTCTCGAAAACGGCGGTCTCGGAAAACGCCGAAGCATTGCCCTCCTGATCGCGCACGGCGACGCGCCAGAACACCCGCTGCCGGGACGGCAATACCGCGCCGCCCCAGGGCACGCCCACCGACTGTTCCGACGCTACCCAGCCGGAATCCCACAAATCGGGCTCCCCGGCTTGATCGGCCTCCGAAGAGGCGCAGATGCGGTAGGCCCCCTGAAGGGTCCCGGGGGCTCCCGCGATCTTCCACGCCAGATGCGGCGCAGCGTTCCCGATCATGGGCGACCCGGACAAACCGTCCACGCGAAGATCGAAGACCCGGAGCCGGTCAGCCGGGCTCTTTTTCCCTTTCATCGGCATAAAAATCGTTTCCCCTATTTGAAAAATCAGTTCTTCCGACGTACATTAATTTAGTGCAAACACCTCCGGATGCCAATGACAATCTGATTTATTTTAAGCACAAAGTGTCCGACTATGATCAATGTACAGGCAAATCTCTCGGGAAGGAACTTTTTCAAGGACTCCGGTCTGCCGCTGAAAGTCCTGATGCCCGATTACAGCGTCAAGGTGGACAAGTGGCACCGGCACGACGGTTTCTACGAACTGGTGGTGGTCTGCACCGGTTCCGCGTGTCTCGAAACGCGGAGCGAGAGGAGGCCCGTCCACTCCGGGCACATCTATCTCTTTCCCGATCAGACGGTCCACCGGTACACGGAGATCAAAAATTTCCGCCACTACAACGTGCTGTTCCACCCCTCGCTGCTCAACATCGGCGGCACGGGGGAACTGGATCTCAGGAATCTGCCCGGATACGAAAATCTTTTCACCTTTCAGAATTCCGGCGAAGAACGCTGCTCGAAATTGAATTCGGTGGACGAGCAGACGCTGGCAAAAATTGTCTCCATCCTGGAAACGCTCCGCAACGAGACCACGCTGTGGCTGCCGGGCTGGCGCGAAAGCACCTATTTCGAGTTCATGCGCATGCTGGTTCTGCTGCTGCGCGCCTGCGTTCCGGCTGATTCCGCCTCCAGCCAGAACATCTTTCAGATCAGCCAAATCATCCGGCTCATGGAAAAGGACTGCACGAAAAATTATTCTCTGAAAGAACTGGCCGAACTGGTGAACATGTCCCCCAGCTGTTTCCGGCACAATTTCACCGAGATCACCGGCACGCCGCCGGGGGAATACCTGATAAATCTGCGTCTGCGCAAGGCTCTGCTGCTGCTGAATTTTCCCAATCCCGTCGCGGAGACCGCCCGCCTTTCGGGCTTTCCAGACAGCAATTATTTCTCCCGGCTGATCCGCAAACGCACCGGATACGCCCCCACGGAGATCCGGAAAAAATACCTCTCCGGCGAACTGGCCGCCGAAACCCTGCTGGACCGCCTGGAGCCAAAATAAGACGGCGGTCAAGTCGGACCCGTCGGCCCCGTCGGACTTGTCGGACGAGCCCTGACCGTCTCCTCAAAACACCCCGTTTTTCTTGAAAAAAGAAAGGGGTTCGGGGGAGGGAAAAAACTTCTTTTTCCGAAAAAAGCCGAACGTCGGCTCCGGTATAACTGCTGAAGAGCCCTTCCCCCTTCGCCAAGGCTACGGCGGAACAAGTCGGGGGGGCGCAGGAGAAATCGGCCTGTATGCTGTCCGGCGCGTCCCCGACTTGTCCCGCCATGGCGCCAACCCTTCAAGGGATATATTTTTCAGTCGCCGTAGATGACGGCGGCAGCGGAACGGACCTTTTCGATGACGTCCCGCGGCAGCGGCGCAAGAGGCGGACGGGGATTTCCGCACTCGATGCCCCGGATCCCCATCATGGCCTTTCCCGCGGCAAGTCCGCCATGCCGGACCAGCAGATCGACGCCGTTGCAGACCCGGTCCATGCCGGACCGGACAGCGGCCCGGTCGTTCTTTCTGAAGTCGTCCCAGATCCGGAAATAGAGTTTCGCCCCGTAGTTGTAGGTGCTGCCGATGAAGCCCTCGGCGCCGAGGGCAAGGGCTCCGGCAAAGAATTCGTCCACACCGAACACGATATCATATTTCCCGTCGAAGAGACGGCGGCAGTTCTGATATTCGTAGAGATTATGGCAGTTGAACTTGATCCCGGCCAAATTGGGGATCACGCCGTCCGCCGCCGTCAGGAAATCGACCATGGGCGGATTGGGCGCGGTCAGCATGGTGTGATAGTAATAAAACGGCAGTTCCGGCGCGGCGGACGCGGCGATCCGGCAGAATTCCACAAGTTGCGCGATCGAACCGGGTTTGAAGTAGGTCGGCGGCACGATGCTGGTGGCGAAAACACCGAGCTTCTGCGCGTGAGCACCCAGTTCGCGGATATCGGCCACGGAAAGGGCTCCGGTGTGAACGATCAGTTTCAGGCGTCCCCGGGAGGCCGCATGCCAAGCCTCCATGACGCCGATGCGTTCCGCCACGGAACAGGAGACGCCCTCCCCCGTGGTGCCGGAGACGTACGCGCCGGAGACGCCCTGTTCGAGAAGGGATTCCGCCTGACGCGGAATGATTTCGTAATCGACCTCCCCGTTTGCCTTGAACGGGGTGAACGGTGCGGCGATCAGGCCGCGCAGTTTTTCGGACATGATATTTTCCCTATGTTTATTCCGGATTTTTTCCGCATTTCACCGTACCGATCTCGGGTGTCGGGCAGCAGGCGCAGCATGTTCCCGGCATTTTGTGTCCCAAATCGACCGCATACCCGCGGATCTGGCCTCTTTCGACCATGTCGTCCACGATATAGCTGACGATGTAAATTTCCCCGTCGGAGAACTGCACCCAGCCGGAGTAGCCCAGATCGGCTTTGGCGGCGGAATCGTAATCGATCGGAATGATCCGTGTTCTTGCCTGTTTCCGGGTCTCCGCCAAAACCGACTCCCGGTCGGTGACGGCACAGAAGAAATTCTGGGAACTGCCCCCCATGCCGCCGGCGCCGCCCTGATGGAAGCGGTAGGTGATGAAAACTCTCCCGTCCCGTAAAAAGCCTGTGACAGGCCGGTGACATCCGGGCAAGGGAAATTCCGTCACGGGGCCCCATGTTTCACCGTTGTCGAAAGAGAGGGTCTTGAAGCAGTCCAGTCCCCGGCAGGAGTTTTCCCGCAGGAAAGCGGCGACGACCCCGCCTCCCAGCGGCAGCAGGGAGACCTCGCAGAGATCATAACGCGGATCGTGGGCAAGCAGGATTTCATCGCTCCACGTCTTACCGCAGTCGTCGGAATACCGCAGGAATTGGCTCAGTTTCCCCTCGTGCAGATATTGCGCGGACGCCAGAAAACGACCGTTGTCCAGCACGTGGATCTTGTCGGGCACGATGCCCCGCAGAGGCAGAACTTCCGGGAAACTCCAGGTCTTTCCGTTGTCCTCGGAAAAGTAAATCGCATTGACGGCGTTTTTCATGCCGTCACCGCCCTCGCCCGAGGCGGGAATGCTGTCGACGATGACGCCGAGCCGTCCGCCGGGCAGCGTGAAGAGCCGGGGGCAGTTGTAATAATGATCCAGCCCGTCGGACGCTTCGGTCAGCGGGTGTTTGGGTGTCCAGGTGCGTCCCCGGTCGAATGATTCACACATCATGATCCGGGTATGTTTCCGGCAGCAGTGGTGGGTGCACTCGTTGAAAACGCAGATCAGCGTTCCGTCCGGCGCAAGCGCGACATCCGGCCACGCATGATACCAGACAGGATCCCTGCTGATGGAAAACTTCTCTATTTTCATGAATTCTTTTCCCGTTTGGCGGGAACCTCCTTTTCTATTTTGACGTAATTGAAGCGGATCAACCCCGACCTCCCCTCGCGGATCAGCAGATAGTAGTCGAAAAAGTCCTTCTTTTTGGCAAATTCAATGACATAGCGCTGCGGTCCGGAGTCTCCTGCGGGAGTGGAGATGCGGACATTGGCGTTGGAGAGCGGTTCGGGATTGCGCAGCACGATGGTCCACTGTTTTTCCGGCGAGGGCTGCTTCATATGCAGATCAACCGTGAAGCGGAAACGTGTGCCCGCAGGCCCCGTCCACGATCCCTTGGGGAAAAGCAGCCGCGCTTCCCAAAATTCATGCCGGTAAAAACCGTTCTCGACTTTCAGCGGAACACCGCCGGTGAGATCCGACATGAACGGGCAATCCTTCATCGGGTCCGCGGATTCGAACATGACCTGCCATTTCGTTTTTTCCGGCATGACGAAGGAACCGGCGGCAGCCATTCCCTCCCTGCCGAAGAAATTGACGGGGACGATGCGGATTTTGTACTCCTTTCCGGCGTCGAAATATCCCGCGCTGATCACAATCACCCCCGTCCGGCGCCCCGAAGTCTGCGTCAGATAATTGCCGCTGACCTCGAAGTTCGAGAAATCCTCCCAACTGCCCGCCGCGTTTCTGCGGCTCAGGGAGACACGGTAGATATAGACGCCGTCTCCGTTTTTCGTCCGGGCATCGGGAAAAGTGATCCGCACGCTGTTGCAGGGGATCCGGTCCGGGGTGACGGCAATGCGGCTGCCTTCCGCGAATTCGGGCGCGGGCAGGAGTTTGCGCCTTTCCGCCGAATAAGGCGCATTTTTCGGCTCGAAAGGAATCGGAACGCACCATGGCTCATCTTTTTTGTATTCTTCCCCCGCGGCGAGATCGAAACGGCGAAAGACGAGCCTGTTCTTGAAGATCTCGAGAATGATCGCCTCATCGGACCGCCGTTCCGGCGGCGGCGTACCGATCAATCCCCCGCCCCAGAACTGACCAGTGCATCCGGCGTTGACGACGGTGAAATTTCCCTGCCAGATGTTCTGCTCGTTGCGGAACGTTCCGTGGACATGTCCGGAGAGCTGAACGACCTGCGGATATTTGTCATACACCTGCCTCGTGGCGGCGTACCCCCACGTTTTCGTATCGAACGTCGTATCCGCAGCGGGAACGTGATCCACCAGGAAGACGGGTTTCCCCGGCGTGTCCCGGCAGGCGGTGGAAATCATTTTCTCCGCGGTCTTCCAATCGGCGATCTGAGGCGCGGTCAGAAAAATATACCCGGCAAGTTCATGCCTGCTGTAATAATCGTGTTCGATCTCCAGACGTTTTTTCAGCAGCGGCCAGGCCTTGGTCATGGCCTCTTCCGGCCCGCAGACGTCAAGGATATCGTGATTGGCGAAGGCAAAAATCTCTTTGGGCTTGTTCACCGGATAGACTTTCCGGATGGTTCTCCGGTAATTTTCGTACGCTTTTTCCGCGTGACGGTCGGCGATGTCCCCGCAGTGCACGATCATATCGACTCCGTGGACTTTGAAAAGCCGAAACGCCTTTTCCAAAGTCCGGCAGCTTCCGATATCGGGCGTCACGTGGGTATCGGTTATGATGCCTACGCGGGCGAGAGGCTCCGCGGCCAGGACAACCATTCCCGACACGAGAAGAGAAAGCACAGCCGTTTTCACGGAACCCCCTTCACAATTCTTCCACACGCAGATCATCGAACCAGATGTCGCCCGTCGCGTTGCGCATGGTGACGATGACGGCCTTCATCCCCGCCGGATAATCGGCGGGTATCTCCAAATCGAAAACCAGCCGGTGCCAGCCGAGGGTCCCGTTGAGGCGGCGTTTGCTCATGGGGGCGATCCCGCGGCCGGGACCGCAGTAAAGGCTGACATCCAGTCCCTCGCCCTGAACGTTCTCCAGACGGCAGAAGAAACTCAATCTGTACCGTTTCCCGGATTCCATGCCGTAAACCGGAAGGTCCGCGTGCATGTTCTTTTTCAGACGGCTTGTGAGGCGCAGACTGCGGCCGTCGCGGATGAAAGACCGGGTGTCGACGGCAACTTCCTGCTTTCCGGGAACCAGCGTCATGGATATCCGCCGCTTGCGGGTGACGAGATCGAGGCGGGAAACGGGATCCAGCGCCGCAAATCCGCCGTCCTTGTACAGATTGGTTTTCTCCGCCGATTTTTCGGGATTCAGCAGTAGAGTGCCCCACTTGTCCGGCACCATCAATTCAGCGCCGGTCAACGGACTCCAGTAGTAATACGCCTCTTTGACAAGTCCTTTTTCCTTCAGGACCCGATGCCGGGCGAACAGGACCGGAAATCCGTCTTTCGCGTAATCCCCCAGCGCAGCTTTGGGAACGGTGACGCGACAGCGCCAGGAGCCGTTCCGCTTTTCCGCCGAGACGGAAGAACCGCTGTTCCATTTGATCCCGGGCGATTTGGCGTTGACGATGTGGTGGTAATCATCCAGCGCTCCGTTGGCGTTGACGACAAGCTGGAAGTAATTTTTTCTGTCTCCCGACGGATTCAGGAATACCTCGAATGTGGAGTCGTGCCAGACGTTTCCGGTGTCGTTTTTCGTGACGGAGGATGCGATCTTATCCATGTGCGGTTCCTCGCAATCCGCTTCGAAAACGAAGGCATCTCCGGTTTCGCCGAGTTTTACGGCCGTATTGACTTCGTTGACCTGTCCTTTACGCGGCCTCAGGTGCACGGTGCCGGGAACAGGCGCCTGCCAGGTATCCAGAGAATTCTGATTTTCCTGATAAGTCCGCCACTGCGTCCGCACCGGATCGAAAACCTGTTCCCTCATGAACCGGATGCGCTTCAAAGCGTCGGGATCGTTTTGCGCGGCTTTTTCGGCGGCATCGAAATATCCGGCAAACCGGTTGATGCGTTTCTCCGTAAAAATATCCGTCCAGAGTTCCCGGTACTGGGCAACGATGTCCCTGCCGCCGAGACTGGTCGAGGTCGTTCCCTTGATGATCTCCCGATCCCAGATCTGCTCCATTTCGTCGTAATACTTTCTCACGTAATCGCCGCCCGCGCCGAACATCCTCTGGAAAAACTCGGAGATGAGGGCCTTGTAATCGCAGTCGGGATTCCAGGCAAGTTTCATGAAAACGTACAGATTGAGAACGCGGAAAATCTGAAAATCACTCATTTCATCCATGAACGCGCCGGAAAACCAGTCTTTCCGCGCGGAGAAATACGCTCCGACGATGTTGTGCTTGAATGCGGGAACGCCGGGAATGGCCCGGGTCATGTATTTTCCCGTCCAGGTGCGGACAACGATCTTCCCCCCGGTCTTTTTCTGCCAGGCGTCGAGCAGCGCGTCATTGACCCGTTTCATGGGATGATCCCCCTGCGGTCCGGGGAAAACCACCACCACGGGCAGAACGTTGTCCGGAATCTCACAGTCGGGAACCAGATTGTAGGGGTGATAGGCCAGCATGATGATCGTTCCCGGAACCTTCTCCTTCTTCAGACGGGCGGCGATGCCGCAGGCGAATTTCCAGACGGCGGTACTCACGTTTTTCTGTGCCGCGGGATCTGTCCTGAGCCTGCTGTTGAGGGCGATCTTCGCGCATTTGTCACAGGCGCACCAGACGAAACTGTCCTCCTGCGTCAGATTGACGTACCCGGGAAAGAACATGTGCAGGTCGTAGCGCGTCAATCCGCGCTCCGAAGCGGGGCGGCCGAGAAAATAGTTTTTGACGTCCTGATAAACCTCCTCCTTTATGCCGCTGGAGAGGCAGAACTGAGCGTTGTACTTGCCGGGAAGATCGGCGATTATCCGGCCTTTCTCATCACGGGCAAAGTAATCCGGATTCGTTTTTCTGAACCGCCGGACATATTCGCCGAAATGAATGGCGTTGGTCATCAGCGGAGCGACGAAGCGGGCCCGGAAACGGCAGCTCGCGAGCAGACTGTTGGACGGCCTGTTTCCGTACTCGGGCTCGCCGGGATACCATTTGCCCCCGACGGACCAATGGGAGAGATAACTGCGCTCGATCCATTTCGGATAGTCGACGATGTCGATCTTCTCCGGGAGAAGCAGTTTTTTCCGGGGGATCACCGTTCCCATGTCGCCGGGAAAATAAAACCGCACATCGGCAAACCGCTCCAAAAACTCGTAAACTCCGAAAAGTGTTCCTTTGTCGTACCCCGCCCCCTGCGTAGAACTGTCGTTTGCCGGAGAGTATCCGGGGGTATCCCGGCCGACGATGAAAACGCGGTTCCCGGTTTTTCCGATCCTGTACCCGTCGGCGGGCAGGTCCCCGGAAGAGACGCCCTCGGCACGGGCTTCCGGGCAGTCGCCCAGGAAAATATTCGTTCCGGTTTCCGCCGGGCGTTCACCGCGGACCGTCGGATTTCCGGCTTTTTTCAGGGTGCGGAGCAGTTCTTCCGCCGCGAAAGCGGCCAGTTTGTTTCCTTTTGCCGCCACGACGGTTATCTCTCCGACCGGGCGGGATTTGCCCGCCTGAAAAAACTTTTTCTCCGGCGGCGCGGCGAACAAAAAGAGCACCGGGAGGAAAACGCTGAAAAACAACAGACACTTTTTCATAAAACAGATCATTTCCATGCGGAGAACGAAGCCGTTCCCCGAATATCCCGTCGAAAAAACTACCAGTCCTTATTGCCGTTGTCCGGGAACCAGAAATAGGAGTAAAACAAAACCGAGTGCCGGTTGAGGGACTGGATCGGAACACGCGCCTGCTGAACGGCTTCGGCGTGTCCGTCGACGAAAACAGTCGTGCTGGTCCCCGTCGTGCCGGGCAGATAAGTCTGGTAGGCCACGTATGAAACCGCGTTGTTGTGGGGGAATACGGGATAAGTGGCTCCGCCCGATGTGCTGTACAGGGCCATGACATCCTGCCCCTCCATGGCATAACAGGAGCGGGACGGCCGCTTGACCTGTGTGATCTTGAGCCGCAGCTTCAATGAGGAGTTGTTGACGACCCTTTGTGAAAAACTCAGACCGAAAACGTATCCGGACGCTTGCTTGTGGACCGACTCCCTGTGTTCCGGATTGACGGAGGGGCAGGCATACTTGCAATAGTCCCAATACCCTTCCGTCGGATGATGGAACCAGCCGCCGATCGGTGCGTTGGAGTTTCGGCCGAGATAGGGCGCCAGCATGCCGTTGTTCGTTTTTCCGTAATACACGGTCCTCGTACTGGTCCCCTCAGCCTTGCAGTCATTGTAGAGCGGCGTTATGAAATCATCGTTGTTCTCCACGTAAAAAAGAAGCGCTTTGCCGACGGAGCCGAAATTATTGATGCAGGTGATCTGCTTGGCCCTCTCCCGCGCCTGCTGGAGCGCGGGCATCAGCATGGCCGCCAGTATCGCGATGATCGCAACGACGACCAACAGCTCGATCAGCGTGAAACGTTTTGGAGTGAAACATGTTCCGGCGGCAGCCGACGTCCGGCTTTCTTTCGCAAATACTGAATGGCTCGGGTTCATAACACTTTTCCCTTCTGTTGATTTTGGAGTTTGTTTTTTCTGAAAAATTGCGGTCTCTCCGCAGAACAGCATAAAAACAGTTTCAAGACATTCCTTCTTCATGATGCGAGCAGTTCCCTGAATACCCGGCATCTGCGCGCGATGGAAGCCGCCTCGGGAAGAGCTTCATCCTGAATGCTGAGCAGACGGGGGCACTTGCGCAGACCTGCCATGTACTTCTTCCAGTCGATCACGCCATCGAAAATCAGCTTGTGCAGATCGCTGCAGCCGTCATTGTCGTGCAGATGAGCCGTGACGACGTACGGCGCCAGCTGTTCCAGCGCATTGTGCTGAAACTTGAGCCTGCCGTGCCAGTAACGCATTCTGTTTTCATCGCCGTTTTCATCCCTGTCGCGGGGGATGGTATCATCCGCCATAATGGCGGCATGCCCCGCGTCGAAGCAGATCCCCAGCGCGTCCGAACGAAGCCGCCGGACGTAACGCAGAAGTTCATCCGGCGCCGCCTCCGGATCGTACTGGTTTTCGATGCAGAGGACCATGCCCTCCTTTTCCGCCGCGGGCAACAGTTCCTCGAGGGAGCGGGTCACGAGATCGCGATAAAAATCCTCATGGCCCACCCAGCGGTCCTCGAAACACTGGTTTCCCAAGTGCATGGTGTACGTTCTGACGCCGAGCGACGCCAGAATGCGCATGCAGAGTTTGTGCTGTTCGAACATGAGCGGACGACGGGCCACATCCTCAACGGCAAGATCCCAAGTCTGATTGCCGCCCCAGAGTCCGTGCGCATCGAAAAACTTCAGTTTGTACTTTTCTCCGCAGCGCCGAAGTTTGTCGACGATACTCGGACGGCCCAGCATTTGCGCGAGGGTTTCCCTCCTCAAAGCGAGAGACGAGGCTCCGCACTCGGCAAATTCTTCGAAAAGGACCTCCCAGCGGGACTCGGGATAAACGTCGAAGTCGA
The DNA here is from genome assembly GCA_017450705.1 of Lentisphaeria bacterium. Taxonomy (GTDB): domain Bacteria; phylum Verrucomicrobiota; class Lentisphaeria; order Victivallales; family Victivallaceae; genus UBA1784. Next base: position 6,550 of record JAFSTC010000115.1, on the reverse strand, counting down.
AATAATGACTGACGACAAAACGATCCGCAACTTTCTTCTCAGACATTCACACTCTCCTTCACCACATTCGGGGCCCTCTCCCCCGCCTCAGGAAGGCCGAGGTTTCTGTTCCCCGGAAACAAATGCGCTCCTCCCTTCGAAACGAGTACGCCCGCTCATGGTCATATTATACCTCGTAAAGCCCTCTTATGCAATAACAATAATGTGGCATTTATAATACTAATTTAACAATATTATCTTGAAATCACCCGTATTCGTGCCATATTATAATATATTTTGAAAAAAACAGGAGGCGCGCCTCATGGAAATCTCCAAAGAAAAAATGCTGGCTTATCTGCATCAGGCGGCGAGCCTGAAACCAAGGGCCCTGTTCACGGCGGAACCCCGGCCGCTCTCCGACAGCAGCAGATTTTTCGTCAACAGCCAGAAGCCGCCCCGTTTCATCATGCCGCTCACGATGACCAAACGCATCCGCTTTTCTCAGGACGGCGCCGTCCAGGACCGCATCTTCACTCCCGGAGAAGTGCTGTTCTGCCAGTCGTGGGGCTGGAGCTCCGAGGTGTGGGACCGTGAACACACGATGATCTCCGTCGTCTTCCGGGACCGTTATATCCGTACGCTCTTCATTCATCACAACGGCCTGCCGCCGGACCAGAACGGACCGGATATCATCTACCACACCGTGTCGCCTCTGAGCACGGCGGGCACCCATCTGCTGCATGCCATCCTCGCCGCGCGTAAAAACGCCAAGTCGCAGATCCTGAGCTTCCGGGCACTGCTTCTGAATGTCATCGAAACCGTCGAGAACGATCAGAATGTGCCGGAGGGAAAAGAGTCGTTCACGTGGGACTGCATCCAGGATTATCTGGAGACCAATTTCTATCTCGACATCACCAGAGTCTCCATTGCGAAGGCCCTGCATCTGCATCCGGCCACGCTCTCGCGGCTGGTCCGGAAAATGACCGGCTGCGGGGTCAACGAGTATCTGTCGAAACTCCGCATGGAACACGCCCGCCGGTTGCTGGAGGAAAATGCACTCACTGTGGACGAGATCGCCGATCAGTGCGGCTATAAATACACCAGCTACTTCATCCGGAAATTCCGGCAGTATTATTCGGAGTCCCCCTTCCGCTACCGGGAAAAGTTTCACCGCGAATACCGGGAACGCCGGGAATCAAAATGAGACACAGGACCTGTCGGACTGGTCGGACGGGTCCCGCGCGTCTCCTCAAAATACTCCGTTTTTCTTGAAAAAGGAAGGGGGTTCGGGGGAGGGAAAAAACTTATTTTTCCGGAAAATGAAGTTTGTTCCCTACCCCGATTCTCACCTCCCCCTGCTCTGATTTGAGGACGACGGCGTCGCCGGGGGCGGCGGAGTCGAAGTCGAGGTGACGGAGGGTTTGACCGTCCCAGTAGTTGAGGGCGGCTTTTCCCGCGAAGGCGAAGGCGACGCGGAGGCCGTCGGGGGTCATTTCGACTTCGGAGACCTTGAGGTCGGAATCCAGAAGCTGGATATCGCCGTCGAGGGGGACGATGGTGTACAGCGCGCTGCCGTGGGCGGGGATGGGAGAGGCGAAGTTCCCGTCGAAGGGGGTGGCGGTGCCTTTCCAGACGTTCCACGCGAGGTACGACCCTGCGGGGAGGCCGAGTTCATCGAGGGTGACGGACAAATTCCTGTCCTCGTCCTCGAGGTTGAAAAGTCCCAAGGTGCGCAGGGGCAGGTTCTTTTCGCCGCGCAGGAGCGAGAAGAAGGGGCCCTTGAAGAAGAACTTTTCGGGCGCCTTGTCGGTGGTGCGGTAGTCCAGACCTGCGAGGAAGATCTCCTGCCCGTTGTTGGGGCAGCAGACGGCCTTGCGCAGATAGGCCATGCGGGGGTTGCCGTCGTAGGTGTCGAGGTAGCCCGAGATCTCCACCATGGATCCGGTGACGAGGCAGTAGTTGATGCAGAAAAGGGCCTCGTCGTCGGTGAGTCCGGGGAAGACGCCCACGGAGTCGCTGTTGGGGACGAAAAGGTCTCCGGTATGGGTGGCGAAGCAGGCCGCGCCCCAGAGGAAGGAGGTCTTCACGTTCTCCCACTTGCCGTTGCCGATGTCGATGCCGTAGCGGTAGTTGGTGAAGTACTCGCCGAGGAAGGGGTTGTTCATGACGATGTCGCACCCGGTCTGGAGATATCCGTCTCCGGGGAGGCGGCGGCGGATGGTCTCCAGCCACCAGCGGCGGTACTCGTAGCCGGACTTTTCATGGCCGGAGAGCAGCGGATTGCTCTCCTCGAAGGCGTAGCTCCAGAAGTCGTGCTTCATGCCCTCGCAGCCGAATTCGACGAGGAGCATGTCGAGGGCTTTTTCCATGTATTCCCGGACCTCGGGCTTGCTGACGTCCAGCGGAGCCTGATTGGGGACGCGCACGTCGTAGTTGCAGAACCACTCGGGATGGGCCTTGAAGATAGGCATCACCTTGGGGCAGAGCCCGCCGATCCAGATGGCCGGACGCAGTCCCGCCTCGCGGACCTTGTTGTAAAAGTCGGTCATGCCCTGCGGGAACTTGGCCTTGTCGATGCCGTCGGGGCCCTCGAAGGCCATGCCGAGGCCGTGGGCGATCTTGTTCTTTCCGGCTTCGACGGCGTAACCGTCGTCGATCTGCATCCACTCGACGGTGGGGAAGTGCTCCTTGATGTACCGGGCCGTCTTGAGCAGTCTCTCGGCGCTGATGTCGCGGAAGATGCCGTCGTTCCACGAGCCCCAGACCATGGAGTGGCGGTTGATGTCGCTTTTGCCGTAATTGGCCTGAAGCTTTCGGCGCAGGACCGCGGCGTACCCGTCAAATATTTTTTCGATGTTCCCGGCTTCGTCGGTGGTCCCCAGATACCACTCGTCGACCAGCATCTCCCCGGGTTTGACGTTCCGGAAGGCCATGGCCTTGAAGGCGGAGTAGACGGCGAACCGGATCCTGCCGTCGGCGGTGTGGTCCAGCTCGTAGCAGTGGTAGAAGACCTTCTGCGAGAGCGTGCCGTGGACGATGCCGACGGAAGACTTTTTGTTGGAGAAGAGGATCGCCGGGAAAGGCTGGTAGGGGGAGCGCCCGACGCGCTTGTGGATGGTGCCGGGATCGCTCCAGCGGTTGCCCGCCACGGGATCGTAGCCGCTGTCGCGGCAGAGCTGGAAATGATCCTCGTCGATGCCGATGCAGTATCTCACGTACATGCGGGGATTTTCCAGGTGGTAGAAATAATCATCCTCGGGCTTGCCGCCGAAGGTGAGGCCCGTAAAATTGCAGATCAGCTCCTCGAGCGCCAGCGTTTCGCGGGAGTTGTTGCGGAACCGCCGCACGGCGGTGCAGGCGTTCCACGCGCCGCGGACGAGAAAGATGTCCTCGGCGACGCCGTTGCCGTAGGTCAGCGCCAGGTGGAGCCTGCCGCCGTTTTCACTTGCTTCGACCCTCTCGGGAAAAAGTTCCTTCCCTCCGATGCGGATCCCGAACGCGCACGCCGTTGCGGACTGGTCGAGGACGGTCTTGAAAAATCTGTCGGTCATTTCTTTCTCCTTCATGCCTGCACCTCGAAGGGCAGAGCAAAATCATCCTGTGTGAAACCGTAATCGTCGAGGACCTTTTCCATGATGGAAAAGAGTTCGACGTCGGGGTGGGCGCTGTGCTGGTCGCTGCCGAGGGTGAATTTGACGCCCATCTCCTTCCAGCGGCGGAAACGCTCCATGCAGAGGGGCCGCACATAGTCGGGGCCCTTGAGAACGCAGGGCAGATTGATCTCGGCCAGCTTGCCGTTTTTGAGGATCTCTTCGCCGAGCCGGTCATCCATCTCCCGGGGGATGTCCTTGTAAACGCTCCAGTCGATGTGGGCCTTGTCCCGGTGGCGGAACCAGTCGCCGGCGGCGTGCTGGAGGGAGTCCCACGGGTGGGCGACGACGCTCACCAGCGGATGGGCGGCCAGAAACATCTCCTGTTTGAAATAATTGTCGATGGCGTCCGTCCGGGAGGAGGGAAATCCCTGGGGCCAGTGGACGCCCCCGACGACGAGTTCGATCCCGTACTTGCGGATGTCGTTTTCGTCGATGCCGATGCACATCCTGCCGTCGAAGGGGCGCTCGTCATCGCGGAAGCCGTAGATGGGCACATCCCCTTTCGGAATGAAATCCCCGGCGGCGATGCGCTCGCACTCCCACGTCGCCATGCAGGTGACCTCCACGCCGAAGTGGAAACCCGCGGGGAAGTTGTGGCCCAGAAAATCATGACGGCTGCTCTCGATGTCCGAAATGTTGTACTGCGTGTGCAGGTGATCGGTCACCGCGTAGTGACGCAGCCCCAGCGCCTCGCGGTCTTTGCGGATATCCTGCTGCGTCGAACAGGCGCTGTCGCAGGAGTGATGCGAATGGATGTGAAGATCCTGTAAAATTTTCATGGCCGAAACCTCCCTTGTTCCCAGGCGGGGATAATATAAATCGTCGCGTTTCCTTTTGCAAGCGGACTTTCCGTACAAAAAGCCGCCTCCGGGCGGCATATCGCGCCGGAGGCGGAAAAGAGGAACGCCCCCCGGTCAGATCCCGGGGTCGTTTTTCCTGTTCTTGGGCAGAGCGACCCAGCCCTTGGTGCCGATGAGGTCCAGGCGGACGTGGCCGCCGGTGTAGATGACCAGTTTCCAGAGGGTTTCCCTCTTGGAGGGCTTGTCCACCTTGACATCGATCTTGGCCGCGGGGAGCGTCTCGGCGCCCTCGAACCAAGGCAGACGGGGCTTGCCGGAGGTCATGACGGCGGCATTGCCGACCAGCCGTCCCCGGGGATCGAAGAGGAAGGCGCTGCAGCGGCCCTCGTGGGTCCCGAAGAACTTGAGCGTGAACCTTTTCGTTCCGCCGGGGATCACGAGGAACTGCCGCGAGATGCCGCCGTTGACGAACATGTAGCCGGGACGGAGTTCCGTCCGGATGCGGCAGTCCTTGGAGAGGACGTCCCACACGCCCGTGCAGCTGTCTTCGATCTCCACCTTGTACGTCCCCTTGGCGGGGAGCTTGACCTTCCACTCGCCGTTCTCGCGGATCTTGCCCGAGAACGAAGCGAGGACTTTTCCGGCCTTGTCGGTCACGGCGCACTTGAACTGCGGTTTCGTTTTGGGGTTGGAGCCGGTGGGATTCCGGAGGATGGTGATCTCCGTCGGCCGGTAGGCGAGGACTTCGAAGGCCATGTTGTCGGGCCCGCGCATGCGGTAGCGGTCGTTCACGCCGCCGTTGAGGCGGTCGATGATCTTTTTGGCCAGCTCGTCATAGCGTCCGGCCTCGGGGTGACGGGCGCGGTAGATGTTCATTTCCTCGTAGAGCAGCGGCAGGACGCAGGTGCGCAGAGACAGCTCCTTGCCCACGTGACTCAAACCGGTCATCATGGCACAGGTCAGAACAAGCTGGGAGCTCTCGTAGATCGCCTTGCTGTCGGCCAGCTGCCCTCCGGCCATCATGCCGGGAACGATGAGCAGGTTCAGCCCCTGGCTCGGCAGCCAGTAGTGCTCGCCGTCCCAGCCGGTCCCGTAGGACCAGCCGACGCGGTTCTTGTCCAGACTCCTGTGGAGCCAGCCCGCCGCGGCGACGAGGGACTTCTTCACCGCGGGATCGGGATCCTCGCGGTAGTAGCGCTGGAGGGCGCTGCAGACGATGCCCACCAGATACGGGCAGTTGCCGTAGGTGAACTTGCGGCCGTTGGCGTGGTCTCCCGGCAGCCTGTGGGGCCAGGCGCCGCCCAAGTCGAACTTCTGCTCATCCAGCACCACGTCGACCAGCAGACGCGCGGCCGCAAGATACTTCCTGTCGCCCGTGGCCCGGTAGAGGCCGAGGAGCGCCGGGATGCTCCACCCGGCGGAGCGCTCATGGGTGCTGAGACGGACCAGCGTCGGCGCGATGAAATTGACCAGGTGTTCGCCCAGAAGAAGCGCGGACTCCATGGAGATCTCGTCGCCGCCCAGAAGCCAGGCCTCGGTCATGCCCTCGCTCCACGTGTGGCCGTTGCGGCCGATGTAAGCGCCGTTGAAGGCGTTGCTCCACTGCGAGGGCGTTCTGTGGGTCTGCCCCGTGTGGCCGATGCCGTGCTGGGCGTTCGCGCCGACATACATGGGATCGGGATAGGCGTGGATGATGTCCACGTCGGCCTGATGCCGCGCGGCGGTCATGGCCCAGCGGAAGACGTCCCGGTTGCCCGTGCGCAGATAGAGCATGAACATGCCGTGGGCGAGATCGTACTCGTTGTTGGTCCAGTTGCGGCCCCGCTCGCCGAACCAGTCGCCCCAGTTCAGGAAGCCGTATTCACGCTGTTTAGCCTTGAACTCCATGTGGCGGTAGAAGGCCTTGAGGCACTCCGCGTCGATCCCGGCAAAGGGATTTTCCCCGCCGTGGGGGATGCCCTGAAAGACTTTCGTCTTGTACACCCAGTCCCTGTCGATGACGGGGATCACGCTCTTGGCGGCCAGTTCCGCCGGAGAGGTCTTGCCGCTGAAGTCGATTTTGAGGTCTTCGGTGAAGCCCATGCCCCACTTCATGCGGTAGAAGCCCCCGCAGAAGGG
>JAFSTC010000114.1 GCA_017450705.1 Lentisphaeria bacterium | reverse complement strand
GAATGGGTCCTCCAACTCGTCGGAGGCGGGGCGCCGACTGTGAGTAACCCCGTCGAGCCGCCCCGGCAATCGGAGAGAGTAACTAAAATATCTGACTTTTTATTTTGCAGAACTTGACAAACACAATCAAAAAAGCTTGGCAAAAAATCCCGCGGCAAGATCAGGCCCACGAGACGTTCTCCGGGAGAAAAGAAAGTAAAACAAAGAAAAGCGTGGAACGCTTTTTTTAAAAAAAAGCTTGGCAAAAAATCCCGCGGCAAGATCAGGCCCACGAGACGTTCTCCGGGAGAAAAGAAAGTAAAACAAAGAAAAGCGTGGAACGCTTTTTTTTTGAAAAAAGCTTGGCAAAAAATCCCGCGGCAAGATCGGGCCCACGAGACGATCTTGTCCCGCGGCCGTTGCAGTATTCATAGTATTCCCAGTATTCATAGTCTCCTCCTCCCGCCCATCCCGCGGCCCGGCAGTCCCACCCCGCCGCCCCGCAGTCCCCGGCTCTCTTCTCAGGCGCGGCTCAGAAACGCGTCCAGTTCGCGCCACGCGGCGGCGGCGCGGCGGAGCACGGCGTCCTGCGGCAGGTTCTCAACGGCGGCCAAAATGCAGTCGGCCTCGTGGGGATAACCGAAGGCCCGGAGGGGGCCGGCGAGGTGAATGAAGTCCCGGGCGTTGCCGATCCGGTCGGCCGTTTTGACGAGAAGCGCCTCCCGGTTCCCGGAACGGGCGATCCGGTCGAGATAACGCCGCCGGGCGGTCCGCTTCTTCCGGGTCAGCAGCAAAATGCCCGCCGCCACGGTCTCGTCCGAGGCGGTGACAAGTTCGTCGAAAGTCGTTTCCGTGTCCTCCAAGAGGTCGTGCCCCCAAGCCATGGCGACCGCCGGGGACTCCTCCGGCTCGCCCCAGGCGAGAAGCGTCTGCGCAACGGTTTCGGGATGCCGGATGTATGGAACAAGCGTCTCCCCCGGACGCGCCTTGCGGAACTGCCCCTCGTGGCGGCTCTCCGCCAGTTTTTTCATCGCTTCGTGCATAAAACCTCACTTCTCCCCGGCTTCCACCCGGAGAACGGGGACCTCGAAAATGATCGGCAGATGGTCGCTGAAGTCCCCTCCCGTGACCTTGTCTTTCGGGCGCTGCCCCAAAACGGCCTTTGCGAGATTCCTTTCGTCAGAGGCCACCAGAAGGTCGCAGCGGAACCATTTGCCTTCCTTCAGCAGGGTGGGACCGCCGACATTGCCGTCGACGATCCGCAGTTTGCCCGGCAGAGACGCCTCGATCTCCTGTCTGTTCCGGTCATCCTTGTCATACCCCGGAGAAAGGATGACGTTGGTGTCTCCGGCCATGACGCCGAGGACGCCGCTTTCCTCCTTTTCCGTGAGAAAAGCGCGGTACTTTTCGACGATCCCTCTCAGGTTCTCCATGTAGTCGGGCAGCGTCCAGACGCCGAGAACCCGGAGAAACGCCTTTTCTTTGTAAAACACCTCGATCCCGAGGGCGGTCGGGTTGCGGGGATCCGGCACTTCGAACTTTTCGATGCGGATGTCTTTATGGCCCGGCTGCTGGTATTTGACGCAGAGGATCCCCCGGGGGGTGCCTTCTTCCGCGCCGGTCCAGAAGGAGGCGGCCCACTTGTCCGACTCGACGCCCGGCAGAAATTCGCACCGGGCCTCGGGCGCTTCGAGATAAAAAGCGATGTCCGGCGCGAATTTCCTCTGGAACGCATTGATCTTCAAAACGGTTTGGGTAAAGTGCACCCCGGACGGCGGGCCTGTGAGGTTCCACACCGCGATCCTGATATTGCCGTCTCTTGTCATTTTTCCTGCCTCGTTTTCCTGTTGTTTTCCAGAAGTTTTTCGGCGATCCGGCAGGATCCGCCGGATCCGATTTTCCCGGACGGCATGTCGATCTCCCTTGTTCCGTAAAATATCACGATTTTTCCGAAAAACAAGCCATATCTGACAAAAGATGTCCGACATCGGGGGGTATGTTATCTTCAGTCAACGGGCAACAACATCGAAAGGAAGGAAAACGGACATGACGGAAAAAGAAGCGCTCAAAAAGTTTTACGAATGCACGGCCGCAGACGACCTGGAAGGGGCGCTGACCGCGCTGAAGTTCATTTCGGCGGAAACGCTGAACGCGCGGGACGACGACGACTACGACATGCTCATCCAGGCGACGGTCGACGGCGACGCCTGCGCGGTGGAGGCCCTGCTGCGGGACAACCGGTGCGACGTCACCCACGAGGAAAATCTCTGCGGCATGAAGGCGGCGGATTTCGCCAGGGGCTGTCCCGCGGAGTCGCGGATACGGCGGGCCTTCGACGCGGCGAAGGAGGTGGAACCGTGACGGCAGGGAAAAGAAGCGGGGCGGCAAAACTCCTCCGGGAGTTCGTCGAGGAAAAACTGGGGGGCGAACTCGATCGGCTCCGGACCTTCGACGTCAAGTCCCTGCAGAACTCGGAGAAGTTCGGCTGTCCCGGGCGCTGTTTCGACTGCGACGACACGGAGCTCATGCGGGCGGTGTACGTCGTCCTGTGGGGGGATGTCCTGCCGGAGCTGGCCATGGAGACCCTGGGCGGCGGAAAAATGTACCGCGGCGACACCATGAACACCTTCCACACGATGTTCGGCCGAAATATCCCTGAGCGCCCCGGCTTTTACGCGGGGCTCGAAAAGTACGGTCCCCCGGAGGGACTGCGCCGGAAAGTGCGCCTTTTCGGGGAAAGCATCTGCGGCACACTGGGGAATTTCGTCGTTCTGCCCAACCTCGGCGCGGAAAATACGACCTTGAATCTTTATCGCGGGACAAATGACTGGCGGGACTTCTTCGACCGCTTTCTGATCGAGCTGGAAAAAGTCCTGTGCGGAAGCGGCGAAAAGGATCCCCTGCTGGCGAAGCTGGTCGAAGCCAACGCGTTCTGTTTCGATATCTTCACGGGGGAGGAGGGTTTCCGCGCCCTCGTGCGGCTCCTGCTCTTGGAGGATTACTGCGGAGCGGCCCCCGCGTACAAGCCGCAGATCATTTTCCCGCTGAATTACCACTGGCGGGATCCCGCCGCCCGGGAGACCTATCTCGCCGATGCGGAAAAGTACTTGTCCGGAGCGGAAAAGATCATCGAAAACCGAGGCCGCAGGATGGTTGCCCTCCTCAAAACGAAACTCGCGTGACGGCACGGGCGGAAAATTTTTTCCATTTTTCCGCTGACGGCGCTTGCTTTTCGAAAAAGAAGGGATTATATTCCCTCATAAACTTAATTGCGCGCGCAATTTCTAAAAAGGGAGCTTCATGGTTCGCAGTCAGGACATCGCCCGGATCGTCGGCGTGTCGCGGCAGGCCGTTTCGGCGGTGCTGAACGGGCACGGCAGCAGTTCCGTATCGGCGGAGAAGCGCGCGCAGATAAAGAGGGTCGCACGGGAGCTGGATTACCAGCCCAACAGTCAGGCCCGGGCGCTGGCCCGGGGCGGCACCCGGGTCATCGGCTTCGCCTTCTCCACCGTGCTGGGACTCATGCACTCCCCCATTTACCCCAAATTCATCGCCTCTTTGATCGCCCGTCTCGCGGAAAGGGACTACGAACTCTCCCTGCTGCCCATTCCCGACGGCGAGGAATCCCGCCTGCCGGAGATCATCAATTCGGGACGCGTGGAAGCCGTCATCTGCCACACGGGCAGACTGGGACGGGCCGTTTCCCCGGGATCCGCCGCCCGGAGCCGTCTGGTCACCTTCGCCGAAACCAGTTCGCACCCGGAAACCGAGGCCGATTTCAGGATCGCCGGCGAAACGGGCGTCGCAGAACTCGCGGACCATCTGCTGAAGGCGGGACACACCCGCATCGCCTATGTGGGGAAAGAGGGCTCCCGTCTGGAACAGCACCGCAAGGTCTTTGCCGAACAGGGCTTCCCCCTCGCGGAAGAACTGATCTGTACCGGCCGGAACTACCGCAACGATCCGGGGGACTCCCTCGTCTGTTTCGAGGAAACGCTCCGCAACTGGGAGAAACTGCGCCGCTGTACGGCGATCATCTTCAACAACGACTTCTTCGCTCTGGGCGGCTGCGCCGCGCTGCGGCTCAAGGGCGTCGAACCGGGACGGGACATCGCCGTCACCGGTCAGGACGATCTGGAAAATTCTTCCTCCCCCTTCCTCACCACCACCACCGCGCCTTACGACAGGCTTGCGGAGCGCTGCGCCGGACGCGTCTGCGGTCTGCTGGCCGGAGATGCGGCGGACTCCTCCGTCTGCGAAGTCATACCAAGCCAGCTCATCATCCGCGAAAGCACCGCCGCTTTCCGCAGAAAAGGAAGGAAGTGACCATGTCCGGGATCTATGCCGAAATCGTCTCCTTCGACTGGGAACAGGCTCTTCTCGCCTACGATCTTTCCGGCGCCGGATTCGTCGAAGCCGCCGTCGCCGAAACGGGCGTTTCCGTCAAGTCGCAGGAGGCCTGCGGCACCGGGCGGCTCATCCTCCGGGACCTGCCCTCCGGAACGCTCATCCATGTGACGCTCCGCCACCCCGGGGGGGAAAAGAAATTTTCCTTCACCACCTTGCCCGCGCCCCGGGGGGAAATGACGGGGCAGCTGGCCCTGATCGCCGACCCTCACATCTCCACGGCAAAAGAGAACCGCAAGGGCCGATTTTTCATCGAATCGGCCTCCATCGTTCGGGAGATCATCGAACGCTGCCGCGAGCTCAAGATCGCCTGCACGCTGTGGCCCGGCGACATCACCAACGCCGGGCTGCCCGGGGAGTACGCGCTGGCCAGTGAGGTGCTCGCGGCGCTCCCCCGGCCCCCCGTCCTCGTTCCCGGCAATCACGATCACGGTCCCGAACTCTGGGAAAAGACTTTCGGCCCCCGGCGGGGCCGGTATCCCCTGCCCGGCGGCGGGACCCTCGTCGCCGTCGACACCTCGGAACAGATCCTCGAAAAGGAGGACGCCCGGGCGATCGCCGAGGTCCTGGAACAGGAGGGCCGCGTGACGGTGATGACCCATTATCAGTTTTTCGCCTCGGCCGACATCCCCCACGTCCCCCCGGAGCGGACCATGCCGACCAACATCGGGGAATATGAAACCCTGCTGGAAAAGATCCGGCAAACGCCCTCGGTCGTCTGGGCGGGACACCAGAACATCCTCTCGGTGACCCGTTCGGGCGAGGCCGTGCAGATCAACTTGCCCCAGCCGCCCCAGTATCCCTGCGGCTGGATCCGGGTGAGGCGTTTTTCCAACGGCGATTACTATACCTTCGAACCCATTGCAAGCGAAGTCCTGCGGCAGTGGTCCCGCAAAGCGGGCAACGAGGCCGCGTCCTTCTACAACGAGCCCCAGTGGCGCGGCGCGTACCGCTGCGGCCGTTTCCCGCAGAGCGGCAACTTCTTTCTGGAGAAAAAATGATGGAAACCATCAAAAAAACTTCCCTGAGCACCTCCGTCTTCGGTCCCGAAAAACAGCCGGACGACCTCCTGCGTTTTCTCGAAACGACCCGGCAGGCAGGATATGAATACGTGGAACTCTCCCGCAAACAGTTCGATCTGGCCTCCCGGGCCGACGCCATCCGGAGCACGGGGGTCGCCGTGTGGTCGGTCCACGGCTGTCTCGGCGGCGATGCCTTTTCCTGCGACGAGAGCGTGCGGAAAGCGGCGGTGGCCAGGGAGATCGCCCGCGTCGAAGATGCGGCGGCCTTCGGGCCCGTGCCCGTGGTGGAGCATTATCTCTACCGCCAGCTGGACCCCGTCTACGGCCGAAATTTCCGCCGGAGCATCGAAGAACTTTACGCGGCAAGTCACGATGCGGGCGTGATCCTCACCATCGAGACCGTGCCGTACAAGCCTCAGATCAACGAGCGTTACGCCGACAGCGCCGAGGTGGCGGCCTTCGTCCGCTCCTTCGAGGCGGAGGATCTGCGGGTCACGATCGACATCAACCACTCGAATCTGCACGAAGACCTGCTTGAGGTCTGCGCCAACTGCCGGGGGCTCATCGCCAACGTCCACATGTCGGACAATCACGGCGAATGGGAGGATCATCTGCCCCCGGGAGAAGGCATCATCGATTTCCCCGCCGTCTTTGCCGCCCTGAGAGAATGCGGCTACACGGGACCCGCCAATCTGGAAATGCACGCGGGGGCCGCTCCCGTCACGGCGGCCTGGCTCGAAAAGATCCGCAAATACGTCGAAAGCATCCTTTTCCAATAGATAAAACCTGAAGAAAAGAAAAGAAAAGAAAAAAAGGGAGGTTACCATGCGGAAGAACACAACGGAATGCGCCGGGACGAATCGCTTCACCCTGATCGAGCTGCTTGTCGTCATCGCCATCATCGCCATATTGGCGGCGATGCTCATGCCCGCGCTCCAGCAGGCCCGGGAGGCGGCCCGGCGGTCGGACTGTCTCTCGAATCTGGCCCAATGCGGGAAAGGGCTCCACTTCTACGCCGACGACAACAAAAGCTGGATGCCCGCCATGTACTCCATCCGCCGGGCTCCGGACTCCGCGGTGCGGACGCACATGACCAATCTCTACGGGGCGCTGGCGGCCTACATCAAGTCTTCGGGAAGCGGCACCTACGACGGCAAGCCCGTCACGTACAAAATCTTCCGCTGTGAGACCGCCCAGCTTCTCACCCGGGTCCGGCAGGGCGAGGACTACTACAAGCAGATGCTTCAGGACGGTTCCTACGTCTACAACGACTTTTTCAGCAATCTGCCGCTTTCGCGGGAGGTCTACTCGGGTTCCGGCGGCAACGCCGCCAAGGATCTCCCCGTGCCCTTCATGCGGCTCCAGCGGCCGGGCGCCTGCGCCGCCATGGCCGACGGGACCACGGCCCGCTCCCACCTGGGCGGCGGGAGCGAACTGCTCTGCCACCCCCGGGACACGGCGAATCTGCTGTACTTCGACGGCCACACCGGCAGCACCGACAAGCTGCTGTACGTCGTCGGACTCAAAAACGCGACCATCGAAAACGTCACGGTCATCCTGAGCGGCAATCCCGCAAGTCTGCCGTAGGTAACGGAGCAATCCCATGAAAAAAACGGCATTTCTCCTTCTTGCTCTGGCGGTCTTGAGCATCGGAGCCAACGATTTTCCCAACGGATCCTTCGAACACGACGTGCTCCCGGTCTGGAACCGGATGCCAGATCAGGAGGTGACGGCTCCCGGCTCCTCGCCGTACGCTTACGCCGCCGACGCCGTCTCCGGGAAGCGGTCGCTCCGTCTGGCGGGGAAAAAGATACGCTTCAGCTTCGAATCGAATGCCGCTTTCGCCAGGGACAAAGGCGTTTTCGCGCTTTTCATGAAAGCTTCCGGAGGCGGAGCGAAGGTCAGGGTCCGCGCCGTCTTTTATGCCGACACGCTCCACACCGCAACGGTGGAGAAGACCTTTGCCGTCAATGGCACGTGGCGGCGTTTCGAACTGCGCGTCGGCACGCCCTTCGGCAAGTACGGGCGGGCCGGAGCCATGGGGCCCGTCGTGCTGGAGATCGATCCCGGCAAAAACGACGTGCTGATCGACGACTGCGTCTTCTCGGGCGGCGAAAAGGCCCCCGCCTATCAGGAAGGCCCCGCAGGCGGCGTGCCGGAGCGGGAGATGGAACTCCCGAAGTATCTGCCCCTGCCGCAGGCCGGATCCTTCGGCGCGGGGCCCTGCCGGGAGGACATCCGGCGTTTCCGCCTCTTTCCCGGCGCCGCCGGACCGGAAAAAAACGCGCCCCTCACGGGCGTCATGCTCTTCCCCAGGTCCAAAGTCTTCTTCGCTTCGGGGAGTTTCGCGCTCTACGACGGTGAAAAGAAACTGGCCGCCGCCTTCACCCCCGCAGCCGCATGGCCTCAGGACGGGTCGCTGGCTTCTTTGCGGGTGGACTTTGCCGCCGATACGGGAAAGACGCCCAAGACGCTCGAACTGCGTTTCACGCCGGGGGCAAAGTCTGCGGACGGTAAGCGCGGGACGACCCCGAAAAAAGTCCTCACCCGCGGGGGCGTCGCCGTCGATCCCGGAAGCGCCGCATTGTGGGAGAAGAACGGCTCCCTGGGCCGGGCCGTCCTCAAGGGAACGGACTACGCCGGAAAAAGCTACTCTTTCCGCTGTGACGAAAGCGTGCCGGAGATCGACAACGCGCTCTGCACCGTTCTGCTGCGCCGGGGAAAAATGGTTTCTTCCGACGGTCTCTCCCTCGGCACTGTCGACGTGCGCCTGACGGTCTGCCCGGCCCGCCCCGGCGCGGAGCTGGAGGTCGCCCTCGCCAACACCTCGGACCGTTTCGTCCTCATCAGAGAGCTTTACTGGGAGTGCGAAGATCGGAGTGCAAAGGCCGGCGAAAGGATCGCCGTTACGGGCGAACCCCAAAAGAAGCGCTTCACGTTCCTCGCCGAAAAGGACGGAAAAATTTCCCGCCGCCGCCTCAAAGTCGAAACGCCGGAGGCGCTGCCGCCCTTCACGCTCCGCACGGCCAACGGCCGCACGCTCCACGTTTTCGACGGCGCGGCGTACTTTCCCTCGGTCCTCGAAGCGGTCCCGAATGTTCTCCGGGGCGCGCTGTGGCCCGGACGGGCCAAGGCGCTCAGTCTTGCTCCGGGGCTGACGCTGTGCAAAAGATTCCTGATCTCCCCCGTATCGGTGAAGGGCGATCCCGACCGTCCGGCCTCGGTCATGCCCGCCGCGGAGGATTTCGCCGCGGCCCGGGTGATGATCCCCGTCTGCGCCGCCGACAAAAAGAGATTCCCCTTCTTCGAAGAGCGGATCAAGGACGGTCTGGGCCGGTTTTCCCCCGGTGAGATCGCCGGAAATTTCTGCTTCGGCCAGTTCAACTACGGGGACCACCCCGGGGACGGCGGCTGGGCGAATCTCGAGTCCTTCGAGGACTACGTGCTCTACCACCGGGCCCTGCGGGCGGAAGATCCCCGGCTCTTCCGACTGGCCCTGACCGCAACACGCCACTATATTTGTGTGGATACGGATATCCGCACTGCCCTGCCCCACGTCCACTGCGCCAATCACGTCGTCAGCGGGACGCCCTTCGGCCACGCCTGGATCCCCGGCGTCATCGGCGCCTATCTGCTCTCGGGCGATCCGGCGGTCTACCAGACGGCGAGAAGGATGTTCGGCGCCTGTCTCGCCCTGCCGGTCAAAACTTCCGAGATCCAGCAGGGGCGGAACTTCGGTTTCTTTCTGCTGACCCTCGCGGAGGGCTACGCCGTCTTCAACGACAAGGCCGCCGCGGAGCGCTTCATGACCCAGCTCAAGTACCAGATCGACCGGTATGCCAAAGGCCCCCTGACGGCGGCGGACAGAAAGCTCCAGCGGACGGATATCCCCCGGCAGAACAGCCTCTTCTACGTGCGCAACTCGGGGCTCGTCCCCTTCCACTGCTGGTACGGCCTTGCCGCCTTTCTCAAGATGTACGGACTCTTCCCCGACCCCCTCATCAAGGAGACGCTGGAGAAGGAATTCGCCAACATCATGAATTTGGAGATGACCTACCGGCCCCAGCTGGAGACCCACTGGCCGGGCCTGCCCGCGGAAAAGATGTTCCCCGCCATCGCCACCGATTATCTCCTCGGGCGCGGGGCGTTCTTCTACCCCGTCCTCGCCCGGTACGCCCGCCTTGCGGGTGAAACGAAATACCGCGATCTGGCCGTGAACACCCTCTACTGCGGTCTCCTCGCCGCCCGGAACGCAGGGACGGTCCAGGACGTCTTCATGGCCTCCCCGCTGGCCGATCTGCCGGAGACCTTCGACGAAAAGGCGAAGATCGCCGAAATGCGCGGTCTGCTCTGGAACGGGGCCGCGCCGGAGCTGGCCAACGGCGGCTTCGGCGACACGATCCCCTACCGCGATCTCGTGATCCCCAAAAACGGCATCGGCCGCCCGGTTTATCCCGAGTGGGCGCTGGAGAAACCCTATCCCAAACACTGGCACTTCATCGAGGGCAAGCAGATCATCAGCTCCAACTCCATGACGCTGCGCGGATATTTCTACACCCTCGACGACAAGGATTTCGGAGAAAGCGCGCCCTCCCTGCGCCTGGAGCTTGCACAGAAACCCTTCTTCAACGGAGGGAATCTCACAAGCGCCAAGTTCCGGCTGACGCCGGGGGAGTGGGAGTATTCCCTCGCCGTCAAGCTGACGGGCGGCGCGGAGCTGCCCCGGGCCGGTCTGCGGATCCTGCCCCTCGGCGGGACCCCCGCGCGCATCGGCGCAGCGGTCACGGCGGAAAACCGCCTCATCGCCGACGACAGCGCAGACAAGGAACCGGCCATATACGACGTCTCCTACGCCGAAACGGGCAAGCCGGGGTGGAAAAAACTCTCCTTCCGCTTCCGGGTCAAAGAGAAAGCGCTGGGCATCTTCCGGGTCGTCTACAAACTGCGGCCCAAAGTGAAGACGGCGCAGATCCGGCTCGACGACGCAAAAGTCCGCCGGATCGGCGACTGACTACTCCCAGGTGATGCGGCAGGGCACTTCCGCCGCGGTGAAAAAGCCGCTTTCCTCCATCTGGAGACGCAGCAGGAAATAAATTTTGTTCTGACTGCCCGCACGCCAGTTGCGCAGTCTGAAAACATGTTCGCCGCTCCCGGACACGAAGGGAGAATTGCCCGCGGCGGAAGTCGTGCGCATGAGGATCAAGCTCTTCGGCGTCTCGGGCACGCGGTACCGCACCTTGAAAAAAACCTCCTTTTTGACCGGCAGCCGGATCTCCTGTCCGGGATCGAAAGGCCGGTCGACCTTGTCTTTTCCGAGCCCCCAGGCCAGGATCTCGAAGGAAGCCTCTTTTTTCGCCTTTTTTGCGGCCTCGTCCGCCCGGGCGGCGTTCTGTTTCTTCCGCTCCAGCATGGGAGTCAGCTCTTCAGGAGACTGCCGCAGCCACGGGGGAGGAGGCATCGTCCGGGAGCCCGGCCTCAGCTTCGAAGCTCTGCCGGAGACGATGTTCCGCAGAATTTGCATGTATTTTTCGGGAGCCTTGTAGCCGGAAACGGCGCCGAGTCTCCGCCCCTCCCCGTCGAAGATGAAGGCCGAGGGATACCCGCCGGAGATCCTCATGGCCCGGGCGACTTCCTTGTTGTACAGTTTCTGGTACTCGGGCATCGGCTTTCTCATGGGGAAATCCAGATAGACCAGGATCAGATTTTCCCGGGCAAAGTCCGTGAACTCCGGTTTGGCAAGAAGGTCGCCGTAAAGTTTTTTGCACCAGCCGCACCAGTCGGAACCGGTGCTCAGGATGAAGATTTTTTTGTTCTCCCTCTGCGCGGCGCGCAGAGCCGTATCCATCCGGATATGCCACTGGGGCGTCGGCCCCGCCAGCCAGCCGGACACGCCCTTGCCGCCCTGTGCGGCCGGAGCGGAGGCAGTCCGCGCGCCCGCTTCCCGGTAGTCCTTGTAGGTCTTGGGCTTGTAATCGGGCGACCGCCACGCCTTCAGGGCGTCCGCCCCCAGCATGACCACGTCCCAGCGCCCGTTGTCCGAGAGGATCTTTCCGGTCCGGTCGTAGATGACCAGCCGCGGGATCCCGTTGACCTTGAGCCGGTCCCTCAGCGCCTTCCCGAAATCCGCGTCGAAGGGAACCGCCGTGAAGGGCATGCCGTCCTGCTTCATGTATTTCATCATGTCTTCCTGCGACCTGTCGGAACTCACGAAGACGATCTCGAAATCACCCTTGCCCGCAACCTGCTTGTAGAACTCGATCAGCCGCGGCGTGAACTGCCGGCAGGGTCCGCACCAGATGGCGGAGAAATACACCCCCACCGTCTTCCCCCGGAGCGCCGAAGCCGCATCGATCTCCCACCCCGCCGCATTGGTGAGCTTCGAGGGGAAGACATCCTGAAACCACAGATCCCCCCCCTCCGAGGACTGCGCCGGAGGCTCCGGAGACATCTCCTGAGCCCCCTCTCCGCGAACCGGCGCCGCCAGACACAGCGCGATCGCTCCGACAAGGACTTTCCACAGACTTTTCGCGTTCATCTTCCCTCCTTCGTCGATTTTTTCCGGAACCGGCTTTTTCTCCGGTTCGGGCTCCCCCGAATCGAAACGCGCATGAAAATCCGGATCCGTTTTTCGGCAACTTCCTGAATGAAAAAGAAAAAAAGAAACCTTTCCCAATATATCACGGTGCCCCGGACATTTCAAATCCGCCTCTTGAAAATGCTTTTTCCCAAGGCTATATTAACGCAGGACCTCATTCGGAAACAACCAAGGGAAAGGACCTCAGTCATGAACAGGACGGAAAAGGCTTTCGAGACCGCTTGCGACATCTACCGGGAATACGGCGTCGATCCCGTCGCCGCCATGGAAAAAGTGAAGAACATCCCCGTTTCCCTCCACGCGTGGCAGGGCGACGACGTCGTCGGATTCGAGAACTTCGAGACCGCCCTCACCGGCGGCTGTCAGGTGACCGGCAACTACCCCGGGCGGGCGCGCACCGCCGACGAACTCCGCGCCGATCTGGACGTGGTGCTCACCCTGGTCCCCGGCAAGAGCCGCGTCTGCCTGCAGGGCCATCAGGTCGACAAGATGCTTCCCGGCGTCGACCGGGACGGCTTCACCATCGAGCACTTTTCCAGCTGGCTGGACTGGGCAAAAGACCGCGGCATCGGCATGGACATCGCCCCCTGCTACTACTCCCATCCCAAACTCGACCACGGCCTCTCCCTCTCCCATCCCGACGCCGGGATCCGCAAGTTCTGGATCGACCACGGCCTCTGCATCCGCCGGATCGCGGCCGAATTCGGCCGCACCCTCGGCACCCCATCGGTCTGCAACTTCTGGATGCCCGACGGCTTCAAGGACATCCCCGCCGACCGCTACGCTCCCCGCCTCCGCATGAAGGAGAGCCTCGACGCCATTTTCGCCGAAAAGATCGACGAGAAATACGAACTGGACGCCGTCGAATCCAAACTCTTCGGCATCGGCGTCGAAAGCTGCACCGTGGGCTCCCACGATTTCTTCCTCATGTACGCCGCCAGGAACAACAAACTCATCTGCCTGGACTCCGGCCACTTCCATCCCACCGAGTCCATCGGCGACAAACTCAGCGCCATCGTTGCGCAGCAGGGCCGGATCCTCCTCCACGTCAGCCGCGGCGTCCGCTGGGACAGCGACCACGTGATCCTCCTCAACGACGAGCTCCTCTCCATCGCCCGCGAGGCCGCCGTCTACGGCTACACCGACCGCATCTGGTTCTGCCTGGACTACTTCGACGCCAGCATCAACCGCATCGCCGCCATGGCCATCGGCGCCCGCAACATGCGCAAAGCCCTCCTCATCGCCCTGCTGGAACCCCTGGATCTCCTCCGCAAAGAGGAGAACGCCTGGAACTTCTCCGCCCGCATGGCCCGCATGGAAGAGGCCAAGTCCCTCCCCTGGGGCGACGTCTGGCGCTTCTTCTGCGAAAAAGAGAACATCCCCGACGACACCGCCATGCTCCAGCGCATCGCCGCCTACGAAAAAGCCGTCCTCTCCAAACGCGCCTGAGCCCCTTTCGAAAAAAGAGAGTCGTGGGAACCGGGGGAAGGAAAAACTTTTTTTCACGTGAAAAAAAGTTTTTCCCTCCCCCGGGCCCCCTCTCTTTTCAAAAAAAGCGCCGCATTTTGAGGCGAGACGCGCCGAAACCGCCGCGGGTTTGTCGAACTCCCCGCCGTCTCGCGGCGGGGATGGAATCTGCTACAGCGCGGGCGAGTGCTTGCCCCTGTTGACGCCGTCGGGATGGCGCGGACAGGTCGCCCCCGTCATGGCGCTGATGGAGCTGTAGGACGCCCCGCAGTATTTGCACGTGTAGCGGTCTTTCTCGCCTCCCTCGTAGAGCTCGTGCCTGCCCCGGTTGCATCCCGCCGGATGACGCGGGCAACTCGCCCCCGTCAACGCATTCACGCTCGAATACCGGGCCCCGCAATGCTTGCAATAGAAGTTCGCCATTTTTCCTTTTCCTTTCCTTTTTTCGGTTGGCGTTGTCCGGCCCCTCCCCCGTGGAGGAGCCCGGCGATCCCATAAAGCAAACGCCGTGCCAAAACACCTTCCCGGAGGGGACCCGCAAAAACCGCCCGCTCCCCGGTGTTCAATTTTTGACCGCCTGTTCAAATTTCCGCCGCCCGATCAGCCGTTTTCCGCCCCTCCCCGCCCGTTCTTAAAATTGGCACGCCACTTGCTTCATGCCCGGTGTCGAGATCAAAAAATCCATCGCTTTTTTTGAAAAGGGATGGGGGCCCGGGGGCAGGGGAAAACTTTTTTTCACGGGAAAAAAAGTTTTCCCCTTCCCCCGGATCACCCCAACTTTTTCGGAAACAAAAAAGGGAAGATATCATGAGGTTTTCGGCCTATTTCGAGGAGGCGGCGCGCTTGAGTGCGGCCGATCCGGCGCGGGCGGGGGAATTGCTCCGGGAGGCGGAGGCGCATTCTCTGGCTGGCGTTCCGGAGCATCTGAATCTCTGCGCCCGGATTTGGATGGAGCATCTGAAAAATCGGGACAACGCCATGCGCTGTCTGCTGCTCAACGAATGCCGCACCGCGCCGGACGATCAGGCGGCTCTGCTGGAGATCACCGAAGCGTATCTCGTCATCGTGCGGGATTTTTCTTCGGCGGAGCGGTGTTTCAAAAAAGCGCTGGCGGCGCGGTCCGCCGAACCGGAGCGGCTCCGGGCGTTTCTGGAAAAATACGGGAGGAAGGGGAAAAATGACGCGTTTTATCTCGGATCGGCAAATATATGAAATGGCGGTTTTGAAGCTGGCGCCGTCGGCGAAGACGCGCCTGTGGATCGCCACGGCGGACATCAAGGACATGTACGTGGAGAAACCGGGGAGCCGGGAGATGGTCCCGTTTCTCCGGATCCTCGCGGATCTGCTGAAGCGGGGCGTGGGGATCCGGCTGATCCACGCCAAGGAGCCGGGGCCCGCCTTCCGGCAGGACTTCGACCGTTTTCCCGGGCTGTGGGGCGGGGTGGAGCGGGTCCTCTGCCCCCGGGTCCACTTCAAGTGCATCATCGCGGACGGGCTCCGCGCGTACTTCGGCAGCGCCAATCTCACCGGCGCGGGCATGGGGGCCAAGGGCGAAAACCGCCGCAACTTCGAAAACGGCCTGCTGACTGACGATCCCGCGCTGGTCGAACCTCTGGCCGAACAGTTCGACGCGGTGTGGCGGGGCGCACACTGCTCCCGCTGCGGCCGCAAACAGTACTGCACCGACTGCCCGTTGGAGGGAAACTGAAATGAGACTTGCCGGACTGGACTTCGAGACCGCCAATCAGAACTTTGGAAGCATCTGTTCCGCGGGGTGCGTCCTGCTGGAGGACGGCGAGACCGTCGAAGAAAAAGAGTGGCTGATCCGGCCCCACCGGCGGCTGGACCGGATGCACGGCGCGTGTTATGCCGTCCACGGCATCAGCTGGTACGATCTGCGGGACGCGCCGGAGTTCTCCGCCGTATGGCCCGTGCTCCGCCGGATGCTGGTGAACGCCGACGCGGTGGTCATGCACAACGCCCCCTTCGACCTTGGCCATCTGCGGAGCGTCCTCACGCTCTACGGACTGCCGCCCGCGGGCTTCGATTACGTCTGCAGCCTCGCCCTCAGCCGGGCGCTCCTGCCGGATCTGGAGACCCACGCCCTCGACGCCGTGGCGGCGCATTTCGGCATCGAATTTTGCCACCACGACGCACTGGAGGACGCCGCCGCCTGCGCGACGATCGCCCACCGTCTGGGGATCCCGGAAAATTTCCTCCGGCGATTTGACTATTCGCCCGATCCGGTATAGATTAAGAAATGAACACTTGCCGGTAATTTTTTGGAGGTCATCATGAAGGAAACGCTTATCGTCACGGGTTGGGGACACTTCGATTACGCCTGCGCGGCGGCGGTGGCGCTGCGCCGCTGGAAAGACGCCGACGTCTGCGGCATGAGCACGCGCCGACTGCCGGAATTTCTTTCGGAAGTCTCAGGTTACGAAACAATAGCGATCCTCGGCGTCAGTCTCGCCGGGAATCCAGATCTTCTGCGCAGATCGCTTGAGAAGCTGGCGAAGCGCGGCACGCGCATCGCGTGGATCAGCGCCATGCCCGCGCCCGAGGGAGTATTGCCGGAAGACTGCTCAAATATTGAAACCTTCGTCGGCGACGACTACCTTGCCTGCGTGACGGCGGATTACTGCAAGGAGCCCTGCGACGATCTGCTGCCGGTGGCGGACGAAAAGACCCGCAAGCCCGCGGCGAAGCAGTATCAGCTGCTTCTCGAAGCGGCCATGTACGCCTACCGCAACTATCAGGACGAACGTTCTTACGGCGATGCGATCCGGCATCTGGCCAACCGGGATCCCGAAAGCCGCTGGTCCGCCTCGGAGCACCAGCTGGTGGAGCATTACAAGCGTTACGGCGACCGGGAGATCGTCGGCAAGAGCGCGGCCATGGAGGAGCTCCGGGAGCGCATCAACATCATCGCGCCGCACATCCACGCCCGGGTGCTGATCTACGGCGAAAGCGGCACGGGCAAGGAGACGGTGGCCCAGCAGCTGCACAACAAATCTCCGCTGCGCGGGGAGCCGCTGATCGCCTTCAACTGCGCCAGCGTCAATCCCAATCTTCTGGAGAGCCGTTTCTTCGGTCACGAAAAGGGGGCCTTCACGGGGGCCAACGAAAAGCACATCGGGCTTTTCGAGCGGGCCAACGGCGGCACGCTGTTTCTGGACGAGGTAGGGGAGCTTCCTCTGGAGGCCCAGGGGATCCTGCTGCGGGTGCTGGAGGGCAACCGTTTCACCCGCATGGGCGGCGTGCAGGAGATCGAGACCAATGTCCGGCTGGTGACGGCGACGAACCGGGATTTGGCCGCCATGGTCCGCGAGGGGAAGTTCCGCGAAGATCTCTTCTACCGTCTGAACGTGATCCAGATGCGTGTCCCGCCGCTGCGGGAGCACAAGAGCGACATCGAGCAGATCGCCAACGGCTACTGGCTCAAGCAGCACCGCCGCCGCCTGGAGCCGGAGCAGATCGAGATCCTCAAAACCTACGATTATCCCGGCAACGTCCGGGAATTGCGCAATCTTCTCGAGCGCGCCAGCGTCCTCGGAGAGTCCGATTTCGGCAAACTCTTATTCGAGCATAAACAGATGATGGAGAAGCTGGCTCCGAAAACCGGCGAAGATCTTCCCGACGAACTGGATGCGGCGATCCGCCTTCATGTCCGCCGGATCTATGAAAAGTACAATCAAAACCTCACCCGTGCCGCCGAGGCCCTGAAAACCGCCCGCAACACCGTGCGCAAGTACCTGGAAGAAAAATAAAAAAACAAAAAAATAATAAATTAAAAAAATTATTCGCCCCCGGGTGCTTACCCGGACGTGCTCCAGCGGCGGAACGCTGGTCGCCGCACTTCCTGCGGCGAAATAAAGCGAAGCGAAGCTGAGCGCCTCACGGTCCGCTCGCCGGGAGCGATGCCGGGAAAAACGAGCCGTAAAACGGCAAATTTTCCCGGCGTTGAGCGGACGGCGCAATATACTGCGGGGAAGGGAGTTGCAATATACGATATGTGGTGATACATTTAAAAAGAGTACCAACAGGAGGGTAAAGATGAATAACGACGACAAGTGTTCCGATGATCGTTTCGAGTACTTGCTGACCAAGGCCGTCGCAAAAGGCATATCTTCAGAAGAGGAAGATGAATTGTGGGATGATTACTTTGGCACAACCAACGCTGAAAAATCCTTCAAATATTTTCGGACAGCGGCCGAAAGAAGTTACGTTAAAGCATACTTTTGGTTGGGACGGGCCTATCTGCTGGGCGAAGGGTGTGAGCGATCCAATGCCGATGCGCTCCATTATCTGAACCTCTCCATTGAGAATGGCGAGCCAGGTCATTTGGAGTTGGGAGACTGTTATCGACTTGGCTTGGGCGTAGACAAAAACTTCGACATCGCGTGGGAACACTATTCCAAGGCTGACAAAGATCATGACGAAGAGACAACCGATGGTTTTCGTCTTAACGATCTCATGTTGCGCGATTCACAATGCGGAATCGATATGGAACCAAGCGGGATCCCGGCGGAATGGTGGGAATTTGTCATGGCAAAAGTGCCCGATGCCGTCTCGCTTTTCGCAGAAATGACCCTTTTTTACAAGGAAAAATCCGACCGCTGGCTCTACTGGGTCAAAAAGGCAGCAGAACAAGGCGTGGCCTGGTGCATGAAAGAAATGCTTGATTTGACACAGGATGATGCGGAGAAAGAAAAATATATCACGGCAATTTTGGATTCGGAATATTCCGAAGCAAACGATTGGGTGATGGAGGATGTCGCACGAACCGTAATCAAAGGGAATTTTTCCGAGGAATTGAAAGAAAAGGCAGCTTTGATGTTATACGACAATGACGTTATATCTATTGGCCGTAAAAAGGATAAGGAATTGATAGATTACGTATATAGTATCGCATTTTTGAGAAGAGATGACAGCGACAATGGATATGATGATCAAACCTTTGTCTGTGCCTGTTGCCACGAGAGAATACCGATAGACGAAATTGACGACCCGGAGAGGGAATTTTGCGACGACTGCTATCATACTGGAAGGTGCATTGAAACTGATGCCGTGGACGATGAGGAAGACAACGATTCCGAAGACGAACGATAAAATTAGTATAGTGCCTCGCATTTCGGGTTAGTAATGCAAGCAAATAATGGCGTGCGAAAACATCTTTGGGTACTGTACAACCATTAACTATCAATAGGATATACAAATGGAACCAAAATACGAAACAGGCAACATCGCTTTAACCAAGATTCTTGACGCTTTGGGAAATAATCAAAACGGAACATATTTGATCCCGGATTTTCAACGCGCCTATGTGTGGACACCGATACAAGTCATTAATCTTCTTGACACGTTATTTCATGGTTGGCCGTTCGGAAGCATTTTGTTGGCACAAGCTCCACGCGCTGGCACATTTTTTACAGCCCGCCCGCTTTACCGTCGCATAAAAGCTTCGCTCGAATGGAGCGGCAGCAAATATAAACTTGACATAAGCGAGAATGATTGCGTATCTCAAACCTATGAACCTGACGCCGGTTATACATTGATCCTTGACGGGCAACAGCGTCTTCAAAGTTTATTATTTGCTTTGAGCAAGGCCTGTCAGGGAATTGAACTTACAGAATACGGGTGGCTGTGTCTATCACAACGCGGGAGCGGTTATTGGTCAAGATTCAAGGGGTGTTACTCTCCGCTGGCAAGAGTATATTTGAACATTACAAATCTCGAAGATGCGATGGAGCGGGATGGCAATATCCAATCATTAAAATATGTCTTTTTTGAACAGGATGACACAAAGCCCATTCTCGAATGGTGCTTGGATAGCGAAACGCCTCATTGGCGTTGGCGTTCGGGCGTCCCCCGAAATGTCAATGAGGTGAAACATGACCACATCGCACTTGCCGACATATGGGAGTTCACGAGATCATATATTGATGAATATGATGATACGGATAACGTGATGATCAAACCGTTTTCCGAGGACAATGTAAAAAAACTGTGTTCGATCAGGGAAGTAGATTATAAACCCGCGTTATTCGAGTTTTGCAGATATGTTTCTTCCTTGCATAATCTATCGATTCCCTTTACTAAAATCAGCCTTCCGATACCAGAAGAAGCTGCATCCGAATCCGATATTAGTGCGTATAATCGTTCTGTGCTCAATATTTTCACAAGATTGAATGAGGGCGGTATTGCTTTGACCAAAAGCGACATAACCCTTTCTTGGCTTAAACGGAATTGGGATAAGCGAAGTCTTCCGGCCACCCAGTGTTTCTCAAAACAACAGGGCGGTATACTTCACGAACTGAACGATCGATTTGGGATTGATCTCGCGATTGAGGATATTGTAAACGAGATAACCTATATTTGGGTAATTTGTGCCAACGACGGCAAAAAATTAAATCAAAATGATCTGATGGGAGGCGTATTGATCGAGCACGCCGCGAAATGGATCTCACAAAACTGGTCAATTATCACCAATGCAATTTATGAAGTCGTTGATAAATTGCATCGAAACCAGATTATTTTCAAAAAACGTTTTGGGAGTTTTCGTGCTGTTTCATTGCTGGCGGCTTGGAAAATCATCGGCGAGTTGTGGTTTCGTCGTCTGGGGGGAACAAGAGATAGACATACTCAAAAAAGCAGCTGTTTGCAAGATGAATTCAACAAATTTGTAACGCATTTTATCTTGGCCGGTCAAATTGTTGAAGCATGGGGCAGGGACGCCGTTCAAAATAAACTCGTTTCCCTTCAAAAGAATATTGAAAATGCAGATTGGGATGATGGTTTTTCTCTGTTGCGCGGTACAATTGAGGAAATTACACGTAACTTATGCAAGGGCGCGATAGATGCTATAACCACGATGCAAATCGATCCGAGAGTTTCCCGCTACAGAAATTATCTTTGGATTTGGCATCATTTATCCTTAGAACGAGCAGAATTTTCATCCTGTCTCATTCGGGAGCCTGGGGAGGCATGCGAAGGTCGACGCCTTGACGTTGACCACTTTATTGCACGTGACTATTGGATTTCAGATTATCTTCCCCGGCAAGGGATCAACCAAACAAATCCTGATTATTACACATTTTGTAATGCGATAAATCAGATCGGAAATTGCAATATCGTTGAAAAAACGCTTAATATATCGATGGGGAAGAAAGCAGAACAAGAGTTGCACGATTTCCTTGTAACATGTTTCGGATCAGAAGAAAGGTTTTATCATGCCTGCAAGAAGGAGAATCTTTATTTAACTCCAGAGATGCTTTCGTTGACAAACACCTCTCCAGAGAGAGTTATAATGTCATTGGAAGAAAGAACAAAGAAAATAAAGAATGATCTCATTCGGTATTTCAGCGATGCTGTTTCCCCTCTTTTTTAGCTGAAATTGTGAATGAGAATCGTCACTAAAACGTGAGGGTAAAAAAAATGACTACTGCGATCTTGACGGGAGAAGCCGGTTCGGTTACGTGGCGCGTGGAGTTTCGGCAGGACGGCTCGGCGGATTGCCGGATGAAGTGCGTGAAGAACGGGGCGGAGGCTCCGGAGCTGCTGGATGGGGTGCTGTCGGCGTTTGCGGATGTTCTGAAAAAACGTGTTCCCGCGGAAACGCCGCCGCTGGAAAACGCCTGCGTCGGCGAGGGGTTGACGGGGACGTTTTCGCTGTCGTGCAAAGATGGCGGAGAACCGACCGAATCGGAACTTGCCGCGTGTCAGACCGCCATAGGGGCCGCCTTTGCGGAATTTTTGGAAACGCATCCGGCTGAGGAGAAAGAGATTACCAGGAATGCTATACTGGCGGCCCGAGCTCGGAATGCCGCCCGGAAAGTCCGAACACTCATGCAAAAGCGGCCTCATCCTGCATTGGACAAACAGGAACGAGAAGGATGACTAACTCAACTCCATAAGCATTTCGACAATCGAACTGTTCAATTATTGACCTGCTGTGTTCAAGAAAATTGAAGGCGGCAGGTTTCTTTTTGCTTTCTCCACCAGAAAAAGCATTTGGCACGGATTTTGCTTTATTCACGGCAAACACAACTACGAAAGGACAGGATCATGGAATGGAAAACGGAAAATCTCAAGGGAGGGATCAGTTTCAGGAAACGCAACGGAGAACCGATATACAGTAACGATTTCGAGATCCCCGCGAGCGAAGCGGTCGGAAAATACGCGAAATACAATATTCTTGACGCCGCAGGGGTGTCCCCGCAAGCAAATATCCGCTGCGTGCGGCGCTTTGTGACGCACTCCATCCTTCTGGCCCGTGTCATGACCCAGGAACATTTTGTCTTTCGATGGCATGACATTGCCGAAATCCAGTGCGAGATCGGGCTCAGTCCGTCCAGTGCACGCGCTCAGGAGTTGAACTCGACGTGCGAAGATGACCTTCAAGGCATGCTCAAGGCGCTGCAGCAGGACCGGAACGACGCCCTGTTTCTGGGGTCCCGCATTCATTCTCCGACACGGATCATCGAAGCCGCAGGCAGGGTCACGGAATTACACCGTTTGCGCCTGGAATCGTGTGACGATCCGACTTTTCCCGCCATCGGCCGTCTGCGGCAGCTCCGGGGGCTCGAACTCGAGGACCCGAAAAAATTCCATGTCGAAAGGATCAAATACAACGGAGAACAGATAAAGCAAGTCGTCGAAGACGAAAAACAGAACGTCATCATTTTTGATGCCGCGGCCGCCGGAGAACTGCGCAAGTTGGAGCACCTCGAAGTCCTGTCGCTGCGCAACGGCATCACGATCACCGACGATGCATTTCAGGAGATCGGGAGACTCAAAATTTTGAACGCGCTCCACCTGAACCTCTCCAATCATGAATTCGCGGACAAAAACGCCTGCATCGCCGCGCTGTCGTTTCTGAAAAAGCTCGATCGATTGGAATATGCCGAAATCGTCACCCCATTTGCGAGATCCCGGGCCCGCCTGACCCTCCGCGATCTGGAACTACCGCCGAGTTTGAAGTATCTCGAACTGGAGGGCAAAGTTCATCGTTTCCATACCGCCACCGTAAAACCTCTTGTGAAACTCTCCGCAGAGAACGGCGCGCTTGTCTGCCGTTTCAAGGGGAAAGAGGCGTTTCGGATCGCCGGAGACGGAACGACTCCGGAAAGTCGGCAGCAGCTCGTCGCCGCTCTGCGGGAAATGCTGATCCATCTGCCGCCGGAGGGCGGGGCAAAAATCGTCAAACACGGCATCGCCGTGGACTTCGACGCGCCCGATCTGGCGCAGAGCCTCCAAGAGGAACTGATGCTGAAAGTCGTTCCCCGCACGGGGAAATAGACAAAAGTCCCTCTGCCGCAATCCGACAAATCGTGAGTTCAACTTACGGTTTGTTGGATTTTCTGCTTTTTGAGGCGAGCTGGTTACGGACGGATGCCTTTCGCTTCGAGTTTTTCCCGGTCTCCGGGAGTGAGGCGCGACCAGTCGCAGCGGTCCCGCAGCCGGGGCTGGCGGAGGAGGATGCGGCGTATCTGAAAACTCCGCAACTGCGCGAAATCGCAGTGATCCGCGAACTGCGGCTGACGGCGGAGCAAGGTGTCCCAGTAGACGGAGGGGCGGTTTTCCACGGACGACCAGTCGAAGTGTTTTTCCAGTTCCGGCCGGTCGGCAAGGACCGCGAGCCAGCGGTCCGGGGCGAGCTTTTCGCGGACGTCCTCCATGTCGAACACCTCCGCCGCCTGCGGGGCGTCGCGCAGGACTCCGGCCAGCTCCAGCGGCGTGAGAAAGGCGTACAGATCGTGCCACCGCCCCTCGGGAAAGCGCCGCGCAAAAAGTTCCGGCGCGAGAAAGGCCAGCGTCACCAGTTCCCCGCGGCTCACCGACTCCCAGAAACAATGTTCCTCGAACTGCGGCCGGGCAGCGAGAAGCCGGGCCCACGGCAGATCGGCCCGGCGCCGCAACGCGTCCCACCAGTCCTTCGGCGGCTCGAAATCCGGATGCCCGGCCAAAAGCAGGAATCCCATCACGGGGTCCCCCTCCCGCAGCAAGGTCTCAAGTTCGTACCCGGGGGTGTCCGCAAGTTCCGGGTGCTCCCGCAGATCCATCAGTTTATCCCACGTGTCTTTCATAGGACCTCCCTTCTTTGACGACTGCTTTTTTCCAGCAAATATCGTGCCAAATTTTTTCGGAAAGACGCGGCGGCCGGACATAAAATGTCGGGGGTGGGGCCGTATATTCTTTTCGTGTTTCGGACACCGCTGTCGAAAGACGGCCGGGGCCGGGCGTTCAATTTTTGACCACCGGGAAGATTTTTGAACGCCCCGGCCCCCTCCCGGTGCGGGATCCCGGCTCGAAAAACTTTGGCACGGAATTTGCTTAGGTGACGGCGCGGGGTTGAAAAAAGAGGAAAATTTTTCGAAAAAACCGAAAAAAAAATGAAAACGAAACGTAACTACACCGGAAGAGTGATGCGCTCCGCCGGGCGCGTCGGGCCCGCCGGAAAAAAATACAGGAGAATGTGACCATGAAACACTACACCGACAACAGCAATCTCTGGAAAACCAACAAGGCGCTGGCGTTTTTCGCCAATTTCATCCGCCACCACCGCGGGGGCGTGAACGACAACGACACCTTTTCCCCCGTCGCAGACCTCCTGACCCCCGCCGAACTGCAGACGCTCGTCAGGGAGAGCTTCCCCGAAAGGACCATCACCCGCATGCAGAATCTGGCTTTCCGCCGCGACAGATTGGACTTCGACGACGAGCCCAAGGAGGTCTTCCGCGAGCTGTGGAGCGCCGAGTTCGCCCGTCCCCGCGTGCGCAAAATGATCCTGGGGATCGCCGAACGCCACCTCGAGGAACACCCCCTCGAAAAATATGCCGACGAGCCCTTCGCCCGCCGCTGCGAAGAACTGCGCAAGACCCTCGCCCTCTCGGATTTCGAGATGGAGCTCCTGCTGGTCTTCCTCTTCGTCAACGCCGATCTGCTCACCATCGCCGACGGCCACTGCCGCCGCACCGACGAGCAGGACAAGGCCGTCTTCGCCGCCAAATGCCTCGACTGCGACGTCGCTGAAGTCATGACCGCCCTGGACGAGAAGAACAAACTCCGCCGCTACAACTGCATCGACGAGGATTTCGACTTCAACGGCTGTCTCACCAGCTTCCTCAACGGCGCGCGCAAGGAACCCCTCTCCAGCAGCTACTTCACCGTCTGCAGCGAGGAGGTCCTGCCCTGGGGCTTCTACGGTTCCCTCGCCGAGAAGCACGGCGGCATCCTCAAGCGCATCATCCAGAGCGCTCAGGGCAAGACCCCCGTCAACATTCTGCTCTACGGCGCCCCCGGCACGGGCAAGACCAGCTTCGCCCGCACCCTCGCTTCCGAGCTGGACCGCAAGTGCTACGCCATCGCCCAGAACACCAACGAGCGCGGCGGACGCGCCGCCAGCTCCCCGGCGTTCCGCTTCGGCGCGCTCCAGATCTGCAACAGCCAGGTGGACCCCGCCCGCAGCCTCATCGTCGTCGACGAGGCCGACGAGATGCTCCGCGGCTGCAGCATGGGCGGCTTCTTCCCCTTCTTCGGCGGCGGAAGCGTCCCCGCCGGGGACAAGGGACTGCTCAACAGCGTCCTCGACACCGTCACCACGCCCACCGTCTGGATCACCAACACGGGCGCGGACGAACTGGACGAGTCCAGCCGCCGCCGCTTCGACTACTCCATCCGCTTCGAGGCCCTCAACGCCTCCCAGCGCCTCTCCATCTGGCGCAACAACGTCCGCAAGATGAAGCTGGAGAAGCTGGTGAGCGACGGGATGATGCAAAAGTTCTCCGACCGCTACCCCGTCAGCGCCGGAGGCATCACCCTGACGCTCCAGAACCTGGCCAAGCTCGCCCCCGCGCCCGCAGAGGTCGAGACCCTCGTGGAGACGCTGATGAAACCCCACTGCGAACTCCTCGGTCTCCGCGACGACACCAACGACGCCATGCGCCCCGCCGAGGACTACTCCCTCGAAGGCCTCAGCATCAAGGGCCCCCTGCCCCTGGACCGCATCGTCGAAGCCGTCCGCCGCTTCCGCGGGGAGCCCGAAAGAGGCGTGGACCGTCCCCGCATGAATCTCCTGCTCTCCGGCGCCCCCGGGACCGGCAAGACCGAGTTCGTCAAGTACCTCGGCTCCCAGCTCGACACCAAAGTCGTCGTCAGAATGGGCAGCGATCTGCTCTCCATGTGGGTCGGCGGCACCGAGAAGAACATCCGCAGGGCCTTCGAACAGGCCGAGGCCGAAAAGGCAATCCTCTTCCTCGACGAGATCGACGGTCTGGTGCAGAGCCGCGAACGCTCCATGCACACATGGGAGGTCACCCAGGTCAACGAACTCCTCCACCAGATGGAGAACTTCAAAGGCGTCATGGTCGGCGCGACCAACTTCTCTGCCAATCTCGACGCGGCCATCCTGAGGCGCTTCACCTTCAAGCTGGAGTTCGACTACCTCGACGAGGAGGGCAAGAAACTCTTCTTCGAGCGCATGTTCAAAACGCACCTCACCGAGGCCGAAGCCGCCCTGCTGGCCCGCGTCAGGAACCTCGCCCCCGGCGACTTCCGCACCGTGCGCCAGAGCTTCTTCTACCTCGGGAACGAGGTCACCAACACCGAACGCATCGAGGCCCTGGAGCGCGAAAGCGCCGCCAAGAGCGCCAACAGATTCGCCGACAAGGACAAAGTGGGGTTTTAAGCCATGAACGAACTCCTCACGCTCCTCCTCTCCGTCGTGCTGACCGGCCCCCTCTGGACGAAGCTCCCCGAACACGACGCCGCCTTCGACGCCCTGCCGCCGGAGTGCGCCGCCGAGTACGACCCCTTCCTCCGGCAGGAACGGAACGCCTCCGATACCCGGATCTGCCGCTGCGACCTCGACGGCGACGGCGAACCGGAAATGCTGGTCTGGACCGGCGACGGCGGCTCCGGCGGCGAGAGCTGGAGCGTGATGACCCGGCGCGGCGGCCGCTTCCGCCGCGCGGGTCAGGTCTTCGGCATCCTCCACTTCATCGACCGCCCGCCCCACCGCGGGCTCCTCGTCGAGACCCCCGTCGGCTGGAAATACGCCTCGTGGGAATACTGGGAGCTCAAAAACGGCCGCCTCGTCAGCCGCCTGGAACTGGATGTCCGCTACCGCAAGCCCGAGGGCAACATCCTCCGCACACGGCCGGCGGAGATCAAAATAAGGTACTGACCATGCGCACCCTCCTGCAGAAAGAACTCTTCACCGTCGCCCCCCATCTGTTCCTTCAGGCGTCCGTCGCCCCCGACTGGAAGATCGACGCCCCGGACGATCTCTACCCCTTCATCCTCGAACTGGCCGAGGCTGTCGAAAAGTTCAACTGCCGCTACGCCCGCCGCCGCGTCCGCGCACTGAAGATCTCCGTCGACGAGGGCGTCCTCTCATGCGTCTACAGCCGCCGCGTCCCGTGCATCGAAAAATTGACCGCCTCCGCCCGCCGCGCCATCCGGCTCCACCGCCGGGAACTGCGCGCAAATCTGCTGGAACGCGCCAAAAAGATCCAGAGCACCGCCCTCTTCGCCTCCCGGCTTCTGCCCGACTGGCGCCGACTCATGCCCGACGAACGCGCCACCCTGAGGACCATCCTGAAATACGCCGAACGCTGCGCCGTCTCCAACGACGACTGGCAATGCCTCGCCAACTGGTACCGCACTTTGCTCCGCGACCGCGAAAACGCCGAACGCTGCGCCGCCAATTGCAGGGGCTTGTGACAAGGCGTGAGGGAATCCGGGGGAAGGGAAAACCTCTTTTCCACGTGAAAAGAGG
>JAFSTC010000113.1 GCA_017450705.1 Lentisphaeria bacterium | reverse complement strand
CCCGAAAGTTCCCCAAAAAGGAAAATTCGGCGTTCTACGGGAGAAGTGCTATAACGTGCCAAATTTGAGGGCGTTGGAGAAGAAAACTCCGATTTTTGAGCGTATTAAGGTAGTCTGGAAGGCCCCCACCTCCGGTACCATTCCCGCAACAGGGTCTCCGCTCGAAAAAGTGTTTCGCGCGGAGATTTTTTTATCTTGGAAGAGAGGGAGGTTTCATCATGGCCTGGGGAATGAAAAATTACACGATCCAGCTTTTCGGGTCGTCGATCATGGAGGGGCGGATCGGCGCCGAGCATGCCGCCGACCGCTGGTACGAGCTGATGCGCGGCTCGTTGTGCGAACTTTTCCCCGCGACCTGTTTTGCGGTGTACAACGGCGCGGTGGGCGGCGAGAGCACCCGGGAGCTTCTGGCCCACTTCGACCGGGATCTGGCCGGACATACCCCGGATCTCTGCATCGCCATGTTCGGCTGGAACAACTGCCGGATGAACAAGCCCCCCGAAAGCCGGGTCTCCTTTGCGGAACTGGAGGAACTGATGAAGACGTTCCTGCCCCATCTGCCGGAGAAGATCCGCTGCGTCGGCGTGATCAACCAGCCGATGATCGACGCGTGGCACTCCACCGGAAAGGATCCGGCCTACGCAGAGATCCGTGCCCGATATGGGGGCAACAACGCCTACCACGACCGGGAACGCGAGGCGGGACGGCGGTTTTTCCGCGCGCACGGATTTCCCTTCCTCGATCTCTCGCAGGTGATGGCCGAAAAGCCCGAGCAGTACATCCTGCCGGACGGCATCCACCTCAATCCCCTCGGGCACAGGGTCTTTGCTTCGGAGATGGTCAAAATCCTCGAACCGATCCTTCGCGCCGACGGCTGCCGCTGACAAAACGTCAGTCGGCGAGACAGGCCGTGAGGGCCCGGGCGGCTTTCCGGACTTCCTCGAGGGACCTGCCCGGTTTGTAGATCGCGCTGCCGATGCCCGCGCCGGCGCAGACTTTCATGAAGTCCCGCAGGTTTTCGGGGCCGACGCCGCCCACGGCGAGGATCGGTTTTTTGATGACGGCCTTGAGGTCCTTGACGTAGCTCGTTCCCATGGCGCCCGCGGGGAAGAGTTTGAGATAATCCGCGCCCGCGGCCATGGCGGTGAAGGCCTCCGACGGCGTCAGGAAGCCGGGGATGGAGATCATGCCCAGCTCCTTGGTCTTGCGGATCACGGCGGGTTCGGTGTTGGGGGAGATGATGAATTTCCCGCCCGCTTCGCGGACCATTTCCACGTCCTCCGGGGTGAGGACGGTGCCCGCGCCCGTCAGCTGACGGCCCGCGGTATGGCGCGCGGCGCAGGCGATGCACGCCTGCGCATTGGGGGTATTGAGGGGGATCTCCAGCAATTTGATGCCGTTTTCGTCCAGCGCGTCGCAGACGCCGGGGATCTCTTCGGGGGTGATCCCCCGCAGGATGGCGATGAGGGGCGCTTTTTCCAGTAACTCTGCAAAGTCTTTCATCTTTTGACCCTCCCGGAGCCGCTGCCGTTCATCAGGGAAACGACGTCGTCGCAGCTGGAATAGTTGTAATCTCCCCTGATGGAGTGCTTGAGACAGCTGGCCGCCGCGGCGAAGCGGATGGCTTCTTCGGGACGGGAAAACTTTTCGCCCGACAGGGCGAAAAGCAGTCCGGCGCAGAAGGAGTCGCCGCCGCCGAAGCGGTCAACGATGTTTTTGATCTGGTACGGGGCGTAATTGCCCGAAGCGTCCAGCGGAGCGAAAAAGGCCTTCTTTGCCGCGCAGTCGTAGAGCATGCCGCCCCAGTTGTTGTGGTCGGCGGAGAAGCTTTCCCGCAGGGTGATGGCGACGAAGGAGGCCTGTGAAAAGCGCGCCGAAAGCTGTTCCGCGACCTGAACGTAGCCCTGGATGTCGATCTTGCCCTCCTCGATGCGGCTGTTTGAGGAGCGGATGCCGAAGACGTCGCCCGCGTCCTCCTCGTTGCCGATGATGATGTCGGCGAAACGCACGATCTGCTCCATGCACCGGGCGGCCAGTGCGGCGGGGGCGACGGTTTTGTCCCAGCGCCAGAGCTTTTTCCTGAAATTGAGGTCGCAGGAGACGGTCATCTGCTTTTCCTTCGCCGCCCGGGCGAGAGCGAGGGTGGCGAGATAGGCCTTTTCGCTCAGCGCGGGAGTGATGCCCGTGATGTGGAGATGGCCGCTGCCGGAGAGCATGGCGTCGAAATCGTAGTCTTCGGGCCCTGAAAGGGCGATCACGGAGTTCTCCCGGTCGTAGACCACGTTGGAGCCCCGCTGGGCGGCTCCGTGCTCGGCGTAGTAGACGCCCATGCGGCCGGGAGCAAAGCGGATCCTGGCCGTATCGACGCCGATGCCCCGCAGCTGATTGACGAAGGCGGCGCTCACGGGGTTTTCGGGCAGGGCGGTCAGGTAGCACGAGGCCCCTCCCAGCAGCGCCACGGAGGCGCAGACATTGGCTTCGCCGCCGCCGAAAGTGGCGGAGAGCGGGCCGGGCAGTCCCTGCGTCAGGCGCGTTTTTCCGGGGGGCGACAGACGGAGCATCACTTCTCCGAATCCGGCGATGGGCTGTCGGATCTTCATGATATTTTCTTCTTTCCTTTTTATGTGTGGTGCGAAGTTTCCGCTTCTGCGGGATAACATAGCTTCGGAAGGGAAAAAATCAAGGTCCTTTTCACGATACGGGCCGGGAAAAACGAGGCGGCCTTGTTTTTTCGGCTTTCGACAATATATTATGACGTGCAGGGATCA
Source organism: Lentisphaeria bacterium (assembly GCA_017450705.1). GTDB lineage: Bacteria > Verrucomicrobiota > Lentisphaeria > Victivallales > Victivallaceae > UBA1784. Next base: position 7,898 of record JAFSTC010000113.1, on the reverse strand, counting down.
CAAAACAATACAGGGGAGTTCTGCGTATGCGTTTCCCGACCACTTCACGGACGCTGATCGACAAACTGGCGGAGGGCGGCGAGGAGCCGTGGCGCGCGTTTTTCGAGCGTTATCAAACCATCATCCGCGATCTGGGGCTGTACCGGGGACTCACGGAGTCCGAGATCGACGACCTTGTCCAGGAGGTGATGAAGCGCTTTCTCGTCCGCTCCCGCACCTTCCGTTTCGACCCGGAACGCGGGCGCTTCCGCACGTTTTTCGGCCGGATCATCAACGGGATCATCGTCGACATCAAGCGCAGACGCCCCCGCGAGACTGTCGCGGGCGACGAGGAACTTTCGGCGATCCCCGACGAAAACGCCCTGCCGCCCGACCGGCTCCTGGACGAGGCGCTGCTCGTCCGCTGGCGCGAGATCGTCAAAAACGAGATCCTCCTTCAGCTGCGCCAAATGATGACGCCCCTCAATTATTCGATTTTCGAAACGCACGTGCTCCAGCACGTTCCCGCAAAGGAGACTGCCAAAAGACTCGGCGTGACCCAGGCCCGGGTGTATCTCGTGAAATCCCGCGCCATGGGGAAACTCCGCGAACTTGTCCGCATCGCCGCCGAAGCCGATCCCGAGCTGAAAGTGAGCGCCGATGACTTTTGAAGAGGGAAGCCGGATCGGGGCCTATGAGCTTCTGCATCGCTGCGGCGAGGGGGCCTACGGAGAGGTCTTCGTCGCCCGGAACGTCCTCACCGGCGAGCGCGTGGCGCTGAAGATCCTTTTTCCCCCGTTCCGTGCGAAAAAGCGCGAACTGAGCGGGCTTATCCGCTACTGCGGCTGTCATCACCCGCATCTTCTCCCCATCCGGCACGTCGAAGAGACCGACGGCCGCGTCTACTACACCATGGCGCTGGCCGATGACCTCAACGAAGGGAAGGGCCCCTATCGCCCGAAGACCCTTGCCGCTCTGCTGGAACGGCGGAAACACCTGTCCGCCGAAGAGGTCGGGGAACTCGAAGAGGCCCTTTCCGATGCACTGCGCTTTCTTCACGGCAGAGGACTGGTCCACCGCGACGTCAAGCCGGAGAACATCCTGTGGGCGGGCGGCGTCCCCGTGCTGGGCGATCCGGGCCTCGTCGCCGACGCCGACGGCAACTCGCTGGTCGGCACGCCGGAATTCATGTCCCCGGAACTGCTCTCCAAAAAACGCGCTTCGGCGGCGCCGGAGGACGACTTCTACGCCCTGCGCCGCGTCCTCTACTGCGCCTTCACGGGGGAAGCGCCCACGGCCTTTCCCCATTGTCCTGAAGGACTTTTGACCGAACGCGCTTCGGCGCTCTGGCAGAGGATCCTCGGCGAGACGCCGTCCGCCGGAAAGCGGCGGATTTCCTTGCTCCGCCGGATCACGGCCATCCTGATTTTATTTCTTCTCGCCGCTTCAGCCGCGCTGTTGATCCCCTCGCGCTTCGCCGCCCGGCGGCCGAAGCCCCCGGTTCCCGCCCGGGCGGAGACCCTGCGGCTTTACCGGGCCGACGACGGGGCGTACGAAAAACTCCGGGACACCGCCGAAAAGCGTTCTGCGGCGGCGGGCGAGGTCTTCCGTTCGGCGGAACTGCGTCTCGTCTTCGACCGGGAATTCGGGCGCATCGATGCGGAATCGTTTGCGCGGGCCAAGGGCAAACTTGCCGCGCAGTATGCCCGACTGCGGCAAAGAGACCCCCTGCTGCGGCTCCGGGACATCCAGTCCCGGCTGGAGAACGAGCTCCAGTGGGCGGCGTCGGCCAAGTTCGTTTCCGGCCCGGCGGCCGCCGGCCGGGCCCGCGAAAGAGCGGCGGCCCTCATGAAAGAGCGTCATCTTCTTTTGAAGGCGCTGAACCAAAATCCGGAATCCCCGCTGCCCTCTTTGTCCGGTTCCGACTGGAATTTTGCCGCCGAACTCGCCGCCGAGGCCCCGCGCCATCACTGGGGCGAGGCGGAAAAGAACCCCAAGCTCCGGGCGTACCGCGAAAAAACGTATCCCTCTCGCCGGATGGATGACTTCGTCGAAAACCTTCCCGCCTTCAACGTGCGGGAGTTGGAACAACGGCTCGCCCGCCCCGACACCCGCCTCTCCGAAGAGGATCTTCTGCTCTGTGCGGTGTGTAAAATGAGCGAATGCGATACCGTCGATCATCTCGGCCGGCGCACCGTCACCGAAGACGGGATCCGCGAATGCGCCGATCTCTTCCGTCAGAACCGTCATCTTTTCGAACGGCTTTACCGCAAGTACCCCCGTTGGCGTCCCTGACGCCCCCCCCCGCATCCGGCGCGGGAAGACGGACTTGCAAAACCCTGCGGACGATGCTAAATTATAGACGCATTGCCCGGCGCTGCTGCGCCGAAGATGATTGAAAACCGTTATATTTCGCAAATATGTTCGCGAACCGACCAAGTAACCTGACGTATTTGTATCCCATTAGGTGGAATGTATCCGGTGAGACTGTGTCGACATGTCTTGCCGGGTGCTTCTTTGCACCGGGATACAAGGCTCTTGGTCGGGCCTGCGAACATGGTGCTTGGGGGCGCTCGGTTCTTTTTTTTATCCACACCCTGCTCTCCGGGACTTTTTTTGCCTTTTTTTCGGCTTTTTTCGTCTTTCCCGTGATAGATTCCGCCCCCTGCCTGCGGAAAATAAAAAGAAAGGGATAAGTCAAACCGAATGAAAGAGGATATCGGCAAATTCCCTGCCGATATGGAAAATAAAGTTCAATCAGTTAAAAAATCGTGAGGAAAACATGAAAACACAATGCCCAAATTGCCGTAAGATCCATGAAACGGACAGCCGGGAGATCGGTCGGAAAACCAAGTGCCCCGATTGCGGACAGGAATTCGAGCCGGAGAATCCGGCGCTCGTTCCCTGTCCGGATTGCTTCGAACTGATTTCAAAACGCGCCGCAGCGTGTCCGAAATGCGGTGCTCAGTTGAAGGAGATCGTCGCGGCGGCGCCTCCGGCGGATCGCCCGGCGAGATCGGGGGTCGACATATCCAAAGAGAAGGAGCTGGCGCATTATCGCCCCGCCGGGATGAATTTCTTCTGGGGGATCGTGTTCGGCATCGTGACGCTGCCGATATTGATCGGATTCATCATTCTGATCGCCATCCTCATTACGATCTACTGCACGCATTACCGGGTGACGACCCACCGCATCATCATCCAGACCGGTTTCCTCGCCAAATCCCAAAAGGAGATCTGGATCCGGGATATGCGCGGGGCGAGTCTCGCCCAAGGACTCTGGCAGCGCATCGTCGGTGTCGGCGATATTGCGATCGGGACAGCCGCGACGGCCGACACGGAGATCCGTATGTTCGGCGTAAAAAATCCGAAAGTGGCCGTTGACCTGATCAATTCCCTGCGGGAATTCTGACGGCTCCCGTCCCGATAGCGAAGACAAACAAAAAAGGAAGTGAAAATCATGAAAAAAACGATGTTGCGCCTTGCATCCGCGCTGGTGCTTGCGGCGCTTGCGGGATGCGCCTCGTTCGAAGAGATCAAGGCCCGTGCCGATGGCGGCGATCCCGATATGCTGTACCGGGTCGGTCTCTGCTACCGCGACGGGGACAAGGTCCCCGCCAACGCGGATGCTGCTTACGACTACTTCAAAAAAGCCGCCGACGGCGGCAGTTTCGCCGGCGCCGTGTGCTATGCGAAGGAGGCCGTGCGCCGCAAGGATATCTCCGAGCCGGGGAAATTCCTCGAGCGTCTCCAGCGCGTTTTTACCGAGCCGCCCCGCAACAGCGACGACCGGCAGGCCCTCAGGGAAATGCAGCGGGAGTATCCGAAACTCTGCATTCAGTTCGCCGGTTTTCTGAAAAACGCCGATGCAGGCATGGAACTCGTCAAATTCAAGGAAGGCGCCTTGCGGTATTTCTCGCGGGACGCCCTCGATATGCGGGGAAAATACGTCGCCCAATATGCGGCAAAATTGAAGTCCGTTCATACGAAAAAGGAACTTGCCGAAGCCAAGCGTCTCGCCGAAGAAAAGCGTATTGCCGATGAAAAACGCAAGGCGGAGGCAAAACGTCTTGCCGACGAAAAACGGGCCACGGCGGAGAAAGCCTGGGCGGAAATGAAAAAGAGGCATCCCGGCGAGGAGGAAAATCAGTACAAAAACCGCATCTACAAAATACTGCGTATGGAAGCCGACTGTCCGCCGAATCCCGGGGAAACGCCGGACGAGTGGCAAAAACGCGCGGAGCGCCGCCGTTTCGCCGAGAGAAATCGGGGGCGGAGGGCGCGCACTCTGGATGAGCACATGGCCGAATCCCGGAGGCAGGAAAGACGGATCAAGGAACAGAGGGCGGCCGATCAGCGTTACTACGCCGCAAAACAGGCATTCGATGGGCAGTGCGAAGAGGAAAAGCGCCGTGCTGAAGAAGAACGCCGAAAACTTGAAGCGGAAAAACGTCGTGTCGAAGCCAAAAAGCGTCTTGCCGATGCTAAAAAGTATGTGGCAGAGATAGAAGAGAGATTGAAGGATTCCATATTCAAATATCCGTATGCCAAACAAATTTCAGGCATTGAACTTCATAAAGGCGTTTTGTCTGGAGCGTCGCGCAAATGGCTTGCGTCAAAAGTGGCTTTGGACGAAATAAAGAAATTTCTCCTGACAGGAGAAAAAGTTATCAACAGCAAGTCATCTGATGAGCTTGTCGAAACGATGCAATGGATCAGTCGCAATGCAATCGACCGGGATATCGTCCGTGCTGAGGAGAAACTTTGGGAAGAATATGGTTTTTCCTTCGATAAGCAGCATGGCGTGCTTCATTCCGTCTCGTTTTCAACCAACTGGAATCAGGAGATGGTTGCAAAAAAAATAGAAGAGTACAAGAAAAAATATCCGAATTTGAAACACTCTCGCCAAGAGGAACAAGATGAAAAGGAGTTTTCTCATGCAGCTGAAGATGGCATGGCAACCGGAGTGCTGAAATGGACGAATCGGACCGATACGTTGGAATCGGAACGCGTAAAAATCACCATAACAAGCAAAATTTTAAATCACGTTGACGTCACATTGATGGTAGAGGGGCTGAGCAAATTGGAGAAACGAAAGTTGGCCGAGGAACTCAAAAAAGGGGCACGAACGGCGTTTGAAATGCATGCCAGAGTAAATGTCGAAATCACCGATAAGGTCATGAAGAAATACTTCGAGACTTTGAAAAAGAAGTAAGTGATCCCTCTTCCCATGCGGTGTTTGTGCCTGCCCTGCGCGAACTTTTCCCGGAGGCGACGGCATAAAACACCGCATGTCTTGATTTGCGCCATGGGGTGAGTCGTGATGAAAACATACTGCCGTATTTGCCATACCGGTGAAGTCTCGGGAAGTGAGACAATCTGGTGTTTTTTTGGATCAAACACCGCTACAGATTCCCTTCCTCCCGGAACAGATGAAATATCTCCGGACAGAACCGATTCGATGCCTTGTCCCGATTGCAGAACATCGCCGCGTCGCGTCACCGCTTGGGGGGCGTGTGTGAGCAGGATATCGATTGTTTTTCTCCTGCTCTTTTCGTCAGTTTGTTATGCTCAAAATCCGGAAAAACTTGAAGTTGGCATTTATGTGAACCGCATCGATTCCTTCGATATCAAAACGGGGACCGCAAGTATCGATTTCTGGTTGTGGGGACGCCGTTCCGGGAGCAGTAAACCCATCCTCGCCACATTGGAGATCAGCAACGGACAAATCCAGAAAACCGGAGAAATCATAAAAAAGCAGAAAGGGAATATCTTTTACGAGGCGAAGCGTTACAGCGCAATCGTCGCCTGCCGTGTCAATCTGAAAAAATTTCCTTTTGACAAACAGACCATAAAAATCTGCATAGAAGACAATGAATTGCTGATAGATCAGATGATTTTTTCCGCAGATACGAAAAACAGCCGGATCGATCCCTCCTGGCGTTTGAACGAATGGAACATTTCACCGTTGCGGTGTTTCTCGGACGATCACCTGTATCCCACATCATTTGGCGATCCGGATGTCAATGAAGCGGACGGCAGCAGCCGGTACTCCCGGCTGAATGTCGAAATGGACCTGGCCCGCAACGGAGATTTTCTTTCGAAATGCTTCAAATATTTCTGGGCGATCATCGTTTCCGCCGCCGTCGGACTGGCGGCGTTGTGGATCCGCGTCGTCGACTGCGATGCAAGATTCGGTATGACCGTCGGCGCATTGTTCGCCAATGTCGGGTGCTCGTTCATCATCGCCGACAAATTGCCGGATTCCCCGGAACTGACGGTTGCGGAACTTGTTTCTTATGTGTCGCTCGGCGTCATCCTGATCCTTCTTCTTGAATCGATTATTTCCCTCTGGCTCTACAATCACGAGAAGACCGCTGTTTCACGACGTTTGGATCACTGGTCTTTCTGGACGATCTCCGCTTTTTACACGGTATCTGTCGTCGGCATACTTTGGGAGTAATAGCGAAACAGGAGCAGAACAATGGAAAAAAAAAGATTATCGGGGATACTCGCAGCGGTCGTCCTTCTTGCGGGGATCGTCTGCTGTGCCACGGGGGTGGAGTATTTCTACTGCCGGTACTGCGGGATCCGCCGGTCGAGCGTGCAGAGCCTGACCGCGGGTTTCTGTTCCCGGCATCCGGCGGGACCGGGCAAAGGGAGACACGCGCTCTACCAGGGACGGGAAAAGACCCGGTACACCTGCGTTTTCTGCGGGGTGAAGCGGACCGACATCGCTTCGCTGACCGCAGGATCGTGTTCCCGGCATCCCGCCGGCCCGTACAAAGGGCGGCACGAACCGGCGCTGTGAGACTGATCTGACGGGATCCGCGGTGGTTTTTTCGTAATGGCTGCCGCCCCTGCGGGCGGCAGCTTTTTTCTGCGTTCCGGCCCTGTCGGTGCGGTTTTTTTTGAACGGAACGGAAAAATCCTGCAAAATTTTTCGGGTCGATCACGTTATATTGATGAAAGGAATGTTTTCCGCGCGGCGGCGCGGGCTTCGAAATGAGGAGGGAGGAAAAGAAATTGCGTTGCGGGAAAAGAGTTCTTTCAGTCGTTCTTGCCGTGCTGCTCTGGCCCTTGGCCGGATTCGGGACGGGGCGGGGGACTGCGGCGTATCTCGACCTTGGTCTGCCGAGCGGCGCGGACGCGCTCGTTTGCCGTCAGGGATACGCCCTCGGTTATACCGAATATCACGAACAGGCCGCGTGGGTGCTCTACCGGCTCACCGGGGAGCAGGTTTCGGGCAAAGCCGTGCGGCGGGGAAGTAAATTTTCGGAGGACCCCGCCATCCCGACGGGGAGCGCGGTGTCGGGGGATTACCGCAATTCGGGGTTCGACCGGGGACATCTCGCCCCCGCCGCCGACATGGCGTATTCTCCCCTGACGATGAAGGAGAGTTTCTACATGAGCAACATCTCTCCCCAGCGGCCGAAGTTCAACCGGGGGGTCTGGAAGCGGCTCGAATCGCAGGTGCGCTTTTTCGCCGCGACGGAAAAGGAGATCTGCGTCGGAACGGGCCCCGTTCTGCCCGTGGCGAAGACGGAGACCGTCGGCCGGAATCGGGTGACGGTGCCGACCCACTTCTACAAGGTCGTCTATGACCGGACGCCGCCGGAAAAGATGATCGGCTTCATCGTGCCAAACGGGGAAAGCCGCCGTCCCCTGCGGGAGTTCGCGGTCCCGGTGTCCCTCGTCGAAGCGTTGACGGGGCTGGACTTCTTTTCGCGGGTGCCGCAGCCGAAACAGATCCTGCTCGAGACCACCCTCTCCGTCGCCGACTGGCGCTGGCAGTAGTCTGCGGCGCATAACGCCTCATCGGCCCCGCTCGTCCCCCTCAAAATACTCCGTTTTTCTTGAAAAAGGGAGGGGGCCCGGGGGAGGGAAAAAACTTCTTTTTCCGGAAAAAGAAGTTTTTT
>JAFSTC010000112.1 GCA_017450705.1 Lentisphaeria bacterium | reverse complement strand
GTTTGTTCAGCTTCGCCTTCGCGCGTGGAACTCTGATCCGTCAGAACCAAATGTGCGAAAATATCGGACACTGCCTGCAAAAAAACGCAAAAAACAGGTTCAGGCCCTTGACTTTTACATAACAGAGACAAAGGAAGGTCAATACATTTCAACAGCTCAACCGATCGCAAGATCAAAACCAAAGAAAGGAAACCGCCATGCAGAAAAGCCGCCGTCACCTCATGTCTAACACCTCATACCTCATACCTGAACGTAATACAGCGTCCCGTTTCACGCTGATCGAGCTTCTGGTCGTGATCGCCATCATCGCCATTCTGGCGGCGATGCTGATGCCGGCGCTCCAGCAGGCCCGGATGAAAGCCCAGTCCATCCACTGCGTCAACGGCGAGAAGCAGATCGGCACGGCGTTTTCCCTGTACGACGACTCCTTCCAGAGGATGCCGCCCGCGGTCATGTCCGCCACCGCGCCCGTGGACAAAGATCTCTGGGACACGCTCCTGCTGGACGGCAAATTTCTGAGCGCGCCCGTACAGCTCTTCTGCGCAGCGGATCCCATCAGAAGGACCAGCGGCGATCACGGCACCGGATGCCGTTTCAAAAACCAGCCCCGGACCTACGCCGTCAACGTGATGTTCTTCGAAGACAACACCACGACGACATACCGGGCGGGAGGTACGAAGGACACGCCCGAAAACGCTCTGGGGTTCGGCCGGCTGAACCGCCCCAAAAAGAAGCCGGGGAACCTGGTGCTGATGTGGGAACGCCCCACCTACGCCAACCGCGTCGGCCTGACCGGCAGCAACAACGCCAGCCGCCCGCAGCCCTTCGCCAGTCTGGCCGCAAGCGATCAGTATCTGGGGAACACCTATCCTAACATCTGTCACGGCCGCAGCGGGAACTACCTCTACGGCGACGGACACGTGGCGACTTTCGACATCGAGATCTATCCCTCGGCCGATGCGGCGTGGGCCGCCCTGACCCACACGGGGACCCCGTAGAACCGACTTTCGGGATATCACATACTGCAAGGAGGGGAGTCTCATGTTCCGTCTCACCCGGTCGATCCTTTTCGGGCTCTGCAGTCTTTTCTTTTCCGCCGGCGTCTTGGCGGAAGAGTTTTTCCGCTGCAATTTTTCCGCCATGGAGGGGCTGAACAACGGCCAGCCCGCCGCTCCGGCCTATTTCAACGCCGCGAGGGGCCACCAGTCGATCACGGGCGGCGGAATCACCGGCCGGGCCGCGATCTTCGCCATGGAAAATCCGGAAGATTTCCGCTCTGTCGCCAGGACGCCGATCGAACGCCCCCTTCCCGCATTCGTGTACACCGATTTGAAGAGGTTTCCGGCCGAAAAGGGCTTCTGCGAAGTTTGGATCGCCCCCTATTTCAACCAGAAACAGGCGTGGCGCAGGAAGGAACATACGGACTTCACTTTGAATTACGCGCTGACAATCTTCCGCCGCGCCCCCGGAAAACAGCTGTCGAAGCACGCGGAGAAGTCCGAGATCGATCTGTACATCCTGAAAAGACAGCTGGGGGTCCGGTTCGTCTTCAGCGACGGCACCTCGACGACACTCACCTTCCCCGTCGGCAGCTGGTCCCCCCGCACCTGGCACAAGGTGACCATCTGCTGGGAGCCGGGCCGCCAGCAGCTCTACGTCGACCGGAAACAGGTCGCTGAAAGTACGAAACCAGGCACGCCGGGCAAATTCGATGCGCTGGAGGTGGGCGGACGCGACTATAATTTGAGTTTTCAGGGGCTGATCGACGACATCGTCATCGCCTCGGGGAAACCGCGGGACGTGTATCCTTTCGGTTTCGACGGCGATCCGCGGAAATTCCCTGAGATCCCTGTCCCGCAAGCGGTTCTCGAAGACTGGAAGACGCCCGGACCGGACCGGGAACTGGCCGTCGCTTCGGAGAACGGCCGCCCCGTGTTCCGTTACGCGGGCGGGCGGGAGTCCCCGCTGTCCGCGCAGACGACCCGAAGCGCCCCCGTCCCCGGCGGGAGCGTCATCCGGGCCGATCTGACCGTCAGGAAGACCCTCTGGAATTACGGGAGCCGCGCGGCGTTCTTTCTGGATTTTCTGGACGCCGGGGGCAAGACGATCCGCAAAATCAAATTCGACGCCAACGGCATCGGACCGGGATACAGCCCCATGCCCCTGTCGGAGCTGAGCAGTCTCTGCGGGATCAACTGCGATATCGCCTATTTCAACTACTTCAGGGTCCCCCCCGCGTGCCGCAGCGTGCGCCTCGCGGTCTCGATGGCGGGCAACCCCGCGGAGATCGTCCTCGAAAAATGGCGTCTGCGCCTGGCGGATCCCAACATCGCCCCCTGGTTCCAGCAGCCCGGCATCGGGCGGCAGTTGACCTATGAAAACTCCCCCGCCGCTTCGGACGACGAGATCCGCAGACAACTCCAAAGCCGCAAAAAAAGCGTTCCCGAAGCGGTCCGCTGCGGCGACAGGATCGAGTGGCGCGTCGACGGCCAAAAGATCGCCCCCGTGATCCTTCACAACCCCGTCATCGGCTCCTACGCCCGCGCGGGCGCCTTCCGGCAGGCGGGATACCGCCTCTGCACCAGCACCGTCTTTCTCGGGTACTCCCCGTATCCCGACGATTACGATCAGATCTGGCTCGAAGACGGCTCTTTCGACCTCTCGGCGCTGGAAAAGGCTGTTCTGCGGGTCCTGCGGGAGGCCCCGGACGCCTGCGTGATCCTGAACCTTTTCGTCTGCCCCACGGCCAGATGGCTCAAGGAAAACCGCGGGGAACTCCAGATCCATCCGGACGGGAACCCCGTCATCATGAGGAACTGCGCCGTCACCCGCCGCAGTTCCGCCCGTTTCCCGGAACGGCGGGGGGAAACCTGGACCGCCTCGATCCACTCGAAAAAGTACCGGCGGGACATGGCGGCGGTCCTCGAAAAACTCTTTCGGGAATTCGAGAAGACCGACGCCGCCAAGGCCGTCGTCGGTGTCTACGTGACGGGAGGCGACGACGGGCAGTTCCGCGCGCCGCCGGGGCCGGACATGTCGCATCTGACGCTGCCCGCCTTCCGAGAATTCCTGCGCGAAAAATACGGGACGCCGGAGAAACTCTCCGCGGCGTGGAGGAAAAACGTCTCCTCCTGGCAGGAGATCCAAGTTCCGACGCCGAGACAGCTCGAATCGCCGCTCAGGGCCGTCTATTCGGAGACGGGACCCGCCTTGGAGAGCGATTACGACGAATTCCTCTCCCGTGAGTGCACGCTCCTGAAAAAGGCCCTCCGGGCGGGGGTAAAAAAGGGTGCACCGCGGCTGATGGTGGGCGGCTACGACAACGCCATGGCCCTGCCCGGAAGCAGTTTCTACGGCCGGGGCCGGTTCGACATGGCGGAGATCATCGGCGATCCCTTCTGCGATTTCCTCATCTCTCTGCCGGCGTACGGCCGGGAACGGGACGAATGCATCATTCCCATCGGGCTCAAAGCCTTCACGGGCTCCATGCGTCTCCACAAAAAGATGATCGTCACCGAGCTGGACATCCGCAATCCGAAGCAACCGCCGCTGACCGGCACGACCCACCGCAGTCACAACTGGCAGGCAGTCCACGACTACCGGACTTTCGGAGAACTGCTCAAACTCTGCGCCGGCTACTCCGCCGCCTGGGGCGGACTGTTCCACGCTTTCGCCATGGGCAGGTTCTGGTACGACACCCCCGAGGCTCTGGCCGCGTGGAAACAGGCGGCGGAGATCGCCGGCAGCGCTCCGGGTGAGAAACTCGCCGACGACCGGATCGCATGGATCTGCGGCGAAAATTTCTGCCATTTCTTCTGCCGGAACATCCGCGGGGAGCAGATCTCGGAGACCTGGAGCCGCAACGTCTCCCACGCCTTGTGGCTAAGTCAGATCCGCTTCGACGCCTACCTGCCCCGGGATCTCCGTCATCCGGATTTCGAAGCACCGAAGATCATGCTCTTCTCCGCCGTATCCGCCCTCGGACCGAAGGAGATCCAGGACATCCGCAGACGTTTCCTCAAGGACGGCCGGATCCTAATCTGGGTCGGGACCCCCTCCGTCTTTTCCGGAGCTGACCTGAAAAGCATCTCCGACGCCGTCGGCTTCGATCTCTCCCGTCCGAAAGAGATCGAAAACAGGAGCCTCATCGTCACCGCGGAGACCCACTCCGTCCTCAAGGGCGTCGCGGGATTCCTTTACAGTCCGCGGGAAAACGCGCCTGTCGTCCACTTCGGCAACATGGTGGTCGCGCCGAAGCCGGGTGATACGGTCCTTGCCGCCTATCAGGGAACAAACCTTCCCGGCGCGGTCCTCCGCCGGACGCAGGGGGGCACGGAGATCTTCATCGGTCAGCCCGGGGCTGTCTCGCCGCTCCTCCTGCGGAACATCGCAAAATTTGCGGGCATCCGTCCCGTCACGGAGGGGAACGACCTCATGGTCCGCGGCGGCGGCCTGATCGTTCTCGGCGCGTCCGCGGGGAACGGCGTCCGCCGGGTTTTCTTCCCCAAGGGCGTCAAGGGCCTGGCGTGCCTCACAGGGCAGAAGATCATCAAGCGCGGCAAAGATTTTGTCGACGTCAGCCTGAAATACGGCGAATGCGCCGTTTTCAAACACGCCGGAGAGACCAAATGATGCAAGTCAAATACGACCGTCCCGCTTATCTGACAGACGCCGTCGTGGCGCCGAAAGGACCGATCGTCCTTCGCAAGCGGCCGCCGGAAGAGGCTCAGGCCGTCGTGGACGATTTCATCGCCAAAAACTGGCGGTCCATCGCGAGGGAACCCGTCGGGGAACTCAAATATCCCTATCTCGTCCCCGGGGCCGTCTACAACGACCTCTGGGACTGGGACGCTTTCTTCACCGGCTGCGCCCTGCCCCCCGAAGGACTGCCGTATGCCGCGGGAAGCTGTCAAAATCTGATCGGCGCCCCCCTGCGGGAGGGACGTCCCTCAAAAAAAGCCTCCGCGGACGGGAATTATCTCTACACGCTCCTCCCCTACCCCCTGCGGGCCCAATTCGCCGCCGTCATGTTCGGACGCGGCGCTTTGGATCTGTCCTGGCTCGCCTCCCGGTGGGATATCCTCTCGCGCTCCCTGCGCTGGTACGAGGAAAACTGCCGCGACGGGGAGGGGTTCTTTCTCTGGCAGACCCACTCCGGCATCGACAACGATCCCTCGGTCTACGGACGGCGGCCCGGGACCGTCGCCGGAACCGATCTGGCCTGTTTCATGTTCCGGGAATACCGGGCCATGTCCCGCCTCGCCCGGGCCCTCGGCGCGGAAGACGGCTGCGCCGAAAAAGCGGAATCGCTGAAAAAACTGATCCAATCGCGTTACTTCGACGAGACCGACCGCTGTTTCTACGCCGTGGCGAGGGACATCGACGACAACGTTCCCGGACGGCAGTCCGTCACCTGGACCACTTGGATGCGCTTCGGCAGCAGCAGCAATCTCTACCCCCTGTGGGCGGGTGCCGCGACGCCGGAACAGGCGGCCTGTCTGCGGGAGAGCCTCATGGACGAAAAACGCTTTCTCTCCGTCGCCGGAGTCCGCTCCCACAGCAAGGCCGATTCTCAGATCTACAACAACGAACCCATGGGCGGCCCCTCCAACTGGCAGGGGCCCGTCTGGGGCCTCTCCACGGTTCTCAACATCTACGGTCTGCTCCGGTACGGATACAAAGATGAAGCCCGAGAGGTCGCCGGGCGCATCCTCAGCACCTTTGCCTCCGACATCGAACAGAACGGGACGCTCCACGAATTCTACCACGGCGACACCGGCCAGCCCCTCTTCAATCCCGGTTTCCTCAACTGGAATCTGCTGACCTTCCGCCTGTGGCAAAACATCGCGGACGATTTTGACCCGACAGACTTTTGACAACGGTCCAGCGACACAAGGAGATCCTTTCCCCATGAAAACACTGCTTCACAAACCCGATCTGCTGATCGTCGGCGGCGGCGTGGCCGGCACGGTCGCCGCCATTGCCGCCGCGCGGCGGGGACTTGAAACCATTCTGGTGCAGGACCGCCCCGTCCTCGGCGGCCCCTCCAGTTCGGAGTGCTCGTGCAACTCCGACGGGGCGCACATCAACGGCGCTCAGGAGTACGTCAACCGCAACGCCCGGGAGTGCGGCGTCCTCGAAGAGATGAAACTCGAGGCCTATCACCGTCGCGCCAACGGCTGGGAACAGCACTGGAGCCTCGTCTTGCGGGAGTGGGCCGAACGGGAGAAAAATCTGACGCTTCTGCTCAACACAGCCGCCTGCGACGTCACCATGGAGGGGAACAGAATCGCTTCCGTCACGGCCCGGACCCTCGGCAGTGAGCTCACGCACCGCATCACGGCAGCGGCCTATATCGACTGCAGCGGGGACTCCTTCCTCGGCCGGGCCGCCGGAGCGGACTTCCGCATGGGGCGCGAGGCACGTTCCGAATTCGGAGAGTCTCTGGCCCCGGAAAAGGCCGACAAAAAGACCATGGGCTCGTCGATCGCCTTCCGGGCGATCGATCTGGGGCGCCCCGTCCCCTTCGCCGCGCCGCCGTGGGCCATGAAAATCAGCAGCGACGAAGATCTGCCCTACCGCATCCACACGGATCCCAGACAGGGATACTGGTGGCTGGAGTACGGCGGAGAACTGGACACGATCTCCGACAATGAAGAGATCTACCGGAAACTTCTTTCCATTTTGTTCGGCGTCTGGGACCACGTCAAAAACGGCGGGGACCACAACGCCGCGAACTATGCGATCAACTGGATCTCCCCCATCCCCGGCAAGAGAGAATCCCGGCGTCTCATGGGCGACTATATCCTTTCCCAGAAGGACCTGGAAAAACACCCCGATTTTCCCGACACGGTCGCCTACGGGGGCTGGCCCATCGACATCCATCCGCCGGAGGGCGTCTTCGGCAAAGGGCATCCCGGAAGCACGCCCCCCATCATCTTCCCGGGAACGTACCCCATTCCCTTCCGCTGTCTCTACTCGCGCAACGTCGACAACCTGATGATGGCCGGACGCAACATCAGCGTCACCCACGTCGCGCTTGGCACCACCCGGGTCATGGCGACCTGCGCCGCGTGCGCTCAGGCGACGGCCGAAGCGGCGGTCCTGATGAAAAAATACGGCATTTCCCCGCGGGAAGTCGGTCGGGAGCATATCGTCGAACTCCAGACGATGCTGGCCGAGGACGATGCCGTCCTGCCCATGCTGCCGATCCCGGTCCGGGGACTGCCTGCGAAGGCGGCAGCCTCCGGGGAATTGATATTGCGCATGCCGGAAGCGACCTCCTTCGAACACCTGATCGCCCCGGAAAAAAAGACGAACGATCCCTGCGACGTCCCCCCTGCCGACAGGCGGAGAGTCCAGATGTTCGTCGCGTCGGAAAACATTCTGGAAGCGGTCAAAATCAGACTTGACGCAGAGCCCGGCGCCTCCCGCGTCATCGAAGCGGAACTGCTGGATCTGGATGCGGCAAGCAAGGTTCTCGCCTACGCGCAGGCGCCCGCCGCGAGCGGCGTCGCCGAGTTCCGTTTCGACGCGCCCACCGTTCCCGGGCGGCGATACGGGATTCGCCTGCCGCAAGTGCCGGGGGTCTCGGTCGCGCTCAGCCGCCGCTATCTGCCGGGACTGGAGCGGAAACTTGACGGCTGTTACCTCGACAACGACAACTGGTGCTTCGAAACCGTCCCGCCTCTGCGGCTCTATCCGGCGGCAAAGGCCGTCGACGGCATTTCCCGCGCCGCGGCGGACGATCCCCACATGTGGATATCTTCCCCCGGTCTGCCGCAATGGCTGGAACTTGATTTCGGCGAAAAACGGTCCGTCGGAAACGTGGAACTGATCTTCGACACCAATCTTGACAAGCCCTGTTACTGCGGCGTCCCCCCCGAATGCGTCCGGGATTATGAAATCCAATGTTTCCGGAACGATCGATGGGAGACGCTCGCCGCCGTCTCGGACAACCATCAGCGCCGTCGGCTTCACACGTTCGAGCCCGTCGAGACGGACCGGCTGCGGCTGGTCGTCACGGCGACCAACGGCGATCCCTGCGCCCGCGTCTACGAGTTTCGCGCCGCGCCGGCGGACTGAACAGGGAAGTTGCCCGTTTTTTTTGCGGAAACGTCGTTTTTCATTTGACTTTTTTACATTAGAATATATATTTAAGATGATTTAAGACAAATGATAAAACGGTTTAGCACATAAAATGGGACGCGTGACGATCAGGGACATTGCCGCAGCGGCACAGGTTTCGCCGTCGCTGGTCTCCGCCGTGCTGAACAGAAACAGGGCCATCCGCTACTCGAAAGCCCGGGAGAAACAGATCCTCGATCTGGTCAGAACCATGGGCTACCGACCCAACCGCGCGGCACAGGTCTTGGGCAAAGGCCGGAGCCGTCAGATCGGCGTCCTCAGTTACAGCCCGGCCGATCCCTCCATCGCACGGCTCATCGGCGAACTGGAAAAACAGATCTCCAGGCGGGGATACTCGGCCATTTACGGGTTCTGGAGCGATTTTGCCTCCATCCGGGGCGCTTTCGACTCCGTACTGGCGCACCCGCTGGACGGCCTCATCTGCATGCACGACGGCCTGAGCGAACTGATCCCGCCGGGATTGTCCACGGTCTTTTACAGTCGCGTTCCCGGCAGATGCTGTGTGACGCTGGACTACGAGCAGTATTTCGATCTTACGCTCTCTTATCTCGCAAGTCTGGGCCTCGAAAGCGCGGGCTTTTTCGGCTGGCACGCCGGGGAACTTTACGACCTCTTTCTGAAAAAAGCCGCCCGACGGAGGATCACGCCCGTCCCCAACTGGTCGCCCAAGGGCAGCGGCTTCTACGACGATGCCTTCGGCCTGGCCATGGACCTTTTTGCCAGAGAAAAACACCCTGACGCCCTGCTGTGCCGGAACGACGTCGTCGCCTTCGCCGTCATCAATGCGGCGCTCAAATCGCAGGTGCGCGTTCCCGAAGACCTTTCCGTAACTGGCTTCGACGACATCGCTCCCGCGGCCTGTTTCATCCCGCCGCTGACCACCTGCGGCGCCCCCGCGGAGAGGATCGCCGCCGCCCTGCTGGAGAGGCTCTTCGGCGGCGCTCAGCCGGGTTCTTACAAAATCGATATGGATCTCAAAATACGTGCAACATGTATGCCGTCACAAAGGCTTTCGGCCGTTTCAACCTGACAAGAAAGGAAAAACATCATGCAGAAACAATGTTCGGAAAAAAAGGCGTTCACGCTGATCGAGCTCCTCGTCGTCATCGCGATCATCGCCATTTTGGCCGCCATGCTCCTTCCTGCGCTGCAGCAGGCGCGGGACCGGGCCAAGGCCGCCTCGTGCATCAACAACCTCAAGCAGCAATCCCTCACCGTCGCGGCCTACGCGGGAGCCTCCGACGACTATCTGCCGCCCTACGAGGGCATGACCAAAAGCGATCCCTCTCTGTACGCGGGAACGCCCCACACCAAATGGCACCAGCCCGACAGTTACTTCAGCGCCCTGATCGTGAAAAAAACGGGCTCCGTCAACATCAACACCGAGGTCCCCGCCGCGCTGCGCTGCCCCGGTGTCGCGGATGAGACGAAGCAATATTACAGCCCCTCCGGGACCGTGTCCCTTGCGATGCGCAGTTACACCATGCTCCGGCAGGCCACGTGGAGCATCTTCTTCCCCACTGCGGCGGTGGGCCGTCCCCGCCGGGCCAGCGACTTCAAAAATCCCTCGCGGGTACCACACATCCTGGACGGCGTCGGCGCCCCCAGTTATGACGGCTCAAGCGAGGCCTATTTCAAACCCGACAGACCCGTCAACAGCACCAGCGGCAGGATGATCGACTACCGCCACAACGGCCGGGTCAATGTCCTGACCCTCGCGGGCAGCGTGCAGGCCGTGACCGACATGAACAAAACCGGCGATTACGGCCAGTACGACCGGGCGGCCGTCTTATGATGACCGCAAAAAGCGCCGCCGTTTTCCTGTTCTCGCTCGCCGTCTGGGCGGGAGCGGCGGGCGCGGACGTGACCCGGGAGGAATACACTTCCCCTCTGGAAACGGGAACGCGCCCGCGCCGGACCCCGCACACCCTCATCTACGCCCGATTCCAGCCCTACGATCTGGGCGGCAACTACCGGGACGAGTGGTACGACCGGCCGCTTTTCGTCAATTCCCTGTGGCGGGACGCCTCCCGGCGCGGCGAATCGTGGAAAAAGGAGGCGGAACTTCTGAAAAAGTACGAGATCGCGGGCGTGACGGTTCTGGGAAATGCCTACGCGAGCTTCAACAGAGAAGTCATCGCCCGGTCGGAGCAAGGGGATTTTTCCGGTCTCGACGTCATGGCCGGTCTCGGCTGGCCCCGCAGCGAATTCGACGGAAAGACCCCGGCTTCGGAAAAACTCTATCAGAGAATGGTCCGCCACATCAGGGAAACCCTCGACGGCAAAAATATCCTGCACATCGACGGGAAGATCCCCTTTTTCTGTTACGGCGGGACGACGGACTCCGGCGCGCACAACCTGAGAACCCGCCTGAAAAAAGACGGTTTGGACTCCCGCGTCCAATTGTTTGCCCCGCTGTGGCTCAACGTCTACGGCGAATTCAACAACACGGGAAAACTCTCGCAGGAAACCCTGAAAAAAATGGAGTCGGTCCTGCGGGAAAAGCTGGACGTCTACGACGGCTTCAACTTCACCAACTGCTTTTATACCCGCAATCTCAGGGGCGACGACGTGCTGGGAAAAGTCTTCCGCCCCGAGCTGGACAAAAAGTATCTGGCCCCCCTCTTTTCCAAGGTGTACGCCGATCCGAAATACCGCGGCAAACTGCTGGGATTCACGCTGGATCACGGCTACATCGGCGACATCGACAACGGTGTCAACCAGGCCGAATGCGGCACCGCCGTGCTGCGCCGACAGATCGACACGCAGCTGCTCTACGATCCGGACATCATTTCTCTTGCCGAGTGGAACGAAGTCAACGAAAACACCTGCTTTCAGCCCACGCTCACCAACAGCTGGACGATCCGGCGGCTGATCCGGTTCTACGCGCGCTTCCTCAAGGGACTGCCCCCCGCGCCCTGCGAAGGGGACGATCTTTCGATCCCCGATCTGGTCGTCTCCGTCCGCTGGAACATCCAGGCGGGCGAGGAATACCGCATCGAACTGCTCAACATCCCCGACACGCCGGAAGAGGGGACCTACCGGGTCGCCCTCTCCCTGACCGACGAAAACGGGAAACTTCTCCGCAAAATGGGTGAGGACACGTTCCGTCGGAACAAACTTACGGCCGTCACCTACAAGGTGAACGCCGAGGCGTGGCACAAACGGGTCCGCGCCGTCATTCCCCAACTTGAGATCACCTACAAGGGCAGGACATTCCGCATGGAGCCTGCCGTCTTCACCCGCCTCTCGGCGGTGACGGCCAACAACGCCAAGGAACTCCGCCTGCCGCTTCGGGATCAGTGGACGCCCGGGAAATTCGTCTTTTCCGCCCTCCCCCGACCGGATGGTTCCGTCAGGATCAAGGCCGAGGCCGCGGGGAAGGAGCTCCTGAACTCCCTCGAAGTGCTGGACGGCAAATTCACCGCCGTCTCCGCATGGCCGGAGGACGGTCTCAAACAAGCGGATCATTATTGGATCGCGGTCAAATGTCACCGGCGTTACGAGACGATCATGCCCTTCCGGATCCGGGTCGCAGGAACGGGAGATTACCGCTGGCGTCCCTGGGGTCGCCCCTACTGCTCCCCCGTGCGGCTGGAACGGGACAAAGAGGGCTGGTTCGGCTCTCCTCGCTGTCACTTCTGGCACTCGGGACCGGCGGGCATGGTCGGCATTCCCAAAAACGATTGCGAAAACGCCGTCATCGAGTGCGTCATCGGGAACACCCCCGCCGTAAGGGTTCCCTTTGCCGATCTGCGTAAGAAGCGCGTCACGGCGGCGGAACCGGGGGACTGCGTCCAGCTCGAACTGGAATTGCGGGACGAACTGCCGGATCATCCGGCCCCGCTCAACAGCAAACGGGCCGCCATCGACGCGTGCGTGTTTTCGAAAATGAACGACCCCATGTACAGCGTTTTGGCCGTGACGGCGGAGGGCAAGATCTTCCGCTCCAGGCCGGTCTTCATCAGGAAGATCGAAAGGACGGCTCCCCTGCGGATCTACAGCACGACGGCGAAAAAGGCCGTGACGGCGGAGGTCCCCGCATTCCAGATCCCCGACATCCGGTACAAATTTTCTCCGGAATACGGCAATATCCTCGGCAACGACACGGCGAAGGAATTCGACGCGACGCTGGGCGGCGGTCTTTCGCGGGGACAGACGCCGCGCCGGGGCGCCCTCCCCCGCGATCTGCCGCAGATGGCCCCGATTTGGGAAAAAACGGCTGACGGGTATTCTCTCAAGTTCACGGGCGGCAGCTATCTCTCCTTTCCCGCGGCGGCCGTTCCCAACGGCGCGTTCACGCTGGAGATGGAGCTCAAAACCGATTCCTCCGCGAACCAGTATCTTTTCTTCACCGGACAGGACAGGCAGGGCGCCGTCGGACTGGCCGTCGTCGACGGCAAACTCCACGGTTCCTACGGTTCCGGAAGCACCGGCTTCGGCCATGTGCTGACCGCCCTGCCGACGGACATCGCCGTGACGCCCGGCGTTTGGCACACCGTCAAAGTCGCCTACGATCTGGAGCACATCCGCTTCGAAGTGGACGGCAAAGGACAGACGATGCCGCTTACGCTGCGTCCGGCGTGGACCGCCCCCTCCCTCTTCGGCAACTTCTTCACCCCCGCCTCCGGCGCGGGATTCGCCAAGCCCGGACCGTTCACGGGGCATCTGCGCAAACTGAGGATCCTGCACAACGCCAAAGTGGATCCTCCGAAAATAAGAGAGGTCAAATTATGAAAAAAACTCTTCTCACGCTCTTCTCGGTCACTGCTGTCTTCGCCTGCGCCGCGGCGGAGGTGGATATCGGCGGGGACTTCACCGGCAGCGGCTTCGGCGGACGGGGCTTTCCCTGGTACACCAATTCCGTTCTGAAGGCGAAGGTCACCCGGCATCAGTTCAACGGCGGCATCGCCGTGGAGCTCAAGGAGGTCAGCGACAAGGGCGGCCAGATCTACGGCAAACCCGTCCCCGCCGCCCCGGGGGAGCGATTCACCCTCTCCGTTCAGGCCAAAGGCAAGGGAACGGGACGGCTCGAACTGCTGCTTTACAACAAGGAGAACCGTTACGCGGGCAGCGTGAGTTCCGCCGATTTTCCTGTCACAGAAGAGATGGTGAAGTACACGAAGGAGTTCGTCATCCCCTCCCAGCCGGGCGCGAAGGAGCCGGCATTCGTCAGAGTCGGTCTTTTCGTCGCCCCCGGCGGGGACATCTGGTTCCACAAGGTCTCGCTCGTTCAGGATAAAAAATAGCTTTCCCCCGCGGTCCCGGCAACGGGACCGCCGTTTTCGGCGCACATGAAAAGACGTTTTCTGCACTTGGATTTCAAGGGGATCGTTCCCCGTTTCGACCGGCTGGAGGAGTATCTGCGGTACTTCCGGCAATGCGGTTTCGAGGGGCTCGTTCTCGAGTTCGACTGCCGCGTCCTGTGGCGCTCCTGGCCCTGTGCCGCCATGCCGGTCTACACACCCGAAGAGGCGGCGCGGATCGTCCGTCTGGCCGAGAGTCTCGGTTTCGAAACGATCCCCCTCATGCAGATACAGGGACACCTGGAGTGGGCGCTGGGAGACGATTCCTGCGCCGGGCTCCGGGAGAACGGCACGCTGACGCTCTGCCCGTCGGCGCCGGGTTCGGAGAAACAGCTCCTTGCCTGGATGGACGAACTGCGGACGATCTTCCCACGTTCCCGGTACATCCACCTGGGCGCGGACGAGGTCGCCCGCATCGGTCTGTGTCCGGCCTGCCGCGCCCGTCTCGAACGGGGAGAAACAAAGTTTCAACTCTACTCAACTCATGTAAAAAAGTTCTGCGCCGCAGCGGAGAAGTCGGGTTTCCGCCCGCTGGTCTGGGGCGATATGCTCCTCGCCGAACCGGATCCGGCGGAAGCGGCGAAGACGCTGCCGGAAAGCACGGTCATCGTCGACTGGAAATACTGGGGGAAAGGCCCCTTCGGCAGCACCCGAAAACTGCGGGACTCCGGCCGCGAAGTCTGGGGCGCCTCGGGACTCCAGTGCGCCTGGTACGAACACTTCCGGCAGATCCTGCCCTTTTATGAGGACAGACTGGAAAACATCCTCGGCTGGAACGAGTTTGACGGCACGGTCATCCACACGACCTGGGGGCGGTCCGGGAACAAGTACGCGTTCTATCCCCCCTGGCTCATGTCCCTGCCCCTTTTCGCCGCGGCGGGGGATCCCGAGAAATGGGAACGTCATCCGTGGCGGGAGAGGATCGGCGAATTGTCGCGTCTGCTGCGCCGGGCGCTGGAGTTCGAGCTGGTCAAGGTCCCCGCAAAGATCAGGGCGTGGCCCGCGTCGTGCCGCCTCGAAGAAGAGAGCAGAGAATACATCGCCCTCGGCGTCGAGTACCAGATCGCTGCCAACCGGCTGCTGGAGATCGTGGCCGATCACGACGCCCAGCTTGCCTCCAGCCGTTTCGTCGGGATCGACCGGGAAACGATGCTCCGCGATCTGGTGGAGGCTCCCCGGAAACTGCACCGTGACGTGAAAGAACTGCTGCCGAAACTGGGCGCGGTGTTCGACCGCAACGGGCTGGTCGGCAAAGAGGAGTTTCTGGCCGAGATCGGCTCCCAGTTCCGCCGTCTGGACACGGTCAAACCGCTGGAGCTGCCCTGAAAGAAGGTAAAAAATGAGTTCTGAAGAAAACATCCGCATGAAATCAGGTCCGCTCGAGTACACGTTCACCCCCGGCGGCATGCTGGGCTCGATCCCCCTGCCCGGGACTCTGGGGAATGCCGACCTGCTGGCCGCACCGTCGGTCCTCAAAATCGCTTTGGCCGGAGGCCGGGAGCTTTTCACCGTTCCGGGAAAAACAAAGCCCGAACGCTGGACTTCCGCCCGGACCGGCGCGGTCCTGCTGGAGTATGCCGATCTTGCCTTTGCCGACCGGACCGGCGCGGCGCAGCCGGGACTGCGCATGACGCTCCGGTACGAGCTCTTCGACGACGGAACGGCCTTCTGCGACGCGTTCTTTCTCGGCGAACAGATCACGGAGGAGATATCGGGTTTCGAACTGTCGCTGCCGCTCTCTTTCGGCGCTTTCGAAACGGTCCGCTGGTCCCTCGCCTACCGCCCGAAGAAAATCGACGGGACGCTGATCCAGACATCCGCCCCGGAGCGCGCCCTGCCCCCCGGTGAAGACCGGGTGCTGGAGCACAGCATCCTGCCCCTGACCGGATTCAATCTGTGGCAGAAGTCCGGTCCCTCCTGCTACGCGGAATTCGTGATGGAGGGGGACAACGTGCTCGCCGGAGACCCCGCGTGCAACCGGTCGTCGGTCCTCTGGAAAAACGGGAACCCCATTCTGACCTGGAATTTCCAGACATCCCCGGTGCGGCCCAAGTCCGGACCGTGGCAGTGGCGCAACCGCTGGGGCTGGGTCGTCGCTCCGGCGGCACAGACCCGGCACTTCCCGCCGCTGGCCATGTACCACTATTTCGACAATACCCGCCGGTATCCGGACGACGAGACGCTGGAGATGATCGCCCGCTCGAAGGCGGATGTGCTCATCCTCCACGAAAACTGGCGTACCGACGTCCAGAACGGCGGACAGCCTTACGATCCCGAAAAGTTCCGGCACGTCATCGACTTTGCCCACCGGCACGGCATCCGGGTCATGGTGTACATCCGCGGCAGCGAGGACTCCGTCGTCGAGGAGCAGGCCGACTGGTTCGACAAGTACCTCGAACGGGACCGCGACGGGCTTTACATGGACTACGGCGGGCCCTTCCACGGTCAGACGCCCCCCAATGAATCGTTTCACGGCGGACGCATCCACTTCCGCAGACACTATCTGGCGAACAGGAGACTGCGCGGCATCGCCGGTCCGGAGGGGCTGTTCTTTTCCCACACCGGCCCCATGTTCAGCGCGCTGGGCATGACGGCGGGAACGATCGACGGCTATGTCTCCGGCGAAGGGGAACGGGGACTTCTCATCCGCAGTCGGCTGGACCACGCCTATTACTCCATGGCGACGGTCTGCCCCGGGACCATGTGGACGGCGGCGTTTCCGGAATACAGTTCCCCCGCCATGATCCCGTTTCTCGCGTCCGCCGGTCAAAGTCCCCACGTGCCGCTGGGCGTGCAGTTTGTCAGTTCCTCCCTCGCCCATCCCCCCGTTCCGGGCCCCTGCGACGCGAATTTCCGCCCCCTTTGGAAACTGTGGCATCTCCTGCGGGGGAAAAAGGATCTCCGCGTTTTCAGCGACTATAACTCTTCGGGCATCTTCCCCCGTTCGCCCGACGTTTCCCGCTATCTGATGATCGCGGACGATCGGGCGGTCTGCATTTTCGCCAATCTGAGCGGAAGAGCCGTTGCCGTCGATCCCGCCGTCGACAAAGCGGCGGCCGGGATCCCGGAATCGTGGCCGGGCCGCCTCTGCCTGCCGGATGTCAAAAGTCCCGGCAGGGCGCTTCCCTTCGACGGAGAAGCCTTCACGCTGGCCCCCTCGGGCATCGCCGCCGTCGTCTTCGGAGAAGCCGATTTTTCGGCCTACGAGGAAGCGTATCCCGAACTCTCGCCCGAGGGGAGAGAATATCTCGCCTGCGTAGAGGAGCAGCGCCGTTTCCGGTGCGGAACTGGCGCCGCGCCCGAATGGTTCCTCCGGCTCTCCATCGCCGATATGCCGGTCCCCTACGAGGAATCCATGACGGTCGATCTGTACGACAACCGCTTCGAACTCTGCGAAGTCGAAGACGGCGCCCTCCGGCGGATCGGCTTCCTCGGGAAAAACGGTTTCAGGAAAGAGGAGACGCCCCGGGAGGAGTTCCTCATGGCGGGGGAGCGTTCCTGCTGGATCCCCCTGCGGGAACACGCGGGATCGGGGCTCCGGCATCTGGCGATCCGCAGTCTCCACCGGGGAGACCTGTTTTACGTGAACACGCCGTTCTACTCCTTCATCGAAGTCGAGGTTTCGAGAGCCCCGGAACGGGGAGCGGAGTATACGATTTCCTTCATGAACGACCTCGAAAACGACAGGTCTCTCCTGCATTTCGACCTCGCCTTCGAAGGCTGATTTCGGGAAGGACCTGTCCCCGTCCGCGTTTGCATTCCCCCCCTGCCCGGGATATATTATGCGGCAAATGAACAAAGGGAAGGATCATGCCGGATAAAATTCTCGTCAGGGGGGCGCGCGTCCACAATCTCAAAAATCTGGATGTGGACATTCCCCTCCACAAGATCGTCGGGATCGCCGGCGTTTCCGGTTCCGGCAAGTCCTCTCTGGCGTTGGGCGTTCTTTACGCCGAGGGTTCCCGGCGCTATCTGGAATCTCTCTCGACCTACACCCGGCGGCGCATGACCCAGGCCGCAAGGGCCCAGGTGGACGAAATTCTGTACGTTCCCGCCGCGCTGGCGCTGCATCAGCGTCCCGGCGTTCCCGGGATCCGCAGCACCTTCGGCACGGGGACGGAGTTGCTCAACTCCCTGCGGCTGATGTTTTCCCGGCTGGCCTGCCACCGCTGCCCCAACGGACACCTCCATCCGCCGACGCTGGCCGTCGCCGCGGAAAAGGAACTTGTCTGCCCCGAGTGCGGCGCAGCTTTCTTCGCCCCCGGAGCTGAGGAACTGGCTTTCAACAGTCAGGGCGCCTGCCGCAGCTGCGACGGAACGGGCATCGTCAACGTGGTGGACGAAACGACGCTCGTGCCCGACGAATCGCTCACCATCGATCAGGGGGCCGTCCTGCCGTGGCAGACTCTGATGTGGTCTCTCATGAAAGACATCGCCCGGGAGCTGGGCGTCCGGACGAACGTGCCCTTCCGGGAGCTCTCGCAGAAAGAGCGGGAGATCGTCTTCCGCGGCCCCCCGGTCAAACACCACATGATCTACCAGAACCGGACCAACGGCGCCGCGGGAGAACTGGATTTCACCTATTACAACGCCATTTACACCGTCGAGAACGCTCTGGCGAAAGTCAAGGACGAAAACGGGATGAAACGGGTCGCGAAGTTTCTGCGCCAGAGCGTCTGCCCCGCGTGCGAAGGCTCCCGTCTCTCCGAGGCGGCGCGGGCGCCCCGTCTGCGGGGGCTCTCCCTTGCCGACGTGTGCAAAATGACGCTGGGCGACCTCAAAAACTGGGTCGAAGCCGTCCCGGACTCCCTGCCCCCTGAGATGCGCCCCATGGCCGGGAGCATCTGCGACGCCTTCTTTTCCGCCGCCCGCCGTCTCTCGGACCTGGGGCTGGACTATCTGACGCTGGACCGCGCCGCCTCGACGCTCTCCACGGGGGAACGCCAGCGGATGCAGCTGGCCCGCGCCGTCCGCAACCGCACCACGGGGGTCCTCTACGTGCTGGACGAACCCTCCATCGGTCTGCACCCGGCCAACATCGAGGGCCTGAAGGGGGTGATGCGCGACCTGATCGCCGACGGCAACTCCGTCATCCTCGTCGATCATGACACACAGGTCCTCTCTTTTGCGGATCATCTGATCGAACTGGGTCCCGGAGCGGGAGCCGGCGGAGGCCTGCTGATCGCGGAGGGAACGCCCCCCGAGATCCGAAAAAATCCGGCATCGCGGATCGCGCCCTTCCTTTCGGATGAAAAGAAACTTCTCCGCCCGAGATGTACGGAAGATGTTTTTTCGAAGGGGACGATCCGACTGGAAACATCGTCGATCCACACGGTGAAGCCCCTTTCCGTCGCGATCCCCAGGGGACGGATGACGGTCGTGACCGGCGTCTCCGGTTCCGGCAAGACGACGCTCGTGCTGGAAAGCCTCGTTCCCGGTCTCCTCGCGGCGATCGCCGGCACCCGGCTGCCGGCGCACGTCACGACAGCCGATCCGGGAGGGATCATGCGGGTGAAACTGATCGACGCCGTCCCCATCGGCATCAACGTACGCTCGACGGTGGCGACTTACGCCGATGTCCACGATGAACTGCGGAAGATCTTTGCCGGGACGCCCGAGGCGAAGAAACAGGGCTTCAAGGCGGGGGATTTCAGTTACAACACCGGGCGTCTGCGCTGTCCGGTGTGCGACGGGACGGGGGAGATCAGTCTCGACGTGCAATTCCTTCCCGATGTGGACATTCCCTGCCCCTCCTGCCGGGGGTCCCGTTACGGAAAGACCGCCGAAACGCTGCTCTGGTCCAACAGGGAGGGGGAAACCTGTTCCCTTCCCCGTGCGATGGAGATGGACATTTGCACCGCGCTCCGGTTCTGGAGCGAAAAGAAAGTCGTCCGCGACCGGCTCCGGGTGCTCAAGGATCTGGGGCTGGGATATCTCACGCTGGGCGAGGAAACGCCCCGTCTTTCCGGCGGCGAGGCCCAGCGGCTGAAGCTGTCGGAGGAGATCGGAAGGAGCCAGTCGGACACGCTCTTCGTCTTCGACGAGCCCACCATCGGGCTTCATCCTCTGGACGTGCAGACCCTGATGGATGTCTTTCAGAAACTAATCGACCGCGGGGCGACGGTAGTGGTCATCGAACACGATCTCGACGTGATCCGCAGCGCGGATCATGTGATCGACATGGGGCCCGGCGGCGGAGATGCCGGCGGACGCATCGTCGCGGCGGGAACGCCGGAGGAGATCAAAAAAGCCCCGGAGAGCCGGACAGGCAAATTTCTGTGAACTTTTTGCCCTCCGGAACGCGTTTCCGGCTTGACGGAGAAGGGAAACGGCAGTATATTAAGGAATTGCTCACGTATGAGGAAGGCGGCGGGCAGGCGGATCTATGGTCAATCCTCTGGACCTGTGGGTGCGCGGCCGGCCGTACCGGCGGTAAAAAAAACGTGGCTGTTACGCCGGAGCTTCCGAAATGCGCCTGATGCGAGATAAAAATTACAAAGAGGTGAAAATCAGTTTATGGTCAGAGTCAGATTAAAGCGTACCGGCACCCGCAATCTTGCCTGTTTCCGGGTGGTGGTGATGGATCAGCGTTCCAGCCGTGACGGAAAAGCGATCGAAGAGCTGGGTTACTATGATCCCTGCAGAAAGATCGAGGTGATCGACCTCGAGCGCGCTGATTACTGGAAGAGCGTCGGTGCCGTCATTTCCGAGACGGTGCAGGACATCATCGACCGCAAACGCAACGGGATCGTTCTGAAGGACCGCGTGCGCAAGCCCAATGTCTCCAAGAAAGCTGCCGCCAAGGCCGCCGCCGAAGCGGAAGCCAAGGCCAAAGCCGCTGAAGAGGCCGCCGCCAAAGCCGCTGCCGAGAAGGAAGCTGCCGAGAAGGCCGCCGCTGAAGCTGCCGAAGCCAAAGACGCCGCCAAGGAGACCGAGGCGCAGGCTTAATCCGCCAGTTCAAGAGATTTGATCATGTTCAAAAAATTGTTTGGTTTTCTGTTCGGATCCTCCGGTGGAAGCTCCTGCGGGTGCGGATGCGCGTCCGCTTCGATGCACGAACTGGAGGGATTCGTCGAATACGTCGTCAAGGCTCTCGTTGACTACCCCGATGAGGTCAGCATCGAGATGACCGAGACGAGCGAAGGCGCGGCCATCAAGATCAAGTGCCGCAAGGAGGATATCGGCAAGATCGTCGGCAAACGCGGCAAGATCATCATGTCCATCCGCTCTCTGGTGAGCGGGGCCGCGGGCAGACAGCACAAGCGTGTCTCCGTCGACGTGCTCGACTGATATCCGGCTGATTGAATTGGAGGCGGCGCGGTGCGTATCGATGTGCTGACGTTGTTTCCGGAGTTGTTTCCCGGACCGCTGGGAACGAGCGTCGTGGGACGCGCTTCCGAGCGGGGAATCGCCGAAGTCGCGGCGACGAACATCAGGGACTTCGCGCAGGACGCGCGGGGGACCGTGGATGACAAGCCCTACGGCGGCGGACCGGGGATGCTGATGATGGCGGAGCCGGTGGTAGCCGCGATCGAATCGGTGAAGCGGGCGGGAAGTCTGGTGATCCTCACCTCCCCCCGCGGCAGGGTGTTCGATCAGGCGCTGGCGGGAGAGCTCGCGAAGCGGGAACATCTGATCATCGTCACCGGGCACTACGAAGGTGTGGATGAGCGCGCGATACGGCTCGCGGTGGATATGGAGATATCGCTCGGCGATTTCGTTCTGTCGAGCGGAGTCCTCGCCGCGATGGCGATCTCCGATGCGGTCATACGGCTTCTGCCGGGCGTGCTGGGGGATGACGAGTCCAGCGTGGATGAGTCTCACTCCGGAAACCTGCTGGAGTATCCGCAGTACACGCGGCCGACTGAGTTTAGAGGGATCCGGGTCCCCGAGGTCCTGTTGAGCGGCGATCACGGCCGCATTGCCGAGTTCCGGCAGTGCGAAAGGGAGCGGCTCACAAGAGAACGGAGACCGGATATGTGGGAAAAATTTATGAGTCAAACGGAAAAAGAGGTTTGAAAATGACGATATTGGACAAGATCCGTAAAGAGCAGGTTCGCGAGAACCGTCACGAGTTCAACGTCGGCGACACCGTCAAGATTTCGGTGAAGATCGTCGAGGGCGACAATGAGCGTATCCAGCAGTTTCAGGGCGTGGTGATCGCCAAGCGCGGTTCCGGCATCGAGGAGACCTTCACCGTCCGCCGGGTCCAGGCCGGTCAGGGTGTGGAGCGCGTCTTCCCCGTCAACAGCCCCCGTCTGGAGAAGGTGGAAGTCATCCGCCGCGGTTCCGTCCGCCGCTCCAAGCTGTATTACCTGCGCGACAAAGTGGGCCGCGATGCCCGCGTCAAGGAGCTCCGGACCAAGTAACATGGGCCGCGGCCGCCGCAGAAACATCACACAGGATGATGAACTCCTCCGCACGGAGCGCGAGCTCCGGGCGGAGGGTTTTCATTTTATCGCGGGCGTCGATGAGGCCGGACGCGGTCCGCTGGCGGGACCTGTCGTCGCGGCAGCGGTCATCCTGCCCGATCTCGCCGAACTGCCGGGGGTCTTCGATTCGAAGCAGCTTACGGACGCCGAGCGCCGTCTGCTGCGCGACGAATTGCTCGCCCTGCCCGGGATCGTCTATGCCGTCGCCGAGTCGGACAATGGTGTCATCGACGGCATCAACATCCTCAACGCCACCCACCGGGCCATGCGGCAGGCCGTTCTTTCCTTGGACCCCCCGGCGGACTTCGTCCTGGTCGACGGTCTGCCGGTCAAGGGTTTTCCCGTGCCCTGCCGCAATCTGGTCAAGGGCGACGCCCTTTCCGCCGCCATCGCGGCGGCGAGCATCCTCGCAAAAGTCCATCGGGACGAACTCATGGAGCGCTATGACACGCTTTATCCCGGCTACGGGTTCGCCGCGCACAAGGGATACGGAACGGCGGAGCATCTCGAGGCGCTCCGGCGTCTGGGCCCCTCCCCCATCCACCGCACAAGTTTCCGCCCGGTCCGGGAACTTCTTGCCCCGCCCCCGAAACAACCGGAGCTCTTCTGAAAAAAATCTGTCAAAAAATTTTTATTGCACACGCGAAAAATATTGCAACAGATTTGAAACAAAATAATTAAGTTTGTTCAGGCTCCGTATTGTGCAATATATTTGCAAATCACGCTCCCTTTGACTATATTATCCGGAGCGGGAGGAAAGTATCGGCATGAAACAGCGGGTGACAGGTGAACAGATCGCGAAACTTGCGAAGGTGAGTCCTTCGACGGTTTCCCGCGCACTGAATCCCGATCAGGCCTGGCGGATCAGCCGCGCGAAGCGGGAGGAGATCCGTCTGCTCTCGGGACAATTCGGACTGAGATCCCGCAGCGCCCGCAGGGCGGGAGTGTTTTTGAAGACTTTCCGCATCGCCCTGCTGCTGGGCAGCATGGAGCGGGATCTGAGTCAGGGACAGAATCTTGCGATCCGCCATCTCTGCGACCGTCTGCAGGCCAGCGGCTACATCCTCGAGCTGATCCGCGTGGATTTTTCTCCGCAGAAGCTGGTTTCGAGCGTCAAAAATATCTTAAGATCGAAGGAGGCCGACGTTTATGTGATAGGCGGCGGGTTGCTCAAAGGGCAATCCCTCGAGTTTCTGCACAAGATCAGTTCCCGTCTGATCCTGAGGCTCAACGCCCAGTCCGTCCGCAATCCGTATCCGGAGTTCCATTGGCTTTCGTACTTCATCCGCGACGACAGGGAGACGATCCGGGAGGCGCTGCGCTCCATTCCCAAGTCGATGCTCTCCGGGCTCGTCTACTTCGGACGGGACAATTTATCATCGCGGACGAAGATCGCCACCATCCGAAGCTGCGGAACCGCCCTCGGCCGTGATTTTTCGGCAATGCCGTCCATCCTCTTCGGCGGAAATGACGACATCCCGCACGACAGATATTACCGGATCGCCCGCCGGATCGTCATCGAAAACTACGACAGGCTGAGCGGATTCTCCGCATTCTTCTGCAGCGGACAAAGCGCTTACGCCCTGTACGACGAACTGGTTGCCCGCGGCAGAAAACCGGGAAAAGATTTTCACATGATTACCTATGAATGGAAAAGCCCGTTGAGACCGCTTCCCGACGACGGGGTCAACTACATCTGCTACGATCTCGATGCGGAGTCCGACAAACTCTGCGAACAAATTTTCAACCTGATCGACGATCCGACGCCGCGCACGGTGGTGTTCAAGCCCCTGTTCATCCCGGCCGGACAAGAGGTCGCCGCACAACACGAGGAGAAGTTATGAAAGCGAAACATCTTTTCACCCTGATCGAGCTGCTGGTCGTGATCGCCATCATCGCGATCCTCGCGGCGATGCTCATGCCCGCGCTGCAGCAGGCCCGCATGGCCGGCAAGAAGGCGTCGTGCATGAACAACATCAAAGGTCTTGGCAACGTGTACATGCAGTATACCGACAATTACGATGCGATGTTCCCCTGCAACTGGGTGCATGCGGCCTACCAGACGCCGCTGTTCCCCACTGCGGACACCAATTTCGGCTGGTCATGGGCCACGCTGCTCATGGGAACGAAACTGATCCCGAAGCAGCACGCGATCAAAGGCGGAGTTCTCTGCTGCCCGTCTGTTCCAAGCGGCGGCGGCTACAGCCATTTCGGCATCAACAAAGGACTCTATCTGCAGGGGAAAGCGACCGCTTACCTGCAGAAAGGGGGCTGGCGCCTGGACCCGACTCAGGCGTTCTTCAAAAGTACGACCGTCAAGGCTCCCTCCCGGATCGCTCTCGCGGGAGACTGCAGAGCATACCAGATCGACCCCTCCCAGGCGGAAACCGACGGCCCCGGCCCCGAGGGCAGCGACTTCGTTCGGCACGGCGGCGTCATCAACATGGTCTTCACCGACGGACA
This sequence comes from Lentisphaeria bacterium, assembly GCA_017450705.1. GTDB lineage: Bacteria > Verrucomicrobiota > Lentisphaeria > Victivallales > Victivallaceae > UBA1784. The sequence continues at coordinate 51,965 of JAFSTC010000112.1, read as the reverse complement.
CGCGGAAACGATGCCGCTCTCGCTGATGCCGGGCGCCTGGACGGACCGCGCCAGAAAAACGAAACCCTGGTTCTACTGATCTGAGGAGAAAAAAATGAAGAACAGGCTTTTTCCCGTCTGCCTTTCACTGCTGTGCGGCTGGGCGCTGTGCGCCGCCGAGTTCGTCTTCGCCGATCGGGGACAAGCCCTTTACCGGATCGTCCTGCCCGACAAACCCGTCGGCTTCGAGAAACAGGCGGCGGAAGATCTTCAGACGTTTTTCACCGCCATGTCGGGGGCGGCTCTCGAGATCGTTCCCGAGTCCCGGTACTCCGGGAAAAAAGGCATCTTCATCGGCAACACCCGTCTGGCCCGGGAAAACGGGATCGATGTCAAAAAACTCTCCGCGGAGACCTGGGTGATCAGCCCCGCTGGAGATGACCTGATCCTCTCGGGAGGGTATCCCATCGGCGCGTTCTACGCCGTCTGGCAGCTTCTCAATCAACTGGACTGCTACCCGCTGACGATGGCGGCGACCTCTATCCCAAAGCGCCCGCGTCTGGCCTGCGATGTGAAACCGGTCCGGAAGAAACCGGCCTTCGAGGGCCGCCGCATCGGAGAGGGCGTCACCCGCTGGCTTTTTATCGTCAAAGCGGATCAGAAGGCCGTCGATGCCTACCACCTCTGGATGCTCCGGAGCGGCCAGAACGGCGGCAAGGGGCGGGACGTGCCCCTGTGGTCTTACGGCGGGCACAATGTGACGACCCGGCCCTCGTCCCACTCCCTGAGCGCGTATGTCGATCCCAAACTCTTCGACACCCATCCGGAATACTTCGCCATGAACGAAGCCGGAAAGCGATACAAACCCCTGAAATTCGCCTACTCCGGCTGCGTGTGCATGTCCAGCCAGGCCGTCAGGAAACATACCCTCAAATCCCTGCGGGCCATGATTGAAAAGGACCGCAAAACCCTTCCGAAGGAAAAATGGCCGGTCATCTACGATATCTCCACGCTGGACAATTCCCCCCGTCTCTGCCAGTGCCCCGAATGCAAAAAGATCACGGACTACGAGGGCTCCGAAACGGGACTGCTTCTGGATTACATCAATCATGTCGCAACGGAGATCCGCAAAGAGTATCCCGAGATCGTCATCCGCACCTTCGCCTACGGTCCCTCAGTGACGCCGCCCAAAAAGATCATGCCGGTGGACAACGTGCTGATCTTCCTCACGGATAAATTCACCGAAAGCGACCCCTTCCGTCCCCTGACGCACCCGATCAACGCAGGCCGACTGGACTACTTTTCAAAATGGCAAAAGGCCGCCAAGCGCCTTATGGTCTGGGACTACTGGAATCTGGGCGGCTACCTCAAGCCCCCCCAGCCCTGTACGGTGGTCAACGCCATTGCGCCGGACTTCAAATTTTTCCGCGACATGCACGTCACGGACGTCTTCGTCGAGGCCGGCCGCTGCTGGTACGCCTCCCAGAGTTTCATCGACCTCTCCTATTTCCTCGGCAGCATGCTGCTCATGGATCCCGATCAGGACGTGGAACGGCTGATCGACATCTACTTCAAGTATTATTACGGCCCCGCGGCCCCGCAGATGCGCAAGATATTCGATGTCATCCGCACGGGAACCATGAAACACGAGGAGCGCCAGACCAGCGCCGTCGTCGGCGCATGGAACTACATGACGCCGGAGTTTCTCTACGGATCCTATGCCGCGATGAAGAAACTGGCCGCGTCCCTCGACCAGCCCTGGAAGCAGCGCGTCGAGGACGAAATGATCTCCTTCGTCTGGTATGCCGTCGCCAAGCGCGATTCCTACCGCGCGGTCTTCAAGGCCCACGGCATCGATCTGGATAAATCCCTGCCGCAGGAGTGCCGCGAGCTGGTCAAAAGACACGTTGCCCGCTTCACGGCCAACGACCTGACCCGGATCATGAAGGATTTCGAGGAAGCCTTCAAAATGGCCGACATGAATCTGCGCCGTCCGGAAAAATTCAAGGGTGTGCCCGATGAACACTTCCGCATGATCGCCTACCCGCATTTTTCCAAAAAGATCAGATCCAATTCCTATGTGGTCGACGACCCCGACTCCATTCAGGGCAAGGCGCTGTGTTCCGCCAATCCGGATCCGTCGCGCCACGGCGTCGCAAAAATGCTTCCCGGCAAGTTCCGCACGACCTTCTTCCGCTGGGGCAACCACCGGATGCCCGGCGCCGTTCAGCTGACCATCCGCGAGGTGCCGCAGGACGAAAAGTACCACTGGTACAGGATGCCGGGCAAACTCGAGCTCAAGGGGACCTCCTATTTCTGGGGCCACGGCTGGGCCATCCAGGCGGCGTCCGGCCACCTCTACAAGCTGACCGACGGCGATCCCCGGGACAACACCTGGGACGAAGTCTGGTTCTCCGCAAAGTTCACCGGCCCCGCCTACGTCAAGGGTTCGACGAAGAAAAACGCGATCTGGGTGGACATGGCCGTCCTCGTCAGACATCCGAAAAAATAGTTCGATGATGATAAACGACCGGCACGAAAGGAACGGTTTTTCATGAGGATCTTCAGTTGTTTTCTTACCGCACTTCTCGCCGCGGCCCTGACGGGGCTTCAGGCGGCGGAAAAACCCTTCGAACTTGCCCGTGGCGGCAAAGCGGCGTGCGTCATCGCCCTGCCCGACAACCCCGGCAAATTCGACCGCATGGCGGCGGAGGACCTTCGCAATTATCTGGGCCGGATGACCGGAGCGGAATTTGCCGTCGTTCCCGAAAGCAAGGTCACGGGCAATGCCGTTTATGTCGGGCCGACCCAAGCGGCGGCCCAAAAGGCCTTCCCCGCATTCAAGGCCGAAGAGTGGTGCATCTCCTCCCCCGACGGCCGGCGTCTCATCCTGACCGGCGGCAGACTGATCGGAGGCTTTTACGCGGCATGGGCGCTTCTGAACAGGCTGGGCTGTTACGCCCTCACCTTCGATCAGGACGCCGTGCCCCAAAGCACCGATCTTGTTTACAGCGGCGCCTTCGAACGGAAGAGGCCCCTCTTCGACGGCCGTCTGATCTATGACGGCAACGGCCACATGCTCCAGAAAGTCCGGGCCGACGAAAAGGTCAAACAGGCCTATCTCCTCTGGGTCCTGAGGAACAGGATCAACGGCTCCCAGAGCCAGAAACGCCTGCGGGCCCTCTACGAATACGGCAGTTACAACCTCGCCCAGGATTACCCCTATCACACGTTGGATCTTTTCGTGCCTCCGGAAAAATATTTCAAAACACATCCGGAATACTTCTCGATGAACGAAAAAGGGAAACGGTTCCCGCCGGAGAGGCCCCACGTCGGCGGCAGTCTGTGCATGTCCAATCCGGAAGTCGCGCAGGTGGCGCTGAACTCCCTGCGGGAAATGATCAAAAAAGACCACGCTTCACGCCCCGCCGAAGAGTGGAGCTACGTCTACGACATCAGCAAACTGGATAGAATGCCCTACATCTGCAAATGCCCCGCCTGCAAGGCGATCATAAAAGAGGAAGGCACGGAACTGGGACTGCTCATGCGTTTCATCAACACTATCGCGCGGGAGATCCGCAAGGAGTACCCCGAGATCGTCATCCGCACCAGCGGGTCGCTCTCCACCAATCCCCCGCCGACCAAAACGCTGCCCGAGAAAAACGTGCTGATCCAGACCGGCGACAGGTTCACGGTGAGCGATCCTTTTGTACCGCTGACCCACCCCATCAACAAGGAGAGCATGGAACGCATCCGCGCCTGGCAGACCCGGGCCTCGCGGCTGGCCGTCTGGGACTACTGGAATTTAGGCGGCGACACCTATTTCACGCCGCCCCGGGTGGAGACTGTCTTCGACGCCCTGCAGAGCGACTTCAAGTTTTTCCGTTCCGTCGGCGTGACGGAGCTCTTCATCGAAGCCGGGCGCGACTACGCCGCGCCGCAAAACTTCATCGATCTTGCGTATTTCACGGCCAATCACCTGATGGCCGATCCCGACGCCGACCCCGAAAAACTGGCCGACGTGTTTTTCAAATACTATTACGGTCCGGCGGGCCCGGCGCTGCAGAAGTGGTTCAACGAGATCCGGGCCGGGATCAAAAAGCACCCCGGCCGCCAGCCCAGCTACGGCGCGGCCAACTGGAGTTATGCCGATGTGCCCTTCCTCTTCAATGCCTACACCATGCTGAAAAAAGAGGCCGAAGCCCTGCCGGAGGACAGTGTTTTCAGGAAGCGCGTCGAGTTCGAGCGCATCGCCGTCGTCTGGTCGATCCTGGCCCTGCGGCCCTCGTTCAAAAGGATCTTCAAGGCCAACGGTCTTGACGTGGACGATCTGGTGCCGGAGTGCCGAAGTCTCGTCAAAAAATACATCCGCCGCTATCCCTGCGCCAAACCGGAAGTCCTCGACAAGGCCTTCGAAAAGCGCTTTCTCTCCGTGGCCAGCAACTTGAAGCGGCCGGAAAAATTCAAGGACGTGCCCGACGAAAAGTTCCGGATGATCGCCTTTCCCCATTTCACGCCCGTCAAGTACCTGGGCTCGGCCGTCACCGCCGATCCCGACTCGATCCAGGGCAAGGCGCTGAAGTCCGCGGGCAAAGATCCCGATTGGCACGGCGTGGACAAGATCATTCCGGGAAAGCACAAATTCCGGACCACCTTCTTCCAGCTCCGCAACGGCAACAACATGGGCGGGGCCGTCCAGCTCCGGCTGAAGAAGGTCCCGCAGGACGAAAAATATCACTGGTTCCGCCTGCCGGGCAAGATCGAGCTCAAGCACCGCTCCAGCTTCTGGGGCCAGGGCTGGGCCATCCAGGCCAAGACCAACCACCTCTACGCGCTTACCGACGGGACTGCCGCCGACAACGTGTGGGACGAGGTGTGGATGTCCGCGAAATTCACCGGTCCCGCCTACGTGCCCGGCTCGAAAAAGGAAAACGCCATCTGGATCGACATGCTGGTGCTGACGAAAAAATAATTCCCGTCGGGGACTACGAGAAAGGGGCTGTCGCGGAAGTTCCGCGGCAGCCCCTCTTTTGCGATGACCGGTCTTTACTTCAGCCGGATCGCCTTTCCGCCGCTCTTGGCGGACTTGTGACTGGCGGCGCAGAGCTCCAGGTTGTGCAGACCGTTCTCGCCGGTCAGACGGCGGCCGGAAAGCACGGACTTCGCATGATCTTCGATGAGCGTCTGATAGATGTTCGGGAAGATCCGCGGCCGGAGATTCTTGACGCCGGAGGCCGTCTCAAGTTCGAGCCGCATCTTGTAAGGCTCGTCGCCGTGGCCGGAGAGCTGGAACATAGAACCGAAGCTGCGCAGGACGCCTTCGGAGCCGTAGATCTCGAATCCGAGATTCGAGAGCGTCCCGATGAGCCCGCCGCGAAGTTCGCTGAACGCGACTTTGACGGACCCCTTGAGCCCGTTGGCCATGGTGAACTTGATGTAGGCGCCGTCTTCGGCCTTGATCTCCATGAGCTTGGGCAGATAGACCGCCGCGACCTCGACGATGGGAGATCCGAAGACGTATTCCGCGACGTAGAAGCAGTGGGACGCCACATCGCCGATGGGGCCGCCCATTTCCTCCACCTTGCTGCAGCGCCAGGTGGCGGCTTCGGCCGGATCGTAACCGTAGGCGAACTCCATGTGGAAACAGCAGTCGTTGACTGTTCCGAGCTTGCCCGCGGCGATGCCCTTCTTCGCCATCCGGTTGAACGCGTTGTTGACCATCATGTGATCGACGGAGAGGGAGAGCTTCTTCCTCTTCGCCGTCGCGATCATTTTTTTCGCATCGGTGATGGACGTCGCGATCGGTTTTTCGACGATGACGTGCTTGCCGGCCTCGAGGGCCTTGATCGTCATCGGCGCATGGGTGGCGTTGTTGGTGGCGACGTAAACGGCATCGATCTTTTTGTCGGCGAGCAGATCGTCGACGGATTTGTACCATTTGAGTCCCAGCGCGGCGGCCGCGGCCTTACGGGCCGGATTGAGGTCGAACGCTCCGATCAGCTCCGCATATTGCAGCGGAGCAAACCGGGTCTTGTCACAAGCAAATCCCTCTTTTGCGACACGGTTCTCGGCGATGCCGCCGAAACCGATGACCGCATATCTGACTTTAGCCATGACAACCCTCTTTTCCTTACTTCATGTAAGCGTCGGCAACCTTGTTGAAGGCATCGATGTCGGCCTGGATGTGTTCCGGACCGTAGGTCGGATGCGCCCAGAAGCTGATGGTGCGGTCGGTGAGCCAGTGCGCCATCTTGCAGTTGAACTTGGTGTAGTCGATGTTGCGGCTGCGGGGATCGTTGAAGGGATAGCTGGCCAGACCGAAGCCCTTGCGGCCGGTGAAAGCCTCTTCCTTGTACATCTCAGGCCACAGAACACTGTACGCCATGGCGCCCTCGGCCTGGACCGCGGCGATGAATTCCTTGGCGGTGCAGGTGAGTTTGTCGGTGTCCAGCACGAACGGGATCAGCCAGAAGGCATTCTGCCGTTCGGGGGTGTGGATCGGATGATATTTGATCAGCGGGTGATCCTTGAAGGCCTTGAGCAGCATCTCGCCGCTGCGCTTGCGGGCGGGCATGTTCCAGGAGTCGAAACGCTCCAGTTCGCCCAGACCGATCTGGCTCTGGATCTCGGTCATGCGGAAGTTGAAGCCCACGCGGCGGTGGATGTAGAGCTGTTTGCCTTCCATCTCCAGCAGATTGAGCTTGGCCTTGACATCGTAGCCGTGATCGCGGAAGGAGCGGCACTCCCAGGCGAGATCCTCGTCATTGGTGCAGACCATGCCGCCTTCGCCGCCGGTGGTGAAGTGCTTGCTCTGGCAGAAGCTGAAGCAGCCGACGTGACCGATGGTACCGGCTTTGCGGCCCTTGTAGATGCCGCCGAAGCACTGCGCGCAGTCTTCGATGACGTAGAGACCGTGCTTGTTGGCGATCTCCATGATGGGATCCATGTCGGCGACGCCGCCGTAGAGGTGGACCACGACGATGGCCTTGGTGCGCTCGGTGATCGCATCCTCGATCAGCGCGGGATTGAGCAGGTGATCGGTGCCCACGTCGACGAAGACGGGCATAGCTCCGGCCTGCAGGGCGCAGAAGCTGGAAGCGATGAAGCTGTAAGAGGTGCAGATGACCTCGTCACCGGGGCCGACGCCCAGGGAGGACAGCGCGGTGTGCAGAGCGCAAGTGCCGTTGGCGACGCTGATGGAGTGCTTGACGCCCAGCCATTTGCTCCACTCGGCCTCGAACTTCTGACCGATCTTGCCGGTCCAGTAGTTGACTTTGCCGGAGTTGAGGATGTCAACGACCTTCTGCGCGGTGGAGGGGTTGAACTGCGGCCACGGGGGGAACGGCTTGTCGTAGACTTTCGCTCCGCCGTTGATGGCCAACGCCTTGATCTTGTCACTCATTTTTTCTTCTCCTTGTGTTGGGGGTTGGAGTGAACTTTTGTTTTTTATGCCTTCATTACCGGTTTGAACCGGTAAACGATACGGGGATTTGAGACCTCCCTGCCCCGGAGGACGGCCAGCAGCTGATCGACGGCCAAACCTGCGTACTCCTCGATGCTCTGCTCGTACAACAGCATTTTGCCGGAGGGGTAGCGCTCGCCCAGCTCCCTGTGGACGATGGTGGCGATCACGGGCAGATAGCCGATGTCGGGCAGCTGGGAGGCAAAGAGTTCCGAGAGGAACCCGCTGACGACGATATCGTCGTCGCTGATGATGCCGTCCGGCCGTTCTTCCGGCGCGAGGGCGAGCAGTTTCGAGGCGATGGCCGCGCCGCCCTCGTAGGAGACGCCGATCATGCCGGGAACATTGGCCCCGGAGCGGGAACGCAGCTGGGCTTCGGAAACGGCCAGCTGGATGATCCTGCGGCACCCGGCTTTCCGGAGTTCGCGGACGGCGTCCTCGATGAAACGGCCGACCTCAATGACGACGCCGAAATCCATGACGTCCAGATCATCGTCCCCGACGAAACAGCAGCGGATGCCCTGTTTTTTCATCGTTTCGACGGCGGCGGGAGAGAAGGGACACAACGTGATGACGCCGTCGCAGCGGTGTTCCAGCACGGCCTGCTCCAGACCGGGGAACTCGGTAAGTTCGGCCCCGCCCGACGCCTGGGACCGGCGGAAAAAGGTGAGACAGCGGCAGTTGCGTTCCGAAAGGATCTTCTGGATGAACGCGCAGAGCGTGGCGCCGTAGGCGCTGCCCTCGATGGGACGCACGGCGACGGCGATGGTCCGCCCGGTCAGGAGACCGCCGTCGGGATCCTTGACGAAGATCCCGACTTTGTCGCGCACCTCAAGGACGCCTGCGTCGGAGAGGAGATTGACCGCTCCGGCGATGGTCTGACTGCCCAGCCCCAGGTGTTCCCGCAGGACCGAATAGGCCGGGAGCCGATCCCCGGAACTCATCTTCCGGTCATGGATCAGCGTCACCAGCGCGTCCCGTGCGAACTCGACCTTTCGCGGCAATGCTTTGTGAAAAGAGGTCATTCTTTGCTTGTATACTGTTTTCTGTATACACCACTTCTAATAAAGTAGCACGGCAAAAGAAAAAGTCAAATGATTTTTCACGCCGCGGAAGAAAAAAAACGGTCCCGTGAAGAAACGGGACCGTCGAAGGCAAATCACAATGCCCGTACACCGGAAAGAACCGAAAGACGACGGGCCGTCACAGGGAGACGACCCGGCCGGTGCGGCGGGATTCCTCGGCGGCGAAGACCATGAGGTGACTGGCCAGCGTCTCGTCGATGCCGCTGGAAATTTTGCTCTGATCTCCCGTGGAAAGAGCGTCGACGAAGGCGTTCATCAGGCCGAAATCGCCGCCGCCGTGACCGGAGAGGATCCCGCCGTCGTTGGCGATCTCGGTGTCCACGACCCGGTTGGAGTCGTCGAGGAACCGGTGGATCCGGATGATCCGGCTGTCGGTGTCGATCTCGCCCCGCGTGCCGAAAATGCGCGTCTTGCGCCCGCCGTGGGCGTTGAACGCGGTCATGGTCATGGACGCGGTGGCGCCGTTCTCGAAGAGCATGTTGACCACCTGATTGTCCACAACGTCGTTGTCGCAGGCGTAGACGCAGCGGCCGTAGGGGCCTTCGGCGATCGCCCTTGCCAGATTTTCATTGGTGACGGCGGCCTGGGTGAGCACGTCCGTGGGCCAGCCCGCATTGCCCTTGCAGAAACGGTCCCGGAAATAGATCTTGTATGCCGAGTACGGGCAGTTCGATTCGATCTCCCGGGGACAGTCAATGCAGCGGTCCGCACCTCCGGCGGGCTGTTCCGATTTTTTGAAATGCTTCAGTGTGCCGAAAGACTGGATCTGCGTGCACTTTTTGCCCATGACCGCATGGATCCAGTCGACGTCGTGACAGGATTTTGCCAGCAGCATGAAGCTGGACTCCGCCTCGTTGCGCCAGTTGCCGCGGACGAAGGAGTGGGCCTGATGCCAGTACCCGACGGGCTCCAGATGCTGGATGCTCACGATCTCGCCGATCTCCCCCGAAGCAATGATCTTCTGCAGCGCCGCCGTGTATTTCGTATAGCGCAGGACGTGACAGACGGCGAACATGACGCCGTTGCTCTTGACCGCCTCGACGATGCGGCGGCAGGACTCCGCCGTGGGCGCCATGGGCTTTTCGAGAAGGATATCGTACTTGCACGCCGCGCAGGCCACGGCGGAAGCCTCGTGGAGATTGTCCTGAGTGCTGATGATGACGCCGTCACACATTTTGGGATGTGAACAGAATTCTTCCCAGCTTTTGAAGCACCGCTCTTCGGGAATATCGTACTTTTCCGCAAAACTCCGGCGGATGTCGTCCCGCGGTTCCGCCACGGCGAAGATCTCGAGTCTTTCGGGATATGCTTTGGCGAACGAGGCGTATCCCCTGCCCCGGGCCCCCGCGCCGATAACGGCAAGTTTGACAACTTTCGACATATTTTTCTTCACCCTGTATTTATATTTTCCTTTTTACGGGATCAAATGAGAACGCTCGTAGACAAAACCGTCGCTGTATCCCGGCGTCGACGGGGCGGCCATCCTGGAGGGATCACCGGCGGCAACCTTGAGTTTCCTGCGGAAGACCCTGCTTCCGGAAGAGACGTAGAGCCATTTGTCCTTGACCGTCAGCCGCTCCGCAGGCAGATCGCCCGGCAGGGGCAGGATCAGATCGGTCAATCCGTAGGAGACGATCCCCTGCACGCCCAGTTCCGTAGCGGCCAGAACGCGGTCGTCGGCCAGAACATCCAGATCCGTCGCGCCTATGACTCGGCAGTCGTGGGCCAAGTGGAGCGGTGCATGGCGGTAAAGCTGGTCAAGTTTCCCATCCGGCATGATGGACATGGCGAAAATGAATCTCCGTGCGCTGTCGGCAATATAAAGCCGCCACAGATCGGAGGATATGCCGATGGCCGCAATGTGCCCGAAGCCCGAAGCGACCTCGGTTTTTCCGCCGTCACGTTCCAGAAAGATCTTTCCGCCGGAGAAAGTGTAGGTGCCGAAGGATGTCGTCAGCGGCTTTTTTTCAGGGAAAACCGTCTTGACTTCTTCCCACGGGGAGCGGTCCTCCACCAGTTTCCGGATGCGGATCTGGGGACCCAGCGCTTTCACGGGATCCGGCCAGTTGGCCCAGAGGAACCCCATGGCCCTGCGCCAGACCCAGGGATCGCCGAGCCGGGGACCGTGGCCCTCGTGCTTAAACTGCTCGTAGCGGAAATCGTATCCCGCGAATTCGAGCCCGCTGGCGGCGTTCAGGGCCGCGTAGAGGGAACTGCCGAAATAGTAATCGGGCTCCCGCGTCCCGGAGGTCATATAGACCCGGATGGGCCGGGGCTCGCACTTGCGGATCAGGAAAGGGACCTCCTCCGCCCCCCGCATCGCGGAAAAGGTCGGGCTGGCAAGATAGACCCTCCTGAAATAATCGTTCCGGAACCAGGCGGCGTTCCACGCGGCCGCGCCGCCGGAGGACCAGCCCGTGATGAAATGCATGTCAGGAGACGGGTCGATCTCGGCGCCGGCCCGTTTGAGCGCTTCGGGGATCAGTTCTTCGACCAGCAGATCGGGAAAATCCCGACCGACCTGATCGATGTACTCCGCTCTCATGGCCCGGTACGCCCCGCCGCGGCGCGTGGGGGGAAGAACGCCGGAGCGCAGGAAGATGACGACGCCGGGAGGGATGACCCCCTCCTCCATCATGGCGTGGAACACGTTCCCCATCAACTCGGGACGCAGCTCGAGGATCATGTAGAGGGCCGGTTTGGATTTGGCCGTCTTCAAAGTCTGCGGCAGCCAGACCCGGTAACGCCACAGCATTCCCCGCTGATACCTGCTGCTGGTATACGAAACCTCCCGCGAGAGTTCTCCCGGAAGAGACGGATTTTTCTCCGCGGCGGCCGCAGCGAGCGCCGCCGCACAGAACAGCGCGGCGAAAAGACGTTTCAGCATGGCATTCCCCCCTTTTTCCCGGGTTAAATATATCCTTCTCCTCCTGAAATGTCAAACTTCCGCCGCAAAAAGAAACCCGATTTCCCCGTTTGATATTTCGTCGGGGAACAAGTATATTACCGATCACTCCGGCGTTTTCTGCCGGAAGCGGGATTTCGCCGCACACGGAAAACTTCGTCAATGATACAGGAGTGGGTCCATGGCAAATAAAAACACGCCTCCCGTCATTCTGCTCAACATGGCCGTCGACACGATCAACGGCCGGGAGTGCGAAGTCCTCATCAGCCGGTACGCGCAGCGGATCAGCGACTCGGGAGCGGTCCCGATGCTCATCCCCTCCATCGAAAAACGTGAAAACATCGAAACGCTGCTGGACCTGGCCGACGGTGTCCTGCTCATCGGCGGCAAGGACTACGATCCGCGCAGTTACGGGGAAAAGCCTCTTCCCGAAACGGTGATGACGCGGAAACGTCCTCATTTCGACATCGCATTCGGCGAAGCGGTTCTGCGCCGCGCCATGCCCGTTCTCGGCATCTGCGGCGGATGCCAGCTGCTGGCCATTATCACGGGCGGCAAGCTCATCCAGCATCTGCCCGATGCCGAAAAGCACACGGGGGGAGCGACCCACCGCGCACGGGTGACCGCCGAGGGAGTCTTTGCCCGGGCCTGCGGCAAAGAACCGGGAGAAGAACTGACGGTCAACAGTTTTCATCATCAGGCCGTCGATCCGGACAACCCCGGACGCAACATGCGGATAACGGCCCGGGCCTTCGACGGCAGCGTGGAGGGCATCGAGCTTGCCGGGGAGCGCATGGTCCTCGGCGTCCAGTTCCACCCCGAGCGCATGGACGATCTGGCCCCGCTGTTTTTCGGCAGTCTCACCGCCGCCGCGGCCGCTTTCCGCACCCGGAAATAGCTTTTTGCAAAAACAAAAAAGGCGTGCTATATTACCCCCGGAATCACGGTATTCCGGGCTCTGCCGCCGAAAACGTCCCCCGGGAAAAAACACTCCACCAAGAGGAGATTGCGGAATGACAGGAAAACGGTTCGGATCCCGCCGTCCGGGTGCCGCGCGCCCGAATTTCACGCTGATCGAGCTTCTCGTCGTGATCGCCATCATCGCCATATTGGCCGCGATGCTCATGCCCGCGCTGCAGCAGGCGCGGGAGCGGGCAAAGACGGCCAGCTGTCAAAACAATCTCAAAACCTACGGGACGGCGCTGTTCCTTTACGCGGACTCCCAGGACGGCTGGTGCCTCTCCCAAACGACGGCGAACTCCTCCGGCTCGAAGGGGGCTTTCTGTCTGGCCGGGCAGTGGCTCCATGAGAACATGGGCCGATGCTCCGACAAGGCATGGAACGACGGTCTGACGTTCAACGGCTGCCCCGCAAGAACGCCCGACGCCTACACCGGTTCGCTTCCCAGCGGCCTCAACAAAGTGACGCGGCGGGCCCTGAGCTATGCCCAGAACACCACGGGGCTCGGAACCTTCACCCAGCCCACCGACAAAAGATACCGCTGCCGCCGCCTCGCCCGCTACAAGGCGCCGGGGCAGTATTTTGCTTTCGTGGATTCCGATTGGTACAACATCAACAACGGTTCCTTCGACAATACCAAAGCCTCGACAGGTCACGATCTGCTCGCGTTCCGCCACAACAACACGATGAACATCTGCTTCATCGACGGCCATGTGAGTTCTCTCGCGTTCCAGCCCGAGTTCACGTCCACCTCCAGCGCGGTCAACCCGATCTACTGGCGGGTCTACCCGCTGGATTCGACGAACCCCGTCAAGGAATATCAATAAGCGGAGCGGTCCCGGAGACGCCGGGCCGTCCGATCAACTTAAGGATCCGATCGTTATGAAACACTTTCTGTCTGCGTTTTTCTGTGTTTTTCTGCTTTCCCTCCAGGCCGCGGAGAGCGCCGCCCAAAACTGTGCATGGCGCTTCCGGGACGACGGCAGCGCGGTCTTCTCGTGGACCACGGAGAAGCGGGGACCGCTGATGCAGATCGCCGTCACGGGCGCGGACGGCAAAAAAACGGTCATCCGGGAACGGGAAAAAAGAGCCAACTGCGTCCGCGTTCACGAGGCGGTGATTCCCGCTTCCATCGCGGACGGGGCCCAAGTCACCGTCATGTACAGGAACAAGAAAGACAAACCCCTGTGTCCGCCCGTCACGCTCAAGCGTCCGGAAGTTGTCCCGGTCCAGAGCAGTCTTCGCGTCGAACTGACCGTCCGGGATCCTCTGGCGCCGCGCAGGAACTGGCCGATCATTTCGGGCGTTCCCTTTGCCCCCGGGCAGTTCGGCAATCCTGAGCAGCTGATGCTGACGGATGACTCCGGCAAGCGTATCGACGCCGCGTTCGAAGTCTTCTCCCGCTGGCCGGATTATTCGGTCAAATGGCTTTCGGTCGCCTTCAACGCCGACACGGTCCCCGGCAAGGAGGCCCGGTATTTCCTCGTTCCCGCGACGGGAAATCCGGTGGAGAAAGCGAAAAATCCGACTTTCGAAACACAGCTCGAAACGGCCCAAGCCCTCACCTGCGAGATCACTTTTGCCGACGGTTCGACGGCTCAGGCGAAGATTGGCGGCTTGAAGGAACTCTCCCGCCGTCCCCTGCCCGGCGGGGAGGAAAGGATACACGAAGGCGCTTTTTCGGGACACCCCGAGTTTTTCCTCGGCGTCCAGCTGTGGGTCCTCGCCGACGGACGGACCGATTTCGACTGGACCGTCACCGCCATCGACGCGGAGCAGACCTCCGTCATCCGCAAAATGGAGTGGAAGGGATTCCCCCGCTTCGCGGGCAAAGACTTCGTCAAACGCCAGCTGTACGCCGAGCCCCCCCGCATCGACGGTTTCGCCTGTGACGGGGATTTCACCTTTTACAGCCGCGACTTCTGGCAGCAGTACCCCAAGGGCCTCGTTGCAAAGGGCGGCGATCTCGTTTTCGAGGTGCTCCCGGAGTTGCCCAAAGAGGGCTATCTGCCCAAAAAACTCACCACGGGGCAGCTCTTCTGCCGCTACTTCTGGTACCGCGACGGCAATTACACCTTCCCCGGCCACATGCAGATCGCGGGGGAATTTACCGTCATTCAGGGCAAGCCCTCCCCCGGACTTGAGGAAAAGTTGAAGAAACCGCTTTTCGCCGCCGCCTCCCCCGAATACTACTGCGGCACCGGCGCTTTCGGGCTCGTTCTGCCCGCCGCTCCGGACCGTTTCCCCGAAGCCGACGAATTCTTTGCAAAAAGTTTCGCAAGCCATCTGGCGACGCGGGAGAAGACCGCCGAATACGGCTGGATGAGTTTCGGCGACTGGTTCGGCGAACGGGTTTTCAACTGGGGCAACAACGAATACGACGTGGCCTACACGACCGCGATGCAGTTCGCCCGCACGGGCAATCCCGACTATCTGGAGCGCTCCCGCCAGATGGCGCGCCACTTCACGACGGTCGATCTGTTCCATACCAGAGACCCCGGCTACAAGCGGGAACTGGCCCATCTGCACATCGTGGGCCACGTGGGTGAAGGTCTCCGTCCCGACGATCCCATCATCCCCAAGGGCAAGGGGCAGCAGAAATGGTTCTTCTCGCGGCGGTTCGACGGCCACGGCGGCCACGACACCATGACCGGCAGTTTCTACGCCGCCTGTCTGACGGGCGACAAGCGGATGTTCGACGCCGCCTTCCGCGCCTGCGTCCAACAGGCCCGCTACATGAGCGCCACGGTGCACATCGGCATCGAGCGCACCGTGGGCTGGAATCTGGTCAACGTGACCAACGCCTACAACTTCACGGAGGATCCGGTCTTCCTCAACGCGGCGAAACTGCTCTTTAACGAGGTCATCAAAATTCAGACCACCGAGGGGCATCTGGGATTCCGCTTCTGCAAGTGCCCCGACGGGAAAAACCATCGCGGCGGCAAGGCCTTCGCCATGGGGATCCTGCTCCACGGCCTGCGGTTCTATTATGAGATCACCGGCGATGAACGGGCGAAGACCGCGGTCATCCGGGGAGCCTCCTGGCTGATCGACAAGGCCTTCGACGAGAAGGTCGGCAAGTTCCGCTACCGGACCGGGTGTCCGAAACTGCCCGGCGGCATCGTCTTCTGGACCATCACGCTGGAGGGCATCACCTATGCCGGAAAACTTTCGGGCGATCCCCGCTTCGTGAAATTCGTCGTCACGTGGCTGCCGGAAGTTCTGACGCCCCTGCGGCCCGGCGTCTCGGGCAAATCTTTCGCCATGGAAACACGCCTCTTGCCCCACGTGCTCTGTCTGCTGGAGGGCATGGGCGTCAAAACCCTTCCCCCCAAGAAAAAGTACGTCGACACCCGGTATAACCCGGTCAGGAACAAAAACGCCGTCATCCTTCTCGCGACGGATAAGATCCGGGAGACCGGCGGCGAGATCGTCGTGCATGAGGACAGATCGCCGCTCATGGGAACGTGCATTTCCCACTGGAACAAGGCCGGGCACGAACTTGTCTGGCGCTTCACGCCGCCCCGGCCGGGCCGCTACAGGATAGGTCTTGCCTACTGCTGTGCCGGGGACGGCTCCCGTGAACTCATCGTCGACGGCAAGCCCGTCGCGACCTTCACCTGTCCCGCCACGGGCGGCCTCGGCCATGAAAACCGGGACTGGCGGACCCTCTTCATCAAGAGCGCCGACGGGAAAAACGTCGAACTCGAGCTGGGGGAAAAACCTGCGGAGATCACCCTGCGCAGCGACAAGGGCGACTCCGTCAACCTCAACTACATCTGGCTGGAAAGAGCCGACTGAGTATCGACATCCAATCGCAGCCCCTGCCCGGTTCTCAAAACCGGGCATTTTTTTTGAAACGGCCGCGTCACTTCGGCGCTTTCGGGCAATCCGGCAAGATGCGCGGCGCGGCAGGAGGGGCGACGATCACGAAAGCCGGTTTATTGATTTTTCGGGCGCAGACAAGCGTGTTTTTCGTTCCGCGGGACTTGCCGTCCCACACGGCAAGAAGCACGTCGCAGTACGCCGCGATCCGCCGATTGCGTTCGTAAAACGCTTTTGAAATCAGTCTGCCGGGAAATCGTTTCCGGTCCGGGAGGAACTGGATATTCCGGATCCCCAGCGCCTCGGCCATGCGGTACGCCTGCGCATCGACGCCCCGGGCGCCGCCGCTCACGACGGCCGTGACCTTGCGCCGCCCCAGGCCGTGCACCCGGCAAAACGCCCGGAACGCCCCGTCCCGCATCGTGAAGTAGGGAACAAAATCAAAATCCGCAATCGTCCGACTGCCGGTAACACCGAGTTTCATAAAAAGAGGCACCCCAGTTACATCACCGAGGGAACCACCACAGCCCCATCCAGAATGCAAAAGGGGCGCCAGCACCATACATGACAGCGCACCCTTTCAACATACCTTCTGGATGAAAATCTGGTGGTTTTTCGGTGAAGTACGTTGAAAAGTCTTCTATTGACCGATCGAATTATTTTGCTGCAGATCTATGCCGTTTTTCTTTTCTCCTGCACGAAACTGTTCTGTCCGGTTCCTTCGTCCATAATATACCGACACGCGCCCCGGCTTTCAACCGGGCCGATTTCAAATGTCCGGAAATTATTTCGGCGCTTTTTTGAGAAGTTCCTCGAGGTGAGCAACGTACTTCGCCGCGCCGCCGGGACGGTATCCCGTGCGGGCGAACTCCTTGCCCGCGGCGTCGGTGAGGACCACCGTCGGCACGCCGTCGATGTTGTACGTCTGCATCAGCTGACGGTTCTGCTTTTTCAATTCATCCGTCTGCACCTTGTTCCGGGGAAAATCGGCGTGGAACAGGACGACCTTTCCGGAAGATGCGAAATCGGCAAATTCCTTCTTCCTGAAAACCGACTGGTCGAGCATCTGACAGGGCGGACACCAGTCGGACCCCGAAAACAGGATGAGCACAGGGACCTTCTTCGCAGCGGCCTCGGCTTTGGCCTGGGTAAAATTCTCGCTCCAGAGCGCCTGCTCCTTCACCTGGGCGGTCCCGCCCTCGCAGAACGCCGCCATCGCGATCGCTCCCGCAAACAACACTCTCTTCATAAAACGACTCCTCATTTCGTTCCTCCTTTCCGTAACAACGGCCTGTTTCAATATAAAAGTCCCGCCTCCCTTTTTCAAGTCGGGGAAAGCCCGGACTGCCTACAATTTCCGGATCCTCCGGGAGACCGACGCCAGACGGCTCCGCTCGCTTCCGCGGGAAGCGGACCGGGGAGGCGCCTCGGGAGCCCCGTCCGGTCCGCCGCCGGAAGCCGCAGCCCCCTCCCCCGCATCATCGGGCTCGTTCCAATTTTCCTCGGCGCGCCTCTGCATTTTCCCCGCGAAAAAGACGGTCGTTTCAAAAAGAAGCCAGCCGGGAATGCCGAGGGCCAGCTGACTTACGACATCCGGCGGCGTCAGAAGCGCCGCGAGAACGAAGATGCCGAAAACGAAAAGATACCGGAACTTTTTCAGCGATTCCGCCCGGAGAAGGCCCGCCCGGACGGGAATGAGCAGAGCCACCGGCAGCTCGAACACGAGGGCAAAGCCCAGGATCATCCAAACGACCATCTTGAGGAAACTGCTCAGCCCGATCATCGGCTGCAGTTCAGCCGTCGCAAAGGAGAGGGAAAACACCATCACCTGGGGAATGACGAAAAAGAACCCCAGCGCCGCGCCGCACAGCGAAAGGAGCAGCGCAAAACCGCAGAAAGAGGCCAGCATTTTCTTTTCATGAGCGTATAACCCGGGAGAGATGAATGCGGCCAGCTGCCACAAAATGAAGGGGCCCGCCGCGATCACGGCGGCGACCAGAGAGAGATTCAGCTGAACGAACAGCGGTTCGAAAGGGGAAAAATAATGGAGCTTGAGTTCGGGCGGACAGGCGACGCGGGTGATCCAGCGCAGGATCTCCGCCGAAAAAAACAGCGCCGGGATCAGGAAAACGACCACGGCGGCAACGCAGCGCCAAACGGTCATCCGCAGCGCTTCGAGGTGTTCAAGGAGCGTCCCCTCGCCGGGGTTATTTTTTCTCATTCTCTTGAGATCCCGCCTGAGGCTCGGTCCCGGACTCCTTTTTCGGCGGCTCCTCTTCGCGCTCGAATTCGTCCATGACGCCGTCGCGGGCCTTCTTGAATTCCCGGGAGGCCTTGCCGAGGGCTTTGGCCACCTCGGGGATGCGCTTCGCGCCGAAGAACAAAAGAACGATGAAAAACAATACCAGTAATTCGGAAACGCCGATGCTGCCCATGAAAAAAGTCCTCCCTTTGTTTTCGGCTCACTGCGCTTTTTTGCGCGGTAAAAACTCTATGTAATCGATCTCCACCCGGGTATTCGAGCGGGAATACTGACTGTTGGCCCCGACGCCGAGGATGAAGTATTCTCCGGGCAGACGCTTGTAGGCACGGGTGAAGTCGGCCAGGACATCCCGCTCTTCGACGATCCACTCGCCGATGCGGTCGTTCCGGTTGCGGATGCACTCGGCGTGGACTTGCATTAAGCCGCCGACGTAGTCGAGCTGCCGGCGCCTGCCGATGGCGGTGCCGTTCTCCCAGCGGTAGCCTACGCACTTCTGCCGGATCATCGTCCCGTCGCCCAGGTAGATCACGATAGCCTGATCGTCCGGCTCGGGGCAGCCGGGCTTGACGCGGATGGGCCGCACGACCCGCCAGCGCCAGCGCATGACAGGATTTTTCCTCAGATCGACCCGGGGATCCGTCATGAGCACCCCCGAAGCGGAATCGGCCTCGACAACGAGCGCTTTGCCGTTGGAGGTCCCGGGGACATCCTCCACCTTGAAGACCGTCCGCGGCGTCATGAGAAGCCCGCCGTGGAACTCCCAGGCCTTCCGGATGGAAGCGGGATCCGAAAAATCATAACGCAGCGCCGCCTTCCGATCCGTGGCCCGAACCGGAGAAATCACGGTCAACACCGCAATGAGGACTGCCAGGCGTTTCATTTTTTCCCGATGTACCTGTGATACCGAACCATTATCTTTTCGACATACGTTTTCGTCGAGGCGATCCTGATGCGGGGAACGACCTCGCCGTCAAGCCGTTCCGGCTTCCAGCGTTCCGCCCGGGTCTGTCCGGCATTGTACTGGACCAGCGCCAGAGGGATGCACTCCCGGTAGGCCGACCAGCGTTCCAGCGCCCGAGCCAGATACCACACGCCGATCTCCAGATTGAGATCCACGCGCATCAGCGCCGAATGGGTCGGCATCTTCCTCCCGTTCCGGCGCGACCACTCGGCCACTGCCCCGGAGGGCATGATCTGCATCAGACCGACCTCTCCCTTGGACCCGATGGCATCCGGACGGAACCGGCTCTCCTCAAAAATCACCGCCCGCACCAGCTGGGGATCGACCCCGTGCCGCGATGCGGCCTCCCGGATCTCGTCGGCGAATCTCGTGTCGTCGACCCAGAATCCCCGACGCTGAAGCTCCGCAGCGAGAATGACAAGGCAAAGCGGCACGGCGGTGCATGCCGCCGCCAGGACCGCTTTCCGAAAGGAAAAATGTCCGCTCCTTCGGGTCAACGGCGACACGCCCTACTTGGCTTGACCTTCAGCCGCGGGTTTTCCGGCAGCGGGCGCAGCCTGTTTCGCAGCGGGCGCAGCCTGTTTCGCAGCAGGCGCAGCCTGTTTCGCAGCGGGCGCAGCCTGTTTCGCGGCAGGCGCCGTCCCCGGTTTCGCGGCGGCATCCTCGCCGGGCTGATCCGTTCCCTGCTTGAAAAGCCGGTCGGCGTTGTTCTTGAAATAGTCCGCCATCTTTACGGAAAGCGCTTCGGGGATGTACACGTCGATGAGAACATCCTTCTCGACAACCTTGATCTTGACGCAGGAAACGATCTCCTTGCCCAGCGCCGGATCGTTGACGGCCAGAGCGATCCCCATGTTCAGGTACATGGGAATGGTCCCGGAGAGAAGCTGCGCTCCCTCGGCGTCGCCGCAGAAGAGCTTGATCTTGAAATCGAGATCGTTTTTCTTCGGCCCGGAAAACCGGAACGTCAGATACAGCTGCCGGGGATCGTCGATCTTTCCCTGGGGATTCTTGAATAGATTGGCGAAGGCCAGCCACACAGGGGGATCTTCGGGGATCTGCCCGACGACGGCGGCCACGGCCTCGGCCTTGCCGCGGGGCTGTCCCAGATACGAGACCATGTCCCCCTCCTCGCCGCAGAGGATGACCCCGGGAGCGGCGGAGAAGATCTCGACCTTTTTGCCACGACGCCCGGCTTCCGCCAGCCGAAGAACGGAACCGCCTTTCGTGTCGATCTTGCTGAACGCGACCTTGTTTTTGGCGAAGACCTGCTCGATGTTGAATTTGTCATCGACATTGACCAGGACCAGCGCCTCGCCGGAAGACTTGATGAACAGGACAACTTTTTTGAAATCCTCCACCCGGACGCCGGTCATTTTTTCGAACTCGAGCCGGGTCTTGAGGTTTTCGGGCTCGTTCAGCGTCTTGACGACATCCGGATGTTTCAGCATCCGGGTCACATCCACCTGGACGACGCAGACGGTCGCATCGGGCGCATACCGGAGCAGCGGCAGATCGACTGCGGACACGACAAGCGCTGCGAAGAGCGCCACGGCAAAAACAAACCTTTTCATGTTCACTCCCTGGAAGCCGCCGGAGCTTCCGCTTTTTTCGGCAGTTTGACTTCGATATGCAATTCACGCAGCTGTTTGAGCGTGACCTCGCTGGGGGCATTCATCATCAGATCCTCGGCCTGCTGGTTGAAGGGGAAGGCGATGACTTCGCGGATATTCGGTTCGTCGGCCAGCAGCATCACCATGCGGTCCACGCCGGGAGCGATGCCGCCGTGGGGAGGCGCACCCAGCTTGAAGGCGCTGATCATGCCGCCGAACTTGCGGTCGACGACGCTGCGGTCGTACCCCGCGATCTCGAAGGCGCGGTACATGAGTTCCGGGATATGATTGCGGATGGCGCCGGACGACAGCTCGATGCCGTTGCAGACGATATCATACTGCCAGGCGAGGATATCGAGGGGCTCCTTCGTGTTGAGGGCCTCGAGCCCGCCCTGGGGCATGGAGAAGGGGTTGTGCGAGAAGATGATCTCTCCGGTCTCCTCATCGCGCTCGAACATCGGGAAATCGACGATCCAGCAGAATTTGAATTCATCCTGATCGATGAGACCGAGCTGGCGGCCCAGTTCGGGAATGACGGCGCCGCCGATCTTCTGGACGAGTTTCTCCTGATCGGCGAGGAAGAAGAGCGCGTCGCCCTCCTGAACGCCGCCGGTCTGCTTCAGACCGTCGATGATCTCACGGGTGAGGAACTTGACGATGGGGCTCTTTTCGCCCTCCCCCGTCCAGATGATGTAGGCCATGCCTTTGGCGCCGTTCTCCTGGGCGAACTTGATCATGTCGTCGAAGAACTTGCGGGGCTTGCCCGCCACCTGGGGCGCGCGGATGGCGCGGACGACGCCGCCGGACTCCACCGTGGAGGCAAAGGCCTTGAAGTCGCATCCGCGGAAAAGTTCCGACACGTCGATCATCTCCAGCGGATTGCGGAGATCGGGCTTGTCCGAGCCGAAGCGGCGCATGGACTCCCGGTAGGGGATCCGCGGGAACGGCGGAGGCGCGAACTTCTTTTTGCCGAACTTGGTGAAAACATCGGCGATCAGCCCCTCGATGACCTTGAAAATGTCATCCTGTTCGACGAAGCTCATTTCCACATCGAGCTGGTAGAACTCGCCGGGGCTGCGGTCGGCCCGGGCATCCTCGTCACGGAAACAGGGCGCGATCTGGAAATAGCGGTCAAAACCGGAGACCATGAGCAGCTGTTTGAACTGCTGCGGAGCCTGCGGCAGCGCATAGAACTTGCCGGGATGGAGCCGGGAGGGCACCAGATAGTCGCGGGCACCCTCGGGACTGCTCGCCGTCAGGATCGGGGTCTGGAATTCGTTGAATCCGAGGTCGGTCATGTACCGGCGGATCTCCGAGATCACCTTGCTGCGCAGAATGATGTTGTTGTGCAGTTTGTCCTTGCGCAGATCGAGGAAGCGGTATTTGAGACGCATGGCCTCGGGCGCGCAGTCGTCCTTCGCGACCTGGAAGGGCAGGACCTCGGCCTCGCCCAGCATCTCCATGTCCGTGGCGCGGATCTCGATCTCGCCCGTGGCCAGTTTCGGATTGACCGTCTCGGCGCTGCGGGCGACGACCTCGCCGTCGAAACGGACGACGCTCTCGACACGCCAGCGGTCAAGCGCCTGGTAAAAACTCTTTTCCGGGTCGATGACCACCTGGGTCAGACCGTAGTGATCGCGCAGATCGATGAAGATCACGCCGCCGTGGTCGCGGACGCTGTGGATCCATCCGGCGAGCCGGACCGTTTTGCCGACGTCACATTTGCGCAATTCCCCGCAATTATGAGACCTGTACATTTTTTTGCTCTTCCTTCAATTTTTGTCGACATCCGTGTCTTTCTCCGGCATTTTTCAGCCGGAAAAAGCATGCAATACACAATTCGGTGTTTCAATATAGCATGCCGCCGCGCATTTTTCCACCCGCGGCACTTGAAAACATCGCACATTAAGGCAATATTATAAACCATGAAGCGGGCAGTCATAGCAATGTCGGGCGGCGTCGATTCCGCCACGGCCGCCGTCATGGCGAAGGAAGCGGGGTACGAGACCATCGGCGTCACCCTCAGGATGCGGGAACCGTCTCCCGGAGCGGAACAGGTCCTCGACGAGGTCGTCTCGAAGCTGGGGATCCCGCTGCACGTGCTTGACAGGGAAAAAGAGTTCAAGGAACGTGTTCTTCTCCCCGCCGCCCGGGAATACGCCTGCGGCAGGACTCCGAATCCCTGCTGCGAATGCAACCGCAGCTTCAAGTTTGCCGAACTGCTCGCCTTCGCGCATGACATGGAGGCGGATGAACTGTGGACCGGGCACTACGCCGTCATTGATCCTCGACCGGACAATCCCGTCCTCAGACGCGGTGCGGACTCCGCAAAGGATCAGAGTTATTTCCTCTACCGTCTGACACCGGAAATGCTGCGGACGATCCGCTTTCCTCTTGGAAAATTCACCAAGGCGGAGGTGCGCGCCTTCGCCGCTTCCCGGGGATTTGCCTTCTCCGGATGTCCCGACAGTCAGGACATCTGTTTTGCCGAACCGGACATGTGCTGCGGGGAAACGCTCCGCAGGGCGGCAGGACTCCCGGAACGCCCGGGCCGGTTCCTTTTCGAGGGGGAAACGGTGGGGCACCACACGGGGGTCCACCGCTTCACCGTCGGTCAGAGGAACGGCTACGGCGTCGCGCTGGGACGTCCCGCCTACATCGCCCGGATCGACGCTGCAAGCGGCGACATCGAACTTGTCACGGACCGGGAAAAACTGGCCTGTTCGGTTTTCCGGCTCGAACGGACGAATCTGCTGTCGGACGCCCTGCCCCGGGAGGGACTCTCCATCCAGATCCGCTACCGCAGCCGTCCGGTTTCCTGCCATGTCGAGGCACTTCCCGACGGGACGTGGCGCGTGGAGACCGAAGTCCCGCAGTACGCCGTGACGCCGGGCCAGGCGGGCGTGATCTACTGTCATGATCGGGTGGCGGGGGGCGGCGTTATATGCTTATAAAGCTCATCCTGATCGGCCGGCTCAAGGACAAAACGCTGGAAGAGCGCTGTCAGGAGTATCTGCGCCGTCTGCGGGCCTACGGAAAAGTCGAGTCCGTGATCCTGCCCGATTCCGATCCGGGATCGGAAGCAAAGCTCATCCGGCGGGAACTCGAGCGCGAACGGGGCGCGGAGATCGTCGTGCTGGGCGAAGAGGGGCAGGAATACACCACCGCCGAACTTGCGAAAAAACTGCCGGCCGTCGACCGGAAACTGGTCTTCATCGTCGGCGGCCCCTACGGCGTCGCCGAGGAGATCAAGCGTGAAAGCGCCTGGATCTGGTCCCTGTCGAAGATGACCTTCCCCCACGAAGTGGCGCGTCTGCTGCTCTGCGAACAGCTTTACCGCGTCTACAATCTGGCTCACGGGGGGAGCTACCATCATCTGTCGGAGTCCCAGAAACCGCCGAGGGAAAAAAGAAGGTGATCCCCCGGAGGGATCCCGGCCCCGAAAGCGGGCGCAGCGGGATAAAAAAAAGGGGTTTCTTTGGTTTCTTGCGTATTTTTTTCGCATAACGGTTTGAAAAATTGCCGAAGAGGGACTATTTTAAGAAACTGTCCGATAAACGTGTCTTCATCGTCTAGAGGCCTAGGACACCGGGTTTTCATCCCGGCAACACGGGTTCGAATCCCGTTGAAGATGCCATTTAAAGGGCGCTTAGCTCAGTTGGTTAGAGCGCTGCTTTCACACGGCAGAGGTCATGGGTTCAAGTCCCGTAGCGCCCACCAGTCTTTCCCGAACGGATGTGCGTCGAAACGGCGGATGATCTGTTTCCCTTGTTCCCCCGCCCGGATCGCATCCGGCCCTGCTTGTGAAGACGCGCCCTTCCCGATTTTCGATGTGCACGGCTCCTTTGCGCCACGATTGCCGAACTTTATTTGCAATACTGCTTTAAAAAAGCGGAAAGCCGGTGTATATTACAAAAAAGGAATGAGACAAGTCGTGATTCACTTGGAATAAAAGAGGTTCATCATGCAGGAAATCATTGATTTTTACGGCAAACCGCTCACTGTCTCGATCGCCACGGACCATGGCGGTTTCGAGCTGAAAAACAAAGTGGCCGCCTATTTGGCCGCCAAGGGACTCAAGGTCGCGGACTGCGGAGCGCACACCCCCGATCCCGAAGACGACTATCCCGATTTCGGCGCCGCGGCGGCCAGAATGGTCAGCACGGGTGAAGCCGATATCGGCATCGTCATCTGCACCTCCGGCGTGGGCATGGGGATCGTCGCCAACCGTTTCCACGGCGTCCGCGCCGTCATGGCCGATGTGGAAGTGCGCGTTCGCTCCAGCCGCGAGCACAATGCTTCCAACATGCTGATCTTCCCCGGGAATCTGCTCACCTACGAGCAGGTAATCTCCCTGCTGGATATCTGGCTCGGGATCCCCTTCTCCAAGGCCGAACGCCACATCCGCCGCCTCAAAAAGGTGGAGACGCTGACCTATGACGACATCGCCGCGCTGCGCGCCGCCGATCCCGAGATCGCCGGATGCATCGACCGCGAAGCGAAACGCCAGAACGAGGGCATCGAACTCATCGCCAGCGAGAACTTCGCCAGCTGCGCCGTACGCGCGGCCCAAGGCTCTGTGCTGACCAACAAATACGCCGAGGGCTATCCCGGCAAACGTTACTACAACGGCTGCGCCCACATCGACGAGGTGGAGTCCATCGCCATCGAGCGGGTAAAGAAGCTCTTCGGCGCGGAAGCCGCCAACGTGCAGCCGCACTCCGGCAGCGGCGCGAATCAGGCCGTCTACACGGCTCTCTGCAAGCCGGGAGACACGGTCCTTGCCATGAGTCTCGACCACGGCGGTCACCTGACCCACGGTCATCCGCTGAACTTCTCCGGCAAACTCTACAACATGATCCCCTACGGCGTCAGCCGCGAGACCGAGCGCATCGACTACGACGAGATCGAAAAACTGGCCGTCGAGCACAAACCGCAGATGATCCTCGCCGGAGCCAGCGCCTATCCGCGCATCATCGACTTCCCCCGGCTCCGCGAGATCGCCGACAAGGTGGGAGCGAAACTTTTCGTCGACATGGCGCACATCGCGGGTCTCGTGGCGGCGGGTGAACATCCCAATCCCGTACCCTACTGCGACGTGGTCACCACGACCACCCACAAAACCCTGCGCGGCCCCCGGGGCGGTCTGATCCTCTGCCGCGAAGAGTACATCAAGGCGATCAACTCCGCCGTCTTCCCCGGACTTCAGGGCGGACCGCTGGAACACGTCATCGCCGCCAAGGCCGTCTGCTTCAAGGAAGCGCTCTCGGATGAATTCAAAGCCTATCAGCATCAGGTGCGTCTCAACGCGGCGAAGCTGGCCTCCGAACTGGCCGCCCGCGGATTCCGCATCGTTTCCGGCGGAACGGACAACCACTTGATGCTCATCGACCTGCGTCCCAAGGGGGCCACGGGTAAAGCCGTAGCCAACGCGCTGGACGTCGCCCGGATCACTGTCAACAAGAACATGATCCCCTTCGATCCCGAGAAACCCTTCGTCACCAGCGGCATCCGCATCGGGACCCCCGCGGTCACGACCCGCGGTCTCAAGGAGGCGGAGATGGTCAAAATCGCCGACTTCATCGAACGCGGCGTCGCCCTGCGCGAGGACGAGGCCGCCCTCAAGGCTCTGGGTGAAGAGGTCACGGCTTTCATGGCGGATTTCCCCATGCCCCAATTCTAAGCAGGAGAAAAGGCAAAAATGATCGATATCAAACTTATTCGCGAACACAGCGATCTCGTTCAGAAAAACTGCACCCGCCGGGGCTATCCCGTGGACATCGCAGGTCTTCTCAAACTGGATACCGAGGCCCGCCAGCTCACGCAGGAGATCGAAGAACTCCGCGCCGAACGCAACAGGCTGAGCAAACTCTGCGCCGCCGATCCCTCTGCCAGAGAGCGGGTCAAGGTGCTCAAAGTCGACCTGGGCAAAAAGGAGAACGCCCTCAACGCCCTCTCCGAAAAGATCAACAAAACCATGATCCGCCTGCCGAATCTGCTGGCGCCGGACGTGCCCGACGGCCTGGACGACACAGCCAACCTGGAGATCCGCAAAGTCGGAAACATCCGCAAATTCGACTTCCCCATCCGCGATCATCAGGATCTCGGCGAAAGACTGGACATCCTCGACATCGCCCGCGGCGCCAAGGTCGCCCAAGCCGGGTTCTACTACTGGAAAGGCAAAGGCGCCATTCTGGCCCAGTCGCTGTATTTCTGGGTCCAGCGTCTGCTGATCGACCGGGGTTTCACCATGTTCATGACTCCCTGTCTGGCCAAGGAACGGACCCTTTTCGGAACGGGATATCTGCCCTTCTTCGCCGACCAGACCTACAACATCACGGGCGAGGATCTCGCCCTCATCGGGACCAGCGAACAGACCCTCGTCGGTTATCACGCCGATGACGTCCTCGAAGCGGATGAACTGCCGCTCAAATATACGGCGTTCACCCCCTGTTTCCGCACGGAAGCCGGCAGCTACGGCCGGGCCTCCCGGGGGATCTTCCGCGTCCACCAGTTCCACAAGGTCGAGCAGATCGTCTTCTGCCGTCCCGAGGAATCGGTCAAATGGCACGAGTTCTGTCTGGAAAACGAGGAACTGATCCTTCAGAAACTCAACATCCCCTACCATGTGGTCAATGTCTGCGTCGGCGACCTCGGCGCGCCGGGATACAAGAAATACGATATCGAAGCCTGGTTCCCGGCTTTCGGCGTCTACCGCGAAGTGACCAGCAACACCAACCTGACGGAGTTCCAGTCCCGCAGGCTCAACATCCGCTTCAAGGACGGCAACGAGCGCAAGTTCGTCCACACCATCAGCGCGACGGCGGCCACCGACCGGCTGCTTATCGCCATCATGGAGAACTATCAGCAGCCCGACGGCTCCATCGTGATCCCCGAAGCGCTGCGCGATCTGTGCGGTTTCGACATCATTTCTCCCGTCAAGAAGTGATCGTTTCTCCGCCGTCTCTTTGAAAGAAAAGGATCGGTCGTCATGGTTTTCGCGGAGTTGTTTCCCGCCTCGGCGGGAGGGGCGGAGATCGACCGCTTCTCGCCCGAAGCCCTGGCCGGCGTATCCTATGACCTCGAGCTTGAGCTCAAGAACAGGGCTTTGAGGCGTCTGCTCGCCGACGGCGGCATCGCGGCGGCTCCGGCGCCGGTCGTCCCCTCGCCGAAACCCCGCAGCTGCCGTACGACGGGCAAGCGGCGGGTCACCTGTTCCGGCGGAAAGATCTTTTTCCATATGGGCCGGACCCACGGGAAAGAACCGGTCGCGGCCTCGCGCCTCGAAGCCCCCGGACATCAGGAGATCTACGCGGCCCTCCACCGCCAGTTCGCCCTGCCCCGGAACAGAGCCGCGGCCGCCGCGCTCAACTACTGCATCCTGCGGGGAAATTACGCGGAATACGCGCTGATTTTCAACGTCCGGCGTCTGGACGGCGGGATCGTCCGCAGTCTCCGGACCGCGGCGGAAACGGTCGCCGCCGCTCTTCCCGCGCTCAGGAGCGCCTTCATTTACGTGGATGAAAGCAGTTCCGACTATTATCTGGAGGCGGAGCGGCCGGAGCGGGGAAAGGTGGCGTTCAAAAAACTGTTCGGTCCCGAGTTTCTCGCCATGCGGCTGCCCGGAAGAAAACTGCTCTACCCGGCCACGGTCTTTTCCCAGAGCAACGAATCCATTCTGCCCGTCTTTCTGGAAACGCTGAAAAAGCATCTTGCCCCCGCGGGGCCGGAGAGCGCCCTGCTGGATCTTTACTGCGGCTACGGACTGTGGTCCCTGGCCCTGGGGGACGATCTCGGGCATGTCTGGGGCGCGGAGCTCTCACCCGAGGCGGTCAAAGCGGCGCGGAGCAATGCGGCGTTCCATTTCAAGGACCGGGACTTCCGCTATGAAGCACTCTCCATCACGGCGGAGGCCCTCAAGGAAAAACTGCCGCCCGCCGGCGGACGAAAGGAGATCGTTCTGCTGGACCCGCCCCGCAAGGGATGCGCACCCGGCGTGCCGGAAACGCTGATCTCCCGCCGCCCGAAAAAGATTTTGCACATGTTCTGCGGCGCGGACGAGATCGTCCCGGCGCTGCGCGTTTACACGGCCAACGGCTGCAGAGTGGAGAAGCTTCTGCCTTTCGATTTCTTCCCGGGAACAATGAGCCTGGAGCTTCTTGCCGTCATCGGGAAAAAACAGATCACACAAGGAGATGAAACATGAAGGTCACGTCGCGGGAGATCCGGTTTTCGGGAGAAAATTTCTGGTTCCATCCGTCGTTTTGCCCCCACGGGAAAAACGAGCTTCTTTTCGCCGGTCAGAGATATCTCGGGTCGGATCTCTACGGAGCTCCGCTGTACGCAACGGGCAGTTTGACGGACGGGCGTTTTTCCGTTCCCGCGCCCATTCCCTCCTTCGCCGTCTGCGAGACTCCCGACGGTCTGCTGCGGCGCGTCTTCGACGTCCGCATCTTCGACCTCGGGCACGGTGTCGCCGCGGCCTTCGGCTGTGCGGGCGTGCGGACGAAGGACGGTCAGACGGTCCCCCTCGGCGTCCGCCCTCCCGGCAAGGCCGTCTGCACCTTCCTGTTCCCTAACGGCGTCTGGAGCCCCATGTACGTCCTCGACATAGCGGGGGAGACCGACTGGCTCAGAACGGCCTGCACCCAGATCTGCCCCTGCGGGAACAATGAATGGATCATTCCCTTCTACGGGAACAAAGGCACGTGCATGTTCGCGGGCGAAGTGTCGCCGCACTTCTATGTGATTACGGCGAAATACCGTTTCGACGGGGAAAAGCTGGTCTTCGTCGCCAAAGGCAACGACCTGGAGATCGAAGCGGGCCGCGGCTTCGCGGAACCCTCGGTCATCGCTGGGAACGACGGCATGTTCCACCTCACGCTCCGGGCGGAAGACGGTCACGGCTACTGCGCCGTCTCCCGGGACGGGCTCCACTGGTCCGCCCCCGTCGCCTGGCACTGGGAGGACGGGACTTGCCCCGAAATGTCCAGCACCCAGCAGCACTGGCTGAGACTCGGGAAAAAGATCTGCCTCGCCTACACCCGCCGCGCGGAGGACAACGGACACCTCATGCGCTTCCGCGCGCCGCTTTTCGCCGCGGAAACGGATCCGGAAAAGGGAATCATCAAAAAGGAAACGGAAATCATCGTTTTCCCCCGTCAGCAGATCGAAGACGAAGAAGCCCTCTACGGGAATTTCCACGTCACGCAGGTGTCGGACAATCACGCTGTCGTCTCCGACGCGGCCCTGTTTTACAAACACGGTACATCCCGGCTCATGGTCGCGGACATCCGGCCCGACTGACGGGAGCCCCCCTCCCCCGGTCACATGATGCTCTGGGCGTCCACGTCCACGTACATCTCGACCCCTTTGGGAGGCACACGGTGCAGGGCGAGGATGCGCAGCGCCTGACGCAGGACCTTGAGCTTCCGCCCCTTGATGGTGACGACGTAGCGGAACTTTCCCTTGATGCGCTCGATCGGCGCCGGGAGCGGTGCCGAGATGGAAGTCCCTTCGAGGACGTAGGGTGAAAGAGCTTTCACGATCTCTTCACCGTAGGACCTTACCGCCTCCTCGTCTTCGCCGCGGAAATGGACCGCGATCAGGCGGGTGAACGGAGGGAAATCCAGCATTTTGCGGAACTCGAGGTCGTACTCGCTGAAACCGTCGAAATCGAAGTTGACGGCACAGGCGATGGCGTCGTTGTCCGGCTGGCGGGTCTGCACGATGACTTCGCCGGGGGAGTTTCCCCGACCGGCGCGTCCGGCGACCTGGGTTATCAGCTGGAAAGTCCGTTCCGGCGCGCGGAAGTCGGGCATGGAAAGACCCTGATCGGCGTTGATGATCCCGACGAGGGTCACGTTGGGAAAATGCAGTCCCTTGGCGATCATCTGGGTCCCGATGAGGATATCCACATCGCCGCGCCGGAAGCGCTCCAGCACCTCTTCATAGTCCTCGTTGGATTTCATGGCGTCGGAATCCATCCGGGCGATGCGGGCGAAGGAGAAGGCGCCCCGGGCCATGGCTTCGAGCTTTTCCGTCCCCGTCCCCGAATAGCGGATATCCGGCGAACCGCATTCGGGGCACTTTTCATAGGCGCTCACGACCGAACCGCAGAGATGACAGCTGAGCGTGGCGCGGCTTCGGCTGTAGACGTAGTTCACGGGGTGGTTGGACCGGGAACACTCCGGACAGCAGGCGTCGAAACCGCACTGCTCGCAGTGCATGACCCGGGCGTAACCGCGGCGGTTGAGAAAAAGGATGCACTGTTCCCCTTGCTCCACCCGCTGACGCACGGCGTCCAGAAGCTCGGCGGAAAATACGGCGCTCTTCCCCGGTTCTGGAGCCGGCTGCAGGCGCATATCCACGACGTGCATCAGCGGCGCGGGACGTCCGGCCACCTGCCGTGGCATGCGGCAGAGGATGAATTTGCCGCAGGCGGCATTGTACATGGATTCCGCCGAGGGCGTGGCGCTGCCGAGGATGACCCCCGCCTTCTCCATCTGCCCCCGCATGACGGCCACGTCGCGGGCCATGTAACGGGGCGCTTCGCTCTGTTTGTAGGTCGATTCATGTTCCTCGTCGACGATGACCAGCCCGAGGTTCTTCACGGGGGCAAACAGCGCGGAACGGGCGCCCACGACGATCCTGACCTCTCCCGCATTGATCCGGTTCCACTCGTCGAACCGCTCGCCGTCGGAAAGACGGCTGTGCAGAACACTGAGCCGGTCGCCGAAACGCGCGCGGAAACGCCGCACCGTCTGAGGCGTCAGCGAGATCTCGGGCACGAGCACGATGGCCGTCCGGCCCTGTCCGATCACCTTGGCGATGGCCTGCAGATAGACCTCCGTCTTGCCGCTGTTGGTGACGCCGTGAAGCAGGATCACGCGTTTTTCCGCGTCAGGACGGATGATCTCATCCACACGGGCCAGCGCTTTTTTCTGATCTTCATTGAGCTCCAAAGGGGCATCCGGCAAAACCTCGCCCTCGCTCCAGGGTTCGCGGCGCACCAGTTCCTCCTTGACGGCGACGAGAGCTTTGTTCATCAGGGTCGAAAGACTGGAACGGCTGAAATCGGGAACGAGCCGCAATTGCTCGAGAGCCAGTCCGCCCGGCAGCAGAGCCCGCAGGACGGCACAGCGCTGCGCGGCGGACGCGGCATCGGCATTTTCCGCGAGAAACTTCTCCGCCCCCTCCCTGTCGCAGATGTAATAGATCCGGCGGCTTTTGGCCCGGACCTTCCCGCTGCGCACCGCTGAGGGAAGCAGCGTCCGGATGGCCTGTTCCTGACTGCAGCAGTAGTACTCGGCCATCCAGCGGCCGAGGGAAATCAGGTTCTCGGGGATGTGGGCCCTTTCGGTCGAGATGCCGTCCAGAGGTCTGAGCTTTTCGGCGGGATAGGAGCTTTGCTCGGCAAGGGCGAGAACATACCCCGTGCGTTTCGACCGGCCGAAGCGAAGATCCACGGACATGCCGACCCGCACCGCCGACTCGAGTTCGGCAGGGACCAGGTAATCGAACTCCCGGTCGAGGGAGACGTCTGTGACGACCTTGGCGATCATTGCAGATAGGGTTTGAGATATTTTCCCGTCACGGATCTCCTGACGCGGCAGATCTCTTCCGGCGTCCCGGCGGCGATCAGTTTCCCGCCGCCGTCACCGCCGTCAGGACCGAGGTCGATGACGTGGTCGGCCATCTTGATCACGTCCAGATTGTGTTCGATGACGATGACGGTGTTGCCCATGTCGCGCAGTTTGAAGAGCACTTTGAGGAGCTGCTCGATATCGGCAAGATGCAGTCCCGTTGTGGGTTCGTCGAGGATGTACACGGTGTGGCCCCGGGGCACGCGGGCCAGTTCCGCGGCCAGTTTCACCCGCTGCGCCTCGCCGCCGGAGAGCGTCGTGGCCGGCTGGCCCAGCGTGATGTATCCCAGTCCCACCTCCTGAAGCGTGCGGAATTTACGGGCCAGTCCGGTCATGGGGGAAAAAAGCTCCACCGCCTGATCCACGGTCATATCCAGCACATCGGAGATGCTGTGTTTCTTGTAGCGGACCGTCAGCGTCTCGGAGTTGAACCGCTTTCCTCCGCAGGCGGAGCAGACGACGTAGACGTCGGAGAGGAACTGCATCTCGATCTTCTTGATGCCGTCGCCTTTGCATTCCTCGCAGCGCCCGCCCTTGACGTTGAAGCTGAACCGCCCCGGACCGTAACCGCGCACTTTGGACTCCGGCAGTTCGGAAAAAAGTTTGCGCACGGCGCCGAAAGCCTCCGTGTAGGTGGCGGGATTCGACCGGG
This sequence comes from Lentisphaeria bacterium, assembly GCA_017450705.1. Taxonomy (GTDB): domain Bacteria; phylum Verrucomicrobiota; class Lentisphaeria; order Victivallales; family Victivallaceae; genus UBA1784. Next base: position 18,615 of record JAFSTC010000112.1, on the reverse strand, counting down.
GAGTCCGTCCGATGGGACTCTGGTCGATGACGATGGCCTTGTCCACATATTCCAGGCCGTCGATCCCGTCGCAGGGGCCGGGCGGCAGGTCGTCGATCTTGTTGCACTCCCGGTTGAGCGCCCGGACCAGCGTGCCGTTGATGAGGGAGCTTTTCCCGGAGCCGGAGACGCCGGTGACGCAGCAGAAGGTCCCCAGAGGGATATCCACGGTGAGTTTTTTGAGATTGTTGAGCCGGGCGCCCCGGATGCGGATGAATTTGCCATTGCCGGGAAAGCGCTTTGCGGGCAATTCGATTTTGCGGCGGCCGGCCAGAAAATCGCCGGTGAGCGAACGGGGGAAGGAGGGCAGCTCCTCCGGGCGGCCGGCGGCCACCAGTTCTCCGCCGTGCCGGCCGGCAAGAGGACCTATATCCAGCACGTGATCCGCCCGGCGGATCGTATCCAGATCGTGTTCGACCACCAGCACGGTATTGCCAACGTCCCGGAGCTTTTCCAACGCATCCAGAAGTTTGTCGTTGTCCCGCTGATGAAGTCCGATGGAGGGTTCGTCGAGGATGTAAAGCACACCCACGAGACCGCAGCCCAGCTGCGTGGCCAGCCGGATGCGCTGCGCCTCGCCGCCGGAGAGCGTCGAGCTGACACGGTTCAAGGTCAGATAATGCAGTCCCACGTCGCACAGAAAGCGCAGCCGGTTGGAGACCTCCTTCACGATCTCCGAGGCGATGGCCCGCTGTTCATCGTCGAGCTCGACCTGCGAGATGAACTCAAGCGCCTTCTCCACAGAGAGTTCGTTGAACTGAGCGATCCCCAGTCCGCCGACGGTCACGGCAAGACTCACGGGATTGAGCCGCGCACCGTGACAGGCGGGACACTCCCGGGGGCTCAGACAACTGCTCAGCCGCTCCCGGACCGAATCGGATTCCGTTTCGGCGACCCGGCGGCGCAGATTCTCCAGAACGCCCTCGAAGGGTTTGCACCAATGGTATTTGCGCCCGTGCATGTAGTAATCGAACTCCACGGGTTCGTCTCCGGTCCCTTCAAGGATGATCCTCTGCGTTTCGGCGGAGAGCTTTCCGAAAGGCGTCGTGAGCATGTCCGGCTCTTTCAGATGCTCCGCGAGTTTCCGCAGAAGCAGATTGTAGTAGATGATGAGGTGCCGGGGCCCCCGGCGCCAGTTCGGGATCGCCCCGTTCCGGATGGATTTGGACCGGTCGGGGACGACTTTGTCGGGATCCATGTACTGCTGGATCCCCAGTCCGTTGCAGACAGGACAGGCCCCGTAGGGGGAGTTGAACGAAAAATTCCGCGGCTGGAGTTTGCCGAACGACACGCCGCAGTCCAGACAGGCCAGATGCTCGCAGAACTTCTCTTCCCGCACTTCGCCGTCCGACTCGATGAGCGCGGTCAGGACACCGTCGCCTTTGCGCAAAGCCGTCTCCACGGAGTCGGTCAGCCGCGTCCGATCGGTCTTTCCTGTGACAAGACGGTCTATGACCGCTTCGATGGTGTGCCGCAGCTTCTTGTCAGGCAGAGGGAAATCGTCCTCCAGCATGACGATCTTGCCGTCGATCCTGACCCGGATGAAACCGTCGTTTTTCAAGTCCTCGAAAATCTCCCGGTGCTCGCCCTTGCGGCCGGAAACGACAGGCGCGAGGATCGTCAGTTTCCGCCCCGCCGGCAAGGCCTCCAGACGATGGACGACGGACTCAGCCGACTGGGATACCAGCGTCTTGCCGCAGTGCGGACAGTGGGGCAGTCCGACATGGGCGTAAAGAAGCCGCAGATAATCATAGATCTCCGTCACTGTGGCGACCGTCGATCGGGGCGTTCCCCCCGCACTGCGCTGTTCGATGGCGATGGCGGGCGAAAGGCCCTCTATGTGCTCGACCCGGGGTTTCTGGAGCCGGTCGAGAAACTGACGGGCGTAGGAGGACAGACTCTCCACGTAACGCCGCTGCCCCTCGGCATAAAGCGTATCGAAGGCCAGTGAGCTCTTGCCGGAACCGGAAAGCCCCGTGATGACGACAAGCTTGTTGCGCGGGATCGTCACATCCAGATTTTTGAGATTGTGCTGGGACGCGCCCCTGATGACGATATTTTCTAACATGGGAACCTCAACGGGAAAAACAGAAAAAAAGAAACGCCGTTCCGCGGATCATCCTCAAAAAAAGTCCGCGTTCACATCATGTGCCCGCGGACAAAGTTCAATTTCGCAGCTCGCCGAAGGGCTGCATCTCCCACGCGCCGGGGGAATTCTGCGGTATCGCGCTGTAGCCCGCACGCTCCCGTTCGGTGCACCCGCACAGGGCGACGCCCGCGGCAAACGCCGCAAGGAACAGCAGAAGCGCCCGCTTCATTTGGACGGGAAGAAACGCGCCTGAAGCGAGTTCCAAAGGTTGTACTCCTGCATCTCAAGCGCCTGGAAAGCCACGGCGGCCCCCAGTGCGAGAAACGTGACGACGATTATGACCGTGAAGAACTTGGAGTTGAACATGACCCGCCCTCTGAAAACCTATTTCCCGGGAGTCCAGTAGACGATATCGCCGACCTGAATCGGCTGGGATCCGGCGGCGACGTTGGCGGTCGAGCAGAAATCGCCGACCTCGTCAATGACCACCCGCGCAACGAAATCGGACTTGCCGGCAAGCTCTCCGCGGGCAACGATGAAATCCTGGCCTTTCCGGACACCGGCGTTGACTTCCAGTTTGCGGTTGCCGATCTCCTGAACGACAGTGGACCCCTTGCCGATATCGATAGCGATGTAACCGTACTTGTCGTGCACCTCAATGACCTTGCCGACAAGCCGGCTGCGGGCTTCATTGGAACCGTCCTGCCAGGGGACGATGCCGGAGTCGTCGGCGGGACGGCCCAGCGCACGCTTGTAACTGCTGATCTGGCGGTTTTTCTCTTCGATCACATTCTTCTGCATGGCGATCTCCTTGACACGGCGGGAGATGGTCTGCTCATGACTCTTGATCGTGCGCTTCGCCTGATCCAGTTCGGACTGGGTGCGGCGGATGCGGTTCTGAAGATCGCGGACACCGGCTGCGACCTTCTCGGACGACTTGCCGTACCCGCTGTCGGAAACGTCAAAACCGGAGACACCGACCGTCCTGCCGATCGTCCGGAGGGTATTCTCATAAACACCTTTGCGGCGGTTGACGGCAACGAGACCGTCCTCGAAGGGCTTGAGCGCACTCCGGTCGGCATTTTTCATCTTTTCGATGGAGATGTTCTGACGGAACTGGCTGCGGGCAAGAGCGGCAACGTAACCGTACATGCGGTCGCGCTTGGCGACCGTATCCCGCACGGCGTTCACCACGGCATTCTGCCCGCTCTCATGGGTATCGATGCCGCGCATCGATTTCTCGTCGGCAAGTCCCTTCATGCTGACGGCCGAACCGACACGCCGCAGGGCATCGGCCAAGTCGTTGCGGACGTTGACGATCTGCTTGCTGCGCTCGGCCAGCTTCGGCAGCTTCTGATCAAGAGAGGAATAGGCTTCGTGAGACAGGGCCGAAACGGAAAGCTCCTCGGCCAGCGGCTTGAGGCCGCTGTCCTTGTCGAGTTCGACGGCGCTGGCATTGATGGCCTGAGCCATCTTGGCCCAGCCGGAAACGAACTGACTCCGCTTCTCGAAGAGGAAATAGGAAAACACGGCACAGGCAGCCGCAAGCAAAAGGATCAGAACACTCAGAACGATATTCGCTATTTTCATCGTCAACTCCGGAAAAATATTTTTTCACCCCGTATACAAAAGTTTACAGGTAAATTATAGCATGCGATGCGCTTTTTTTCAAATCCATATGCCTTATTTTTTTGAAAAAACATCGAAAATTCCGCATTTTTCGGCTAAATCAGCATCTTTACCCCGGGAATGGAGGCGACGGCGCGGCCGAGACGCTCGAGATGGGCCCTGTCGCGGGCCGTGAACGTGAGCCGGAAGGCGACGTACTTTCCGCCCGCGGAGGCGGCTCCGTCGGCGACCCAGGGCGCCTGCCCGTCCTCTTCGAGAAGCGCGGCCAGGTCCCGCCGCACGAAAGAAGCCCTGTCGCCGGAGGCGATGATCCGCATCTCCCAGGGGCAGGGAAATTCGATGCGTCCTTTTTCGGGAGCAGTCATTTGCCGTCCTTCCAGTAGGGGGAGATCTCGCGGAGCCGGGCGATGATCGGCGGCAGGACCTCGGCGACTTTGTCGACCTCTTCCTGCGTGTTGTATCCCGAGAGGCTGAAGCGCACCGTTCCGTGGGCAGAGGTGTAGGGGATCCCCATGGCCCGCATCACGTGGGACGGTTCGAGACTGCCCGTAGTGCACGCGGAACCGCTGGAGGCGCAGATGTTGTACATATTGAGCATCATGAGAATGGACTCGCCCTCGATCCCGTCGAAACTCACGGAACTGGTATTGGGCAGCCGGCTGTCGAGGTCTCCGTTCACATGGACGCCGGGGATCGAGGCAAGGATCTTTTGCTCGAGACTGTCCCGCAGAGCCGCCAGACGCGCAGCTTCCCTGTCCAGCCCGGCAAGGGCCATTTCGCAGGCCTTGCCCAGACCGATGACGGAGGTGACGTTCTCCGTCCCGCCCCGGCGGCCGCGTTCCTGGTGTCCGCCGAAAAGAAACGGCGAAAACCGGACGCCGCGCCTGACATAGAGAGCCCCGACCCCCTTGGGCGCATGCAGTTTGTGCCCTGAGATGCTCAGGAAATCGATACAGGAGTCGTCGACCTCCAGCGGGACCTTTCCCGCCGCCTGAACGGCATCGGTGTGAAAGAGCGCCCCGGAGGCGTGGGCGATTTCAGCGGCCTCCTTCACGGGGAAGATGGTCCCCGTCTCATTGTTGGCCCACATGACGGAAACGATCGCCGTATTTTCATCCACGGCCGCCTTCAGGGCCGCCATGTCCAGTCTCCCGCGTCCGTCGACGGGGATGATGACGACTTCACGTCCGCGCCTCTCCAGCTCCCGGGCGCAGGAGAGGACCGCGGGGTGTTCCACCGCGGTGGTAACAAGTTTGTTCCGTCCGGGACGCGCGGCGAAAGCGGCGTTGAGCGCGGCGTTGTCCCCTTCGGTCCCGCAACTCGTGAAGATGATCTCCGCGGCAGTTCCCTCCCTGTCGCGGAAGGAAGCGCCGAAAAGATCGGCGACGCGGCACCGGGCCTTTTCGATGTCGTCGGCGACGCTGCCGCCGAAGGTGTGGATACTGGAGGGGTTGCCGTAGCGGTCGCAGAAAAAGGGAAGCATCGCCTCAAGCACTTCCGGGGCGACCCTGGTCGTGGCGTTGTTGTCGAAGTAGATGACAGCCTGATCCATATTCTTGTTTTGAAGACTCCTCAGCAAAAATCCGGGCCCCCGCGCGCCCGGAACCGGACGCGTCCGCAGGGTCCTCTCTTCTATTAATAAACCATCTTTTCACAAAAAAGTCAAACGGCGGAGGTTGATTATCCGGCCGGGAACTGCTATCTTTTATCACAGAACACGAGGAGCCCCTTGAAAATGATCTATCTGGACAATGCCGCCGCGGCCGAAACCGACAGGGAAACGGCGGAATACTTTGCCCGCATGCTGGTCGAATGCGGCGCCAATCAGGAAGCCGGCCACAAGGAAGGCCGCCGGCTCCGGCGGCTGATCGCCGATGCGGAGATCCGTCTCTCCCGTGCGCTCACGGACTCGCCGGACTATCGCGTTCTGTGGTGCGGCAGCGGGACGGAAGCCTTTCACATTTTCAGTACGTGCATCGGCCGCGGCAGAATCGTTTCGAGCCGCCTCGAGCATCCGGCGCTCACAGCCGCGCTGAAGCGGCTGGATCCGGCTTTCCACACCCTCGGCTGCGACAGACGAAGCGGGCGGCTCATTCCCGAAGAGGGCAACTGGGACATCGCGGCATTTCATCTGGTGCAGAGCGAAACGGGGATCATTCAGGATCCGGCGGACCTTTTCCCGGCAGTCCCCGGCGCGGTGCGGTTTCTCGACGCCGTTCAGGCCGCTGGCAAGATGCCCCTGCCCGGCTGCGCGGACATCATCGCCGTCTCGGGCAACAAGTTCGGTTCCCCCGGCTGCGGAGCCCTGCTGGTCGATCCCCGATGGAAAGGCGCCGAGGCGTTCTGCGAACGCGCAGAAAAGATGCGGAAGGAACAGTATCTCGCGGGCCGGATGATCCCGGCAGCGATCCTCACCTGCGCGGCGGCGGCGGAAAAACGGCGGGCCGACCGGGACGCCTGCCTGCGGCGGACGACGGAACTCAACCGGGAATTGCGCGAAAAATGCCTTGTGCTGGGTCTGCGTCCGACGATCCCCGGGGAGAACGCTTCCCCCTTCATCCTCCACTTGCTCGCGCCCGGATATCAGGGCGCGGTCCTCGTCCGGATGCTGTCGGAAGAGGGAGTCGTCATCGCCAGCGGCAGCGCATGCGCCTCCGAAACAAGGACCCCCTCCCCCGCCCTCACGGCCCTGGGATACGGCCCGCGGGACGCCTTCTCCGGACTGAGGATCTCCTTCGGGTTCGACACAAGCACGGAAGATGTGAAAAATCTTCTTTCTTCTCTGGAAAAGGTATTGAAAAAATACTGAGGCATGATACATTCTATACCGGAGTCTTTCACAAAAAAACAGTACGGAGAATTTGAGCAGATGCGACGTTTCTTACCGATCCTCTTGCTGGCCCTTGCCTTTTGTTCCGTTTCACCGCTTTCCGGAGCCCCGGTGCAGGTGATAAAAACCGTCCGCGACAACCCGACCCTCTACGCGGGGGAGATCAGCGGACCTCCCGCATTCGTCAACGCCCTGAGATCCTATTTGGGCGCCTGCGGCTGGTTCGACCTGACCGGAACGCCGCGCGCGGACTATGTCCTCAAAGGAAGCACCTCCGGGAGCCGGATGACCCTCACCATCGAACTGGGCGGAGTCCCGACGGGAACGTGGAACATCGCCTTCGACAGGGAGCCTCCCCGTGTGCTGGCGGCCAAGACGGCCGACGCGATCATCGAAAAATGCTTCAAGGCGCTGAAAGTCAGAGGGTTCTGCCGTTCGAGGATCGTTTTCTGTGCCGCCACCGCACCGGGAGTGCGCAATCTGTACGCCTGCGATATCGACGGCGGGAACGTGGAGCAGCTGACCAACTACAACACCTTCTGCGTCGAGCCGGCCTGGTCGTCAACGGGCCGTTCCGTGATCTTCTCGAAATACAACAAGGCCGGGATCGACGTGGTGGAAACGACTATCGCCAAGCCCCGCCGGAGCCGGATCCTGTGCGGATTCAGGGGCATCAACACGGGAGCCGCCCCCTCCCCCGACGGAAAAAAACTCGCCGTGATCCTCAGTCCCGATCACAAGGTCGATCTCTACGTCATCACCTTCGGCAACCGCATTCCCAGGCGCCTGACCCGCGGCATCGCGGTCGAAGCATCGCCCGCGTGGAGTCCCGACGGCAGCCGCATCGTTTACGTGAGTGACGAATCCGGACGCCCGCTGCTCTACATCATCAACGGCGACGGCACGGGCCGGCAGCGTCTGCCCGCCCTCGGGACGGACGCCGTCACGCCCGACTGGTCCGCCGACGACAAGATCGTCTACGCGACACGGATCAACGGCAGCTACACCATCGCCGTTCTCGACCTCAAGACTGGCAAAAACACCCGGGCCACGGAGGTCCCCGGCAACTACGAGTCTCCGACCTGGGCCGCGGACAACCGCCAGATCGTCTGCAAACGCAGCAGCGGACGGCAGTCTGAGCTGTGCGTGATCGACACGTGGACCGGAAAAGTCCGGCGGCTCCTCTCCACCAGCTACCCGCTTTCCATGCCGGTCTGGTCGCCGTGCCCTGTCAGACAGTGACGAAATGAAAACGCCGCTCCCCCGCCGCTTCGACGGCGACGCCTGCATGGCGCGTCTCAACATGTTCGGCATCCGTCTCGGGCTGGACAACGTTAAAAAGCTTTTCTCCGCCGCCGGCGATCCGCAGAAAAGGCTGAAGTTTATCCACATCGCCGGGACCAACGGAAAAGGCTCCACGGGAGCCATGCTGGAGTGCGCTCTGCGCAAGGCGGGGCTGAAAACGGGCTTCTATTCATCTCCTCACCTGATCGACGTCAGGGAGCGGTTCCGCATCGACGGCCGGGCCGTTGACCGTGAAACCTTCGACGCCGCAGCCGAGAAACTTGCGGCGCTGAACCGGGATGTCGATGCGACTTATTTCGAGTTCGCCACGGTCCTGGCCGCCATGATCTTCGAACAGGCGCACTGCGATATCGTCGTCTGGGAGACGGGCATGGGCGGCCGGCTGGACGCCACCAACGCCGTGACGCCGGAAGTTTCGGTCATCACCAATATCGCGCTGGACCATCAGAACCACCTGGGAAACACCCTCGCGGAGATCGCGGGAGAAAAGGCGGGGATCCTGAAGCCGGACGTCCCGCTGTTTTACGGAGAACTGGGCCCGGAAGCAAAACAAGTCATTCTCGGGAGAGCCGCGGAGCTTGGCATCCCCGCGACGGGGCCGGGCGAAGAGGTCCCCCCCTGTCTCGAAGTTGCGGAACATTCAACCGGCTTCATCCAGAAATTTTCATGGCGCGGCAGGACCATCACGCTGAGCCTTCCGGGGCGCATGCAGAGGGAAAATTTCCGCATCGTCTTCAGCACGCTGACGTATCTCGCGGGCAGACTCCGCTTTGATTTCGACGCCGCCCTGGCCGGACTGGCCGAGGTCCGCTGGCCGGCGCGGCTGGACAAGATCGAGGAACGTCTTTTCGTCGACGGAGGGCACAATCCCGACGGCGTCAGGGCGCTGACGGAGTCCGTCAGGGAACTGCTGCCGGAAGAGAGATTCACCGTCGTTTACGGCGCGTTCAAGGACAAGGACGCCTCCCGGTGTCTTCCCCTCTACCGGGACATCGCGGAGGGATTCATCATGGTCCCCAATGCGGAAGCGGGACGGGCCTGCCATACGCCGGAGGAACTCGCCGCCATGGCGCGGGACCTCGGGTTCACAGCCCGGACGGCCTCTTCGGGAAAGGAGGCCGTGGAACTTGCTCTGGCGATCAGTCCCCGGCGCGTGCTGGTCTCAGGCTCCCTTTTCCTCGCAGGAGAGATCCTTTCCGCCCGGGGAAAACTCGAGCATGCGCTCGATCTGCGGTAAAAAAGGCCGCACCGCGATCCACAGCAGGAGCAGAAACATCCCCGCCGCCAGAACTTCAGGCGGTGAATAATAAAAACACGCCGCGAGAAAAACGAATCCTGATGCGGCATAATTTTTCCGGCGGATCAGCCGGAAGACCGCAAAGGCGAGCGCAACGGGGATAACGACGCAGACCAGCCGCAGAAACAGGCCGTCACCCAACGCCAGCGGCACGCCCCGCCAGTGGGCGCGGTAAGGCAAAGTCAGCACGACCATGCCCGCGAGAAGCAAAAACGTGATCACCTTCTCCCGTTTTTTCAAAGAGTCCCATATCTCCACAGCCGCGACCGCCATGAGAAATCCCGCGAAGGCGGGAAAGACGAACCGCCTGAGATCGCAGTACGTGTGGCTGTAGCCGCAGAAGAACAGGACGACGGGAACGCTCAGCAGAACGAGGACAGCCTGACGGAAACGGTCGCGCATCACCCACAGCGCCGCCGTTCCGACGGCAAAAACGGGCAGATTGCCCCGCATGAGACCGCGGAGGGCGGCAAGCTGCGAAAAGGTATGCCAGGTAAATCCCGCCGCAGGCCGGTCCGCGGGCGCATTGGAGGCGTAATGCAGGACGTATCCGAAGGTCAGCGGCGAACCGAACTGCAGGGTGTTGCAGACGAACTGGACGGCGAAAACGGCGAGAAACGTCCCCGTGCTCCCGAGAGCCGCGGCGGCCAGAAGCCGCCGGCTTTCCCGGAATTTGCAGAAGAGGAGAAAGGCGAAAAGCGGTGCAAGCAGAATGCTGTTGATCCGCAAAAGACAGGCAAAACCGTACAGGGCGCCGAAAAGAGCGGCATACCCCGTCCGCGGAGGCATGGCAAGGGCGAAGTACAAACATGCCGCGGCGACCAGAAGACAGGGCGTGTCGCTCATGGCGTTGAACCCCGAATTGATGCAGAACGCATAAAAAAACCAGCCGTTGAAATGACCGCTCCACAAGGGCAGTTGAAAGAAAGACTGGATATATCCGTTCGTCCAATCCTCGAAGTGGAAGGCGACGGCGGGCCAGACGGCGTAACACAGCATGGCGATGCACGTCTTCCTGCCGGAGACCCCCAGACGGCGCAGAACAAGACCGAAAAGGAGCAGGATACCGGGACCGAAAACCAGCGCGGAAAAATAGTTGAAAGCCGGAACGATGTCATAAAACTCCCCCGCGCCGGTGAGCAGGACGAAGGGCAGATAGAGGAATCCCAGACCGACGGTGAAACTCCAGGGGGAACACCAGACGCCGTCGAGCATGTTCCGGATCACGGCAAAATATCCCGGCTCGTCCGCTGCGGCCGTGACGATCTCCGGCCAGCGTCCCGTGACGCTCAGGACCAATATCTGGCGCACCACGACGGGGATCAGCAGCGCAGCGGAGTCGGAAAATCCTTTTTTCCGCCCGCGGTACAGCAGAAAAAGAAGGGCCCCCGAGGCCACAACGGCGAGAGCGGCGTGTTTCGCGGGAAAGGGCGGATCGTATCTGAGACCGCGCCCGTCGCTCTTGACATGAACCCCCTCGCGGAGATATCCCGTCACGGGACCGAACTTCGCCTCCGCAAAGGTATACATGCGGGCAAGAGGATGGAACGGGACGAACTTGCGGACGGTTTTTCCGGACGGGACCAGCAGCGCGGAGTCAACGACCATGCGGCGCGCCCCGGGTTCCGGTTTTTCGAAGAGAGCCGCGGGACTCCCCGCGAGCGGCAGGAGCGCCAGAACGGCCAGAAGCACACCCGCTTTTTTCATCGTCCCTCCGGGATCAGTCCAGAATGGCGATATACGGCAGATTGCGGTATTCTTCCCTGAAGTCCAATCCGTAGCCGACGAGGAAACGGTTGGGCGCGACGAAACCGGTCCAGTCGGCCAGCCCGTTGGCCTGGGAGCGGGCGATATCCTTGGCGACGATGACCGCGCTCCGCACGCTCAAGGCCCCCTGCCCGAGGACGTAATGCCGGAGCTCCGCCAGCGTCAACCCCGTGTCGAGGATCTCGTCCACCAGCAGGATGTGCCGCCCGGCACAGCTCAACTTGAGCTTGGAACGGACGGATACCCGTCCGCAGCTCCGGTCGTCGATGTAGCTTGCCGCGCCGATGGAGTCCACCCACAGCGGCAGTTTGATCTCGCGGATGAGATCGGCGCCGAAGAAAACGCCGCCCGAGGCGATGATGATGACGGTGAGCGGTTTGCCCTCGTAGAAACGCGTGACCTCCGCCGCGATCTCCCGGACGCGGGCCGCGATCTTTTCCTGCGAATACAGAATTTTCATAACGGGCTCCTCCTTGTTTTTCCCGGACCGGCGGCCGATGTCAGTCGCCCGCGTCCGGAGGGGAAATATGGCGCAGTCCGCGGCCGCTGTAGATCTGACGGGGACGCACCAGTTTGGTGGAGTCGCCGATCATTTCCCGCCAGTGCGCCACCCATCCGGGCAAACGCGCCAGAGCGAACATCACGGTGAACATGTTTTCGGGGATGCCGATGGCCCGGTAGAGGATGCCTGTGTAAAAGTCCACATTGGGGTAGAGATGACGTTCGATGAAGTAGGGATCGGTCAGAGCGATCTCCTCGACCTTGCGGGCGACGTCCAGCAGCGGGTCGGAATACTTGTACTGATGGAAAAACTTCTCGCATTCGCCGCGGACGATGGCCGCGCGGGGATCGTAGGTCTTGTAGACGCGGTGTCCGAACCCCATGAGCCGGAAAGGATTGTTCTTATCCTTGGCCATGCGGATGAACTTGTTGATGTCGCCGTCCTCCTGGATGGTGCGCAGCATCTCGATGACAGCCTGATTGGCGCCGCCGTGAAGCGGTCCGGAAAGCGCGGAGATGCCCGCGGAGATCGTCGCGTAGAGGTTGACCTGGGCGCTGCCGATGACCCGCACGGCCGACGTGGAGCAGTTCTGTTCATGGTCGGCGTGGATGATGAAGAGAATATTGAGCAGCCGCACGATCTCCGGCCGGATCTGATAGGGCTTGACCGGAGAATCGAACATCATGTTGAGGAAATTCGCGCAGTAGGAGAGATCGTAACGGGGGTAGACCACGGGTTCCCCGATGGATTTCTTGTAGGCGAAAGCCGCCATGGTGCGGACGATGGAGATCACCCGGGCGCAGGACTGGTCGATGTTGTCCGCCATGGATTTGATGTCCACGTTGGGATAAAAGGCCGCCATGGCGTTGATCATGGTGGAGAGGATATGCATCGGGTGGGACCCTTTGGGAAAATGGTCGAAGAAGTGGCGCATATCCTCGTGGATCAGGGAGTTGGTGTTGAGCTGACTGGAGAACTCCCGGCGGGTCTCCTCGTCGGGAAGTTCGCCGTGGACCAGCAGATAGGCCACGTCGACGAACATGACTTTCTGCACCAGTTCCTCGATGGGGATCCCCCGGTAGCGCAGGATGCCCTTCTCCCCGTCGATGTAGGTGATCTGGCTGTAACAGGAGGCCGTGTTCACGAATCCGGGGTCCAGCGCGACCAGTCCCGTGGACTTTCGCAGACCGGTGATATCCAGTCCTTTTTCGCCCTCGGTCCCGGTGACGACCGGCAGAACGACTTCCTTGTCCCTGAACTTCAATGTCGCAAATTCACTTGGTTCCGCACTCATGATGGCCCCTCCTTTCCCGCGTCCTTACTGCGTTGATGAAATCTTTATCCGGGAAGACATCCGTATAATATGCCATTCCAAGGCGTTTTTTTCAAGGTCAGGAACGACTTTTCGGCGCAGATTTCCAGCGGCGGGCACCGGATCCCGTTTGCAAAGTTTTGCGGATGTGTTATATTAGAGGAAACGTCATTTTTGACGGTGGATCCTGCGCGGTGAATCGTGTGAAAGTCACGAACTGTCGAGCAACCGTGAGCCGGAAAAACGGCAAGCCGGGTCCCGCGGGGGTCTGAATTTATCTGCTCCGGAGTCTGACGGCTCCGGGATTGCGCCCGTAACGCAAGAAAGGTAAAGATGACAGGGACGATTATGTCCGTTTTCCGGAGCTCTCTCCGGCATCAGGCCCGCCGGGCAAGTCCGGCAGGTCCTCCTTTTCTGCCCGTTTTCGGACGCCGGATCGAAAACATCAGACGGCACTGCCGTCGCGGCAAAAAGAAAGGATCTTCAACATGGCCAGTGTGCAATATCCGGTAACGGTCTACTCCTCCGGCGCGGTAACTTTTGAAGGCAGCTCCTCGTATGCGGCCGTTCTCGAAGCGGGCGGAAATGACAGGATCGTCGTCACGTCCGGCGGAACCGTCGCCGAAACCTCCATGGGGGCGGGCACGGTCGTCAGCGCCGGATCCGGTGCGGTGGCGAGCGGCATCAATGTCAACGACGAAGGCGCGGTCTTTTCCGGAACGGACATCGTCTGCTCCGGCGCCGAAAAGTGGTACGGTCCCGCGATCTGCGCGACCTTCGGCGGCATCGTTCTTTCGGGCGGCACGTTCACCGCGAACCGGGCGACGACCTCCGGCACCTATCTCGGACAGGGCGGCGCAATAGAGGGTTACTGCGGTACCATCAGCATCTCCGGCGGCATCTTCACATCCAATACGGCGACCGGAGGAGGAGGCGCGATCCTCGCCATCGGCGGCACGACGGAGATATCGGGAGCCTCGTTCTCCGGCAACTCCGCGACCTACGGCGGCGCATTCGAGGTGTCCCTGGACGGCGGCACGGCTGTCGTCTCCGGCGGATCCTTCACCGCCAACAGCGCGGGATTCGGCGGCGCCGTCGAAGTGCATCAAGGCGCTTCGGCTCTGATCGAAAGCGCCGTGTTCTCGGGAAACACCGCCGGTTCCGGCGGCGCAGTGATGGTCGATACTTACTCACAGCAGAAATCCTTCCTTACCATCTCGGGGGCTGTCTTCTCAGGGAATGCCGCCGATGAGGGCGGCGCGATTCGAAACGACGGCGTTATGCTCGTCTCGAGCGGCGCTTTCGCGGGCAACTCCGCGCTCTCCGGCGGCGCGATCTTCGCCGACGGTTCCGGCGGGACGGTCATTTCCGGCGGATCCTTCACCGCCAACAGCGCGTATTTCGACACCGCCAGAAAACTCGGCGGCATGGGCGGTGCGCTCTACGTCACGGGAGCAGCCGAGGTCACGATCAAGGACGCGCTTTTCGGCGAGAATTTCGCCCAAGTCGATCCCGACAGCGAATGGAACGGCGGTTGCGGCGGCGCGGTCATCAACTACGGCGCATTGACCGTCTCAGGCGGCGAGATCTCGGCCAACAGCGCCTACTACGGCGCCGGACTCTACAATCAGGCGGGCACCGTAAGTCCGATGTCGGTCTTCGAAACCGACTTTGCCGGCAACTCGGCGGCCTACGGCGGCGGTGCGATCTGCAACTGCTGGGGAACGCTCGCCGTCTCCGGCGGGACTTTTACAGGCAACACCGCAACTCTGAGCGACGGCGGCGCCATCGCCAACTGGAGCGTCGCCTCCGTCGAAAACGCCGTGTTCTCCGGCAACACAGCGGCGCAGGGAGGCGCCATATCCGACAGCTACGCGCAGTCGATCACGATCTTCGGCTGTTCGTTCCAGGCCAATACGGCGACCCAAGGCGGCGCATTCATCCAGGTGAACGGCGGCACGGCGGAGCTGACGAGCTGCGCGTTCTCGGGCAACGCCGCCGAGTCGGGCGGCGCGGTCTGGAACGATGGCGCTCTGCTCGTCTCGAGCGGCGCTTTCGTGGACAACTCCGCGCTCTCCGGCGGCGCGGTCTACGCCGACGGTTCCGGTGCGACGGTCGTCTCCGGCGGCACCTTTACCGCCAACAGCGCGTATTTCGACGCCGACAAAAAACTCGGCGGCATGGGCGGTGCGGTCTACGTCACCGGGGCGGCCGAGGTCACGATCACGGATGCCGTCTTTGAAAACAACCTTGCCGAAGTCGATCCCTCCAACCCATGGAACGGCGGCTGCGGCGGCGCGGTCATCAACTACGGCAGCCTGAACATCTCCGGCGGCGGATTTTCGGCCAACAGCGCCCACTACGGCGCAGGACTTTACAATCAGGCGGGCACCGTAAGTCCGATGTCGGTCACAGACACCGACTTTACCGGCAACTCCGCGACCTACGGCGGCGGGGCGATCTGCAACTGCTGGGGAACGCTCGCCGTCTCCGGCGGGACTTTCTCCGGCAACACCGCAGGTTCGAACGACGGCGGCGCCATCGCCAACTGGAGCGTCGGCTCCGTCGAAAACGCCGTGTTCTCCCAAAATACCGCGGCGCAGGGAGGCGCCATCTCCAACAGCTACGCGGAGTCGATCACGATCTCCGGCTGTACGTTCCAGGAGAACACGGCGACCCAGGGCGGCGCGTTCATCCAGGTGAACGGCGGCGCGGCGGCCCTGTCGGACTGCACGTTCTCGGGCAACACCGCCGACGAGGGCGGCGCGATCTGGAACGACGGAGCGCTGACGATGGACGGATGCACATTCGCAACGGCAAGCGACACCATCTGGAATACCGGGACCATCACCGTAACGGGGGAAACGACCTTCGGCGCCGCCGTGACGAACAACTCCGACGGCGTCTTCACGGTCTCGCTGACCAGCCTGACGCACGATTCGCCCGCCGCGGTCAACGGCTGGGCCCGTCTCTCCGGAGGGATCACCGGGATCGCCGTCGCCGCCGCCATGGAGACGGGCATCTACAAAGTGGCTTCCGGTGTCGATTCCTGGAGCGGCGACATCGTGCTGACCGTCAATGGGACGTCGGCCGGCTCGGCGTTCACGGTCGTCGACGGAGCCGTGACGACCGATCACATCCGCTTCGGGAACCGCGTCTACGATCTGGCCGCAGCGGAAAACCTGCTCACGCTGACGATCTCCGAAGCTGAACCGGGATCCGTCGGGAACGATCTCAACGGCGACGGCAGAGCCGACGTCATCATGACCATCACGGATACGGCTTCGCCCGGATACGGTTCCACCGGCGCCTGGCTCATCCAGTCCGATCAGACCGCCGTCTGGGGCGATCTGAGCACGTGCAATCCCGGCTGGGAGATCTTCGGAACGGGCGTCACCTCTTCCGGAAAGACATCCGACGACATTTACCTGAAGAGCACCGGCAACATCGTCGGCGCCTGGGTCACCGACGATTCCGGCAAGGTCACGGGCTGGGAAACCGTGGAATCCTTCGATTCCGCCACGCAAGTCCTCGGTATCGGCGATTTCGACGGTGACGATCAGAGCGACCTTCTGCTCCGCAACGAAAACGGCGCGGTCGGCTGTTATCTCACCGCCGGCGAAAAGCAGGGGTGGAATTATTTCCAGAGCCTCGGAGACGAATGGCACATCGCCGCGACCGGCGATCTCAACGGCGACGGCAGGAGCGACACCGTTCTGGTCCATGACGCCGGATTCGCCGGCACCTGGCTCACCCAGTCCGACGGGACCGTTCTCTGGGCCAACCTCGACACCATGACCGACGGCATCTCCGTCGCGGGGACCGGCGATTTCAACGGCGACGGCATCGACGACGTACTTCTCCGGAAAGGCACCTACTTCGGCGCGTGGCTCGTCCAGGACGGCAGCGCGCAGGCCTGGTTCGGCATCGGCGACCTGGGGAGCGTCTCCGTCGAACAGATCTCCGACTTCGACGGGGACGGCAGGGACGATCTGCGCATCCGCACGGCCGCGGGCGATCTCGGCGCACTGCTGGTGCGCGGCGAAGACGACCTCGAATGGAAATATTACGGTTCGGTCGGAGCCGAATGGAGCACAAGTCTTGCCGCGATATGACACAGGCGGCCGAAGAAACGCGAAAACGGAGACGGCAATGAAAAAAAAACGGCAGATCCGTCCGACGCGGGATGAGAGACGCTTCACGCTGGTGGAGCTGCTGGTCGTCATCGCCATCATCGCCGTTCTCGCCGCCATGCTGATGCCGGCGCTGGGCGCGGCGCGCGGAAGCGCGCGCCGCACCGACTGCCTCTCGGATCTGCGGCAGGTGCTGACCATGCACCTGCAGTACGCCGACAACTGCGACGGCGTGTTCTGCATCGCCTGGGACCGCAAACTGAACCAGTGGGATACGGGGTATCTGTACAAAGGTCCCGGCATCCTCGCCCGGGGGGTTCCCGGAGCATCGGCGACTTCGGAACGGGTCTTCAACTGTCCGGAAGCCGATTCCGCTCTTCTCGTCAACCGCAGCTGGACGGCACAGTTCGCCGGATTCGGCTACAATTACCTGCTGTCGTTCCGCAGCGTCGACGATTCCCCGCCACGCTACCGCCCGGTGAAAGTCGGAACGGTCCGCCGTCCGACGCAGCTGAGCGTCGTCGCAGATGCGGCATGTTTCTCCGGCGGCAGCGACAACCGCCCCGCGCCGACGGCCTTTCTTTACAACACTGCATCGGGGAAAGGCGGTTACGCGGATTTCCGCCACGGCGGATACTGCAACGCCGGCTTTGCCGACGGCCACGCCGCGCCGCAAGGGAACATCACCGCGCGGCCGTCTGACGACAACGGCTGCCGGGAGCGTCTCGGCTACCTTTCACGCGACGACCGCGCCTACGATCCCGCTTACGGGGAATAAGCGCCCTCCCCCCGGGACGGGAGGATTTCAAAGATTTTCCCTGTACCAGCCCACGGCCTCGCGGATGCCCCGTTCGAAATCGTACTGCGGATCGTAACCGAGGAGCTGCCGGGCCCTGGAAATGTCGGCGTTGGAGTGCATGATGTCGCCCGGACGCGGGGGACCGAACACGGGGTCCAGATCGACGTTCAGCGCCGAGGCCAGTTTGCGGTAAACGTCCGCGAGATACTCCCTGCTGCCGCAGGCGATGTTGAAGACCTCGCCGTCGGCGGCCTCCGGGGCCAGACAGGCCTTCAGATTGGCTTCGATGACGTTTTCGACGTAGGTGAAGTCCCGGCTCTGACGGCCGTCGCCGTTGATGGTGGGACGTTCTCCGGCAAGGAGCTGGCGGATGAACCGGGGGATCACCGCCGCGTAGGCACCCTCCGGATCCTGACGCCGGCCGAAGACGTTGAAATAACGCAGTCCCACGGTGGGAAGTCCGTAGTGACGGGTGTACTGTTTCGCCCACTCCTCGCCGCAGCGCTTGGTCAGGGCGTAGGGCGAGAGAAGCCTCCCTTCCCTTCCCTCGGTTTTCGGCAGATGCGGCTCATCGCCGTACACGGAGGAACTGGAGGCGTAGACGAATTTTTTCACGCGGCACCGCCGGGCGGCCTCCAGCATGTTCAGGTGGCCGGAAATATTGTTGGCGCAGTAAAAGAGCGGCATTTCGATGGAGCGGGGAACGCTGCCCCAGGCGGCCTGATGGAGCACGTAATCGATCCCGGAACAGGCCGCGACGCAAGTCGCAAGATCCTTGATGTCGCCCTTTCGGAATTCGTATCCCGGCCGGTCGGAAAACATGTCGACGTGAGCTTGTTTCCCCGTGGAGAGATCGTCCAGACAGCGGACGGGATACCCCATGTCGAGGAGGGCTTCGCACAGATTGGAGCCG
>JAFSTC010000111.1 GCA_017450705.1 Lentisphaeria bacterium | reverse complement strand
TCGTCCCCCCGGCGGCAAGCCGTTGCAAAATATGTGCGCGGTCTTTCCGCAGAAAAGCGGGAAGACCGCGCATTTATTTTGCAACACGTCTTTCCAGCCCGCGGCCCGCGTGCCACCGGCCTACACGCCTCCCCGTGCCACGGGGCGCCGGGAGGGGTCCGGGGAGGGCGGCGCAAGCGCCCCCCGGCTCCCACGGGTCAGTGCTTTTCCTGCCGGGTGACGGCGGGGACGAGGGGGAGGAGACCGAGGAAGAGGATGACCGCCAGCGTGTAGGCGGCGAAGAAGAGCTGGAACCTGGAGACGGCGAAACCGGCGAGGACGATCTTTGCGGGGAAGGCGGCGCAGCCCAGGAGGGCGCTGGTGATGAGGGTCCCGGCGGCGCCGCCGAGGGCGATGGCGCTGGAGCAGAAGGCGATGGCCATGATCTTGTTGCCGGGCCGGGCGAGGGCCAGCATCTCCACGGAGTTGATGCAGAGCAGGAGCGCCCAGACGACGCCGTTCAGGAAGAAGACGGCCCCCAGCACGAGGGCAAGGGCGGGTGTGTCGGAGGTGATGAAGATCAGGGGGCCGACGGCGAGGAGCGTCCCCAGGTGTGTCCCGATGACGAGAAGCCGCATGGAGAGGCGTTTTGCGAGGAGTCCCATGAGGAGATATCCCGTCAGGCGGCCGACGAGGGCGGCGGAAGAGATGACGACGATGGTCCCGTTTTCGAGGCCCAGGGACGTTTTCATGGAGACGAGGGCGAGGGCGGGGGCGGCGGGGACGACGAGGTACATGCATGCGAGGTAGAACGAGAATTTCATCAGCGGGAGATTGCCCAGACAGGTCGCGAGGGAGCTTTTCAGCTTGGGGGATTCCCGGGCCATGTCGGGGGAGATGGGGAGTCGATCCATGCAGAATTTCCTGCCCCAGAGGGCGCTTCCGGCCAGGAGAAAGACGATCTGCAGGGCGCCGATGGAGGAGGTCCTGTCGAGGACTTTCCCCAGCAGGAAGAGCAGTGCGGCGTTGAAGAGCATGTAGGTGAAGCGCATTTTGCTGAAGAAGGTGCTCCGGGTCTCGGATGTGAGGATATTGTCCAGCAGCGGGTACCAGGTGGAGGCGTAGAACGTCAGGGTCACGGCGTAGGCGAAGCACCCGCAGATGACGGCGCTCCGGGAGAAGCTGCCGAGGTACGGTGCACAGGCGATGAGCAGGAAGGCGAGAAAGCCCGCCGCGCTGGAGAGGGTATAGGTCCGGCGCAGTCCCCGGCGGGCGGCGAAGGCGGCGCAGGGGATGAGGAGCAGGATGTGGGACAAATTGGGCAGGCTCGAGGAGAACATGGAGACGGATTCGCTGCTTCCCAGCATGGTCAGGTAGAGCACCACGGGGGCGTTGCTTTCGATGAGCTGGGTGGAGATGCAGCCGAACATCGTCGAGGTGATGGCGATGCGTTCGAAATGCCGCCTCCGGTCGGGCGGCAGGGTCTCCGCGTAGCTTGTCATGGGATCACTCCGCGGCTTCGCCGGCCTCTTCGGGGAGGGGGAGACCGGCCGGATCGTCTTCGGGGGAGATCTCCAGACGGGCGGGGAGCTTCTGCGCCTTGGTGAGCTTGACGCCCAGTTTGCGCAGTTTTTCTCCGGAGTTGACGACGCTGTGGCCGCGGGCGCTCTGTTTCAGGCGTTTGACGGCGCTGCCGTAGATCTGTTCCGTCTTTTCCAGCTGGCGGCCGATCTCGTCGAAATCCTCGTAGAATGCGTAGATGCGGTCCAGCATCTGGCCGGCGTATTTGAGGATCTCCTCCTGATTGCGGTCCTGTTCGGCTTTGACCCAGGCCATGCGGATGAGCTGGAGCAGGGCGATGAGGTTCACGGGGCTGACGATGACGACCTTGCGGTCGAAGGCCTTCTGCCACAGCCCGGGATCCCCCGTCATGGCCAGCTGGTAGGGGGATTCGTTGGGGATGAACATGAGGACGAGATCCATGGTCTCCCTGCCGGAGTTTTTGAGGAAGGAGGCGTAGTTTTTCGCGGCCAGCTCCTCCACATGTTTCCTGACGCTGGCGATGTGGCGCGAGAGGGCGGCGTTTCTTTCCTCGTCGGAGTCGGCGTTCATGTAGTCCAGATACGCGGTGAGGCTGACCTTGCTGTCGATGATGACGTCCCGCCCGTCCGGGTAGTGGACGATCACGTCGGGGCGGAGCATTTTGTTCTCGTCGGTTTTGAGCGGTCTCCCGTCGGCGCCGCAGATGGTGGGCTGGTTCTCGTAGTGGACATTTTCCTGAAGACCGCTGCGGGAGAGGATGTCGTCGAGGAGCATCTCTCCCCAGTTGCCCTGGGTCTTCTGCTCGCCTTTGAGGGCGGCGGCCAGGGAATCGGCCTCGGTCCCGAGTTTTCTGGCTTCGTCCAGCATCTTCTGGATCTGCTCCGACAGGCGGGCGGACTGTTCGATGCCCTTCTCACGGGAGGCGTCGACGGACTGCTTGAATTCCGCCATCTTTTCCCGCAGGGGCTTGAGGAGCTGCTCGATCTGCTGGTTGTTCTCCTTTTTCATCTGGTCGCTTTTTTCGGTGAAGATGCGTTCGGAGAGGGCCTTGAATTCGGCCTTGATGAGATCGAGCTTGAGCGCCATCGCCTTCTCCTGTTCGGCGAGGAGCCGTTTCGTGTTCTCCCTTTCGGCGGCGGCATTTTTTTCGGAGGCGTCCCGGAGCAGGGCGATCTCCTTGGCGGCGCTTTCGGCGAGCATGGCTTTTTCCCGCTCGGAAGCCTCGGTTTTGACCGCCAGCTCCGACGTCAGCGCGGAGACCCGGGCGTTCAGGGCGGTCACGGCGCGGGAACCGTATTTCCAGCCGATGAAAAATCCCAGGACGAGAGAGAAAACGACGGCGATCCATTCCATGCGGCACCTCCGGACAGTTTCCGCGGGCAAAAAAATGGAGGCGTGGACCGGAGTCGAACCGGTCTGAGCGATTTTGCAGACCGCTGCCTAACCGATTGGCTACCACGCCTCGAGAGTTCGTGTTTCATAATATAGTGCCATTTTCCGGGTTGTCAAGGCGGGGGAAATGTTTTTTAGCCGTTTTTTTGATGCCGCCCGTCCTTGCAATTCCCGCGGGGAAGGGTTACTTTAAATAGGTGAGATTTTTCTCTTCAAAGCAAGCATGGAGGAGCTGTCTGTTATGCCGGTCGATATTTTGGTGGGCACCCAGTGGGGTGACGAGGGAAAAGGCAAACTCATCGACGTGCTGACCCGCGACGTCGACATGGTGGTCCGTTTTCAGGGCGGCAACAACGCCGGGCACACGGTGGAGATCGGCGAGAACCGCTACGTTCTGCACCTGATCCCCTCCGGGATCTTCCGCAAGGGCGTCAAGTGCGTGATCGGCAACGGCGTCGTCGCCGACCCCGTGGCGCTTCAGGACGAGATGCTCAAGGTGGCCGCCTGCGGCTTCGACGTGTCGGAGCTGGAGCTCTCCAGCCGCACCCATCTGATCTTCGAGTACCACAAGCGTCTGGACCGGGTCAACGAGCGCAGCGCCGCGGTCAAGATCGGGACCACCGGGCGGGGCATCGGTCCGGCCTACACCGACAAGATGCGCCGCGTGGGGATCCGCGCCGTCGATCTCCTTGCTCCCGAGCGGCTCTCCGAAAAATTCCGGGCCGAGGCGGCCTACGCCAATAAGGTGCTTTCCGCCTGCGGCGCGGAGACGGTCGACGTCGAAGCGGAACTGGCCAAGGTGCTGGCCGCGGCCGAGTATCTGGCTCCCCACGTGGGCAATTCCACCTACACGGTCAACGAGGCCGTCGCGGCGGGAAAGAACATCCTCTTCGAAGGCGCTCAGGGAGCGCTGCTCGATATCGACCACGGGACCTATCCCTTCGTCACCAGCAGCAACACCGTTTCCGGCGGGGCGTGCACGGGCAGCGGTCTGCCGCCTCAGGCCGTCCGCAGCGTGTGGGGCGTCCTCAAGGCCTACACCACCCGGGTGGGGGAGGGGCCCTTCCCCACGGAGCTTTTCGACGCCGCGGGAAATCAGCTGCGCGAGGTCGGGCGCGAGTTCGGCGCCACCACGGGCCGTCCCCGGCGCTGCGGCTGGTTCGACGCCGTGGCCGCGCGGTACTCCTGCATGGTGGACGGGATCGACCGTCTGGCCGTGACCAAACTGGACGTCCTCGACGGTTTCGACAAAGTGGCCATCTGCACCGGGTATGAGATCGGCGGCAAGGTGACCGATCAGTTCCCCGCCTCCGTCGAGGAGCTGGCCTCGGCGAAGCCTGTCTACGAATGGCACGACGGCTGGAAGACCGACATTTCCGGCGCCCGCAGCTGGGACGAACTGCCGGAGAATGCCAGAAAGTACCTCACCCGCGCGGCGGAGCTGGTCCGTTCGAAGATCGCGATCGTCTCCGTCGGGCCGCGCCGCGACCAGACTTTTTCGGTGGAAAAATAACTGCAGATGCCCAGTCCCGAACCCAGACATCCCGCCGCCCTCCGTTCCGAACGTGAAGGCGGCTTTTTTGCCGGGCTGGATCTCGTGCAGATCTTTTCCGTCCTCGGACTGCTGGGGATCGGACTGGTCTTCATCTACTCCACGGGACGCGGCTACGGGGGAGGGGGCAGTCAGGCCTTTTTCCGCCAGTTGCAGTGGATCGGGCTGGGAAGCTGTCTCTGGCTTCTCTGCGCTCTGACGGACTACCGGCGCGCGGCATTCCGTCTGGCGGTTTTCTCGGCCTACGCCGCCGTGGTCGTTCTGCTGATCCTCACGCTCAGGTTCGGCGTGCGGATCTACGGCGCGGTCCGCTGGATCGAGATCGGGTCCGTCCGGCTCCAGCCGTCGGAGTTCGCCAAGGTGGTCATGGTGCTGTTTCTGGCCGTTGTCTTCTCGGCCCCCCGGTTCGACGTCAACCGCAAGACGGGGCTTCTGCTGAGCCTTCTCATCTTCACCCCGCTCTTCTTCCTCATCGCCCGGGAACCCGATCTGGGCAGCGCCGCCGTGCTTCTGCCGGCCTATATCGGCATGATCTTCTGCGCCGGACTCAGGTGGCGTCCGATCCTCATCGCCACCGTGGCGGTCCTGCTCATCGGCGGGGCCATCGCCCTCAACGAGACGCTGCGGATCCGTCCGCTGCTGCGGGATTACCAGCGGGACAGGATCCGGGTCTTCTTCAATCCGGACAGCGACCGCCGGAACCGGGGCTACAACGTCTATCAGTCCCGTCTGGCGGTGGGCTCCGGCGGGTTTTCCGGCAAGGGCATCGGCCGCGGAGAACAGAACACGCTGGGATTCCTGCCCCACACCGTGGCCAACAACGATTTCATCTTTTCGGTGATCGCCGAGGAGACGGGGTATGCGGGCTCCCTGATCCTGCTGGGGCTTTACGCCCTGCTGATGTACTCCATCTGGCGGACGGCCTTCCTCGCCTGCGATCCGCTGGGGCGCTTCATCGCCTGCGGGATCGGATGCCTCATGATCTTTCACATCTTCGTCAACATCGGCATGAGCATCGGCATAGCCCCGGTGACGGGACTGCCGCTGCCCTTCGTGAGCTACGGAGGCTCCTTCATCCTCGCCAGCATGGCCTCCTGCGGCCTCCTGCAGTCGGTCCACAGGCACCGCCGCCGGGAGTCCTGACGGCGTTCCCCCGCCGTTTTTCGGAATTTCGTTTGACAAAAGAAAGAGGAAAGTGTATACTATATATGGTATACATGGCGGGCGGCGGAAGTCTGCCGTTCCGCCGGACCGAGTCCAACTGAAAGGCTGAAGAAAAATGCTCGATGCGCAAGCTGTGAAGAAACTGGCGCGGGACTGCGGCGCCGATCTGGTCGGCATCGCGCCCGTCGAACGCTTTGCCGAGGTCCCGGGCAACGAGGATCCGGCGGCGATCAAGCCGGATACGAAGTCGGTGATCGTGCTGGGGTTCCGGATCCTCCGGGGGGCCCTGCAGGGGATCGAGAACGGGACCAACTGGGGGACCTACTCCGGCGCGGATCCCACCGGGTTCTCCAACTACATGCAGGAGGTGACCTACAACTTCTGCCGCCAAGTCGAGAACGAGGGTTTCGAGACGGTTCCCCTTGTCCGCTGCTCCTACGAGCTGCGTGACAAGGGCGTGCCCGTTTCGCCCGACCGTCCGGCCCCCGACGTCATCATCGACATGGAGTACGCCGCCTATGCCGCAGGTCTGGGCGAGCTGGGAGACGGCAAACTCTTCCTCACGCCGCAGTTCGGTCCCCGGCAGGTCTTTTCCGCCGTGCTGACCGATCTGGAGCTCGCGCCCGATCCGGTGTTCCCCGGCGGGCTGTGCGACCACTGCGGGGCCTGCGCCGCGGCCTGTCCCGCCTGCGCCCTCGACCGGAACACCCCCGTCGAGGCCGTCTATCCCGCCGGGACCATGCGCCACTGGCGTCTGCGCGTCGAAAGCTGCCGGGTCTGCACCACGGGCACGTGGCCCAGACCCTACTCCCTCGGGCTCGAACCCAACCGCACCGGCGCCGCCTGCGGAAGGGCCTGCTGCAAGCACCTCGAGGCAAAAAAATGACGTCGCAGGAACTCAAGGATTTCGCCAAAAACGTCGTCGGCGTGGACGCCATCGGCATCGCGCCCATCGAACGCTTCGACGGCGCGCCCGAATACATGAGTCCCCGCACGGTCTTTCCCGGGGCGAAGTCGGTCATCGTCTTCGCCCGCCGGATCATCCGCGGCTGCTACCGGGGCATCGAACGGGGGACCCACTGGCCCAGCTATCAGGTCTTCGCCTACTCCGGACTGACCAAGCTGGTCCATCAGGCCAACTACCGCATCGGCCGCTTCATCGAGGACCACGGGTATCTCTCGGTGCCCTGTCCGCCCGCCGCGACGCTCAAGGAGGCCGGTCCCCGGGGACCCGTGCCCCCGGGCGGGAAGTATCCCCGGGACATCAACGTGAGTCTGCGCATCGCCGCCGTCATGGCCGGTCTGGGGGAGATGGGCTGGAGCAAGGTCCTGCTCACGCCCCAGTTCGGTCCCCGCCAGCGGCTGGGACTGATCCTGACCGACGCCGAGCTGGAGCCGGACCCCATCCGCATCGGCCGCATCTGCGACCGCTGCAAGCTCTGCGTCCGGGACTGCCCCGGCAACGCCATCGACCGTGACAAGGGCAACATCATCACCGCGGGCGGCGTCAGCTGGGAGTGCAACGACCTCAAGGTCGGCAAGTGCAAGCTCACCCATTTCGGGCTCAACCGGACGACTTCGCCCCACTTCGTCAAGACTTTTCCCGGTATCTATCTGCCCATGGAGGAGCAGGGCAACACCTGGGTCGAGGGGTGGAACTTCGGTCATTCGCTTTTTTCCGCCGTGCCCACGTGGAAGGCGTTTTCGGCGTACCCCATCGCCATCTGCGGCGCCCGGGGATGCATCATCAGCTGTATGAACCACTTGGAGAAACGCCGCCGCATCGGCAACATCTTCCGGCACGATTTCACCGACGAGAAGCCCTGGCGGATCCCCGAGAAGCCCCCCCGGGGACACGAGGACCATCACGGCTTCGTCTACGACCCCGAGAACCCCGAGGCGATGTCGGGAGGGGTCAAGTCCGACTGGTATTAGCGCGTGCCCGGAAGAGCTGCTGACAAAACGCCCGACGCCGCTTTCGGCTTCGTCAGACCGGCCACGATTTTTCCTGATCGCGTTTGATCCTGCAGACGATGTCCAGCGCCGTTGTTTCCTTGCCGCCGCGTAGCAGGAGCCGCAGAGCCGCCGCTCCGAATTTCCGCCCGTCGCCCTCCATGTCTACGGCGGCGTAATCGGGGGACGACCGGTCCTGACGCTCTCGGCCGTAGCGGATGAGAAAGATGTCGTCGGGACACCGCAGCCGTTGTTCCAGCATGCGGTAGAGGACGCCTTTGTAGGCGGCTTCGGTCACGACGATGCAGTCGGGGAGGGCCGTCGCATCCGCCAGTGCCGCATAACCGTCTTCCTCCGGAGCGGAGACGGGAACGAATCCGCATTTTTTCGTTTCGCAGAAGACCCTGACTTTCTCCCTCAGCCCCCGGGAGATGGGACGGGTGATGTCGCCCGTGATCAGCATGAAGCGCCGGGCTCCCTTGTTCCAGGCCAGGCAGAGGGCGGTCTCCAGCGCGGCGGAAAAACGGGCGCAGACGGTCCCCGCGTTTTCGATGTTCTCGTAGTTGCCGATCACGACCACGTTGTTGTTGCATTTCTTTCCGGCGCGGTGGACGAGTGCGTTGTCGATTTCCCCCGTGAGGATCAGCCCTTCTCCGGGAGAGGGTTCGAACCATTCCAGAAAATCCTTCCGGCCGCCGCTCAGCTTGACCATCACCCGCAGTCCGAATTTCTGCGCTTCGCAGATCAGGCCGTTGAGGGCGTTGAAGTAAAAGGGATGATATCCCTCATGGCCGATCACGGCGAACCAGATGTTGCCCACCTCGCGGCAGAGATCCGTTCTGCGGACGTAGGTGCCCCGTGCCGCCTGTTTTTCGACCAGACCGTCCCGGACGAGCAGATTCAGTGACGCGGCGACGGTCCGCAGCTCCACGCCGTAGAGCTGCTTGAGCTCCCGATAGGAGTAGAATTTCTCTCCCGGGCGGAAGTTCCCGAGAACGATCTCCCGTCTGAGCTGGGCGTGGATCTGGGAATACAGCGGAACGGTCGAGTTCCGCTTCAGTTTTTCAGGCAGCAGATACTGCGTTTTCGCGACTTCCTTTTTCATTCCCCCTCCGAATGTCCTTCTATATAATCTAGCGGAGATATCTCCTCTTGTCAAGGGGAACTTGACAAAATGCCCGAAGAAGGGTATATTACTGTTGCATAAATAGACATCAGGTGTTCCGCGATCGCGGACGTATCGGAGGATGAGTTTGAAAAATGCCCGGTGAAGCGTTCCACAAATGCCTGACGGCCCGGGCACTTGCTTGCGCCGGAGTGCCGGACGCGGCGTCTTTCGATCTCGACTGCTGCTGCTGGCCCGACGACTACTGGGGGCCCCGCCACGCCGAGGCGGAGCCGTACATGTATTTCACCGACGGGATCCAATTCCACTACCCGCCCCACACGCCGGTGGAGGAGTTCTACCGCTACTGGACGCGGGGAGAGAACGGTCTCAAAATGGTCCATCTCAGGCCCAACGACAATCTCCGCCACGTCGAAAAGGGGATGCGTTTCTATATCGAAAAGGCCATCGGTCTTCTGCGGCTGGGCGAACGGAAAGAAGCCTGGAAATATCTGGGCTGTCTTCTGCATTTCATCGAGGACTCTCTCTTCGGGCTCCACGCGCTGGAGGGGGCCGACGGGACGGATCTCTTCGTCCTCGACCGCCTCTCGGGCCGGGAGACCGCCAAATACCTCGCAAAACTGCCTTTCGATGAGTCTTTTCTGACCCTCGCCGCCGCCCCCCGGATCCTTTCGGACAGCATCGACGAGGCGGTTTCCCTGCTTTACGCGCGGTATGTCCGGGACGGGGCCTCCAGCCGGAGGGCTCTCTTCGATCTGGCCGTCGATTTTCTCTACGGCGCAAGCCGGAGAACGCCTGAGGAAAACGAAAAGATCATGTTCCTCAACGCCCTTTCTCTGGCGACGGACGCCGTCGCCACGGTGTTCGCCATCGCGGAAGACCGGGCGCCTCTCGTTCCGGAGCGGCGTCTTGCCGAATTTTCGCCCTTCGCTTACCCCATCGGCGGCTCGGGCGGCTTCGCCCTGCGGCGGTATGAGGAGAAGGGGAACGACATCGCTTTCGGCGTCAACAGCGAAGCGGTCCTGCTGTACGCCATCCCCCGGGGCGTCTACCGGCATTTTTCGGCCGAGGTCCGTTTGGAGGATGCCGGACCGCTTGTGCTTGAGCTTGTGAACGGCGGCGTCTGCGCGGAAAAGTTCGAACTTGCGGGCGACGTCGTGCTCCCGGTCCGGCTGGACGCGCCGGGCGGCGAAACCGGCTTCCGGGTCCTTTCCCGGGAGCCCCGTGGCCGGATCGTCATCGAAAACGGAGTTTTTTTGAAATAACGTCGTCTCGACCGTTATATCATGAAAGGAAAGGTCATGAAAAAGTCATCTCGCTCGGACAGGCCGCAAGCGCGTTTCACGTTGATCGAGCTTCTGGTCGTGATCGCCATCATCGCCATTCTCGCTTCCATGCTGATGCCTGCCCTGCAGCAGGCCCGGGCTCGGGCGCGGACCTCCAGCTGCATCTCGCAGCTGAAGCAGACCATCCAGGCCGAACTGAGCTACGCCGCCGACAGTCAGGACATGGTGATCATCTCCCGGCTGGACCCCGCCGGGAACATGACCCACTGGAACTGGATCCTCTGCGGCCTGGACAAGCTGGGGAAGACGGCCTATCTGACGCCGAAAGTCCTGCTCTGCCCCGAGATCGCCAACCCCAAGGGCGTCACACCGGCAGAACCCTTCAACAGCTGCCGCCAGGCCAACAGCTACGGCATGCTCAACATGAAAAACTCCAACGAGCGCACGGAGTACGCCCGGGCCCGCAAGGGGATCAACTGGGGCAACAAGGACTGTGTCAAGACGACCAGCGTCAAAATGCCTTCGGCCTTCCTGCTCTTCGCCGATGCGGCCAATTTCGCCAACGCCGCCTACGGTCCCGTGGGGTGGTACGCCTTCACCTCCCGGAGCGCCTGCACGTCGGACATCGGCATCTGGCGGGTCCACGGCGACAACGCCAACACGGCCTTCCTCGACGGACACACCGCGTCCATGAACGGGGGTGAACTTGTGAACTCGCCCATGGGCGTCCAGTGGACTTTGCACAGCTCCGGAACGCGACAGCAATGAAACTTGCGGCGGGGATCGTCTGCGCGCTTGTGCTGTTCCTCGCGGGAGAGCTCTCTTCCGCCGGGGAGACGCCGATTTACCGAAAGGCGGGGGATACCGTTTTTTCGGGCGAAAAAAGGGGCCTCGTCTGCCGGGAAGTCAAGCGCATCCCGTGGCGGGAGGGCCTGACGCTGACGGCGGTTTTCCAGCGGAAGACCGATGGGCCCGCCGGGCCCGCCGGACGGCTGGACGCCTTCTTTTACCGGCACAGGGAGCTGGCCGTCGCCCGGCGGGGCGACCGTCTCGGCGTCTGTTTTCACCGGGAGGGCAAGTGGGGCAGCTGGTACGAAACGCCCCGTCTGCCGGAACTGAACAACAAAACCCGGCGTCATCATCTGGCCGTGACGCTCCGCCGGCACAGTCTGATCGATCAGGGCGAAGCGTGGAACGAAGTCCGGTTTTATCTGGACGGGAAACTAGTCGGGGAACACCGGATCCCCGGACTTCCGCCCGAGGGGACCTCCGATTTTCTCGAGATCGGCAGCGCCGAGAGCTTCGGTCTGCCCTGGCGCTTTTCCGGGGTGCTGGCCGACGTCGCGGTCTGCGGGGGCGTTCTCACCGAAGAGCGCATCCGCGAGCTGGTGCTCGCTTCTCCCGGCGTGACCCCCGCCTTCAAGGTCGAAAGGCGTCTTTCGGAACGGCAGAAGAGGCTCATCGACGAAAGCGGCTGTTCCCCCGCCGTCCGGTCCGCGCTGGCCCGCGCCGCGGGCCGGGGCGTGACCGACGAAAAACTCCGGGAGCTGATCCGTTCCGCCTCCTTGAGCTTCACCGTTCTCGAGGGGAAGACGTCGCAGCTGGTGATCTCCCGCTTCCCCGACGCCTGCGGCGTCCTCTCCTGGTTCGACGGCAAAACGGGCCGGGAGCTCCTCGGACCCGACGCGCCCTTCTTTGCACTGACGCTCTCCCGAATGGGCCGCCCCGTCGTCCTCGACGGGCAGTCCCCGGCGTGGCGCGTCAAAGTCCAGCCCGCCCCCTCCGGCGCCGTTCTGCTCTACGAATTGCCGCCTCCCGGGGAGAAACTTGCCGTCAGGCTGGAACTGCATTTTGCCGACGACCGTCTCACGGCGAAGATCGACGTGGAAAATGCGGGGAAAGCGCCGCTGGCAAGACTGGACTTCCCGGTGCTCTCCTTTCAAGTGCCCGATCCGAAAAACGCCCGGGTGCTGACCCCCGAGGGCAGCGGCGTTGCCCGGCCGTGGCAAGATGCGGCGAAAAAGCCCTTCGACGGCGATTATCCCCGGGGCGCCTGCGCCATGCCGCTGGGGGCGTTCTACACCCCCGAAACCGGCGTCATGCTGGCCTTGATGGATGAGCGCGCCGCGTCGAAACGCCTGCGGGTTGTCTGCTCAGGAAACGTCTTTTCCGCCTCATTCACCCACAGGATCCCCCCGGGCGGGACCGTCCGCGCCGGGACGGCCGTCTGGCAGCTTTTCCGGGGCGACTGGTACGACGCGGGCCTGATCTACCGGGGACTTTTGGAAGAATATGCCCCCCGCTGGTGGAAGAGATCCATCCGCACGCCCGCGTGGGCCGTGCGCAACGCCTTCCGGCTCCCCTGGCCGAATCTGCAATTTCAGCATCTGCCGGAGCTGCTGGCCCTCAAAAAATACCTCGGCGTACCCTATCTGCTGGACTTGCGGCAGTGGCAGGAGTGTGTGACGACCTCCCTTTCGCCCCACTGCCGGGTGAAGCCGCTTCTGGCCGAAGCCATCGCGCGTCTGCGGGAGGCGGGGATCCATACCTCCGGCTACTGCGATCCCCGGCTGTGGCCCCTTCGGGACGTGCGGGGGGAGGATGTGTTTTTCACGAAGGAGGCTCTGCCCGGCACGGTCATGCGGGGAAGAAAGCCCGCCGTCGAAAACTTCGGAGGGATCCCCTACGCCGTGATCTGCCCCGCCGGGAAAACCTACCGGAAATACGCGCCGCTTCTCGTCCGGCGCATGCTGGCTCAGGGATTCGACGCCGTGTACTGCGACCAGATCGGCGCGGCCCGGGCGCTCCCCTGCGGATCGCCGGATCACGGGCACGCGCCGGATTCGCCGGACAACTGGTATCACCTGGGGCAGTTCCCCGTTTTCGACGCCGTCCGCAGCTCGCCGGAATTCGGGAAGGGGGGGATGATCTTCACCGAGGACAACGCCGAGCCCTGCGTCGGTCTTTTCGACGGCGTGCTGCCCTGGCGCTGGGTCTACCGGCATCAGGTCCCCCTGTTCCCGCTGGTGTATTCGGGACGCACCCAGTTCTTCGGCGGCATCTCCGGCGGGACCCCCGAGGCCTCTTGTGCCGTCCTCGCGACGCAGCTGGTCAACTCGGAACAGTTCGTCCAGTGGGGGATCACCTCTCCCCTGCTGGCCGATCTGCGGGCCTGTCTTCGGAGAATGATCTATCTGCGCACGGCCTTGCTGGACTTCTTTCAGGAGGGGCTGATGGCGCGGCCTCCCGTCCTCGCGGAAAAGCCGGAGATGATCGAAAATTTCTGGGCCTACCATTACGACCGGGTCATCGCCACGCCCGCTCTTGTCGCAGCCGCCTGGAAACTGGGCGACTGCACGGCGTACATCGTCATCAACATTTCGAAGGAGACGAAAATGAACCGTCTTGTTCTCGAAAAGGACGCGCCCGTCAAATGCTTCTCCTCCTCGGGGCGGGTTTGCCGGGCGCGGGCGAATGACGCCTTCGAGATCGCTCCCGGGCATTTTCTCCTCATGCTGGCGGGGAACGTTCCTGAAAAGCTTGAAAAACACATCGCGGAACAGTTCCGAAAGATAGCTTCTCCTCCCCCCGATCCCTTCCTCCCCGATTTGAAAAAACTGCCGCACCGGGAGGCGCTCTCCGCAAAAACGGAACATTTCGGCAGTGACGCGGTCAAGGTCTGGAACGGCGTCGTCAACGCGCAGGACCGCTCCGTGACCTACATCAGCCGCACCTGCGTCTGCGCGGGGACCGTCGATTTCGACGGGACGGAAAGAGCCCTCGACCTCAAACTCGCCGCCCCGGCGGACAGCGGCGTCGGACGCATCGAAGTGCGGCTGGACGATCCGGTGAATGGGAAGATCGCCGCGGTCGTTGCCCTCGACAAAAAATTCCGCACGAAGTCGTGGCGTCATTACGGCCGCCTTTCGATACCCCTGACATCGCGCGTCGAGGGCCGCCATCTGCTCTTTTTCAACTTTTTCGGGGAACAGCTCTGCAATTTCGGCACCTGGAGATTCTGCTTGGGCGGGGAGGAGGCGCGATGAAAAGGGTTTTGTGTTGTTTTCTGCCCTTCGCGGCGGTGCTGGCCGCGGGGGAGGTGTCTTTCGGCGCGTTCGACCCGGTGTCGGAGAAAATGACCGTCAAAACGCCTCAACTGGTCTGCCGGTTCCTCAAGTACCACGCCTTTCCCGCCGAAATCGTCCTCGCCGACGGCAGGAAGGTGCCCTTCTTCGACTTCGGCGACGAGCTCCTGCCCGGGAACGGCAAGACCTTCTTCCGCACCGGGGAGGACTATTGGAGCGGACTTTCGCCCGATCCCGGGCGGAACAGCGTCACGGCGCGGGCCGTCTTCTGCCGCCGCCGCTGGAAGCCTTATCCCGAGGTCTTCCCCGGGACGTCGGCGGAATACGTCTTCGGCTTCTCCGGGGAGCGGGCCGAGATCCGCTTGTCCTGCACGGTGAAAGACCTGCCGCAGGAAGACGTCAAACTTGCGCTGCTCGTCCTCAGGTGGCCTCTCGACCGGGTCGGAAAATACGTCCTCTCCCCGGACGGAAAGCGGCTTGCGCTCACCCTTTCCGGTGTTTCCGTGACCGTCGAAGCCGAAGGCCTGACAGTCGCCCCGGCGGGAGCGTTCTTTCGAATCGCTCCCGTTGTGACGCGGGGAGAAAAAGAGGCTTCGGCCCGTCTTGTTCTCAAGTTCAAGTGACGGAGTTTGTGCTTGTCACTTGCCCTGCGACTGGAAGAACTCCACGGTGGCTTTCATGCCGGTGTCGAAGTCGTACTGCGGCACGAAGCCCGTGGCTTTGAGTTTGTCGACCGCCGCCATGGAGTGCTTCACGTCTCCGGCCCGCTCCGGCAGATGGACGACTTCGGACCGGGAATTGGTCACCCCTTTGATGAGCGCCACCAGATCGTTGATGGTGATGCGCTTCCCGTAGGCGATGTTGTAGACGCCGGTGAAATCGTGGGTCGCCATGAAGACGTTGGCCGCCACGATGTCCTTGACGTAGATGAAGTCCCGGGTCTGCTCGCCGTCGCCGAAGATGGTGATCGGCTCCCCGGCCACGGCCTTGGCGGTGAAGATCGGCACCGCCGCCGCGTAGGCGCTCTTGGGGTCCTGACGGGGCCCGAAGACGTTGAAGTACCGCAGACAGGCGGTCTGAAGTCTGCCCGTCTGGGTGAACATGTTGCAGTAGTATTCCCCGTCCAGCTTGGTGATGGCGTAGGGGCTCTTGGGTTCGGGGAACATGGTCTCGCGCTTGGGCACTTCGGGGTTGTCGCCGTAGATCGCCGCGCTGGTGCTGAAGCAGAGCTTCTTCACTTTAGCCTGCGCCGCCTCTTCCAGCACGGTGAGGAGCCCGTTGACGTTGATGTCGACGCACTCGGCGATTTTGACCATTGACTCCGGCACGCTGATGAGCGCGGCCAGATGGAAGACGTAGTCCACGCCCTCCATGGCCCTGCGGACAGTTTCCCTGTCGCGGACGTCGCCGCGGATGAATTCGACGTCGAAGCCCTCCAGATTTTTCAGATACCCCGTCCGCAGGTTGTCGAGGACGCGGACCTGGGCCTTGCCCCGAAAGTGTTCGACCAGATGACTGCCGATGAACCCGGCTCCGCCCGTGATGAGAACGCGCATGTTTTTCCCCCTTATAAAGATTCCAGAAGTTTCATCATTTTGTCGTATTGCGATTCGATGGATTCCACCAGCTTGAGCTGGGTGCGGCAGCGGTCGAGGTTGTGTTCGGGCCGGTGGATCTTGAAGTAGACGTCCCCCTCCAGATAGTCGGTGAGGAACCGGGTCCCGATCTCCAGCGTGATGAGTTTGCCGCTGAAGGGCAGATAGTGTTTCTCGGCGGGAGTGAGGAAGCCCTTCGCGCTGTCGAGGTAGCCCCGCAGAAGGGCCTCGAACATCTCGAACTGCATGAAGACTTTGCTCAAGTCCTTCTCGTCCTCCATCGCGGGACTGGTGCTCGTGCGGACCATGTCGCCGAAGTCGTAATGGACCAGACCCGGCATCACCGTGTCGAGATCGATGACGCAGACAGGTTCCCCCGTGGAAGAGTCCAGGAGGACGTTGTTGAGCTTCGTGTCGTTGTGGGTGATGCGTTCGGGGATCTCGCCCTTGGCGTTGAGGTCAAGAAGGATGCCGCACTCCTCCTTGCGGGCCATGATGAAATCGAACTCCTTTTTCACCTCCTTGAGGCGTCCGGCCTTGTCGGCGGAAGCGGCGCGTTCCAGCGCCTCGATCCGTTTGGGCGTGTTGTGGAAATCGGGGATCGTGTCGATCAGCCGCTCCCCGGGCAGATCCACCAGCTCGCACTGGAAACGGCCGAAGGCCTGCGCCGCAAGACGGGCCTGCGCGGCGGATTCGATGACGTCGAAGGTGCGGGCGTTTTCGATGAAGCAGTAGGCCCGCCAGAAATTGCCGTTTCCGTCGACGGCAAAGGATTCTCCCGTCTTCGCCGCGATCAGGTCGATGGCCCCCCGGGCGTCGCCCCGGGCGCGGGCCCGGGCCCCCAGATGGGCGCAGACCCTTGAAAAGTTTTTCATCACGGCTGCCGGATCCTTGAAGACGTTGTGATTGATCCGCTGGAAGATGTAATGGACGGGCGTCCCGCTCTGGTCGAAGGTCGCCTTACTGGTGTCGTTGATGTGTCCCGTGCCGTAGGGCTCGGCTGCGACGAAAAGGCCGTGCATCCGGAACAAGCCGGCGATGGTCGAAAGATCCTGTTTCATTTTTTTTGCATTTCCTCCTGTGTTTTTGCGGGACAGGGCCGCTTCGAAAATTCGCATCCGCAGAAATTCTGGCGGTAGAATCCCAGCTGCGAGGCGATCTCGCAGGCGCGTTTGTAGCCATCCTTCTTTTTGAAGTCGATCTCCCTGAAGCGGGGGAAGCGTCTGCCCGCGGCGAAGATCCGGCGGCTCTCCTTCAGGGGACTGACCGTGAGCGTGGTGGCAAAATCCATGTCCAGCGCTTCGGCCATCTTCGCCGTGCGGCCGAGGCTCCATGCGAAACACCTGTCGCACCTTGCGCCGCGCTCGGGCTCGTTTTCGAGCCCCGCGACGAAGGCGAGCCACCCGGCGTGGTCGTAGGGATCCACCTCGAGCCGCAGACGGCGGGTCCGGGCGAGGATCCTCACCGAGTCCAAACGGCGGTCGAACTCCTCCCTGTCGCACAGATTGGAGTTGGAGTAGTAGAGAACGGGCTCCGTATCCTCCTCGTCCTTCAGGCGCGCGACGCATCCGCCGCCGCAGGGCGCGCAGCAGATGTGGAGCAGAAGTCCGCTCATTTCCCCCGGCGCCGTCCGTAAAAGAACTTCGAAGCCTCGACGGTGTTGCGCATCAGCATGGCGATGGTCATGGGACCGACGCCGCCGGGGACCGGGGTCACCGCGGCGGCTTTTTCCACGGCCTCCTCGAAGACCACGTCGCCCGTCAGGCGGTTCTTCCCGAGCTTTTCGTCGAAGACGCGGTTGATGCCCACGTCGATGACGACGGCTCCGGGCTTGATCATGTCGCCCGTGACGAAACCGGCCCTGCCGATGGCGGCAATGAGGATGTCCGCTTCACGGGTGTATTTGGCGATGTCCTTCGTGGCCGAGTGGACGATCGTCACGGTGGCGTTGGCGCCCGCCGCTTTCTGCATCAGCATGGCGGCCAAAGGCTTGCCGACGATGTTGGAACGGCCGATGATGACGGCGTGCTTCCCCGCGGGATCGACGCCGGAGCGCCTGAGAAGTTCGAGGACGCCCCAAGGGGTGCAGGGTTTGAGCACGGGGTTGTCGCCGATGAGGATCCTGCCCACGTTTCTCTCGGTGAAGCAGTCCACGTCCTTGTCGGGATCGATGGCCTCGATGACTTTGGCCTCGTCCACCTGGGGCGGGGGAGGGGACTGCACCAAAATGCCGTCCACGGCGGGATCGCGGTTGAACTCTTCCTCGGCGGCCAGGACCTCCTCGGTCGTCGCGGTCTCGGGCAGTTCCCGTTTGATGGAGCGGATCCCCAGCTCGCCGCAGGTGCGCACCTTGTTGCGCACGTAGACCTGCGAGGCCGGATCGCTGCCGACGAGGATCACGGCGAGGGCGGTCTCCTTGCCTTTGTTCTTGAGGGCGAGAACGGCTTCCGCCGTTTCGGCGTTGATCTGCGCGGCGACGGCCTTGCCGTCAATGATGTTTCCTGACATGGGGGGGCTCCTGCGGCTTGGGGGGTTCCTTGTAAAATTTGTTCTGGGCGAGAACGACCAGGCCCTCGCGGAGTTTGCCGATGGCCAGAATGTAGGTCTCGAACGCGTTCCGGACGGCGCTGCTCACCGGTCTGTATCCGGGACGGCTCCTCTTCTGAGTCGTTTTGCTCCTCGTCGTTCTGGCGGACGATCTGGCGAGGGTCCTGAGTTTTTGGAGATTGTGCTGGCAGATGCCGTTCACCCAGCTGATGTAGGCGGAGGCGTTGACGATCTTCAAGGTCGGGTACTTGGGCAGCTCCTTCCCGTCTTTCTTCTTGAAACGCTGGGATCTCATGAACTCCTTCTGGTAACTGCCCATGCCGGTCTCTTTGAGCGAGATCCTGTAGCCGGAAAGGCTGGCCGGCGTGAGCATGGAAAATATCTCCTGCAGTTCGGCGCAGGGAACGGCGAGATTCGGAACGCCGGGGATCCTTTTTTCCCTGAGCCTGTTTTGAATGGTCAGGACTCTGGCTTGGAAGGCCGCCAGCCTCGCGCCGACCTCCCGGCGCAGGATGCTGTCCGAGGGGAGGATCGCCGCCGTCCAGAAATCCCGTTCGATGTCGTCCAGTTCCCGGGAAAGTTCGTCCAGCTCCCCGGCTCCCGCCGGGAAGATCAGCGTGCAGAGGGCGCACAGGAATAGCGCGCAGAGTTTTTTCATTTCCCCGACTCCCCGGCGAGGTCGGCGGCCAGTTTGGCCGAAAGCTTTTCGGCGAACTCCTGCATTTCGCCTTCGCCGTACTTCAGCTGCCGCCAGTTCCAGCGGAAGCCGTCCTCCACGCCCCGGGGCACCACGTGCAGATGGGCGTGCATGACCACCTGACCCGCCGCGGTCCCGTCCGCCAGATGCAGATTGAAGGCGTCGTAGTCGAACTTGCGCTTGAGGGCGATCCCGATGCGGCTGCCGACGCGGAACATCCTCCCCGCCGTGGCCTCCGGGATCGTCGAGCTGGACTCGTGATGCTCTTTGGGGATGACCAGCGTGTGACCGAAATTGATGGGCGAGATGTCGAGAAACGCCAGCACCAGATCGTCCTCGTAAATTTTCACGGCGGGGATCTCGCCCGCGATGATCCGGCAGAAAATACAGTTGCTCATTTTTCAGACCTCCTTGAAAAGTTGCACGATGGACTGCTGACTGCCGAAGACGGTCAGCTGGTCGCCTCTTTCGATCAGCGTCCCCGGGCCCGGGGGCGTCTCCTCGGTGCTGCCGGGCTTGCGCAGCAGCAGCACCGTCACCTGATGTTTGCCCCGCAGATCCAGTTCCCGCAGCGTCCGGCCGCCCAGATTCCCCGGCACGGTGACTTCGGCGATGGCCGAACCCTTGAACTCGAACATGTCGGTGATGTTCGCAAGCGAGAGCCGCCGCGACAGACGGTGGGCCACGTCCTGCTCCGGCTGGATGACTTCGTCCGCGCCGAGGCGGTAGAGGATCTTTTCCTGAATGGAGGTGTTGGCCTTGGCGAGGACGCGGCGGACGCCCTCCTGCTTGAGAAGCGTCAGGGCCAGGATCTGCTTTTCGAAATAGGAGCTCATGCCAAGGATCACCGCGTCGAATTTCGCCACGTTCAGCTCCTTGACGGTCTCCTCGCTGCTGACGTCGGCGATGACAGCCTGAGTCACCTTGTCCCGCATTTCGTCCACCCGCAGGGGGTTGATGTCGCAGGCGAGGACCGTGTTGCCCGCCTTGCTCAGCTCCAGAGCCAGTTTTGACCCGAAGGAGCCGAGCCCGAAGATCGCGTAACTGTTTCTTGCCATGATCTCACCCGATGATGATGCGTTCCTGGGGATATTTGAGCTGCCCGCGCTTTTCGCGGGAAAGCAGAAAGAGCATGATGGTGAAGGGACCCATCCGGCCGATGTACATGAAGACGGCCAGCATGAACTTCGCCGGCGCGAGGAAGGAGCTCGTCGTGCCGTTCATCGAAAGGCCCGTCGTCGTCAGCGCCGAGATGGATTCGAAAATGACGGCGGTCATATCCGTCCGCGGGGCCAAAATCTGCATGACCATGGTCGCCGTGTAGGTCAGCAGAAGGAAGATGACGATGATGGAAAAGGCCCGCAGCACGTTGGCCCCCGGGACCATGCGCTTGAACATCAGGACCTCGGTGTTGCCCAGAAACGTGTTCCAGATGGCCGCCGCCGCCACGGCGACGGTGCTGGTCTTCATGCCGCCGCCCGTGGAGCCGGGGGAGGCGCCGATCAGCATGAGGATCATGGCCGAGAGGAGACCCGCGTCCGAGAGAGTCCCGATCTCGAAGGTCGAGAAGCCCGCCGTCCGGCATGAGACCGACAGGAACGCCGCGTCGGACCAGTTCAGCGCGACTCCGCCCTGCAGACCGGCGCACTTGAGGATCACCGTCCCCGCGATCAGCAGAACGGCTGTTGTGAGCAGGACCACCTTGGAGTGGACCCGCAGTCTGTTCTGCTTTTTCCTGACCACCTGAAGCAGATCGTAGATCACGTAGACGCCAAGTCCGCCGAAAACGATCAGGGCGGCACAGCCGATTTTGGAGAGGGCGTGCTGCGAGGCCATGCTGTCGGCATAGGGCGTGAAACCCGCGTTGCAGAAGCTGGAGACGGCGACGAAGACGGCCTCCCACAGGGACTTGAGCCAGTCGCCGCCGTTGAGGAGACAGCCGACGTAAATGACGGCGGCGCCCGCGCCTTCGGTGAAGAGGCTGTACTTGAGAACGATGCGGGTGAGTCCCTCCGTGCCGCGAAGCGAGAAATTGTCGTTGATCGACGAGATCAGCAGCGTGTCGCTGAAGGACAGTCCCTTGCCCAGCGACAGGAGGATCGAGGCGCTCAATGTCATGATGCCGATCCCGCCGATCTGGACGAGAACGGCGAGGACGATCTGACCGGCGAGGGTGAACTCAGTGACCGGCACCGTGGCCAGTCCCGTGATGCAGGTGGCGCTGGTCGCCATGAAGAAGGCGTCGATCCACGCGAGATCGCCGTGCAGCGTCATGCCCGGCAGTTTGAGGAGAAGCGTTCCGGCAAGGGCGAACAGCGCAAAAGACAGCAGCAGAAGCGACTGCCCTTTTTTCGCGATACTCAGCAGCATGCCGTTCCCTCCAGCTCACCAGGCTTCCGTCACCTGCGAGACGATGTCCTTGGCGGCCACGAAACAGGCCTGTTTGATGGCGTAATTGCGGCTGATCTCAATGTCGGGGCCGCTCATGAATTCGGCGGTCCCGGAGGCTTTCACGTCCTTCAGCAGGGGCTCGGCCCGGCCGGGCAGAACGACCGAGAACTCCGCCGACAGCTGGACTTTCCACTGGTTCGGCGTATAGGTGTTGTTCTTGCGGGAACTCCACGAGATCTCGCTGAAGGTGATGGCCGTGACCCGCGCATAGATGATGCAGTCGGCCGTTTTCATCCCGGTGAGCTTCATCGTGCCGTCGGTCTGGAAGCACTCGCAGAGCAGATTCCGCATGTTGGAAGCGACATTGTAGGCCAGCGTGTCGTTGACCACCGGGGCGACGGCGATGCTCTTGAGCTGGGGGTGCCCCAGATAGCCGATCCTGTAGCCGCATCCGGCCAGGAGGGCGAGCGCCGGCAGGAGACAGAGCGTCCGGAGAAAATGTTTCCTTGTCATCATTTTTTCGTCTCCCGAGTTTGATCTTTGCTGTGGGAATAGTCGGGCACGGGGATGAGATAGTGGTTCTTCCCTCTCCCGGGCGTGAGCAGGACCCGCGGCGCCTCTTTGGGTATCTTGTAGATGCGCAGCCGCGGCAGCCGGGTGTCGGGCTCCTGGACGAAATCGCCGGGGACAAAGGTCTTGTCCAGCGTCACCAGCAGTTTTTCCGCTTCCGGAGCGGAGGTGCTGTCGGGGTAGTCCCGCAGCACGATGGCCAGGTAGCGCCGCGCAGCGTCCTGTTTGCCGTTTTTGTTGTAGTAGCAGGCCATGTCGTAGTAGCGTTTGCCCTGGATGTCCCTGCAGATGGTCAGCTGCCGCCGGACCCACTCCATCTCGGGCGTCTTCGGGAACTTGCGGCTGTAGAGCGCGAGGACGTCGTGGGCTTCGTTGACGTACCTGCCGTCGCCGTCGCCCCGTTCGGCCTGGATGAAGAGACCGTTGGCAAGGGCGAGCAGGGCGTAGCGATACTCGGGGGAATCGGGGTAGTCTTTGACGATCGTGCGCAGCTGTTCGATGGAGGCCTTGTTCTTGCCCTCCTCGTCCAGCAGGTGGGCCAGCCGAAGCCGGGCCGAGGGGGCCTGCGGGGAGAAGGGGGCGCGCTTCAGGGCCTGCGTGTAGATCTCGGCGCACTTGTTGTCGTCCCTGAGCCAGGGGACCCAGCGCAGATGCCAGTAGGCCGGTTCCCGGGTCCCCCGGTAATAGGCCGTGCCGATCTCGTACTCCCGGGTCACCAGCTCCTTGAAATTGGCGAATTCGGGGTAGCCGTTGAGGAGCGCTTCGATGGCCTTGTATTCCCGGTAGGGCATTTCGCACATCCGCCAGGCGCCGACCTGCGCCCGGAGGCAGTTGGCCCGGATCGTCGGGCTTTTCGCCAGGATCCGGGCGTCCTCGAAGAGATTCGCCGCCTTGTAGTAACGGCCGTCCTGATACGCCTTGTAGCCCTCTTCGTAGACGCGCGTCGCCTCCGCATCTCCGGCGGCCGAGACGGCTGCCGCGGCCAGACAGGCGAAGAGAAAGAGAAGGATGTTTTTCATACGGGCGCGTCCTCCTGAAAAATTCACATGATCTTGAGTCCCGGCAGGTCCTGCACGTCGATGAAGCCCGCGACCTTGCCGCCGTCGGTGACGACGATGTCGTCGATATGGCGCTTCTCGAGGATCTTGAGCACCTCGACGGCCAGGGCGTCGGCCTGAACGGAGACGGGGTTTCTGGTCATGACGTCGCCCATGATCAGCTCCAGGACCTTTTCCTCCCTCTCCGCGAGACGGCGGAAATCCCCGTCCGTGAAGATGCCCAGCAGTTTCCCGTCGTCGTCGGTGATGATCGCCGATCCGCAGCGGGCGTGGCTCATGGCGTAGATCGCCTCGCGCACCGTGCACCGGGGCCGGACGAGGGCGGAGTTTTCCAGCTTGCGCATGATGTCCCTGGCCCGCATGGTGACCATCCGGCCGATGGCGCCGCCCGGGTGCAGACGTCCGTAGTCCGATTTGGTGAACCCGTGGAGATCCAGCAGCACGAGGGCCAGCGCGTCGCCGAGGACCAGCAGCGCCGTGGTGGTCGTCGTGGGCGCCAGATTGAAGGGGCAGGCCTCCCGGGGGACGGGCATCTCCACCACGAGATCGCTCATTTTGGCCAGCGTGGACTCTCCGCTGCCGGTGATGGAGACCAGTTCCACGCCCAGCCGTTTCGCCGGCGTCAGGACGGCGAGGAGTTCCTCGGTCTCGCCGCTGTAGCTCAGGGCGATGAGCAGATCGTTCTTCTGGATCATGCCCAGATCGCCGTGGCGGGCTTCCACCGGGTGCATGAACACCGCGGGACTGCCGACGCTGGAGAGGGTCGCCGCCATCTTCTTGCCGATGTAGCCGGACTTGCCGATGCCGGTGACGACCAGCTTGCCGCCGTTTTCGATGGTGGCGGCGCAGCGTTTGACGAGGGTCTCGAAACTTTCACCCAGTTCGTTCCGGAGTGTCTGCACGCCTTCGATCTCTATGTCGAAGACCTCGCGGGCACGCTCGAGAATCGTTTTTTTCATCTTGAAAAATCCTTATAGTCTGAAATCGGCGTCACAGGCGGCAGGAGCGGATCTCCGTGACGATGACCGCCTTGGCGCCGAGGGCGTGGAGTTCGTCCATGATGCGGTTGCAGTCGCTTCGGGGCGC
This sequence comes from Lentisphaeria bacterium, assembly GCA_017450705.1. Taxonomy (GTDB): domain Bacteria; phylum Verrucomicrobiota; class Lentisphaeria; order Victivallales; family Victivallaceae; genus UBA1784. The sequence continues at coordinate 8,343 of JAFSTC010000111.1, read as the reverse complement.
CATGGCCTTGACCGCGACCCAGTCCGGGTTGGACAGGGGGGAGATCGTCGGCGACTCCAGTCCCGGCGTCACCTTGCAGCAGACCTCGAGACGGCTGCGCTGGATATCGTATTCGATGATGACGTAATTTGCCGCCACCTGGATGCCCTGGATGCGGCCGATGAGCCGCCGGATGTCGGGGTGGTCCTGGATCTCCTCCCCCGCGCCGATGAGGATCGCCTCGGAGTGCAGCATGGGGTCGCCGATGATCTCCAATCCCGCCTCCCGCAGGGTGGAACCGGACTCCACCACGTCGGCGATGGCGTCGGCCACGCCCAGCTGCACGGAGATCTCCACCGCGCCGTCCAGCTTGACGACGGGGCAGGAGAGGTTTCTTTTTTTCAGGTTTTGCCGCAGAAGTTCGGGGTAGCTCGTGGCGATGCGTTTGCCGCCGAGTTCCTCCACGGAACGCACGGTCCCTTTCGGGGCGGCGAAGCAGAAGCGGGATCTCCCGAAGCCCAGCGCCAGAAGTTCGCTCACTTCGGCGCCGCTGTCGGCGACCAGATCCCGGCCCGTGATCCCCGCGTCGATGATGCCGCGTCCCACATAGAGCGCGATGTCCCGGGGGCGGAGAAACATGAAATCGACATTGTTGTCGGGGTCTCTCACGATCAATTCCCGTCCGCCGCGGCCGCAGCGGTAACCGGCGGCCAGCAGCAGTTTCACGGCGCCCTCGCTCAGGGCGCCCTTGTTGGGGATGGCGATCTTCAAAGCGGATGTGCTGTTCATAAGTACCTGTAGACGTCCTCGAGTTTCAGACCGCGGTCGATCATCATGACCTGGAGATGGTAGAGCAGCTGCGAGATCTCCTCTGCCGTGCGCTCCTTGCCCTCGTATTCGGCGGCGATCCAGACCTCTCCGGACTCCTCCGCGATCTTCTTGCCGATGAAATGGGTGCCCCTGGCCAGCTCCTTCACGGTCCCCGAAGCGGGATCCCCGGATTCGGCCTTCGCGGTCAGTTCCGCGAACAGTTCCTCAAAAGTTTTCATTATGATCTGCGACTCCGCTGTGAGACGATCGAAAATACCCGACGGATATAATATACTCCCTTGCACATCAAAAATCAATGCGGTTTTTCCCCGGTCTCCCACGCGAAAGAGACCGGTTCGAAGGGGGTGAGGACTTCGTCGGTCTCTCCGGATCGGGTCTTCAGACGGAGCCGCTGTTCGGAACCCCGCATGTTGACGACGATGACCCGGACTTTGCCGCCGCACCGGCGGGCGGCGCAGAAGAAGTCTCCGGAAAGCTCCGTCACGAATCCCGGTTCCGGCGTCCCCGCGGCGAAATCTTCGTAAACGTCCTGCATCTCGGCGGCGATCCCGGAGATCACCGACCACAGGCGCCGGCGTTCCGGCCGCAGACCGCCGTGCCCCAGGTGGATGACGACGCCGTTGAGGCCGCATGCGACGGCGCAGTAAGCCGCCGCCCGCAGCTCCTCCGCCAGACGGCACTCCCCGTCGGGGATGGAGCCGCCCAGCCAGAAGATCACGGGTTTTTTCCCCGCCTTTCCCCGGAGGCGCTCCATGTCTTCGACGAGATGGCGCATCATGTTCCGCGCGTAGGAGGAGCGCCACGAGGCGTATTCGAAGACGTCGCAGGAGCCGATGAATTTTTCAAGCGCCTCCGGCCGGTCGACGTGGATCGAGAAATACCGCTCCGGCGCGCGCTTTTTCAGCATCGCGTACTGACGTGCGTAATGCGCCGCCGCATCCGCCGGACGGGGGGATTTTTCGTCTCCCGCGACGAGGGGGATCTGGGCCTCGTAGCACAACCGGCAGATCTCCCGGTTGCCCGGAGGCGTCTCCGCGAGGCGGGCGTCGATGATCTTTTCCGCCTCCGGCTTCAGGCGGTAGACCGCGGGGCGGCGCCGGATCAGCTTGTACGTCGGCAGTCCCCTGAGGCTCACGGCGCCGGGCTGGGAACCGCAGTTGCCGCTTTTGAGGTTGAAGACATGCTGTCCCTGCAGATGGGCCCGGGGCGTCGAACTCCCGCCCGCGAGGAACACCGGTTTCCCGCCCAGCCGGAAGAGGCCGTCGGTTATCTCGAACTTTTCCTCCCGGCCGACGGGCCGCGGCGAAAGGGTCCGGGTGAGGACGATCAGCCGGGACGTGCGCAAAGTCCCCGACCGGAGTTCCAGCGTGTACCGGCCCGGGGCCAGCCCCGCCAGCGGGACCGCGCCCCCGGCAGGCGCGCTTCCCCGGAAAAGGATCCTGCCCTCCGGCGTTTTGAGCCGGAGCTCGGCCGGCTGCGGAAAGGTATGGGTGAAGCGGACTTGCGTCATGTCGGGGGTATAGTGGAAACTGTCCGTTTCCAGCGTGTGCGGGCAGGGGACGCCGATCCGGCCGGAAAGCCTGTCCGTCCCCCCCGGCGTTTCCAGTGCGATCTCCACGGGGATGAAGTTTTTGGGGAAGAGGTAATTCCCTCCGACGGGGATCTCCCACTTCCGGAGGAGTCCGGATCCCCGCGCGGGCCACGTCTTTTCGCCGAGGCGGCACCGGGCCCGGGAGCCCGCGTATTTTTCAGGAACGAAAAGGACGGCTTCGAAGACGCCGTCCCCGATCTTCCACGACAGGAGCCGGGGCGTTTCTTCGGGACGGGAGGAAAAGACCAGCTCCCCCATGTCTTCGATCCTGTGGAAATCCCTGGCACCGCTCCAGCTGGCCCCCAGCTTCCCGCCGGCCGAGGATGGGACTTTTGCCGCGAAATTGGCGCGCCACACCGTGCCCGGCCGGGGACGGGTCGTGCCGAGAGCCGCGTAGGGGATGCCCAGACGCATCTCCCAGAAGCCGTCATGCTTCGTCACGGAGCGGGAAATGCGCGGCTCCCACGACGTGTCGCGCTTCCGGGCCGTGTAGCACAGGCCCTCGGGATCCATGGCGATGTGAAAGTAAGTGCCGCTCCCCGGATCCGGCGAAACGAGGAATTCGGCGGTGTCGCCCAGGAACATGGCCTCTTCGTCGTCCTTCTTCCCCGCCGTCCGGAGTTCTCCGGGCAGGAAGGGAACGGTCACGGTCACCTCGAAGCGCTCCGGCAGAAAGCTGATCGCAAAGCGGGGGGAGCGCGCCGGGAGCACCTCCGTGCCCTCCCACGCCGCGCTGCATGCGGTCGTCCGGTCCTGTGCCGGGTCGATGACGAGCCGGGGCGTCCCCGCTTCCGCCGAAACGGCAAGGCCGCTCAGCAGCAGGAGCGTTTGCCAAAAGAAGCGCCGTCCGAAAGACAGTTTCATTTCACCCTTTCCCTCCCTGCGGTTGGATATCTTCCCGCCGTTAAGATATCCCTTCTCCGGCGCAAAAGCAATGGGGAACGCGTTTTTTTACTTGCAAAAAGAGGGGAAAAAGCCTATATTTTCTTTCGGAGAATCGGAATTTTCAGGCCCTTCGGAGCGGGGAGAGACATGACGCCGAAAGAACTTGTCGGGATATTCGAGCGGGACTTTGCCGCCGCGGGCGTGGAGACGCCCCGGGCGGACGCTCTGCGTCTGGTCTCGGAGACCGCCGGGATCCCCGCCCTCGAAATGGAGCTGGGACCCGGGCCGGAACTTGCGCCCGGGACGGAGACGCTTCTGCGCCGTCTCGCCGCCCGCCGCTGCCGCAGGGAGCCCCTGCAGTACCTCACGGGACGGGCCTGTTTCCGGGACCTCGAACTTCGCGTTTCGCCCGCGGTCCTGATCCCCCGTCCCGAGACGGAGCTTCTGGTGGATATCCTTCTCCTTTCCCTGCCGCGGAACGGCAGACTTCTCGATCTGGGCACGGGCTCCGGCGCCATCGCGATCGCCGCGGCGACGGAGCGGCCCGACATCGACGTCACGGCCGTGGACGTGAGCCCCGGGGCGCTTGAGGTCGCCCGGAGCAACGCCCGGCAGTGCGGCGCGAAGATCCGGTTCCTCGAAAGCGACCTCTTTTCCGCCGTGGAAAACGAGACCTTCGATTTCGTCGCGGCCAATCTGCCCTACGTGACCGAGGAGGAGTACGAAACGCTCTCCCCCGAGGTGCGGGATCACGAGCCCGCGCTGGCTCTCGTCGCCCCCGGACAGGGGCTCGGGGTGATCCGGCGGGCCGCGGGGGCGCTGCCCCGGCATCTGGCTCCGGGCGGAAAAGCGGCGTTCGAGCTCTCCCCCTTCCAGGCTCCGCTTCTTGCGGCGCTTTTCGGAGAGCTGGGTCTTTCGGCCCGCATCGCCCGGGACCTGACCGGACGCGACCGTTTCGTGATCGCGGAGAAGCCATGAAGTCCTTTGCCGCCGGACGCCGGGCCCGTCAGGCCCTGGGACGCAGGGGAGAAGCCCTCGCGGCCGCCGCCCTCGAAGAGCAGGGCTTCGAGATCTGGGCCCGCAACTGGCGGACGAAGGCCGGAGAGCTGGACATCGTCGCCTGGGACGGGGAGGAGATCCATTTCGTCGAGGTGAAGACTTTGCACCGCAAGGCGGGATTTTCGCCCGCGGGCAACCTTTCGCCCCGCCAGCGCAGGCGCAACTACAACGCCTCCCGGGTCTATCTGGCGCTCCTCGGGGATCCCGCCGTCTCTTCCCGGTTCGACCTTGTCGAGATCGAGTACGCGCCCGACGGCAAACTCCTGAGTTTCCGCCGGGACGCCGACTATCTGCCGATCCTGCCGCCGCAGCGCCCTCCCGCAGCGACGCCCGCGACGCCCCGCCCGGAACCGCCTCTCCCTCTCTGGAAAAGGCTTTGGCGGCGGCTCAATCTTCTGCCCTGTCCCGTCTGCGGGACGGGGGCGGGGCAGGGGGCGGGCCACATCTGTCCGGACTGCCTCGCGAAACTCTATGCCGTCAAGCCCGTCCGGCGCTGTCCCGGGTGCGGCGGCGAACTGGACGGCGTCCTCGCGCTCTGCTCCCGGTGCGTCGCCAACCATGTCAGGCCCCTGTGGCGCGACAGCATTTCGCTTTTCGAGCACCGGGGACTGGGGCGGACGCTGATCCACAAGCTGAAATACGGCGGTCATCCGGAATTGGCCCGTCCCCTGGGCCGCCTCGGCGCGGATGCAGTCTCCGAGGCCGGCTTCGCCCCCGATCTCGTCACGGCCGTCCCCATGCACTGGCTGCGCAAGGCGCTGCGCTCCTACGATCAGGCGGCGCTTTTCGGGGAATCCGCGGCCCGGTATCTGCACGTGCCCTTCCGCGTCCTCCTCAAACGCACCCGCCTCGGACGGCGGCAGGCCACCCTCGGCCGCACCGCCCGGCTGAAAAATCTCCGGGGGGCTTTCGTCTGCGTCTCGCCCGAACGGGTCGCCGGAAAGAAGATTTTGCTGGTGGACGACGTCTACACCACCGGCTCCACGCTGACCGCCGCCGCGAAGGAATTGGTCAAGGCCGGCGCGGCGGCCGTTTTTCTGCTGACCATATCCCGGCGCCGGGCGCTGTGCGGCAAAAGACCGCCGTACCGGCCCAAAATTGTGAAAACCGATGATTTCGAGGTGTGAAAATGACGAAAAAAGAACTGGCCGAAAATTATTTCAGAGAAGGCGCCAACTGCGCGCAGTCCGTTCTGCGGGCTTTCGCCCCGGAGTGCGGTCTCTCGGACGAGGAGGCCATGCGTCTGGCCTCGGGTTTCGGCGGCGGCGTTGGGCGTCTGCGGGAGATCTGCGGCGCCGTCTCCGGCATGACGCTGGTCGTCAATATTCTTTTCGGCAACACCGATCCCGCCGACAAAGCCGCCAAAGACGCCCATTACGCCCTCGTGCGGAAACTGGCGGAAGAGTTCCGGGCCCGGACCGGATCCATCATCTGCCGGGAGCTGCTGGGCGAGGAACGCGCGGGCGCGGACTCCCCCGTCTCCGAAAAGCGGACGGCCGCCTACTACAGGGAAAGACCCTGTCCCGGACTGGTGGCCGCCGCCGCGGAAATTCTGGAAAAGGAGCTTGTCGAAAGAGGCGTTACGCCGGAGGCCCCGCGTAGACGTTGAGGGCCTTGGCGTAGGCGCAGTCCGGCGCGAGGGCGACCCGGTGGGGGATATTGGCCTTGAGATACACCGTGTCCCCGGCCTTCATGCGGGTGCGGTTCTTCTCCTCGATGATGAAGAAATCCACCTCGCCCTCCAGCAGGATGTAGAACTCCTCGGTGTCGTGCATCATGAAGGCCCGCTCCTCGGCGGCCCTGTGGTATTCGATGAGGAAGGGATCCATGCCCCGGCCGATCTGGCGGTAGGCTAACGAGCGGTAAACGATGCCGAAATGGCCCCCGTTGTCCCGGGTGACCTCCTCGCCCGAACCGATGTTGCCGAAGGTGTATTCCGGCACCTGCGCCTCGCTCTGGAACAGCACGGAGACCTCCGTGCCCAGCGCCGCGGCGATCCTGTTGATGGCCTTGAGCGACGGCGTCAGCCGGAAATTCTCCACCTGCGAGATGAAGCCCTTGCTGAAGCCGCTTTTCGCGGCCAGCTGGTCCACCGTCATGCCCTGGGCGATCCGCAGCGCCCGGACGTTTTGCGATATCCTCAGAAGATCCATTGCTTTTTCCCCGATGCCGTTAATGTACCCTCCGGGACGCGCTTTTGCAAATTCTCCCCTTGATTTTTTGTGAAGACCGGGGTATTTTATGACTAAACAACAAGCTAAACACGCGGCCGGGTCTTCCGGACGCGGAAAAAGGAAAGGAAAACCGGGGATGGACGGGAAGATCTGTTACATCGATTTCGCAACGCTGGAAAACTTCATGCGCGACGCGCTGATCGGCGCGGGGGTGCCCGCTTCCGACGCCGCCACCTGCGCCGAGGTGCTGATCACCGCGGACAAGCTGGGGATCGACTCCCACGGCATCGGGCGGCTGAAGCCCATCTACATCGACCGGATCAACGCCGGGATCCAGAAGCCCGTGACCGAGGTGGAGTGGGTCCGCAAGTCCCCGACCACCGCCGTCATCGACGCCCACGACGGCATGGGCATGGTCGCCAGCAAACAGGCCATGCAGTACGCCATCGACAAGGCCGAAGAACTGGGCATGGGCATGGCGGTCGTCCGCAACTCCACCCATTACGGCATCGCCGGGTACTACGCGCTGATGGCGGCCAAAAGGAACATGATCGGCATCTGCGGCACCAACGCCCGGCCCTCCATCGCCCCCACCTTCGGCGTGGAGAACATGCTGGGGACCAATCCTTTGACCTTCGCCATGCCCACGGACGAGAAATTCCCCTTCTTCCTGGACTGCGCCACCAGCGTCTCCCAGCGGGGCAAGATCGAAGTCTACGGCCGCGCCGGCAAGGAACTGCCTCCCGGGTGGGTCATCGACGAGAACGGCAACACCCGCACCGACACGCTGCAGATCCTGGAAGACCTGGTCAAGGGCAAGGCCGCCCTCACGCCCCTGGGCGGACTGGGCGAGGAGACCGCGGGCTACAAGGGCTACGGCTACGCCACGGTGGTGGAGATCCTCAGCGCCGCGCTCCAGCACGGCAGTTTCCTCAAGGGCCTGCTGGGCTTCTCCCCCGAAGGCGTGAAGCAGCCCTACCATCTGGGCCACTTCTTCATCGCTATCAACATCGCCAACTTCATCGATCCCGAGGACTTCAAGCATACGACGGGCGAGATCCTCCGCACTTTGCGCAACTCCCGCAAGGCCCCCGGCCGCACCCGCATCTACACCGCGGGCGAGAAGGAGTACGAGAACTTCGTCCGCCGCAGCACCCAGGGCGTGCCCGTCAACGAGGCGCTGCAGAAGACCATGAAGGAACTCCAGCAGACCTACCATCTCGATCAGTATCACTTCGATTTCTGACCGGGCCGGTCGACCGGAAAAACAGAACCGTTCGATAAGACAAGCGGCGTCCGCGGACTGATCCCGCGGACGCCGTTTTGAGTTTTCAGGCCGTTTCCCGGCCGGGAACAGGCGGAAAAATGTCTTGCGAGGATCGGTGTCCGGTATCCTCCGCCTTCGGATATCCTCAATACCAGGGCTTGTTCAGCCGGATGACCGTATCGCCGGAGAACCAGCAGGGGACCTGAGCGGCTCCCATTGTTTCGACATGTCCGTCGAGAAAAGCCATGTTCAGCTTGTCGCTGTGCCGCAACTCAGCGCCCTTGGCGACGCCGGGCCAGACGGCAGATTCGCTGTTGGGCTTGATCGAGTATCCCGATGAGCTGTCCCCCGCGGTCGCCAGACGGCCGGGGGCCGGCACCCGGTCCACTTTGGCGAAGATGCACATTCCGCTTCCAGTCACCCACAGACCGCCCCAGTACTGCCCGCCGCGGATCCCGGCCGGTTTCGTGGCGGGAGCCGAGTTGAGGCCCAGGCTCATATTGATCCCGTAAGAGGTGGGGCTCGTCGCATTTCTCGTCACGGAAGGACAGAATCGC
>JAFSTC010000110.1 GCA_017450705.1 Lentisphaeria bacterium | reverse complement strand
GCTGATCCAGTCCGACCAGACCGCCGTCTGGGGCGATTTGAGTCAGCGCAACGCCGGCTGGGAGATCTTCGGAACGGGCGTCACCGCCGCCGGAAAGACCGCCAATGACGTTTACGTGAAGAGCACCGGCAACGTCATCGGCGCGTGGGTCACCGACGACACCGGTCACGTTTCAGGCTGGGAGACCGTCGGGCAGTTCGACGAAGCAACGCAGATCCTCGGCCTCGGCGACTTCAACGCCGACGGCCAGACGGATCTTCTGCTCCGCAACGACAACGGCGCCGTGGGATGTTATTTCACCAGCGGCGAAAAGACGGGCTGGAACTACTTCCAGAGCCTCGGTGACGAATGGCGTCTTGCCGCCGTCGGCGACTTCAATGCCGACGGCCGGGCCGACGCGGTTCTCGTTCACGACGCCGGTTTCGCCGGCACCTGGCTCACTCAGGCCGACGGCACAGTGGCGTGGGCCGACCTCGACACCCTTGGCGAAGGGTTCTCCATCGCAGGATGCGGCGACTTCGACGGCGACGGCACCGACGATGTCCTGCTGCAAAAAGGCTCCTACTACGGCGCATGGCTTGTTGAGGCGGGCAGCGCCAAGAGCTGGTTCGGCCTCGGCGACCTCGGTGACGTGACGGTCGAGCAGATCGCCGACTTCGACGGCGACGGCAAAGACGACCTCCGCATCCGCACCTCCGCGGGCGACCTCGGCACCCAGCTCGTCAGGGGCGCCGACACCCTCGAGTGGCGCTACTACGGCAGCGTCGGAGAAGAGTGGAGCACCCGCCTCGCCGCCATCTAGGCTGCAGAAAAGGTTTTATAGGTTCCATAAGTCCAAATGGGCCGGACGGGCGACAGCCCGCCGGCCCCATCTCATCTCATACCTTCTCCCGATACTGCCGCGGGGAGATGCCGTATTTTTCCCGGAAGCGGCGGTAGAAGGCGTAGGTGCCCGAGAAATTGACGAGTTTGACGATGCGGGAGATGGGGATGTCCGTCCTTTTCAGCAGACCTGCGGCGGTTTTGAGCCGGGCGTCGATGACGAACTGCAGGGGCGTTTCGTCGAAGACCTTGCGCCACTCCCGGTAAAAACGCGTGTAGGACATGCCGTTCTGTTCGGCGAGGACGTGGAACTCGGGATTTTCCGCGCAGTGGACCGTCAGCCAGAGGGCGATGTTGTCCATCTTCTGCTTCATGGTCAGCTCGACGGTCCCCTGCCAGCCCGCCATGAGGACCTCTTTGATGAGACAGAACCCCAGCCAGTCCAGTTTGTCGGGGACGCCGCCGGAGTCGATGTTGTTCACGAGACCGATGATCTTTTCCACGATGCCGGAGATCTGCGGGGTGAGGGTGAAAGGGATAGCCCCCTGCGGCGGGATCATGCCGGCGCGCCGGAAGAGCTCCACGCTTTCCGGCGGGTAGATGAGCGCCAGCACGTTTCTTCCGCGGGGATCCCGGGTCCGGATCTGCCGGTTCGGCAGCTTCCAGACGGCATGGGGGAAGGGCATGCGGATGGCCTTCCCGTTGATGATGTCCTCGCAGACGGCGGTTTTCGATTCGAGACGCAGGCACACCTCGAAACAGTCGTTCACCACGTTCCGCCTGTCGGAGTTCAGGATCAGGCCGCGGCAGAAAAAGACCTTGTCCAGACGGAAGGGAAAGCCGCTCTCCCGCTTCAGCTGCGACATGTCAAGGTCGAATTGATACATACTTTTTCCCCCGCACCGCCCGGGACAGAAACCGGATATCTTCCCAAAATATAACGGTCTTTCCCTCTTTTTGCAAGCCGCCGCCCGGCCCGTCGGCGGAAACGGGACCGTGATTTTCGCCGTTCCCGGCTTGAAAAATCGTTTTTTTATGATATCTTCTACACTATGATCCAAATGGAAGGATGTCTTCTTAATTTTTTCGAAAGGCTTTTCTGATGAAAGAACTGTATGCGAAATTCCGCGCGCGGATCGACGGAGACGATCTCGTCAGGAGAACGAAGGAACTTTGCCGCATCGAACAGGGGCAGACGTTCCGGCATTACCGCATGGCGGCGGAACACATTCTCGCGGAACTGAAAAAGTACGGCATCCCCAACGCGGAGCTTCTGACGTATCCCGCGGACGGCATCACCTCCTTCGAGGACAAGCGCATGCCTCTCGCCTGGGACGCGACCGTGGGCAAACTCACGCTTCTGGATCAGGAGCGGACCGTCGCCGCCGATTTCACGAAACAGCCCTTCAACCTCATCAAGGGATCCGTGGCGACGAAAAAAGGCGGCGAGATCGTCCGCATCATCACCGAACAGCAGATCCTCGCGGGCGAAGATCCCCGGGGCGCCCTCGTCGTTCTGGAGACGGACACCTGGCCCCGGGCCAAGGTCCTGACGCCCATCCTCGACCTCGGCGCACGCGGGATCATCACCGACTTCCTCACCGTGCGCTACGACAACGCGGACGCCGTCCAGTGGGTCAACGCCTGTACCGAGGGCAGCAACTGGCACGTCCAGTGCGACGACCGGGATTTCATCGGCTTCTCCGTCTCCCTGCGGATGGGGCAAAAAATCAGACAGCTGGCCGCCCACGGCGCGCTCAAGGCGAAGATCGAGTGCGACGGACGGCGTTACGCCGGCGAGCTCCCCGCCGTGACCGCCCTCATTCCCGGCCGGAGAAAAGAGGAGGTATGGCTCCTCGCCCACACCTTCGAACCCCTGCTCAACGACGACTCCAACGGCGTCACGGCCGGCATCGAGATCGCCCGCCGGATCATGGAAGAGGGGACTCCCGAGTATTCGCTCCGGCTCGTTTTCGCCATGGAGTATTACGGTTTCGCCGCCTTCCACGCCAACTTCAAGGGAAAGGCCATCGGCGGGTGCAATATCGACTCCATGCCCGCGATCCCCGGCGCCTACTGCCGGGTGACGCCGCCCGTCACCACCGTGCCGTTCCACGGGATCGACATGCTCAAGGAGGCCGCCTCCGGATTCGAGGGGGCGCCCCGATGCACTTTCGAGGCGCCCCGGGGCTTCGACGACATGTTCCTCTCGGACTCCACCACGGGGATCCCCACGGGGTGGTTCCTCTACGGCGGGGAAAAGCATCTGTGGCACAACTCCGATCAGACGGCGGAGGATTTCCTCGATCCCAAGGTGTTCGCCGACTACGCCGCATTGATCGCCGCCTGGACTTGCAAAACCGTGTTCTACACCGGAGCGCCTGCGAAACTGCCGGAGCTCCAGATCAAAAAGATCGACTCCCCGTGGCGTGAATTCGCATCGAAGCAGATCTTCCGCCGGGTCCAGGTCGGACTGCCTTACGATCTCGTCCGGGTCCCCCGCGAAAAACGCCGTCCGCTTCCCGACGGCGTGATCTACGGTCCCTTCGAGATCATCCTCTCCCGGATGGACGGCAGGAAAGACTTGGCGCAGATCCTCCTGGAGGCCGAAGCCGAGTTCCAGACGACCGTTTCCGACGCCGATCTCCGGAAATACATCAACGCCCTGAACTTTCTGGCCGACTACGGCTACATCGAAGCCGTACAGCGCACCGAGCTCGACGCCGCCATGCTGACGGAGTCCCTGACCAAGCTGGGCGTGAAGCCGGGCGACGTGCTGCTGGTCCATGCCTCGGTCTCCAAGTGCGGCTACTTCAAAGGCGGTGCGGAAGGGATCATCGACGGCATCCGCGGGGCTCTGGGACCGGAGGGGACGGCGCTCTTCACCGCGTTCACCCGCCCCTACATCTTCCTCGGCGGCCTGAACCGGGGCTGGAACTACCGCCCCTACGACCCGAAGGATCTCTCCCAGATCTGGACCGGAGATATCTCCAAGGTCCTCCTCGAAAAATATCCCGAGGCCCGGCGCAGCAAACACGTGACCCACTCCTGGGCCGGATTCGGGCCCCGGGCGGCGTACTGTCTCGACGCCCACGGCGCGACGGAGCCGCCCGCTTCGAAGAGTTCTCCCATGGGCAAGGCGCTCGAGCTGAAGGGAAAAGTCCTTTTCATCGGCGCCGGGCTTGCGCCTTCCACCTTTCTGCACTATCTCGAAACGGAGGTCAACGCCCCGTTCCTTGAACGCGCCGTCTGCAAAGTGAAAAATGCGGACGGTTCCTGCGAGATCGTCACCATCGATCAGCACCTGCCGGGACACAGGGACTTCTACCGCGCCGATGCCGGGAACTGCAAGTTCTACCGCCGGGCGGTGGAAAAGGGACTGCACATCGCCGAACTGCCCTTCGGCATGAACAAGCTGCACCTGATCGACCTCGAAGAACTGCACAGGATCGGTCTGGAGGTCCTCCGCGAGGATCCCAACGCCCTTCTCTGCGACGATCCCGAGTGTCTTTTCTGCGCCAGGTTCAACCGCAAGTAGGAAATCCGGCGGAAGGGAGCTTTCATGATGGAGATTTTCTGTGCGATCATGGCCGGCGGCCGGGGAGAGCGTCTCTGGCCGAGAAGCCGCAAAAACAAACCCAAACAGCTGCTCCCTCTGCTTGACAGGCGCTCTCTGCTCGAACAGACGCTCCTGCGTCTTCAGGGCTTTGTGTCCCCGGAAAACACGCTGATCGTCACCAATGCCGGGTACGCCGGAGATATCCGCGGGCTCTGCCCCGAACTCCCGCCGGGGAACGTCATCGGAGAACCTGTCGGCCGCAACACGGCGCCCTGCGTCGCGCTGGCCGCCGGGATCGTGAAAAGCATCGCCCGAACGGCGGATCCCGTGCTGCTCCTCCTGCCGTCGGATCACGCCATCATCGACCGGAATGCGATGATCTCCGACTTCAGGGCCTGCTGTGAATGTGCCGTGAAGCACGATGCCCTCGCGACGATCGGCATCCCCCCCGATTCGCCCAGTCCCGAATACGGTTACATCGAGTGCGGCGAAAAGATCGGCGGGGAGGAAAAGATCTCCGAAGTGAAGCGCTTCGTGGAAAAACCCCCCGTGGAGAAGGCAAAGCAGCTGCTCGCGGGCGGCCGCTGCCGCTGGAACAGCGGCATGTTCGTTTTCCCGCTGAAGACGCTTCGGGACGAGATGGCGCTGCAGGCGCCCGATCTGCTGGCTTTTTCCGACCGCATCGCCGCGGCCTGGGGGACTCCGGCTTTTGAGGCGACCCTCGCCGCGGGATACGCGGATATCCGGAAGATCTCCGTCGATTACGCCATCATGGAACACGCGGGACGGGTCATCCTCCGCGATGCTTCCTTCGGCTGGGATGACATCGGCAGCTGGACCGCGCTCCGGAAATTCCTGCCGCAAGATGAAAACGGCAACGCCGCATCGGGCGAGACGCTTCTGCTCGACAGCCGGGACTGCATCGTCTTTTCGGAGGGCGGCCCCGGTGTCGTTGCCGGGATCGATCTGGAGGACATGATCATCGTCCGGACGGCGGACGCCGTTCTCGTGTGTCCTGCCCGCAGCACCGGGAAAATCAAGGAACTTCTGGCCCGGCTGGCTGCCGAGGAGCGCTTCGGCAGATACCTGTAAAAGAAATGCTCTTCAGCGGCCCGCCCGCTGGACCGCATGCAGGAAACGCAAGGTTTTGAGCCCGTCGAACCAGCGGTGAAAAGCTCTGAGGCGCGCTTCGTGCCCGGGGGGCGTGTTATCGAGGACCGACGGCCAGATCTCCCCGAATTTTTCCGCGGCGAGAAAGCCCGTCGTGTCGCCGGGAGGCGCTTTCCGCGGGTCGCTCAGAAAACCGTCGGGCGCGGCTGCGCCGGCCAGCAGTTCCGCCAGCCGGTCGAAGGCGAAGTCGGGGATCTCATCGAGACATCCCCCCGCCAGCAGATTTTTGACGGACTGTCCCGTGCCGAAGGGAACGCGCGTGGAGAGCCGGGGGGAGGGGAACACCAGCGGCTCCCCGATCCTGAGCAGTGTTCCCTGTTTTGCCAGCTCCTGGAGAAAATAAAAATCTTCCCCCGCCTTTTTTTTTCGCATCCCGCCCGCCTGGACGTATCCGGAGCAGCGCACGGCGAAGCCGCTGCCGATGCTGACGAAACCGTAAGGCGAGCCCGCCTGCAGAAGTTTTTCCGCGTAACGGAACAGATACTTCTCATAGACCCGGATGGCCCGTTCCTGTTTCTCGTCCGGCGCGCGTCCGTGTTTTACGCCGATGACCGTTCCCGGTGCGGAGGGTGCGGCTTCGAGGGCGGAGATGACGGCGGAAAAATAAGTTTCGGCAACGGGGCTGTCTGCATCCAGAGAGAAGATGAAGCTTTTTTTCAGGTCGCCGAAACGCCGGCTTCTGATGAAGCAGTCCATCCCGGTCTTGCGCGCTTCCCCGACGCCGTCCGTCAGGTCGGGCGCATAGACGGGAAACACCCGGGGCAGGGTGCGTTCCCGCAGAAAGTCGAGAAGATCGAGCGAGGAGGACGCATCCGCTCCCCGGGGATGGTTGACGACGACGATGACGGCGACGGACTTCTCCCCGTCGGCCCGGTCGATGGAGTCCAGAACTTCGGGCAGACTCTCCCTTTCTCCGTAGGCGGGGATGACCGCCGCATGCCGGAACGGGATCAGCTCCGGCAGTTCGGGACCCGGATTTCTGCGCAGATATTTCAGGAGATCCTGTTCGCGCATGCGCCCTACCTGATGAAACGCTGCGTGTTCGTCACGACCCAGCGTCTGAGCAGGGGAGAAAGGATGAAATCCTCGAAAGAACCGTCTGTCTTGAACTGGTAGTCGCAGTAGGGACAGCGGGGATATATCTCGATATCCGCGGGGATGATCTTCTCTCCGCAGCCGGGACAGGCGATCTCCATGGCGGATGGGTCGAAATCTGTCAGTGGATTCGTTTCTTTCTTCATGATGGGAACAGAATATACCGCAAAAAATGCGCAAAGTCAAGTTTTTTATTCCATTTTCCCCGCGCAGACGACGACCGGGACCGCATCGGAAAACGCGGAGACGATCTGTTCGTTCACCGCTTGCCTTGAAAGTGTGCCGAGCCGGCGCAGTTCCTCCTCCGCGCCGGGAACGGCCTGTCTGTCGTAATACACTTCGAGCAGAGAACTCTCCAGCCCGCCGGCGATCCTGTCGTAGGCTTTCCCGATCCCGAAGGCTGTGCTTTCCCTTGCCGTCTCGAATTCCTTCCCGGTCAGACCGGATGTCCCCAGACGCCCGATCTCGTCGCGGAGAAGGGCGACAGTCTCATCGATCCTGTCGCAGCGGGTCTGGGCGTAAAAGGTGAACCAGCCGGGATGGAAGCCTCCTGCCATATCCATGCCGACGGCATAGGCCAGGGCATTGTCTTCCCGCACGTTTTTGAAGAGCCGCGCGGAGAGTCCGTTTTCCGCCGACGAAAGAAGCATGAACGCATAATGGCGGAACCGGTCCGCATAGGCCTGCCCCCTGACGCTCACCGTGACCGCTGTCTGGTCTCTGTCGAGCCTGATGCGCTCTTCGGACGGACGGCGGGGAAAAACCGGCGGCGGCGGAAGTTCCGGCACTCCCTCCAGCCAGGGGATCCTGGAGAGCAGTTCCTCCGCCCAGTCCCGGGCTTCCCGCTCGCCGACGTCGCCGCCGAACCCCGCAACGGCCCGGGAACGGCGGAGCCCGCCGCAGTAAAACCGGGAGATGTCGGATACGTCGAGCGCTTTGACGCTTTCCGTCGTTCCGCTCGGGCCTGCGGCGTAAGGATGTGCCCCGAGCAGGAGGGCGCGGGCGCGGTCGAACGCCGTTTCCAGCGCGGCGGTCCGCCGGCTGGCCAGGGCTTCGAGGAGTCTTTTTTTCTCCCGCAGAAATTCCCTTTTCCCGAAACGGGGACCTGACAGTATCTCCGTCAGCAGCTCGAGGGCGGTCCGGAAACTCTTTTTCGGAGCGTCAAGGCTGATGATGAGCGAGTTGTATCCGCTGTGCACCGACAGGTCGGCCCCGCATTGATCCAGTGCCGCCAGAAGCGTCTCCTCGTCGTGCTTCCCGGTCCCGGCGGAGAGAAGGGCCGCCGCAAGTTTGGCTTCTCCGGCTTTGCCCGGTTTTTCGAAGATCGTTCCGCCCGGGAGGATGAGCGCGGCGTGGGCCAGCGGGATCGTCCGTTCCGGAAGCCACAGCAGCGGGATCCCCGCGGCATCGTCCAGCCGGATGACCGGTGTCGTTCCGGAGAGACGTTGGGGCCGCCGCCGTCTTTTTTCGGACGTCAGCTGCCGCACGACATGCAGGGCATCCGACTGCAGGATGCGGGCCGCCGTTTCTCTGACCCGGGCCGGGGTCGTTTCCTCCAGCTGTTCCTCGTACCGGTCGGCCGCTTCCGGCGTTCCCGATCCCATGACGCCCGTCACGATGGCGGAACTCACGTATTCCAGTTCTTCGAGCTGCCGCAGGCTTTCCGCGTACTGCTGATTTTTTTCCCGTTCGATCTCGGCGTCGGAGAGGCCGCCCGAAGCGATCTCTGCCAATTCCTCCCTGAGCTGCCGTTCCAGCTGTGCCATTTTTTTCGGCGTGACCGTCGCGCCGATCCCCGCCGCGCCGCAGTACCCGGGCAGGGCAAAGCAGAAAGACCGGATGCTCAGGGCCAGGCCGGTCTCCCTTTCGAATTTTCTGGTGAGACGGGAGCCTTTTCCCGCCCCGAGAAGACCGAAAAGGATATCCGCCGGCGGCAGATCCTCCCGGCGGCAGTCGGGCAGACGCGCTCCGATCAGAAGCCGGGAGACCGTGTCCGGAAAGACGATATCCGTTCCCGCTTCCGTCCCGGGGAGGAGGGGAGGCGCGGGGACGCAGGGGTCCTCCAGCCGGCTCTCCTCCCAGTCGCCCAGCAGATCTTCCAGCATCCTGAACACCTCATCGGGGTCGACGTTCCCCGTCACGACCCAGAAGCACCGTCCCGGCGTGTAGCGTCTCGCGTGATAGGCCAGCGCCTTTTCCGCCGTGACCTGTGCGATCATGCTTTTTTTCCCGATCACCGGAACGGCGAGGGGATGCCCCGCGAACATCCGGAGAAAGAGTTCCTCCTGGAGCCGGCGGAGCGGGTCGTCCCGGGAAAGGTCGTATTCCCGCAGGATGACCTCTCTTTCGGCTGCGAATCTCTCCTCCGGGAGCTCAGGATGCCGGATCATGGCCGTCAGGACTTTGAGAATGATCCCCGTCTTCTCCCCCGGCCCCTGGGCGTGATACACGGTCCTGTCGTAAGCCGTGTAGGCGTTGACGCTGCATCCGTTGGCCTGCAGTGTGTCCGCGGCTGCGGTCCCGGGGTAGTCCCTGCAGCCCTGAAACAGCATGTGTTCGAGGAAGTGGGACAAACCGAAGCCGAGATCTTCGCCCTCGTGGATGCTGCCGGTCCTGATACAGCACTCCGCCATAGCGGAACTCCCCGGGCGGGGGAGGACATATATCTCCGCGCCGTTGGGCAGGCGGCGGATGCGGGTCGAACCGTAGAATTTCATGTTTTTGACGCCGTCAGTCGATTTTCGGCAGGACTCCGGGGAGGGCTTTCGGCAGGGCCGTTTCGCCGATCTGCGGAGCGGGAGGAAAATCGATGTCGAAATCGCTTCGTTTGTCTCCCGGCGACGCGGAAAGCAGTTCGACGCCGATGAGATTGTAGACGATCTCTCCGACGTCGGAGGCCGTTGTGATGCCCCAGCTGGCCAGGACTTCGCGGGCCAGGGCGCCGTACTCCTGAACGGCGTAATCTCTGATCCCGGCCATGAGTTCCCGGGCGGTCACATGGCGGTGCGCCTCAAGCCGGTTGACGGAAAAAGTCACCGCGTCCGTGACGAACCGGTAGGCCTCGCGGCTGTACCGGGGATCGGTCTGCGTCAGTTTTTTGACCTTTACTTCGAAGACGGAATCCATGCGCTTATTTCTCCACCGGCATTTCTCTCTTGCCCTTGATGATCGAGGAGGGATCCGTGCTCAGGTAGTCCGTCAGCATCCGGATGCTCTCAAGCGTCTGGTTGAATTTCGAGAGGCTGCTGCCGAGATCCTCCTTGCTTTCGATGAGATTCCTCAGCGCCGCTCTGAAGGCGGCGGCGCTCTCCGGCAGCTTCATGTCTTTGGTGTAGGCGGAGAGTTGTTCGCCGAGAAGCCTGAAGACCTCCATATCCTTTTCGAGGGAGTCCAGCAGCCTTGTGAGCCGTCTTTCGTCAAAGACCCGGGCGACGGTGCTGGTGCTGACTTCGAGATTTTCGGCGGCGTCGTTGATGCGCCCGATGGCGGAGCGTATCGCCGGATCCGAGAGGATCTCCGAAAGCCGGCTCAGAGAACGCTCAAGTTCGTTGGCGATCTCTTCGAACCGGATGCGGGACAGGCGCTCGAGGGAACCGGAGAGGGCGCCGCTCAGGTCCTTGATGGTCGACTGCACGGAGGGGATGTAGCGGACGCCCGGCAATTCGGGATGCGCCGTCCCGGCCTTCTCCGGCAGGGGGCCGGGAGGCGAAAAATAGTCGAAATCGATGAATTTCATGCCGGTGATCCCGGCGAATTCCATCCGGCAGCGCAGTCCCTGTTCGATCTCTTTTTTAAGCTGTCTGAAGAAAACGGCCGACTGCCGGTCCCTGCCCATGGACTTGCCGAAGTACCTCGGTTCGATCTCCATGATGACGAAGACCTTCTGCGATTCCATGGAGATGGTGAGCTGCGAGACCGATCCCACGGGGACGCCGCGGTATTTGACCGAGGAGCCCACCGTCAGACCCTGAACGGACTCCGAAAAGTAGGTGTAGAGCTTGACTTTTGTCACGAAAAGCTCCGACAGTCCCAGGTAAAAAAGCACGGCGACGAGCAGAAGCAGCCCGATCGTGACGAATATGCCGATACGCAGATTCTGCTGACGCTCGTTCATATCAAACCATCCTTTTTTTTCCGGCGTTTGAGACCGTCCCTGTCGAGGAAGCTGCGGACCCACTCGTTTTCCGAGTTGTTCAGAAGCTCCTCCGGACTGCCGTCCGCGACGATTGTTTTGGTGTTTTTATCCAGCATGATGACCCTGTCCGCAATGGCGAAGACGCTGTCCAGCTCATGGGTGACGACGATGACCGTCGCGTTGAACTGGTCGCGCAGGGAGAGGATCAGACGGTCGAGGCCCGCCGAGGTGATCGGGTCAAGGCCGGCGGAGGGTTCGTCGAAGAACAGCAGATCCGGATTCAGCGCCAGCGCCCGCGCCAGACCGGCGCGTTTGCACATGCCTCCGGAGAGTTCCGAAGGCATGTACTGCCCGAAGCCGTCGAGATCGACGAGTTTGAGTTTTTCCCGGACGATCTCCGCGATCTCCTCTTTTGATTTGTCCGTGTATTCGGTCAGGGGCAGCGCCACATTTTCCGCGACGGTCATGGAGCCGAACAGTGCGCCGCCCTGATAGGTGACGCCGAATCTCCGCATGATGGCCTGGCGTTCCTCGGTGCTTGCGTGAACGATGCTCCGGCCGGAGAAGAGGATGTCCCCCGACTTGGGGGGATACAGCCCGATGATATGCTTCAGGAGGGTGCTTTTGCCGCACCCCGAACCGCCCATGATGCAGAATATTTCACCGGCGGCGACTTGAAAATTCAGGTTTTGCAGAACGACACGGTCCCCGTAGCCGATGACCAGGTCCTTCACTTCGAGTTTTGCATGTTCTTCGCTCATCATCCGCCTCAGTATCCGATGAATGAATACAACAGGGTGATCACGGCGTCGGCGACGACCACAAGGAAGATCGACAGGACGACCGCGCTCGTCGCGCCCCTGCCGACGCCCTGGGCATCGCTGCTGGCCTTGAAGCCGCAGTAACATCCGGCCAGGGTGATCAGTACGGCGAAGACGACCGTCTTGCCCGCGCCGAGAAGGAACGTTATGGGATCGAGGATCGTCACGGTCCGGGTCCAGTAGGCCTGGAGAGGTATGTTCACGGAGAGGCCGACCAGCATGCCGCCGACGATCCCCGTCACGTCGCCGAACACCGTGAGCAGGGGCATGGCGATGAGCATGGCCAGCAGTTTCGGGTAAACGAGATAGGCCGCGGGACTGATCCCCATTGTTTCCAGCGCGCTGATCTCCTCGTTGACCTTCATTGTCCCGATCTCCGCCGCGAAGGCGCTGGCCGCGCGGCCGGTGGAGATCATGGCCACCATCAGGGGACCGAATTCCTTGAGCACGGAGAAGCCCACCAGATCGACGACGAATATCTCCGTTCCCACTTTTCGCATCTGCAGCGCGGCCTGTATGCCGAGCACGGCGCCCATCAGAAAACAGATCAGCGTCACGACGGGAATGGATTTCGCGCCGCAGAGATCGAGGTAGTAAAAAAGCTCGCGTTTCCTCAGGCCCCGTTTGCGGAACAGCGAAGGGAACTGGCGGGAGACAGTGCCGATGAAAAGCACGGGGTCGAGAACGGAACTGCCGACTCCGTTGAAAAAATCGTGTATCCTGCTGTCAGTGTTTCCGTTCATCCGCCGGCCCTGTTCTTTCAGAACGGACGTCCCATCCGCTGCCGTTGAGGCTTGACTTTGTATTCTTCGAGGCCAAGCGAATACCAGATGTCGCCGAATCCGGCGTTGCTGTATTGTTTCGCCTTTTTGTTGGCGAGGCGTTCCTCGTTCTCCACGAGGACGGGGTGATCCGTTTTCTTCTTTGCGGCGAGCAGGATGTTCCTCGCTTCCTCCTCCTTCCCCTGTTTCAGCAGCATCCACGCGTAGACGGAGGCCAGAAACGCCAGCGCGTCGCCTTTGAAGCGGGCGCATTTTCTCCGGTAGAAACGGTCCAGACCCGCGTCGCCGTTTTTGTACATGCGTACCAGCTTTATGGCGATCGCCTGCTGATCCATGAGCAGGCAGCGGGGAAGAAGTTCATCCACCGCCTTGTAATCCCCGAGCTGGAAAAGCAGCAGCATCTTCATGCTGTTGATCTGCCTTTTGAGCATGAAATTCCAGATGTAGAACTTTTTGAACCCGTCCGTCGCGGCGAGGGCGTCCGAGGCCGCGCCGTTCTGGATCTTTTCGAGGATCTGCCGCGCCGCCCGCTCGCTGCCGGGATTCCTGCGCTGGAACAGGGCGATCTGCCGGTTGATATCGTTCTGCCCTTTGATCAGGATGTTCTGGACGACCTGCTGCTGACGGTTGACGTATCTGCGCAGGATCAGAGAGATCCCCAGCTGGACCAGCATGAACACGACGACGCCGGAAACGGCTCCCCACGAGGGACCGTGGTCGAGGTGGACGACGTACCCGAGGGCGCATGCCGCGATGGCGGAAATGATGAAACTCAGCATGGAAACAACTACTTTCTGCGTTTGCGCTGTTTCTGGCGTTCCTTCCGGGCGAGCTTGGCCAGACGCTTCTTCTTGTCATGCTCCTTGCGGCTCTGGGGCGCGGGAGCGCCGCCGAAAAAGCCGTTCATGCCGACGGAGTTCTCGGGCATCTGATCTCCGGCGAGAAGCCGGCCGAGCAGACCGTTTTTGCGCATCATCTTGCGCATGCCGTCGAACTGTTTGACCAGTCCGCCGACCATTTCGACGGAGACGCCGGCGCCCCGGGCGATCCTCTTGCGCCGGGAGAAGTCCAGCAGATCCGGATTCGCGCGCTCCTCCTTCGTCATGGAGAGGATGATCGCCTCCAGCCGGTTGAACTGGCGTTTGTCCACGGAGGAGAGGGCGTCCGCCATCTGCCGGCCGCCGGGGAGGAATTTGAGGATGCTCTCCATGCCGCCGAGCCGCGTGATCTGCTTCAGCTGCGAGAGGAAGTCGTTGTAGTCGAATTTGTTTTTGCGCAGTTTCGCCTGAAGGGCTTTCGCCTCCTCCTCGTCGATCTCGGCCGCGGCCTTTTCGACGAGAGAGACCACATCGCCCATGCCCAGGATGCGGCTGGCCATGCGGTCGGGGTAGAAGACTTCGAGACTGTCGAGTTTTTCGCCCATACCGACGAACTTGACGGGAACGCCGGTGACGCGTCTGATGGAGAGCGCCGCGCCGCCACGGGCGTCGCCGTCGAGTTTGGTGAGGATGAATCCCGTGAGATCGAGGGCCTTGTGGAAATGCTCCGCGACCGAAACGGCTTCCTGGCCCAGCGCCGCGTCCGCCACGAGGAGCACGTCGTCGGGATGGACGGCCTGACGGATGCGGACGAGCTCCTGGACCATGGTCTCGTCGATCTGCAGCCGGCCCGCGGTATCGATGATGACGGCGTCGAAGCCGGACTGCGCGGCCTGTTCCACGGCGTTGAGCGCGATGGCCGCGACGTTGACGCTGGTCCGCTCCACGTGGACCGGCACGTTGATCTCTTCTCCGATGATGGCCAGCTGGTCGATGGCGGCCGGGCGGTAGACGTCGCCCGCGACCAGCAGGACCTTTTTGCCGTCCCGGCGGAGTTTCAGGGCAAGTTTTCCCGCGGTGGTGGTCTTGCCGCTGCCGTGGAGCCCCACCAGCATGATGACGGCGGGCTTTTTCGTCATATTCAGTTCAGCCGCATCGCCGCCGAGGAGTTCGATCAGCTGATCGTTGACGATCTTGACCACCTGCTGGGCGGGGGTGACGCTTTTCACGACCTCCTGGCCGATGCACTTTTCCCTGGCTGAATTGACGAATTCCGTTGCCGTTTCGATGTTGACGTCGGCGTCGATGAGGGCGAGACGTATCTCCCGCATCGCGTCGGCGATGTTCTGTTCGGAAAGCCGCGTTTCCCCGCGGAGCTTTTTGAACACGTCGTGCAGTTTGTCGCTCAGACTTTCAAACATTCTTCTGCGTCGGCTCCTAATTTATTCCTTATTTTATTACGTCACAACAATACAATCATCCGATAATATACTCGACAAACGTCTTCAATTCAAGCCGGAAAAGCGTTCTTTGCACATTTATCGCTCCGCCTCGAAAGCACGTCCCGTGGATCCGACGGCGCCGCTTTTCCCCGGGGAAACGGAAGTTTTTGAAAAATTTTTGCCCTCCGCTTCGATTCGGGGGTTGCTTAAATCGGAAAGATGAATTATATTTCTCCCGAACCGGAGTTTTTTTTCGAGGAAGGAGGGCAGGGGCATGAAAAGACGTGAGTTTCTCAAGAGGGCGCTGACACTCGGTGTGCTGGGGAGCGTTGTCAAGGCCAGTCCCGCGTTTGCCGGGCTGGAGACGCCGGCCCGGAGCCGGACATCCGGCCGCGCCAGGTCCGTCATCGAATTGTGGATTTGGGGCGGCCCCTCCCATCTGGAGTCCTTCGATCCCAAGCCCGATGCGTCGCGGGACTACAATGGCGGCCACGGCGCGATCCCGACCAACGTGGACGGCATATTCCTCAGCGATTACATGCCGGAGATGGCGAAGATCGCCGACAAATACTCTATCATCCGCAGCATGACCCATCCCTTCTTCGGCCATGAAACGGCGACCTATCTCATGCAGACCGGCAGAAAACCCGGCGGCGGCGTCATCTTTCCCGCCATCGGCGCCATGCTGGCCATGCTCAACGGCGGCAACGTTAAGCACAATCTGCCCGCGTACGTGGCGCTCACGACCACGAAGGGCCGTTTTTCCGAGTGCGGGTTCCTCGGCGACAGGTATGCGCCTTTCGCCACCAGCGGGAATCCCGCCGCGAGCCAGTTCCAGGTGGACGGTTACACGCCCGTGGGCGGCGTCACCGCTTCTCAAATGCGGAAGAAGTTCGCGCTCCTCGACCGCCTGGACACCCTTTCCGCCGGAGCTGAGGCCCATCCCGAGACCGTCAAGTTTTCCCGGGCGGGGGAGGAGGCAAAAAACATCCTCTTCGGCAAGGCCGCGGAAGTCTTCGATCTCTCGAAGGAGACGGAGGAAATGCGCAAGCGTTACGGGATGAATAAATTCGGTCAGTCCTGCCTGTGCGCCAGAAGGCTGGTCGAGGCGGGCGTGCCCTATGTTACGATCAACGCCTCCGGCTGGGACACTCACAAGCGGCATTTCGAGACGCTCAACCGGATCATGCCCGAGATGGACAAGGCCGTTCACGCCCTGCTGACCGATCTTCAGGAGCGCGGGCTCTTCGACCAGACCATCGTCTGGTGGAGCGGCGAGTTCGGAAGGACGCCCAAGGTGGATTGGGACGCCCCGTGGCAGGGCGGACGCAATCACTACTGCCCCTGTTTCAGCGCCATGGTGGCGGGGGGAGGTTTTGCCGGCGGAAAAGTCGTCGGTGCCTCCGACGCCACAGGCGAGCACGTCGTGTCGCGGCCCGTGACGCCCGTGGATCTGCTCGGCAGTCTGTACGAGCGCTGCGGGATCGATCCCTCCCGGCCGTTTCCGGCGAATCCCATCGGCCTCAAGGATCCCATTCTGCCCGGAGCGGATCCCAAAACGCGCTTGAGAGAGATCTATCTGTCATGAAGACCGGTTCTGCCGCCGCCCGCGCGGCTTTGGATACGCTGTTTTCGACCCCCGACGATGCGGGAGGATTGTCCCTGCCTCCCGGCCGTTTCTTTTCTCTGATCGCGGGTGTGCTCGACAGAGCCGCGGGAACGGCTCCGGCGGGGCCGGCGGTCCGGCCGGCGGCCTGTGTCGATTACATCAACGCGCTGGAGCTGGAGTTCGGCGCGGCGAATGTCGAAAAGATCCTGCTTGAGGAGATGTTCGAGGCGGTGGTGAGGCATCGCGTCCTTCCCGCCGATCTCGGCTGTCCGGAGGGGACGCCCAGGTTTCTGATCGACGCCGTTCTGAAAGTGACTTCGGTCCTGAAGACCCTGCCGTCCTGTCTTCCGGAGGAAGAAAAGTCCCGGCTGCTCCCCTCGGCGGCGGCGCTTTTTTCGGGGCTGCCCTCCTTCGATGACGCCTCCTGTTTCGAAGCGGCGGCTTCCGCCTTGACGGCGCGGGACAGGTTCCGGACGGACCGGGTCTTCAAATGGGTCAACGGGCAGCTGATCGCATCGGAGCTGAATTCCGCCAAGCCGCTGGGATCCTTTTTCGGGTTCCACGGCGTCCGGGCGATCTTTCAGGATCATTTCAGGGATTTTTCCCTTGGCCGGACGAATATCCCCCTTCTGGTCTACAGTCTGCCCGGTTACGGCAAGACCAGCATGACGGTCTCCTACGCCATGGCCGCGGAAAACACTGTGCTGATCCTGCCGGAGCCGGAAGCTCTGGAGCGGGCATGGGACGATCTCATCGCCCCTCTGGCCAGGCGGCCCGATCACAAGTTCATCATCTTCTTCGACGACATCGATCCCCGCAATGTGGACTGGTACAATTTCCGGACCAACGTGGGCGGCGCCTTTTCCCTGCCCGGGAACATCATGCCTGTGCTCTCCTCCAATTTCGAGTTTCCTGCGAGCATCCTCTCCCGGGGCCGCAAGGTGAGTTATCCCGTTTTCGACGAACTGCGCTGCACCGAGATGATCGAGGATTTTCTGCGGGATTTCGGGTTGAAGACCCTTCCGCCCAATCTGGTTTCGCTGATCGGCGCGGACTACACCGAGGAGTTCGGGCAGAAGAAATTCAGCGAGCTCTCTCCCCGGACGCTCATCCGCTACCTCTCCATCTACGCTCAGGACAGGGAGAAGCGCCGTCTGATCGCCGAACTGGCCATGGGGCAGATGATCACGCGGCCCGACGCCGAACTTTTCTACGCTTTCAACATCGATCTGATGCGTTCTCTCTACGGCGACGAGTACATTGCCCGGCTCCGCGAGGAAAAACTCCGCAGTCTGTGAAAGAGCGCTGATCCGCCGCGGTCCCCGACATCGTTCCCGTGTTCTGCCGCCGT
Organism: Lentisphaeria bacterium; assembly: GCA_017450705.1. Lineage (GTDB taxonomy): Bacteria > Verrucomicrobiota > Lentisphaeria > Victivallales > Victivallaceae > UBA1784. Next base: position 5,782 of record JAFSTC010000110.1, on the reverse strand, counting down.
CGCAAAAATCGTGTTTTTTTTACGTTTCAATTTGACTTCCGCCTCTCGGGTGTCTATATTACTTTGATATCGCCGGGATTTTTGCGCATGTGTCCGGCATATCCGGGAAACGCGAAAAACCTTACAAATCAACGGAGAAGGAATTTTACTCATGCAGGACTTCACCATAAAACCCGAAGTCGGGCCCGCCGCCGGAAACTGTACCATCAACGCCCTTCCGCAGCAGCCTGCGGCCGCTCCGGAAATTTCCGCCAAATCGACGGGCGATCCGGATCTTGCTCCCGGGCAGAAGCGTCCCGAAGGCGCGCAGAAATCCATCTACGGCGAGATCCCCCAGATCCCCGTGCTGGACGCCGTGGAGGGGATCAAGTTCGATTTCAATCACGGGATCCGCATCCTCTTTCCCCGCAACGACAAGATCTATCACGTCACGTTCCTCGACGTCGACACGGGCGTGATCCTCTACAGCAGCGACACCCAGCCCGGAGCGTTCATCACTTCGGTCAAGAAGTTCTACATCAAATTCCGCCTCATCATCCATGAAAAGGGAAACAACAAGCCTATTTTCGAACACGACATGGATCTGGAGAACAAGGAAGTCATGGTGCAGCTGCCCGTGGGGACCATCGGCGACTCCGTCGGCTGGTTCAGTTACGTGGAGCGTTTCCAGCTCAAGCACAAGTGCAGGCTCATCTGCGTGATGACGCCCTGGATCGCCACCCTCGTGAAGGATCAGTATCCGAACATCACCTTCATCGCGCCGGAGGACACGGTCAAGTACCGGCCCTACGCCTCCTACTATATGGGGCTCTTTTTCCGGGGCGACGTGGACAATCAGCCCATCGACTTCCGCTATATCGGACTGCACCGCACGGCGGGGTACATCCTCGGTCTGGACGGAGACGATCTCAACGATCTGCCCCCGCGCTTCAATCTCTCCGCTCCGCGCAAGATCAAGGAGAAATACGTCTGCATCGCGGCCCAGAGCTCAAGTCAGGCCAAATACTGGAACAATCCCTTCGGCTGGCTCACGGTCGTTAAATTCCTCAAGGACAACGGTTACAGAGTTCTGTGCATCGACAAGGAAAAAGTCCACGGCATCGGGCTCAACTGGAACTACATCCCCTACGGCGCGGAGGATTTCACGGGGGACATTCCTCTGCAGGAGCGCGTGAATCTCATCAAGGACGCCGACTTCTTCATCGGGCTCTCCAGCGGACTTTCGTGGGTGGCCTGGGGATGCAAGGTCCCCGTGGTGATGATCTCGGGCTTCACCCATCCCACGAACGAATTCCACACGCCTTACAGGATCATCAACTACCACACCTGTCACTCCTGTTGGAACGATATGCGCGAGAACTTCGACCACTTCGATTTCCTGTGGTGTCCCCGGCACAAGGGCGACGAGCGCCAGTTCGAGTGCACGCGGCTGATCTCTCCCGAACAGGTCATTGCCACGATCAAGAAGATCCCGACCTTCAAGCCGGCGAAGGAAGAAAAAAAGTAACGGTCTCCGGCAGACCGGTGCCGGAAGAACCGCGGGCAACCAGGCCTGACGGGCCGGCACAGGTCCTGATAAGTCAATAGGTCCAACGGGCCGGACGGGCGACCGTCCGTCCGGCCCGTTCCGTAAAATTTGCCGCAGGATCCTTGGCGGAGGAGGGACCGGGGATACTGCGGATACTGTGAAAGCCGCGAGATGCCGTCTTCGTCTCGTCTCTTTCACCTCATACCTCGACTCCCCAAAAAGTTGCCTTCGCCGCCGTTTGAGGCGGCTCACCCCGGCTCCGCCGGGGCTTCGGGTACTTTTCGGGGGCCCCGCGCTCCGTCACGGGTTGCACCCGCCGGCGTATAGCTGCGGCTTGCCCTTCGGGGAGCCGCAGGGGTGTACGGCCTTCCTGCGCCTCGTGCGTCAGCAGAAGACACAGTTGCACCGGTGCCGACGTTCGGCTGCTCGCACCTCACGGCGCTCCGCGTTTCATGACTGCGCGAAAGGCCGGTTTGACCTCATACCTCATACCTCATACCTCATCTGCGCAGCGGTTGTCCTTCAAAAAAATTTCGATTTTTTCTGAAGAGCGGCGAGAAACGTGAAAGAAACCGCTTCTTTCGCGAATGAAAATATATAGAGAGGGTGGATTCCTCTCACTCGGGAGTACGGATGACAATCGGACACATTGAAAAAGGACGATAGAGAAAAATGAGCATTGATGTTTCCGGCGGCGTGACCTCCACTAGTGTCACTCTTACTGGCGATAATAAGAATCTTTACATGAATGTCTACGACGGCGGCACGGCCAACGGCACCACCGTCAATTCCCTCGGCGTTCTGTTGGTCTACAGCAACGGCACGGCCAATGATACCACCGTCAATTCCAACGGCTATATGCAGGTCTACAGCGGTGCCACAGCCAACGGTACCACCGTCAACCGCCGCGGCAGTCTGTATGTCTACAGCCACGGCACGGCCAATGATACCACCGTAAACGGATACGGTGTTATGCAAGTCTTTAGCCACGGCACGGCCAACGGCACCACCCTCAATGACGGCGGCACTCTGACTGTTTACACCGACGGCACGGCCAACTCCACCACCGTCAATTCCGGCGGCGGTCTGGATGTCTACAGCAACGGCACGGCCAACTCCACCACCGTCAATTCCAGCGGCTTTATGTATGTTGCCAGCGCTGGCAAGGCGACGGCGATCATGGAGAACGGGGGACGTGTCCATTTCGTCGACGGAGCCGATGTCACCTTTGCTCCCAACGCCTTTTCCGGACTGATGTTGTCTTCCGGATCCGCCACGGTACACTCCGGAACGACCGCGGTCGGCACCACCGTCAACTCTGGCGGTTATCTGTGTGTCTACAGCGGCGGCACCGGCAACGACACCACCGTCAATTCCTCCGGCTGCTTGGAGGTTTCCGGCGGTGTCGCCAACAACACCGTTGTCTCCGGGATCTCTGCCTTTATGAACATTTCCAGCGGCGGTACCGCCAACAGTACCACCGTCGGCAGCGATGGCTGGATGAGGATTTCCAGCGGCGGCACGGCTGACAGTACAACGGTCTATCCCGGCGGCTCCATGTATGTCTCCGGCAACGGTACGGCAACGGCCACTGTGGAGAACGGGGGATGGGTTTACGTCTTCGGTGATGCCAATGTCACCTTTGCTCCCAATACCTTCAGCGGGCTGATCCTGTCCCGTTTTATTGTCGCCACGGTGCACTCCGGAACGACCGCTGTCAGCAACGTCATCAATGGTTCTATGGATGTTTACAGCGGCGGCACCGCAAATGACACCATCGTCAATGCCGAAGGCAGTATGGTTGTTTTCTCCGACGGCATAGCTAACGACACCACCGTCAATTCCGGCGGCAGCATGTTCGTCTTCGGCGGCACCGCAAACCGCGCAATCCTCAATGCCTTCGGCTATATCTATGTCGACGGCGGTACGGCAGACAGCACCACCGTCAATTCCGGCGGCAGTATGTATGTCTACAGCGGCGGCATGTCGGTCCAAGGCCACGGCACGGCCAACGCCACCGTCGTCAATGCCGATGGTAGTATGACTGTTTACCGCGGCGGTACGGCCGACAGCACCACCGTCAGCTCCGGCGGCTTGATGTACGTCTCCAGCGGCGGCACGGTCAACGCCACCACCGTCAATTCCGATGGCAGCATGACGGTCTCCAGCGGCGGCATGGCCAACGCCACCACCGTCAATTTCGATGGCAGCATGACGGTCTCCAGCGGCGGCACCGCAAACGCCACCACCCTCAATTCCGGCGGTTCTCTGTATGTCGAAAGCTCCGGCACGATCAACAGCACCACAGTCAACTCCGGCGGCAGCATGACGGTCTCCAACGGCGTCATGGCCGACAGTACCACCGTCAATTCCTACGCCAAGATGTATATCGAAAGCTCCGGCACGGCGACGGGCATCGTGGAGAACGGGGGATATGTCGAGGTCGCCGATGGCGCGAATGTCACCTTTGCGCCCAACACCTTCTCCGGACTGACGCTGTCTTCCGGAGCCGCCACGGTGCACTCCGGAACGACCGCGGTCGGAACGATCGTCAATGCCGATGGCAGTATGGCTGTTTACAGCGGCGGCACCGCAAACAGCACCACAATCAATAACTGGGGCCATATGTCGGTCGGCGGCGGCACCGCAAACAGCACCACAATCAATTTCGGCGGTTCTCTGTATGTCGAAAGCTCCGGCACGGGCAACAGCACCACCGTCAATTCCGGCGGCAGCATGACTGTCTCCGGCGGCGGCACGGCAAACGCCACCACCCTCAATTCCGGCGGTTCTCTGTATGTCGAAAGCTCCGGCACGGCAAACGCCACCACCGTCAATTCCGGCGGCTGGCTGCTTGTCCGGAGCGGCGGCACCGCAACGGGCATAGTAGAGAACGGGGGATACGTCTCCCCGGTCGACGGCGCAGATGCCACCTTTGCGTCCAACACCTTTTCCGGACTGATGCTGTCTTCCGGATCCGCCACGGTGCACTCCGGAACGACCGCGGTCGGCACCACCGTCAACTCCAAGGGTTATCTGCATATCTACAGCGGCGGTTCCGCTAACGGTACCACCGTCAATTCCGAGGGCAGTACGTATGTCTCCAGCGGCGGCACCGCAGACTCCATCACCGTCAATTTCTCCGGCTGTTTGTGGGTCTCCGGCGGCGGCATCACAAACAACGCCATCGTCAATGACCGAGGCATTCTGAGTGTCGAAGGCACGGCAAACTCCGCCAGCATCAACTGGAGCGGCAGCATGACTGTCTCCAGCGGCGGCACCGCAGACTTCGCCGCCGTCAATTCCGAAGGCAGTATGACTGTCTCCAGCGGCGGCACGGCGGTCAGTACCACTGTCCATTCCGGCGGCAGCATGATCGTTTCCGGCGGCGGCACGGCAAACAATACCATCGTCAATGCCGGCAGTGATTATCGCGGCAATCTGCATATCGGCGGCGGCACGGCAAACAACACCACAGTCAATGGCGGCTTCATGATCGTCTCCGACGGCGGCACGGCAAACAATACCATCGTCAGCGGCGACGGCAATCATCGCGGCAACCTGGATATCAGCGGGGGCTCGGTCAACAGCACCACCGTCGGCTCCGGCGGCAGGATGTACGTTTGCACCGGCGGTACGGCCGTTGCTACCGAGGTCGCTTCCCGAGGCAGCACGTTCATTTCCTCCGGGGCTTCGGTCATCGATGCGACCGTATGTTCCGGCGGCAAAATATACGTTTCCAGCGGCGGCAAAGTTACCGGACGGCTCAACCTTGTCTCCGGTGCCGTTGTGTCGGCTTATTCCGGCGGCATCATCGACTTCGATATTTCGAGCCTCGCCGTTCCCGGAAATGCGGCTCTCGTCACAAACTTTGCCTGTGTTCGCGGGATGCCGGATTTCACAGTCACCGTCTCCGCCTCTCAGGCCTGCGGTGTCTACGCTCTCGCCGACGGTGCGGCGGGTTTTACCGGAACCATTACGGTCGTAACCGATGCGGGCAATGAACTCGGCTCTGTCACGGTCGGAGGAGAATTCATTTCCGACGAGCGCATCTATTCGCTCATCAGTGAAAACGGCACGCTGTCGCTGGTCGCGACGATCGATGCCGTCCCGCCCGATGCGCCGACCGCGGCCGCCGACGTCACCGCTCCCACCAATCAGAACGTGACGGTAACTGCGACTTTCAGCAACGATTCCGCGCAGAAAGAGTACAGTCTCGACGGAACGAATTGGTCCGCGTATACCTCGGGCATC